>JAAWJI010000030.1 GCA_022796795.1 Lachnospiraceae bacterium | reverse complement strand
CGGGAAATATAATGACGGAAAAATGGAGGACTACATTCCCACAGATGCAGAGCTGCAGGCGGGATTTGACGGACTGCCCCATATAGAATAATATATAAAGAAATCTAAATAAAGAAGGGTCTGTGGCAAAATGCAGCTGTTTTGCCACAGACCCTTTTTGTTAATCCATCCTCAGAATCAGTTCCAGGATTCTCTTTCCGCAGACTTCCATTTCCTCCCTTGTCAAGAGCATCTGCTCTTTTGCCAGCAGCAGCCGTTTTGGATATCCGCAGCCCATTTTTACGTCGTTTCCGGCTTTTGTCTCCTTGTAATGTTCACCCCAGTTCCACCAGTCGGTGGTAACCATGCCCTGAAAGCCCCATTCGCCCCTCAGGATATCCGTGAGCAATTCTCTGCACTCGGAGCATCTGTGGCCGTTTATCATATTGTAGGAGGACATGATGGTCCAGGGATTCTGCTCTTTCACAATGATTTCAAAGGCCTTCAGGTAAATCTCTCTGGCCGCACGCTCAGAAACACGGGAGTCGCTGTTTCTCCGGTTTGTCTCTTTATTATTAAAGGCAAAATGCTTTACAGAGGCGGCAATATGCTCTGACTGGATACCATGAACCATTGCACCGGCCATTTTGCCGGTGAGAAGGGGATCCTCGGAATAATATTCGAAATTTCTCCCGCACAGTGGGCTCCTGTGAATATTAATTCCCGGTGTGAGCCATACACCTATATGATTTTCCTTTACCTCCCGGGCTCCGGCGATCCCCACCTGCTCTGCAAGCTTAGGATTCCATGTGCAGGCAAGCAGAGTGGCGCAGGGCCAGGCGGTTGTAGAAACCCCGCATTTGGGATGAATCCGAAGTCCTGCAGGGCCGTCTGCAGTCATGATATTAGGTACGCCCCATTGCGGCAGGTTGCCAAAGCCAAAGGTATTTGCCACTCCGGTATTGGGCTGGCCTCCCAGGAGACAGGCCAGATCTTCATCAGACAGCTGATCTATGAAGGCTTCCATAGACAGCTTTCCCTCTGCCACCTCCAGAAGCGGGTGAGAAGAATCCCACAGATTAGGATTCAGGGGCACGCCTTTTTGCTCCCGCACGCCAGGCGTGTATTCCTCCATTTCCGCAAAGGGAATTTTTCCGATTCCGCTGGCATCCGGGTCATGGGGGACTTTAAGGGGCAGCTCTTCCCAGGAGCCGTCGGCGCATAGTCTCTTTTTTAATTGGGCAGGGGCCAGCTTTTGAGTCAACTGCTCTACAATTAAAGGATGCTTCAGCTCATAGACATAATCAGTCCAGCTGCCATCCCGCACAGAATTTCCTACAAAGAACCGGTAGATTCCCTCCTCCAAAATGTAGGCGGATCTCTGTACCTTTCCCAGATCGTCGTAGGAGGCCAGGGAGGCCCTGGAGACAAAAAGCGTAAGGATCTGGGCTTCTCCTGCCTGTAACAGCCTGGTTTTTCCAAAAGCTTTTAGCTCCTTTTCCGGCTTTCCAAGCTTACCCTGAGGGGCTTTTACATAGATTTGAACCACTTCCTTACCCGGGATATCTCCGGTGTTCACAACCTGTACCTGGAAGGAAAATCCTGTGGGAGTTTCCGTTACCCTTGCACATGTGATCTGAAAATCCGTATAGGAAAGTCCGAATCCAAAGGGATAATTGACCTTTTGGGAGGCGCCGGGAATGGTCTCAAAATACCGGTATCCCACATAGATGTCGTCAGTGTAATCCACATAGTCCTCTGATTCATGGAAATTCCAGGTGGAGGGATAATCCTCCAAAGAGGCGGCAAAGGTGTCCGAAAGCTTTCCGCAGGGGTTGGCTTCCCCTACAAGCAGCTGGGCCATGGCCATGCCTCCCTCAATGCCCGCCTGCCAGGCCATGAGAACAGCCTGGATACAAGGATTCTCTTTGAACCAGGAGGTATCCACCATGCCTCCCACATTCATAACAATAATTATATGGGTAAAGTTTTTTGTCACGGCCTCCACCAGGGCCTGTTCCCGAAGAGACAGGTAGAAATCTCCCCTCTCAAACAGATCCGTGGAGAGAGACATCATTTTTTTCTCACGCAGCAGAGGATTTTCCGCTTCTGTGTTTCCTTCCGCTGTGTTTCTTTCCCTTGCATTTTTTTCCTTTTCAGTGCTCTTGGGCGTAGTGCTGTCGGTCCCTTCTTTACCTGCCAGTTTCCCGCTGGCTCTGTCCCAGCCTTCTCCTGAGAAACGGCTGATAGCCACAATAGCAGTGTCTGTATAAGCGGCTGCTTCCCTCAGGAGCTCCTCCGGGATCTGAGGCTCCTCTGTCATACCAGGCGGAAGGCCTTCCTCATACTGAGCCTCCACTGCCTGCTTATAGAAGCGGGAGAGCTTTTCAAAAATCTGTACCTTGTCATTTTGCAGTTTCAGGCCCTCATAGAGATTTCTACTGTAGGCTGTATAGACCTGGCCGCTTCCGCCGCCGCCTTTTACATAATCAAAACTACCCTTTCCAAATAAGGCCACTTTTGTTCCCCGGGCCAGGGGAAGGGTGTTGGCCTGATTTTTCAGCAATACCATGCCTTCTTTTGCGGCCTTCAGGGATAGGGCAATATGCGCTTCCCCTCCTGTAACATAGGTTCTGTTTTCCCCCAAGGGAAGATTGGGCTGGTATTGCAGGTTTCCCCATTTTTCCATCATGTGCCTCCTTTCTTTAATCCGTCAATGGAACAGGGACTGTGTGCGCCTTTTCCATGTAACGATAACTCTGCATAAAATGGATTTCCCTCCGCAGCTGTTCCTCCGGCATATGGATGGCCGCCGGCTGAGGATAGGCTTTGTACATAAAGCCGCCATCTTCTGTTCCCAGGGAGGTTATCATCTCATGGATGTATTGTCCCATTTCCTCCAAGGACATGTCTACGCTGTGCTGGATGTCCACCGGACACCAGAAACAAAGCTTTCCCTTCCAGGAGCTTAAGCGATCCAGCCCCATATTCATCTGCTGATCCATCTGAATGGCGTCGATTCCAAACTCTGCAAAGGTATCCAGGAGATATAGGATATTTCCGCAGGAGTGAAGGAAATAGGTCATGCCCTTGCTGTGGATGTAATCTACCAGATCCTTCATCTTGTCATAGTAAAATTCCTGCCACAGTGAGTAGGACATCATAGGACCTTTCTGCAGCCCCCAGTCCTCCCAGGCTATGACGCCGTCCAGACCTGCCGCTGCGTACCCGTCGATTTGCTGTCTGGCAATCTGGTACAGGCAGTCGATGAGCTGGCAAAGCTGCTCTGGCTCCTCATAGTAATCCATCATACAGTTGGCATAGCCCCGCAGGTTGATGATTTCTTCCATCATCATGCCCAGGCCTCCCACCACATACCGATCCGGGTATTTTTGGCGGATTTCCCTGACATTTTCATACCGCCTTTCCTGGGAGAAATCAGGGAGACGACTTTTCCAGGCATGAAAGTTGTCCCAGGATTCCAGGGGACGGTCTTTTACCTCCCCCATGGTTTCCCCAAAGGTTTCCATTTTATAGCCCCACGGAGAATAGCCCTCACCCACGGGCACAAACTCCGGATCATAGCTGCTTACAATGATAACATCTGATGTATAATCCTGTAAAATACTTTCTGTAATTGCTCTGTTCAGATGGTCCTGGTCAAAATCCAGGCAGACTGGAATCCGGTCCGGCCCGGTTCCCGTCAAAGCTCTTTTTACACATTCTCTTGAAGTCTGCATTTTTTCCTCCTACTTTCTACAGAAGCGCTTCTGGAAGGCTTGCTGCCCTGGTTCTTTTTGACCGATTTTCCAAGAGCGCTCTACAAGACAACTATCACCATGCCCCAAGGGACTGGCTATGGGTTGTCTGTTTGATTATGCTGGCTGCTGCAGGGCGTTTATTTTAGCACGGCGCCTGCAGCAAAGCTTTTTTCCACCTGTTCGCTGCAAAAGCAGTAAAAAAGTACCAGGGGAAGGCAGGTAATGATAATAGCGGCGGTCATAGGCCCTAAGTCTGCGGAATAGGCTCCCCGGAAGGCGGTGAGGCCAATGGGCAGGGTGTAGAGGTCCGTGGATTGCAGATAGGTGGACGCCATGATAAACTCATTCCAGTTGCTCATAAAAGTAAAGATTGCTACGGTAGAAATAGCCGGCTTTACCACCGGGAGAACAATGTAGAGAAATGCCCGGATTATGCCGCAGCCGTCTATAAACGCAGCCTCCTCCAGTTCGTGGGGAATGGTTCGCAGGAAATTGCTGATAATAAACACAGCCAGGGGGAGGCCTGATGCAATATAGGGAAGGATCACGCACCAATGAGTATTTAAAAGTCCGGCTTTTTGCATCAGCAGGAATAAAGGGATTAAGGTGGCATGAATGGGAACCATCATGCCCAGCATCAGAAAGGTCAACACCAGATTGCTTCCCTTCCACTTCATTCTGGTAATGGCATAGGCCATCATACAGCTTAGGACCAAGGTGATCAGCACGCTGACCAGGGTGACAAAAACGCTGTTTGTAAAATACTCCGCCACATTGCCTTTTGTCCATGCTAAGACATAGTTTCCAAACTGGGGAACGTCAGGAAGCCTTAGAGAGCTCTCTGTGTAGATCTCGCTTTTTGTTTTCAGCGAAAAATTCATAAGCCAGAGAAGCGGGAAAATCTGTAACACGGCAAAGGCAGACAGGATGGTAATTCTGATCCAGGATTTTTTCTTCATAAAAAGCCTCCTCTCAGTACTCCAATGGTTCATGGGACATGACCTTGTTGATTAGAAGGTATACGCCCACACAAACCAGACACAGAACAACGGCAATGGCGCTTCCGTAACCGTAATTAAATTTCAGGAAGGATTCCTTGTATATGTGTATGGCAATGGTGGTGGTCATGTTGTAGGGGCCGCCTCCGGTCATCACATAGATATTGTCAAAGATCTTGATGCCGCCCACCACGGCCAGAACCAGGCACACCTTCAGGATATCCCGAAGCATAGGCAGAATCACCCTGGTAACGGTCTGGAATTCTGTGGCGCCATCCAGCCTTGCAGCCTCCACATACTGGACGGGGATCCCCTTTAACCCCGCATAGAGAATAATCATGTGATAGCCGATCCACTGCCAGATCACCGGAATGATAGCGGCAACCAGACAGGTGGCCTTGTCTGTCATCCAGTCCCGCTGCAAAGAAGAGAAACCCAAAAGCCGCAGAAATTCATTGATCATTCCGAAATTCACATCATAGATTTTTTGCCACATGAGAGCGATTGCCGTTGTGGACAAAAGCACGGGAATGAAAAAGGCAATGCGAAAAAACCGGGTGTTTTTCCCGACATTGGAGAGAAGCACTGCAAAAAACAGGGCTGGTATCAGCTGCCCGGTCACTGCCACCACCAGGATAGTCAGAGTGTTTATCAGGGCCCGCCTGAACACTGGATCCTGTGTAAAAAGCTGGATATAGTTTCCAAGCCCCACGGATTCTTTGGGGCCGATTCCCCGCCAGGAGGTAAAGCTTAGACCCAGAGTATAGAGAATGGGATACAGAAACACAAAGGTGAACAGCAGCAGGCCAGGAAGCACAAACAAGGCAATCACCGGTTTATTGGATAGTAGTTTATTCAAGGGAAAGCCTCCTTTCTGAAAAGAAAGGCTGCCGCTTTTGATATTTGCAGCAGCCTCTTTTGCTCTAATTTCCGGCGATAATCCGGTCCAGCTCCTTCACAAAAGTATCCACGTCAATCTCCCCGGCAAATTGCTGGTGGGACAGATCCCGCATGGGCTCTCCAATGGTTGTATCCAGATAGGTATACCACCAGAGCTGAGACTTCTCCAATTTATCAAAGTTATCAATGTAAGTCTGCACCATCTCGGAGCGTTCCCTGGGTTCTATATCTGTCTGAAAATAGGTCTGCTCCCCGTTTTTGGCCCGATGATCGTTTAAAACCTTAGAATATTCCACCGCAAGCTTAGCCGCTTCCTCCGCGTATTCAGAATTGGCGCTAACTGCAATTCCGGAGTCCGCCGCATTTCCGCAGCAGGACAGGTAGGGATTCTCCTCTCCCGTCTTAGGGAAGACTGCACAGCCGATATTCTCTTCTTTCTCGAAGACAGAAACCTGCCAGGAGCCTGTGGGGTACATGGCAAGCTTTCCAGCCCTTAAGAGCTCCACACACTCCGGCTGAGTGGCCTGCATATATCCGCTTTGAAATGCGTTTTTGTCCAGGAGAATCTGTACCTTTTCCGCTGCGTTTTGAGTTTCCGCATTTTCTGCGGGAGCATTTTCTTTGTTTCCGCATGCAGCCAAAGAACCAAGTATGCCGGCTGCTAAGAGAAGCGCCATGAATTTTTTCCTTTTCATTTTCCTACCTCCATTTCCATTTCCTTTTCGGTTTGCGTGTGTATCAGCGTTCAGACTTTGCCAAGGGAGTTTTCTGCATGGATCTGAACATGTCAGTATACTAACATGTGTGACTGTAAAAAAACATGGAAAATATTCCAACAGGATTTGTAATATTATGCATTTTGTTACGCTTTTGGTGAATGGTAACTGCATTTTTCTATATCCTGCAAAATAAATTCCATGTTTCTCTAAAGATTTTGTATAAATAGTCTTCTACTCTCCGTCATAGATTTCCCGGTATTCCCCGGCTGTGACGCCCGCGTATTTTTTAAATACCTGTGAAAAATAGAAGTAATCCGTATAGCCCACCAGTTCTGCGATCACATACACCTTATGATCCGTAGTCCGCAAAAGCTCTTTGGCCTTTTCCATGCGCATCCGCATGAGATAGGCAAAAAAGGTCTCTCCCTGTTCCTTTTTGAAAATATTACAGAAATAATTTTTGCTGAGATGAACGGCATCCGCCACATCCACCAGGGAGATTTTTTCTCCCAAATGGGCCTCTACATATGCTTTTACCTGCTGGATGATCTGTTCATTTTTTTCTGTCACATTTGCCACGGCTGCGTCCAATATTTCATCCAGGAAAGCAACGACCAGGGCCTGCAGGGCGTCTGCAGTCTGGTATCGGTATAATTCCCGCAGACATTCCATGATTTTATTCCGTATTTTTTCCTCGCAGCAAATGGCGTATAATTCTGTCATCAAAAGCACCGTCTGGCTGTAGGCCTGCTGATAGATAGCGTTATTTTCCTTTAGCTCCCGGTAGATCCTCTCTATGAGGGCTTTGGCATCCGTTTTGTTCAGGGCCCGCAGCTTCATGCAGGCCTTGTTCAGCAATTCATAGTTACTGTCCGCTCCCCTTCCGGAAATGTTTTGCACCTCGTCAAAAAAGATGCAGTTGCCCTCCCCCAGATTGTAGCGGAACTCCAAGGCGGCTTCACAGTCCTGGGCTGCGCGGGAAAGAGTCAGATAGCTTTCGTATTTCCGGCTGATTCCCACAGAGACGCTGTTCCGGGTAAGATTTTGAAATTCCTGGAGAACATCCTCCAACATTTCCCGGACCATTCCCTGGGAATCCCTCCTTTCCCGGCCATCCTCCACAATACAGCACAAATCTCTGCCCCGCACGAAAAAATCATAGGGGCAGGTCTGCTGGAGCTGGTCCCGGAGCAGCATTTCCAGCTGAGCCCGCAAAAGCTCTCTCATGCCTGGCCTTTCCCTCTGCTCTGTCTGATCCAGCCGGAAGCGCCATAGCTGATAAGGATTACAAGTGAGAGGAGATGCATAATAGTTGAGATGAGTCGGAATTTCTTCTTCCGCTATGATCTGATTCATCAGGTCATTGTAAAACTGATTCCGCAGAATGGGCAGGTTTTTTCTGGTGATCTCTTTCATTTCCCGAAGGCTGTTCTCAAAGTCTGTTCGCTTTTGGATCCGCCTTGCAATTTTTTTCAGTACCCGCTCCAGCTCCCGCTTTTCTGTGGGCTTCGTGAGATACTCCACCACGCCGGCCTGCATGGCGGAGCGCACAAAGTCGAACTCATCATAACCGCTGATAATAATAACCTCTATGTCTGGATAATGCAGGTTTATGTGCTCGGCCAGCTCAATTCCGCTCATCTGAGCCATCATCACATCGGTAATGACCAGATCCGGACGGCATTTGTCCAAAAGGCCCCAGGCCTCCTCCCCGCTTTCTGCTTCCCCGCAGATAGTAAATCCCAGATATTCCCATTCAATAACTGTTTTCATACTTTCCAGAACAACAGGCTCGTCGTCCACTAGAAAAACTTTATACATAAAATCCCCCTATTTTGAAAGTTCCTGTAAACTCTCTGTCTTAATGCGGATCGTAACCCGCGTTCCTCCCTTTTTCCGGTTTTCAAAATGCAGCGCGCTGTCCTCTCCATAGCGCATGCGCAAACGTTCATTGACGTTGTAAACCCCATGTCTGTGCCGCTTTCTGCTGTTGTCATAGGTGTTTCCCCGCAGCAGCTGTTCCATCTGTTCTTCGTTAATTCCGGTTCCGTTGTCCCATACACAGAGAGTCAATATCCCCTCCTCCACCTGGGCGCTGATTCCAAGATACCCCTTTTCTGTTTTTGGCTGCAGGCCGTGAAGAATACTGTTTTCCACCAGAGGCTGAAGGAGAAACTTCATAATGTGATATTTTGAGAGCTCCTGGGGTACGTCGATAAGGTAAACCAGATTGTCCTTAAATCGTTTTTTCTGGAGGAAAAGATAATTTTTGATGTTTTCGATCTCCTCTGCCAATGCAATTTCTTTCTCGCCGCTGCCCAGACTGAAGCGAAACATTTTCGAGAGACACTGTATCATTTCAGCGATTTCCATCTGGCTGTTTGCCATGGCTTTCCAGCTGATGCAGTCCAGGGTATTATACAGAAAATGGGGATTGATCTGTGCCTGCAGGCTTTCCAGCTGTGCCTGCTTGGCATACAGCTTTTGCTGCATGACCTCATTTACCAGCATGTGAATCCGGTTTATAAGCCTGTTATAGGAATCTCCCAGCTGGATAAACTCCCATACCTTTTCAATCTGAATCTCCTCCTGAAAGTCCTGGTTTTCGGCCCGCTCCATGACCTTCGTCAGATTTTGCAGCTCCTGAGAAACCACGTGGGCAAGTTTTCTGTATATTTGAGAGGCTGCAGCCATTACGAGAAATGAAACCATGAGTATGACAAGAAAAATGGTTTTCTGGTTTTCAAGAACCGTCCAGACATGCTCCACACAGATTAGTTTCCAGCCCAGATGAGATTCCTGGCAGCCTGTGATCAGGTAGCCTCCTGAAAATAGGGTTGTTGCCTGATCTCCCAGGGATGCCACGGACGTTTTCAGCCGCTTTTGCAGGTTTTCGTTTCCGGCTGGGGCTCCAAAGAGGGGGACGCCGTCCTCACCATAGATCAGAAAGCTTCCGATCCCTGTGCTGTTCAAATCTGAAATGATGTTGGTAAAGTATTGGTTATTCAGAATACACACCATGATTCCGATTCTGTCCATGGTATCTGTCTTATTGATGACCCTAGTAAATACCACCCTGTCTTCCCATTCGTCGATTCCGTCAAAGGAAGAGTGTACCCACAGATAATTTCCCTTTTTATCAAAAGCCTCCTGATACCAGTCCTGTTCCTTCCAGACGGAAAAATCAACGGAATAAGAGGGGCCGTCCCCTGCGGTAAAACCGTTTCCATCCAGACTGTAGATAGAAAGAGATTCAATGTAATCTTGTTCCATGAGAAGCCGGGTTACCTCTTTTCGGGCATCCCGGACAAGGGTTTTATAGGTGGGGGACGCGGTGTCTTCTAGCAGCATGGACTGAATACTTTCCTCAGAGAGGATAAACCGGGAATAGGCTTCCACGTTTGTTGTTACAAAGGTAATGTTCTGGCGCATATCCTGCAGAAACCGGGAGGCATAGGAATCCCGGTTATGAATGGTAATCCTTCCGGTAATGACCACAGACATAAGAACCATAATCAGTACAGCACAGAAAAAAATGGAATTAAAAATAATCATCAGAAGCGGATAGAACCGCTGACCCAGAATCCATTTTTTAAGAGCGGCTAATGTGGGCGGTTTCTTAATGTTCCGGCGCTTCATGGCGTATTCCCACCTTTCTGTATGATCTCTCTGGAGATTGTGTCTGATTCCATATCTGAGTTAGAGTATACAAAAGAATCATGGGAAATACAATGGTAATACCAGCACCTCCAAATCTCCCCCAAATGCCCTGTTCACAAAAATTTTAGAAGCTTTTCAGAAAGAACTATGATATAATAGGAAAAACCGTCAGGTTTTTGAGCTGGCACGACAGACCAGAGTGAGGGAACAATCAGCAAGTGCAAAAGACAGACTCTGAATAAGGCAGGCGAGAGGAGAAAGAATCTATGGTGAACAAACGAGAATTCACATATGATTCCGGAGATGGAAAAAATAAAATTCACGCCATTGAGTGGAGCCCGGACGGAGAGCCCATACAGGGTGTGCTTCAGATTGTTCACGGGATGGTGGAATACATAGACCGCTATGATAACTTTGCCAGATTCCTGGCGGAACGCGGCCTGGTGGTGGTGGGAAACGACCATTTGGGACATGGTGCCACGGCTGCATCCAGGGAGGACTATGGCTTTTTTCATGAGACCAATGGAAACCAGATTGTTCTCAAAGACATTCATCAGTTGAAAAAGAAGACCAAGAGCCGTTATCCTGGCAAGCCTTATTTCATGCTGGGACATAGCATGGGTTCCTTTCTGGTACGTCAGTATCTGTGCCTGCTTGGCTCTGAACTGGACGGGGCGGTGATTATGGGAACCGGCAGTCAGCCCGAGTCGGTGCTGCGCCTGGGAAAAACCCTCTGTTGGCTGCAGGCAAAGCTGTTCGGCTGGCATCACCGAAGCAAGCTTATTGACACCATGGCCTTTGGGGGATATCATAAGAAATTTGAGCCCTGCAGGACACGCTATGACTGGCTTACCAAGGATACGGAGATTGTGGACGCCTATGCAGCCAGCGAGTGGTGCACCTTCCGGTTTACCATAAATGGGTATTTCAATCTGTTTACCAGCATTGAGGCAGCCTCTGATCAGGAAAATCTGCAGAGGATGCCCAAGAAGCTTCCAGTGTTGTTTGTGGCCGGTGCAGAGGACCCGGTTGGAAATTTTGGGAAGGGCGTGGAAGAAGTATGCAAGCGCTTTGAATCCGTGGGAATGGAGGATCTGACCTGGATTTTATACGAAAATGACCGCCATGAGATATTGAATGAGACAGACAGAGCAAAAGTATACCAGGATATCTATGCCTGGATTTATGTCCACATTCAGGATGTAATTGGATTGCGAAATGTGAGGAGATTATGAAAATGACAGAAAAAAAGAATCGAAGAGGCTGGAGGCCCTGGGCAGCCGGGCTGCTGGCTGTACTGCAGCTGGCTCTTTGCGTCATGCCTTTACAGGCTGCAAAGCCTGGGGAGCCTATTGTGGCTTTAGGCGCGGATCTGACCGGGGAGCAAAGAGCTGCGGTATTGCAGCAGATGGAGCTGACAGAAGCGGATTTAGAGCATTACACAGTGATTACGGTTACCAATGATCAGGAGCATCAGTATCTGGACGCCTATCTTCCGGCCCATGTAATCGGAAGCAAATCCCTGTCCTCTGTTTTGGTATCGCCTCTGGCAGAGGGCAGCGGTCTGCAGGTGGAAACCCACAATATTTCTTACTGCACCGTATCCATGTATCGGAATGCACTGCTGACTGCAGGCATTCAGGATGCGGAGGTTGTTGTGGCTGCGCCTGCCAATATTTCCGGCACGGCGGCGCTGATCGGCGCCGTGAAGGCTTATGAGACCATGACAGGGGAGCAGGTGGCGGAAAATGTGCTGGAGACAGCCACCAATGAACTGGTATTAACTGGTGAGATCGGCGATGTGCTGGGAGATTCCGAGCAGGCTTCGGAGATTATCGCCTATGTAAAGCAGCGAATTCTGGAGACCGGAGCCCAGACTACCGAGGAGATAGAAGCCATTATCAGGGAGGCTGCCGAGAAGTATGAGATTAAGCTTTCGGAGGAGGATATGGCAAAGATCCGGGAGCTTATGGAAAAAATCAGCAAGCTTGATCTGGATGTGGGAGCTCTGGCTCAGCAGGCGGAGGAGCTGTACAAAAAGATTCAGGATATGGGTCTTAATGTGGATAAGGACAAAGTAGGAAACTTTTTCACCCGGATTCTGGAAGCTATTTCTGATTTTTTTCAGGGACTTAAAAATGAATAACAGATTTTGGGGCACACCTTGCGGTGAGCCCCTTTTCCGTGTATACTGTCTGTGGAGTGAGAATTGATAGAAAGTCAGGAATTTATATGCAGATAAAGAGAAGTTTTCTGGCTGCGCTGTGCGTCCTCTGCCTGTGTGCAGGCGTTGGGAGACAAGCGGATGCGGCAGGAGAGATTAGGATGGCAGGATCAGGAAAACCGGGGTCGGGTCTTATGGAAGCTGTGGACAAGGGATTATCCCAGGCGGACGGTGAAAAGCCTGAAGAGGAGACAAGCAAGGCCGGGTCTGTGGAACCCCTTACATTTTATGAGGCGGGAGATGTGGTGGGTTTTATCGGAGACAGCATTACCCATGTGGAATACAGCTCCATTAATTATGTGGAGTTTCTCTACAACTATTATCTAAGCCGGTTTCCGAACCAGGAAGTGGAATTCCGTAATCTGGGGGTATCCTCCTATAAGGCCAGCGATATTCTGGATATCTATGACAGGGATCCCGCATTCCAGAATCTGGGAAAAGCGGTTATTATGCTGGGGATGAACGAGGCGCTCCAGGGAGTATCTACGGAAACCTATATAGCCAATATGGGCCGCCTTGTGGAGCGTCTTAAGGAGGACGGGCTGAAAGGGGAGGATATTCTGGTGCTTGCGCCTACTCCCTATGATCAGACTTGCTCGGCCAATTTTGATGCAAACGGCAATCCATACCGGATGACGGACAATGCGCTGACCGAATATTCGGAACAGCTGGCAGTAAAAACTCAGGAGTGGGGGGTCCACTATGTAGATCTGCACACACCCATGCTGGAGCTGACCCAGGAGATCCAGAAGGAGAGCACGGATAACACGCTGACCGTATGGGACTGCGTGCATCCCAATGCCATGGGACAAATGGTTATGGCCTACCACATTCTGAAGGCTCAGGGCGCTGACCCTACAGTTTCGGAGCTTCTGATTTCCCAGGATGGGGAAACTGAGAGCAAAAAGGGAGAGGTCACGGATTTTTACCGGGGAGAAAAGGGCTTGTGCTGGAACTGGAAGCCGGAATGCCTGCCCATGGCTATGACCTTTGAATTCCAGGAGTTTGATCAGCTTTTTGATCTGGTGGGAGAGCTGAACCAGGAGATCTTGCAGATTCAGGGACTGGAGGAGGACGGGTCCTACAGGATCGCCATGGATAAGGAGGAGGTGGGAGTCTACTCCGGAGCAGAGCTGGCAGCAGGTGTGAATCTGGCCGTGCCTGAGGCCAATCCTCAGCAGATGATGATGCAGTTTGTGGAGCTGCAGAACCAGAAGTGGCATGAGAATTCCGCCCAATACCGTAAAATTGTGCGGTTTGCCACCATGGCGGAACCTACCCATACCATGGCGCAGATGAAGGAGGCCTATGAAGACTGGAAGGAAGAGGACATCAGGCTTCGCAACGAGATGTATGATATGGTGCAGGACGAGGCGAGAAAAACGTACCATGTGACAGTGACTCCTGAGGGAGGATCTGCAGAGGAGCTGGAGCAGGATGCGGCGCTGGCACTCAGACAGGCTGCGGAGGAGGCTGCCAGGAAAGACCTGGATGAAAAGAAGGTGGAAGAGCCGGCAAAAGTGCAGGTGAAATCCAATTCCGGGCAACACCCCATATTTTTAATTTTACTGGCGGCTGCAGGAGTGATGGTATTGGCAGCGATTGTGGCGACAGTATATCTGCTGCGCAGAAGAAAATAACAAAAAAGAGATTGTCAGCTGCTCTGTCCGGAGAAAACAGACTGGCGGCAGTGATATTATAAAAGTACAGGAGGTACAAGAACATGTTAAAAGGAATCCCGCAGATTTTATCCCCGGAGCTTTTGAAGGTGCTGTGTGAAATGGGACACAGCGACCGCCTGGTGATTTCCGATGGAAATTTCCCGGCAGAAACCATGGGGAAGAACGCCATTGTGATCCGTTGCGACGGCCATGGAGTGCCGGAGCTGCTGGATGCGATTTTGCAGCTGTTTCCTCTGGACACCTATGTGGAGTGTCCGGTGAATCTCATGGAGGTGATGCCCGGGGATACTGTGGAGACGCCTATCTGGGATACATATAAAGAGATCGTTGCAAAGCATGATGAGAGAGGCGCTGCCTGCGTGGGAAATATTGAGCGCTTCGCCTTTTATGAGGAGGCAAAGACAGCCTATGCTATTATTGCCACCAGTGAGAAGGCGCTGTACGCCAACATTATGCTGCAAAAGGGCGTTGTAGTAGAGTAATAGTAATCGCAAATAGGACTATAGGGAGACCGGAATGCCGCACATGGGTTCCGGTCTCCTTTGCTTAATTCTTCCTTCCAATATGCATGAGCTGTCAGAAACCGGACAAAATAAATGTGAGCGACAAAAATGGAGGAAATACTGCAATGGAGCTGACATTGGGGATCGGCGGCATCAGAGCTGTTTTGGGAGAAGAGGACCAGAAGAGGAATCTGCAAATTGCGCGGGAAATTGGGAGAGGAATCCTTCTCTATCAGAAGAAGCAATACCATCTGAAGGAGTGGGCCAGAGTGGCCATTACCTTTGATTCTGGCAGGCGTGCGGAGAAATTTGCTAGGGAGACGGCCCGCATCCTGGCTTTGGAGGGGTGTCAGGTCTGGATATATCCAAAGGCTGTTCCCCTGCCCGTGCCCTCCTTTGCGGTCAGATATCTGGGCTGTGATTTAGGAATCGGCATTTCTTCTGGCTATGACCAGGCGGAATATATAGAATACAGGATTTACGGGGCGGACGGCAGCCGGATTATGGAAAATCAGGCAAAGGAGCTGCTTGGCTGTGTCCGGGAGAACCCTGGGAACTGGCCACAGATTTCGGGGGAGGATTTTGACAATCTCCGGGAGCAGGGAAAGATTCTCTGGATGGAGGAGCAGGTACTGAAGGCTTTTTTAAGGGCGGCCCTGGGCTGCCGTGTCCGCAGGGAATTGGCCGGGAACCTAAGGGCAGTGTATACGCCCCTTTATGGAGCAGGGATTTGCTGTGTGGTCAGCGCCTTGCGGCATATGAAGGTTACGGAGCTTGGCCTGGTGCCGGAGCAGGTTCGGCCAGGCAAGGACCTTTCCACCTGTTCCTATCTGGATCCAGGTGAACCGGAAAACCTGATGCAGGGGCTTTGGCAGTGTGAGGAAAGGGGCGCGGATCTTCTGCTTGCCACAGATTTGCCCGGAGAGCGGGTGAGTGTGGCGGTGAGAAAGAAGGAGGAATATGTGGTGCTCACCGGAGACCAGGTGGGAGTTCTTTTGCTGGACTATCTGCTTGGAGAACGAGACAAAAAGGGAACCCTGCCAGAACAGCCGATTGTGGTGCGCTCTGTGACCAGCACGGAAATGGTGGATCGCATTGCCCGGAAATACCAAGCGGAGGTGATTCTGACGCCTCCGGGATTTTACTATATTGGGCGGGCTGTTTCCTGCCTGGAGGAACAAGGGGAGGAAAATCGGTTTATCTTTGGGTTTGAGGAGAGTCGTTCTTATCTGGCGGGAGCCTATGTACGGGAACCGGAGCCTGTAGGGATCTGCGGGCTGATCTGGGAGATGGCGGACGCCTATAAAACAGAGGGGAAAACTCTGTGGAACCGTTTGCAGGAGCTGTATGAGGAGTACGGGTGTTTTGAGACCAGCCAAAATCATTATGTGGTTTCAGACACAGACAAACAGGACAAAATGGATCAGATCCGCTGGGGACTTCAGGTGAATCCGGATATGAAGTTTCAGGGAAGGCAGGTGGTGAGATACCGGGACTATCTGGAGGAGGAGACCTGGTTTCCGCAGGATCTGCTGGAGCTGTGGCTGGAGGATGAGGCCCGGGTGGTGATCTGCCCGGCAAAGGAGGAGCCGAAGCTTACCGTGTACCAGGAGCGAAAGGCAGGCTTTCAAAAAGTGAAAATTCATAAGGAGACCAGGGAAAAGGATCTGAATTCTGAGACAGACCCTTTGGCGGTGGCAGAGGACAGAGTAGACAGGGAAGACATGATTTTGCAGACAGGGATTATTTTGCAAGCTTGACACCGACAAAGACAGGCAGATATAATAGAAGCTGATAAACAGAGACGAGCCTGCAGGAGAACAGATCATGAATACAGCAAGAGAAAAACAGGAGCAGTTATTGAAACATCTGGCGGAAAAGGAAGGAGTGGCAGTGGCCTTTTCCGGCGGTGTGGATTCGGCGTATCTGGCCTGGGCAGCCCACGAAGCTTTGGGGGAGCACGCTTTGGCTGTGACTGCCCTTGCCCATTCCTACCCGGAACGGGAGGGGGAGGAGGCTCGCATTCTGGCAGAAAAGATCGGGATAAAAAGAGTGGCCTTTGCCTTTGACGAATTTCAGGTTCCGGGCTTTGCCGAGAATCCGCCGGATCGCTGCTATCACTGTAAAACGGCGATTTTGACGGAAATCCGAAGGATTGCCAACAGGCACGGTATTTCCTGTGTCATAGAGGGCTCCAACATGGATGACAAGGGAGACTATAGGCCTGGTATGCGGGCAGTGAGGGAGCAGGGTGTGGAGAGTCCCCTGCAAAGGGCCGGTCTTTCCAAGGCAGAGATCCGGGAATTGTCCTGGGAGGCCGGTCTTCCCACCTGGAACAAGGAGTCTGGGGCCTGCCTGGCATCAAGGGTAGCCTATGGGGAGCCCATTACGCCGGAAAAGCTTCGGATGACGGAGCTGGCCGAGGAGTATTTGCGAAAATTTGGAGTCCGGGGACAGCTGCGGGTGCGGGTCCATGGAAGCCTGGCCCGGCTGGAAGTGCCGGAGGAATATGCGCCGGTGCTGATGAGGAAGGAAAACAGAGAGAAGATCCGGGAAGAACTGAAAAGGCTGGGATTTTCCTATGTGACAGTAGACCTGCAGGGATACCGGATGGGAAGTATGAACGAGCCCCTGGATCTGGGGGAGAAATCTGGCAATCTGCTTAAATGACAGGAAGCTGCCCCAAAAGGGGAGTAGGGCCGGAGCTTAAAGAGAAATGGAGACAAGCATGAGTGAGAAAACATTATATCTGGAATGTTATTCCGGGATTAGCGGAGATATGACGGTGGCGGCGCTGCTGGATCTGGGAGCCTCAGAGCAGGTATTAAAGGAGACGCTAGGATCCCTGGGTGTGGACGGCTATGAGCTTCGCATTGGCCGCGTGCAAAAATGCGGTGTGGAGGCCTGTGATTTTGACGTGGTGCTTACAGAGCATGAACATGGGGAGCATAGGCATGAACATGGGGAACATAGGCATGAACATCGAACCTATGGAGATATTCGAATGCTTCTGGAGAATGCAGGACTACAGCCCGGCGTGCGAAAGCGCGCCCTGGAGATTTTTCAGGTGGTGGCCCAGGCAGAAGGCAAGGTTCACAAAAAGCCCATGGAGCAGGTGCATTTTCATGAGGTAGGGGCTGTGGATTCCATTGTAGATATTGTGGGAACGGCCGTATGCCTGGAGGATTTGGGCATTGAAAAAGTTTACATATCCCGTATTTATGAGGGAAGCGGTCATGTGTGGTGCCAGCATGGGAAGCTGCCGGTGCCAGTGCCTGCGGTGGCGCAGATTGCGGCGGATTATGAGCTGCCTTTGGTGTTGACAGACCAGCCGGGGGAGATGGTGACCCCCACAGGCGCGGCTATTGCAGCGGCACTGGGAGAGAAAGAGGCTATCCAGTCTTTTACTATCCAAAAAATCGGAATTGGAGCCGGAAAAAAAGACTTTAAGCAGGCCAATATCCTGCGGGCCATGCTGGTAGAACCGGAAGAGCAGGAGGAAATCTGGGAACTGGAGAGCAATGTGGACGACTGCTCAGGAGAAATGCTGGGCTATGCCATGGAGAGCCTTTTGGAGGCAGGGGCCAGGGACGTGTATTTTACACCTATATATATGAAGAAATGCCGACCGGCCTATAAGATCAGCGTTCTTTGCCAGGAGGCGGACATACGGAAGCTGGAGGAAATTCTCTTTCGGGAAACCACCACCATTGGTATCCGCAGGAAGCGTATGAGCCGAAGCGTGCTGAACCGGGAACTAGAGACCCGGGAGACCAGTCTGGGGACAGTACAGGTGAAATTTTGTGAGAGAGACGGAGAGCTGTGGGCCTATCCGGAGTATGAGAGCGTAAGGAGACTGGCCCGGGAGACCGGAAAGAGCTATTCTGCTGTGTACCGGAGGGTGAAGGAAGAGCTGTAAAAGCGTCAGGAGGTGAGAGGATGCATTTTGAATCGGTAGAGATAAAAAACTTTAAGGGGATAAAGGACATGGAAATATCCTTTTGTCCAGGGATAAATTTATTGATAGGGGATAACGGGGTTGGAAAAACGGCAATTTTGGAAGCGCTGATTATTTCTCTGGGCGGATTTTTTTCCGGGATCAAAGGGGTGACGGCCAGAGGCGTATTTCAGACAGATGTGCGTTTTGAGAAAAAGAGTGTGGGGGATGCATCTTATTTCACGGAATATTTTCGCCCTGTTGTGATTACGGGTATTGTCTGCAATGGAGAGGAAAAATTTACATGTACGCGTATACGAAATGATGAGACAGGAGAATCCAGGACTTCAACAAACGCAAAAAAATGGTCTGTGTTTGTGAAACAGCTTGTGAATGATCCGAAGAGTGAACTGCCGCTATTCAGCTATCACAGTACGGCCAGAGTAACTCAATTTCGGCGGGAGGATTTTGGAAAAGCATCCCAAAACAAGCTGGATGACAGGAGATGCGGCTATATTGGATGTCTGGACAGCTCCAAAGATATTAAAAGCATCAAGGACTGGTGCCTGAAAATGGAGATGGCAGAGTATCGCAAAAAAAGATCCATATCAGAATATGAGGCATTTAAAGAGATCGTTGCGACAGTTATGCAGAAAATGAGCGAGTTGGAAGAAAGACCGCAGATTTACTATTCGGAGGATTTTGAGGATATGGTCTATTGTGAGCGGGGGAGGGAGATACCGGTGAAATATTTGAGCGCCGGATATCAGTCGCTGCTGTGGATGACCATGGACATGGCATTTCGTCTGGCCTTGCTGAATCCGGAACGAAAAGATTTGAAAACGGCGAAGGGAATTGTACTGATTGATGAGATCGATATGCATTTGCATCCCAAATGGCAGTGGAAGGTACTTCAGGTCTTGGAAGAGACATTTCCCAATATACAGTTTATCATAGCCACTCATTCTGCCATTATTATAGCATCCTGCAAAAGGGGAAACTTAATCCGGATTAAGGAAGATCAGGAAATCCAATATCTTCCGGATGCGTATGCATATTCTGTTGAAGATGTTCTGGAGCTTCGTCAGGGAAGCAGCGGAAGGCTGGCAGAGCTGCGAAAAATGTATTGTAGTTTTGAGGAGGCGCTAAACAGGGATGATTATCATGTAGCTGCTAAAATTGTGGATCAAATGGCGAATTTATTCGGAGCGGATAATACGGAAGTGAAAAATGCCAGAATGGAGTTAGAGCTGGTCTGAGGAAACAGATATGATATGGATTAAAAAGGGAAGACTCACGTCTGTGCAGTTGCAAAAGGAGATTGCAAGGATTCAGGAGGCTGAAAAGAGAGTTGAATTTGCCGGCGTGATTCTTTTTGTACTGAAGAGAAAACAACGCATCCTTAAATCCCAGGGAAAATAAAGTACAAAGTGGAGCAGAGTTATGAGCGAATTACTATTCGGACTAAATACAATCCTTCCGATTTTTCTTTTGATTTTAACAGGAGTTTTCCTGAAAAAGATCGGCCTGATCACAGAGGACTTTATTAGTATGGGAACCTCCCTGGTTTATTACTGCGCCCTTCCGGTGCGCATGTTTCAGGATGTGTCTGGAAGTGATTTCCACAACATGACAAATGTGAAATTCATCTCCTTTATCATGCTGGCGACCCTGGCGGGATTTTTGGGGATCTGGCTGCTGGCCGTGAAGCTGTGCCCGGACAGGTCCAAGCGGGGAGCCTTTATCCACAGTGCGTTTCGGGGAAATTATGTGTATGTGGGAATCCCCATTACCCAGAATATTTTGCAGATGGCCATGGTTCCCTGTACGGTGCTGGTGATTACCTTTGTGGTGCCTCTGTATAATATCCTGGGCGTGGTGGTGCTGTCCTGGTATAGTCAGGAGGGGCACAAAATTAACATGAAAAAGCTGCTTTTGGACATCCTGAAAAATCCCCTGATCCTGGCGGTACTGCTGGGACTGCCCTTCTCCTTTTTCGGGTGGAGGCTTCCCGGAGCTGTCCACGAGGCCCTGAGCGACCTAGGAGCCATTTCCATGCCCCTGGCCCTTCTGTTCATCGGGGCCTCCATCCGGTTCGGAGAGTTTGTCCGGGAATTTTGGCTGTCCATGAAGGCAGCCATTGTGAAGGTGGTTTTGCAGCCCCTGCTCTTTGTGCCTTTGGCTATTTTCCTGGGCTTTAACGCCCAGGAGGTGGTGACTATTTATGTAATGCTGTCTGTGCCCACGGCTCTGAATGCTTATATTGTGACAAAAAAGCTGGGCGGAGATGAAGACACGGCGGCAGGGATTGTGGTAGCTACCCTGTCGCTGTGCATTGTGACGGTTCCGGTGGGAATTGTGCTGCTGAAGGGGGCGGGGATTATTTAAAGCTATTTGTCCCAGCTGTTATGAGTCATCAGCAGAAGGCAGCTTAAGGCTTCTGAAAGAAGGCCACAGCCACAGCCCCGGGTCCTGCGTGAGTGCCGATAGCCCCGCCAACGGTGCCTATGGGCAGATCCTCTGTGTGACCGGCCCAGAGCGCCTTGCTGTCTGCAATATATTTTTGCAGAAGGCTGTCGTTGAGACCTGTATATCCCAGCCGGTAGGGGCGGGTGAAGTCCACGCCGTTTGTTTTTTCAATCAGCTGAACCAGCAGGTTATTTCCGTTTTTAGAGCCTCTGGCTTTTCCCAGCAGCGCTACCTCCCCGTCCTGCACGGCAACCACGGGCTTAATGGACAAAAGACCGCCGACCACGGCTGCGGAGGAAGAGATCCGGCCGCCCCGCTTTAAATATTCCAGGGTATCCAGAAGGGCAACCAGACGAATATCCTTTTTTTCTTGTTCCAGCTGTGCGGCAATGGACCTGGCATCCATGCCCTGATCCGCCAGCTCTATGGCCCGCTCTACCAGAATTCTTTCTCCGATGGTAACGGTTTCACTGTCCACCACAAAGACCTGGTCAGGAAATTCCTCCGCGGCAATGCAGGCGCTCTGCCAGGTTCCGGACAGCTTTGCGGAGAGAATCACGGCAACCACGCTCTCTCCTGCCTCCACTGCCTGACGAAAGGCATCCTCAAACTGAATGGGGGCAATCTGGCTGGTAGTGGGGAGAGCGTCATCCTCGATAAGCTTTTCATAAAATTCCTGATGGCTTAAAGTTACGCCGTCCTGAAAGCTCTCCATACCAAAGGTAATGGTCAGGGGCAGTACCGTAACGCACGGGGGACAGGAGGATGTAAAATCGCTGCCAGAGTCGGTGATAATTCTTACTTTCATAATGAAATTCCTCTTTTCTTTTTTCTGTTTGCTTTGTTATTTTCAGTCTTTTGGTCTGCCGCTGATCTACAGCTGCATACCGGATGAAGAGAGCTTCTCATACATCCCGATAAAGCGTTGGGCGTCCTCCCAGCCGATAAGACCGATGATTGTACGGGCCAGCTCCAGGGACTGTTCATGAACGGACAGAAAATCAGGCAGCCGGTCAGCAATGGGATAGACCACAAGCCTTCTGGCATCCCTGGAGTCCCGCTCCCGGCGGAGATATCCCTGGCTGCACAGGGATGTAATGGTGCGGTTCACCAGGCTCTTGAGCATATGGGTCTCCGCCACAATCCTGCTCACAGCCGTGCAGCCTGCACCGTCTTTCTTATACTGGTCATAGACCAGCTTCATGATAATGGCCTCATTATAAGTAAGCTTTTCCGTAATCCGGGAGGATTTCAACATTCCCTGAATTCCGATCCAGGCGCCTAAGAGGCGCTCTTCCAATTCTTCATCCTGCATATTGTAGAAAGCTCCTTTGCAAATAGTTTACATTGTGAACTTTTTGATTGTATCATAGAAGGATGGGGGATGCAACATAAATTTTGTACAATGTGTAGAAAACTATTTCTTACATTTTTGTAAAATAATTCTTGAAGTTGAAGAAATAACTTGTTATACTTGTACATAGACCGATAGTTTGTAGGAAATTTTATTCCCGCGAGCAACGAGCCAAGCAGCCGCGCTTGTGCGGATATTTGGCGACTGCCGCGAGGGTCGATACCCCGTTGCTAGCAGCGGGGTTGTTGACTGTTTAATTATTAACAAAATGTGAGAGATAACGGTTTTTTCAAAGCAGACTTCATCCTAATACCGGCGGAAATTTTGGAAAGAAAGCCGTTTTTTGTTTTGAAAAAAATACTGGAAAATCCAGAGAATCAAATTGACTTCCCTTGTATAAAATAGTAAAATTTAGTACATGGGCATTAAGGGAAAATTAAGAAAACCATTCGAATTTTTGCCATATAACTGCGCTGATTCAAAAGCGCAAATTTAAAAAAACAGGTGGTGATAAGGTGGTACAGGAAACGATCCGTGCGGTAAAGGAAGCGGAAGAACAGGCAGAGCGGAAGCTTCAGGAGGCCAAGGCTCAGTGCGACGCCATTCTTGCAAAGGCAAAGGATGACGCGGCGGCTGCTCAGGAGGCGGCCAGGCAGGAGGCCAAAGCACAGGCCGATGGGGCCATGGAGCAGGCCCGGGCAAAGGGCCAGAGCGAGCTTGACGCTTCTTCGCAGACAGCGGAGAAGGAGATCGAGGCGTTGAAGGCTCTGGCGGGCCAGAAGGAAAAGGCGGCTATCGAGGCTATTATTTCCCAACTGGTCTGAGAAATGCGTCCCAAAGGGGACGTCCCCAGCGTTTGCTGTGGGAGAGAACAAGGAATCTTTAGAAAGGAGGGATGTATATGGCAGTATTGCAGATGCAGCGGATTAGCGTCTGTGCGCTGAAAAAGGACAGAAAAAAGATCCTGGAATTGCTTCAGCAAAAGGGCGTAGTGGAAATTGAGCGTATGCCTGAAGAGGATGACAGCTTCCGGCGGACAGATACAGCGAGTCAGAAGGCGGTTTTTGAAAAAAATGCCAGCGCTGCGGATAATGCTTTGGAAATACTGCAAATTTACGTTCCGGAAAAGAAGTCCATGCTGGCAAGCCTGGAGGGGAAGACTCCCGTAGATTTTGAGGGCTATGGCAGCGTGGTACAGAGGCAGGACGCGATCATGGGCTCTGCTCATCAGATTGTGAATCTGTCCAAGCGTATCGCTGAAAATAAGGCGAATATTCTGAAGCGCGAAAATCAGAAGGAATCCCTGGAGCCATGGAAGTCTCTGGATGTTCCTATGAATTTTGCAGGGACCAGGACCACGGCGGCTCTGATCGGCACGTTGTCAACGCCTATGACCCAGGAGCAGGTGTATGCGGGGCTGGCCCAGGCGGCGCCAGAGCTGGAAGCTGTGGATGTACATGTGGTTTCTGTGGACCGGGATCAGAGCTATATCTGTGTGCTCTGCCCTAAAAAGGATGGAGCGGCTCTTGAGGAGGCTCTGCGCAGTATTGGATTTGCCAGGCCTGCACAGACAGGCAGCATGATTCCCAGAGAACGCCAGGAGCGTCTGGAACAGAAAATCGCAGCATTAAACGAAGAAAATAAAAAACTGGAAGCAGAAATTGCGGATCATGCCATTGAGCGCAGGGATCTGGAGCTGGTTTCCGATTATTACCGGACACGCGCAGCCAAGTATGAGGTGCTGGGCGGCTTGCTGCAATCAAAGAAGACTTTTGTACTTACCGGATTTGTGCCTAGACAGGCGGCAGAGGCTCTAAAGAAGGATCTGGATGAGCACTTTACGCTGTCTGTGGAGGTGACGGATCCAAAGGATGGAGAAGAACCTCCGGTACTGCTTCAGAACAGTACGTTTTCCAGTTCCTTTGAGGGAGTGGTAGGGTCCTTTGGACTTCCTAAGCTTGGGGAGATTGATCCGACTACAATCATGTCCTTTTTCTATTTCTTCTTATTTGGATTGATGCTGTCGGATGCAGCCTATGGATTTATTATTTTCTTGGCCTGCTTTATTGTGCTGAAGAAGTTCCCCAATATGGCCATAGGCATGCGCAAATCCATCCGCATGTTTATGTATTGTGGTATTTCTACCTTGTTCTGGGGCATCATGTTCAGCAGCTACTTTGGCGATATTGTAGATGTAGTTGCCACCAATTATTTTGGTGTAACCCTGGCAGAGGGACAGAGTGTGATTCCGCCGCTGTGGTTCGTGCCACTGCAGGATCCCATGCGAATGCTTATGTATTCCATGCTGTTCGGTCTGATTCATCTGTTTACCGGACTTGCACTGAAGGGTTATATGCTGATTAAGGATGGCAAGGTTATGGATGCATTCTGGGATGTGGGCCTCTGGTTTATCTTCCTGATCGGCCTGATTTTGCTGTTGCTGCCCAGCGAGATTTTCGCAGGTATTTCCGGGATTGCGTTCCCGGCATCCCTGGCAGTGCCCGGTAAGTACATGGCTCTGGTGGGACTGGTAGGAATCCTGCTTATGTCGGCCAGAGATAACAAGAACTGGGGACTTCGGATTGCCCTGGGCGCATATGATATTTACAATACCACAAGCTGGCTCAGTGATGTGCTGTCCTATTCCCGTCTTTTGGCATTAGGCCTGGCAACCGGCGTTATTGCTTCCGTTATTAACCAGATGGGAAGTATGTTTGGAACCGGTGTTGTGGGAACCATTCTGTTTATTGTAGTTTTCCTGGTCGGCCATACCATGAACCTGGCGATCAACCTGCTGGGCGCATATGTGCATACCAACCGTTTACAGTTTGTTGAATTTTTTGGTAAGTTTTACGAAGGCGGCGGACGTGAGTTCCAGCCCTTCACTACAAATACAAAATATGTAGATATTAAGGAGGAAATGAAGTTATGATTTTACAGAATTTAGGAATCGTTTACGCATTACTGGGAGCCGCACTGGCAGTTCTTCTGGCAGGCGCAGGTTCAGCTATCGGTGTAGGTATTGCAGGTCAGGCAGCAGCCGGCGTGGTGACAGAGGATCCCAGCAAGTTTGCAAAGGTATTGATTATGCAGCTGCTTCCTGGTACACAGGGTATTTATGGACTGTTGGTTGGATTCATCACACTTTCTAAGATCGGCCTTCTGGGTGGCGGCGCTGCTGCTCTGGACGTGCAGACCGGTCTTATGATTCTGGCTGCCTGCCTTCCCATCGGTATGGTTGGTTTGATCTCCGCTATTCATCAGGGAAAGACCTCCGCAGCCTCCATCGGCATCGTTGCCAAGAAGCCGGATCAGTTCGGTAAGGCAATGCTGTTCCCGGCCATGGTTGAGACCTACGCCATCCTGGCTCTGCTGATCTCCATTCTTTCTGTTACTGCTATTCAGGTTTAATCACCGCAGCGTTAGAACAGGGAAATAGGAATTTGCAGCAAGAACAGAAGGAGAGCTAATTTATGACTGGATTAGAAAAAATGATCAGCCAGATTGTAGATGAAGCCACAGAATCAGCCAGGGAAATGACAGCGCAGGCAGAGGCGGAAGCGGCCAAGATTGCACAGGCAGCGGAGGCGGATGTCCAGAAGCAGAAGGAAGAGCTTTCCAAGAAATCCCAGGCAGATACGGAAGCATATATGGAGCGCATAAAATCCTCTGCGGATCTGCAGAGGAGAACCGCGATCCTGCGGGCAAAACAGGATGTGATTGCTCAGGTTCTGGAAAAGGCCTATGCCTCTTTGCAGAGCATGGACGAGGATGCGTACTTTGATATGCTCCGCAAAATGCTGCGGAAATTTGTGCAGCAGGAAGAGGGCGAAATCTACTTTTCGGCAGCGGATCTGGAGCGGATGCCAAAGAGCTTCCAGGCAGATATCAACACCATCGCCAAGGAAAAGGGCGGTGCATTGAAGCTGGCAAAAGAGAGCAGACAGATTGAAAACGGATTTATTTTGGTATATGGAGGCGTGGAGGAGAACTGCACATTCCGGGCCCTGTTTAATACCCAGAGAGACCGTCTGCAGGACATCATTCACGAGAAATTGTTTTCATAGAGCAAACCGCAAAAACAGGAGGAAGTTATATGTCAGATTTGGAATACACCTATGCGGTTGCCAGAATTCGGGCCAAGGAGATTTCTCTGTTTTCCGCAGCGTCCATCGATCAGCTGATGGCCTGCAGGACCTATGAGAACTGTCTGCAGTTCCTGGCGGAAAAAGGCTGGGGAGACGCGGATACGCCTGCCAATGCAGAGATGATCCTGACCAGAGAGCGGGAGAAGACCTGGGAGACTGTCCGGGAGTTGGTTTCGGATATGACCGTGTTCCGGGTGCTGGATTATCCCAATCTGTTTCACAACCTGAAGGCCGCCATTAAGGAGGTCTGCACAGGGGAAGACCATTCCCATATTTTCTACAAGGATACGGTACCCTCCCCGGAGGAAATGGTGGAACGGATCAAGGAGCGGGATTTCTCCGGTTTGCCCGCCATGATGTCTCAGGCGGCGGCAGAGGCCTATGATACACTGCTTCACACCAGAGACGGACAGCTTTGCGATGTGATTATTGACAGAGCCTGTCTGGATGCGATCTATGAGGCCGGAAAGGCGGCAAAGGATGATATAATCCGCAATTACGCCGAGTCTACCGTGGCAGTGGCGGACATTAAGATTGCCGTCCGGGCCATGAAGACCGCAAAAACTATGGATTTTATGAAGCGTGCTATGGCGGAATGCGATACGCTAAGCACCGATGCCCTGGCTCATGCTGCCATGAGCGGTATGGACGCCATTCGGGAGTATCTGGGCGGCACGGATTATGCCGAGGGGGCGGATGCCCTGGCAGAGTCTCCCTCCGCCTTTGAGCGGTGGTGTGATAATATGATTATCAAGACCATTCGGCCGCAGAAATATAACTCCTTTTCCGTAGGGCCCGTTGTGGCGTATGCCCTGGCCCGGGAAAATGAGATTAAAACGGTAAGAATTATCCTGTCCGGCAAGTTGAACGGTCTGTCGGATGATTCCATCCGGGAAAGGGTAAGGGAAATGTATGTATAAGATTGCAGTGCTGGGGGATTATGACAGTATTTACGGATTCGCCACACTGGGTCTTGACACCTTTCCTGTGACGGACCCGGCGGAGGCCGTAAAAAAGCTGCATCAGCTCGGCAGTAGCGAGTATGCCGTCATTTATATGACAGAGGGGCTGGCAGCAAAAATCGAACATGAGATAGAGAAGTATAAGGAGCAGACCCTGCCCGCTATTATCCTGATTCCGGGTGTATCCGGCAATACAGGAAAGGGCATCGAGGGCGTGAAGAAATCCGTGGAACAGGCGGTGGGCTCCGACATTCTCTTTAGCAACTAAAATGAAGGAAAGTGGGTGATTCGTCCAAATGAGTATTGGAACGATTAAGAAAGTAGCAGGACCGCTGGTCATCGCCAAGGGCATGCGTGACGCCAACATGTTTGACGTGGTCCGCGTAAGCAATCAGCGTTTGATCGGCGAAATCATAGAGATGCACGGCGACGAAGCGTCTGTTCAGGTTTATGAGGAGACCTCTGGCCTGGGACCTGGAGAGCCGGTAGAATCCACGAACGTACCCATGTCCGTGGAGCTGGGGCCGGGACTGATCAGCAGTATCTACGACGGAATTCAGCGTCCGCTGGATGATATTATGAAAATGTCCGGAAACAATCTGAAGCGCGGCGTGGAAGTTCCCTCTCTGAAAAGAGACTTAAAATGGGATTTTGTTCCGGTGGCAAAGGCCGGCGATGAGGTGGAACCGGGCGACGTGCTGGGTACCGTAGAGGAGACAGCTTCCGTAACCCAGAAAATTATGGTGCCCTACGGAGTGACCGGAACCGTAAAAGAGATTAAGGCAGGCAGCTTTACCGTTGAGGAGATTGTGGCGGTGATCGCCACCAAAGACGGTGACAAGGAGCTGTCTATGATGCAGAAGTGGCCTGTTCGTAAAGGACGTCCCTATGTGGAAAAGCTGGCGCCGGAAATGCCTTTGATTACTGGTCAGCGTGTGGTAGACGCACTCTTCCCCATTGCCAAGGGCGGTGTGGCGGCAGTACCTGGACCCTTCGGATCCGGAAAGACGGTGATTCAGCATCAGCTGGCAAAATGGGCAGAGGCTGATATCGTGGTTTACATCGGCTGCGGAGAGCGCGGAAATGAAATGACAGACGTACTGAACGAGTTCCCGGAGCTGAAGGACCCTAAGACGGGCCGTTCCCTTATGGAGAGAACCGTTTTGATTGCAAATACCTCCGATATGCCTGTGGCTGCCCGTGAGGCATCCATCTATACAGGTATTACCATTGCAGAGTATTTCCGCGACATGGGCTACTCTGTAGCTTTGATGGCAGACTCTACTTCCCGCTGGGCAGAAGCCCTTCGCGAGATGTCTGGCCGTCTGGAGGAGATGCCTGGTGAGGAGGGATATCCTGCATATCTGGGATCCCGTCTGGCACAGTTCTATGAGCGTGCAGGACGTGTGGTGTCCCTGGGTAAGGACCAGAGAATCGGAGCCCTTTCCGTAATCGGAGCCGTATCCCCGCCAGGAGGAGATATTTCCGAGCCCGTATCTCAGGCTACCCTTCGTATTGTAAAGGTATATTGGGGACTGGATTCCTCACTGGCCTATAAGCGTCACTTCCCGGCTATCAACTGGCTCACAAGCTATTCTCTGTATGTAGATGATATGGCCAACTGGTTTGATGAGAATGTGGCTCCGGACTGGATGGAGCTGCGCCAGAAGCTTATGTCCCTTCTTCAGGAGGAGGCCGAACTGAATGAAATTGTGCAGATGGTAGGTATGGATGCTCTTTCCGCACCGGACCGCCTGAAGATGGAGGCTGCCCGTTCCATTCGTGAGGACTTCCTGCACCAGAACTCCTTCCATGAGGTAGATACCTACACCTCCCTGCGGAAGCAGTATCTGATGATGAAGCTGGTAATCGGCTATTTCGATCAGTGTATGGAGGCTCTGGATAAGGGCGCCAATATGAATGATCTGATTAAGATGGATGTTCGGGAGAGAATCGGACGTTACAAATATACATTGAATGATGAGATTGATACAGCTTATGAAGCGATTACTTCTGCGCTGGCGTCAGAAATTGCCAATGTATTAGGGAAGGAGGACTTCTAAAAATGCCGAAGGAATATAGAACAATACAGGAAGTTGCCGGCCCTCTGATGCTGGTTCAGGGTGTAGAAGGCGTCACCTATGATGAGATGGGTGAGATCGAGCTGGCAAACGGTGAGATCCGCCGCTGCAAGGTGCTGGAGATCGACGGCAGCAATGCTCTGGTACAGCTGTATGAGAGCGCTACCGGTATCAACCTGTCCAACAGCAAGGTGCGTTTTCTGGGAAGAGCCCTGGAGCTGGGCGTGTCTGCAGACATGCTGGGCCGCGTATTTGACGGCATGGGCCACCCCATTGACAATGGCCCGGAGATTCTGCCGGATGAGAGAAGGGATATCAATGGTCTGCCCATGAACCCGGCAGCCCGCGACTACCCCAACGAGTTTATCCAGACAGGTGTGTCTGCTATCGACGGACTGAATACCCTGGTACGTGGACAGAAGCTGCCTATTTTCTCTGCTTCCGGTCTGCCTCATGCAAATCTGGGAGCCCAGATCGCCAGACAGGCAAAGGTGCGGGGAAGCAACGAGCCTTTCGCCGTTGTGTTTGCAGCAATGGGGATTACTTTTGAGGAGTCCAACTTCTTTATCAACAGCTTTAAAGAGACAGGCGCTATCGACCGTACCGTACTGTTTATCAATCTGGCAAATGACCCGGCTGTAGAGCGTATCGCAACGCCGCGTATGGCTCTGACAGCTGCAGAGTACCTGGCCTTTGAGCAGGATATGCATGTGCTGGTTATTCTGACAGATATTACAAACTATGCAGACGCTCTTCGTGAGGTGTCCGCGGCCCGTAAAGAGGTTCCGGGACGCCGTGGTTATCCGGGATACCTATATACGGACCTGGCCCAGATGTATGAGCGGGCAGGACGTCAGAAGGGCAAGAAGGGAAGTATTACCATGATTCCTATTCTGACCATGCCCGAGGGAGATAAGACCCACCCCATTCCTGACCTGACCGGATACATCACCGAGGGACAGGTAATCCTGAGCCGTGAGCTGTACAGTAAGGGAATCACGCCGCCCATCGACGTACTGCCTTCCCTGTCCCGTCTGAAGGATAAGGGTATTGGCGAGGGCAAGACAAGAGCTGACCACTCCAACACCATGAACCAGCTGTTTGCCGCATACTCCCGTGGTAAGGAGGCCAAGGAGCTGATGGTGATTCTGGGCGAGGCCGCCTTGTCTGATATCGATCTGATTTACGCCAAGTTTGCAGATGCCTTTGAGAAAGAATATGTTTCCCAGGGATATACGAAAAACAGGGATATCGAGGAAACCTTAAGTATTGGCTGGAAACTGCTGTCCATCCTGCCCAGGAGCGAGCTGAAACGTATCGACGACAAGTATTTGGATCTGTACTATGGCAAGCAGTGAGACGGGCGCGGGATGGAAAGTGAAGTCTGAAGGGTAAGCTCGCTTACCCGGCAGATTTCGCTTTTCAGACCGCATGTGGCGAACGCCACCAGCGAGAAATCACGAAGTGATTTGGAGCTGGCCCGTCGGAGTAGAGGGCAGCCATATGTGGCGAACGCCACCAGCGAGAAATCACGAAGTGATTTGGAGCTGGCCCGTCGGGACTTAAATGCAGAACGGAAAGAGGTGATTGAATTGGCATCTACCCAGGTGACTCCAACCCGTATGGAGCTTACCAAGCAGAAAAGGAAGCTGCAGACCGCAACCCGGGGACATAAGCTTTTGAAGGATAAGCGGGATGAGCTGATGCGTCAGTTTATGGAGCTGGTTCGGGAAAATATGGAGCTTCGGAAGAAAGTGGAGGCCGGTATCAAGTCTGCTAATACAAACTTTGTAATCGCAAAGGCTGGTATGTCGGAGGAAATCCTGAATGTGGCCCTGATGGCCCCCAAGCAGGAGGTCTATCTGGAGGTATCCAAGAAAAATGTCATGAGTGTGGACACTCCGGTTTTTGAGTACAAGACCAGAACAGCCGACAGCAATGACATTTATTCCTATGGTTTTGCCTTTACATCCAGCGATCTGGATGGCGCGGTAAAATCACTGGCAGATATTTTGCCGGATATGCTGCTTTTGGCAGAGCGGGAGAAAGCCTGTCAGCTTATGGCAAGCGAGATCGAAAAGACCCGCCGCCGTGTAAACGCATTGGAGCATGTAATTATTCCCCAGGCGCAGACCAACATCAAGTACATTACCATGAAGTTGGATGAAAACGAGCGTAGTACCCAGATTCGTCTGATGAAGGTAAAGGATATGATGCTGGAGGAAGCGCATCACTACAAAGAGAAACAGCAGGCCTAGAGCAGGCTGAAAAAAGAGCTTCTCCTGCTCTTGGGGCGGGAGAAAGCTCTTTTTGTATCATCAGGTCAATGAGAGGGATCTACAGAGAAAGGGGCTGCCTTGGGCAGAAAAAAGCTTATGATTATCAGTGTAACAGGTGAATTTTATGTGTATGAAACAGATGCGCTTCCCTCCAGAGAAGAGCTTTGTGGATTTTTTCAGGGGCACAATCATTTTAACAGGCGTAAATGAGTATTCGGTAGAGATTTACAGAAGGGTTTTGCCCCTGTGGTCGGGAGGAACGCAGGTTTATTTAGTGGGCGCTGAATGGAAGAACTATTTGCCGGTTCTTCCAAAGCCAGAGGGTATTTTTGTTGAGGTATTTGAGCAGCTGCCAGCCTTTTTGTCGCCTGAAAAGAATAAGGGACGAGGAAATCTGTATATTATAGAAGGTCTGCCCCGAAATGAGAGCAGTGAAAGATATGAGAAGGGCTGTATGTATTATGATGAGATTATGCAGCTTACCTTTATGTTTTCCTATGTAATCCATCCGGGAAAAAAGAATCCCCATAAAAAGTTTTTCCTCATAGACGGCTTCTATAGAATCGAAGGGATGTTTGGAATCTGGAACAAGGCGTTTACAGCAGCCCGATATGCCATGGCAAAGGGATATACGCCTGTATTTGAAATTGTATCCTACGATGCCAATATGTATTCGGATCATGAGGGAGACGATATCTGGAATAAATTTTTTATGCAGCCGGTAGATTGTCCGCTTTCCGAGATACACGAAAGCAGTTATCTGGCATTATCTCCCAATATGAATATATTAAATACTGTCCGATCCATTATGGATAAGGTTTCGGGGGGGGTGGAACTCACATGGCCCAATGGAATTTTCAACCAACAGATCCAACGTTATATCAGAGAGCGGAAGCAGCGCTTTCTTCCCTGCCCGGAACGCACGCTGGGCGTATTGATTCGCGGGACAGATTATATAAAAAACCCGCTGCCTAACCATCCAAGACATGCAGCGCCTCATAAAGTGATAGAAAAAATATGGGAGATGCAGCAGGAATGGGGATTTACGTGGATTTATTTGGCTACAGAGGACAAGGAGATCTGTGAGCTTATGAAAGAGCAGTTTGGCGAGCGCCTTACCTTCACGGATCAGGAGCGGTATACGGTTGCGCCAGGACAGCTTTTGATAGAGGTACATCAGGAGAAAAAGGAAGGAAAAGGATTCCGTCTGGGGGCAGAATATCTTTGTTCCGTTCATCTTTTGTCCCAATGCAAAGACCTGATTGCATCCGGTGGCTGTGGAGCGTTAAGCGAGGCCTTAAGGGAAAATGGCGAAAAATATGAGCATGTATACATATTCAGGGAACCATAGCTGGTTCCGGAAAGGAGAAGGTATGCTAAAACAATATCAAATGCCGGAAAAGCCCAGTGCAGAGGAACTAAAACGCCGTATGGAGGCAGCCAGGGAAAAGCTGTTTGCCTATCAAATGCAGCTAAAGGAGCATAAGCTTCCCGTGCTTGTGCTCATGGAGGGCTGGGGGACAGCAGGAAAGGGAAGCGTGACGGGAAAGGTGATCCGAAATATTGATCCCCGGTTTTTTAAGGCGGCCACCTTAGATGCGCCCAGTGAGGAAGACAGGAGAAAGCCCTTTTTATATCGCTATTTCGCAAAGCTTCCTGAGGCTGGAAAATTTCAGTTTCTGGATTCCGGCTGGATGGATGAGATTACCAGGGGACGTCTCCAGGGAAATCTGTCGGACAGGGAATATGCGGAACGCATGGAGAGTGTGAAGAGCTTTGAGCGCCAGCTGACAGACAACGGTTATCTGGTGCTGAAGCTGTTTTTCCATATTTCCAGACAGGAGCAAAAAAAGAGAATGGAGGAGCTGCTTGCCCACAAGGATACCCAGTGGCGGGTCAGTAGCTATGATAAATGGCAGAATAAACATTATGACAAATGCCTGGAGGTGTTTGACCGGTATCTGGAGGACACCCATATGCCCAGCGCTCCCTGGTATGTCATCGACGCAGAGAGCAGGAAATGGGCGCAGCTGCAGGTGTTGGAGACACTGAACAGCGGCATTGAAATCGCTCTGCAGAACAAGGCCCTGGCCGTTCCCCTTTTGCAGAATGTATTCCCCCTGGTGAAAATCCCCAGGCTCTCGGAGATTCCCCTGGATAAGACCGTGGAGGAAGAGGCTTATAAGACGGAGCTTAAGCTGCTCCAGGACCGGTTAGGAGAGCTTCACAACCGGCTGTACCGCAAACGGGTACCGGTGGTCATTGTCTATGAGGGCTGGGACGCGGCAGGAAAGGGAGGCAATATTCGCAGGCTTACAGAGGCGCTGGATCCACGGGGCTTTGAGGTGCACCCCATTGCCAGCCCGGAGCCTCATGAGAAAGCTCGGCATTATCTGTGGCGTTTTTGGACAAGGCTTCCCAAGACCGGACATATAGCTATCTTTGACAGAAGCTGGTACGGCAGAGTCATGGTAGAACGCCTGGAGGGATTCTGCAGTCAGAATGACTGGCAAAGGGCGTACTATGAAATCAACGAGTTTGAGAAGGAGCTGGCGGGCTGGGGAGCAGTGATCCTGAAATTCTGGGTGCAGATTGACAAAGAAACCCAGCTGCTTCGTTTTCAGGAGCGTCAGAATACTCCGGAGAAACAGTGGAAGATTACAGATGAGGACTGGAGAAACCGGGAGAAATGGGATCAGTATGAGACAGCTGTGGATGAGATGCTCCAGAAGACAAATACCGCGTATGCGGCCTGGCATGTGCTGGAATCTGTGGATAAGCGCTATGCCCGCCTGAAAGCCCTGCGGATCGTCATTGCGGAGCTGGAGAAGGCCCTGGAATAGGGAGAAGCACCAACGGAAAGCCTCTGCATATAGTAAACAAAAAGGAGATTTTCATGAATCCCTATTATGAAAAATATATGCGGGAAGCCAGTCAATCCGCTGGCGCGTATTCGGTGTATCCTTTTTGCCCTATGTGTCCGTGGGAGGATGAAAAAGCGAAGGATCAAAAACGCGTGCAAGAGCTGTATCCAGCCCTGGCTCGACAGATTCAGCCATTGGTAGAGGAAGCCTGCGACCGGATGGAGTATGACGGCAGCTTCATGTTTGACGAATACCCGGATCAGCTGCAGATCCGCCGGGTCTGCAGCTGGATTTATGACAAGGTGGATAAGAGCAATCTGCAGGAGGACATGATGATGCAGAGCATGGAATCCGGTCAGGAATGGCTGCGGGATCTGGTCGCGGTAATGCTGCTCAATGAGATGTATCAGAGGCGTTGCCGCAGGAGAGACCGGCGGTGTAATTGGCTATATTAAATACGGTTAAACAAAGGGGAGCTGTGGGAAGGATCTGATTTCCATGGCTCCCTTACGCGGATTCCCATGATCCCTTTCAGATTGTGGAAGATAGAGAAAAAATGGTATTCAGGAAGACAGTCTGGGTGATCCATGTAGACTTTGCCCATAAAGAATGTTAGAATAGAATGGAAATACATCAGAAAATGAAACATGGCAACAGAGAGTTTAGATAAGAGGCCTTTTTATAGAATGGATGAATTAAAGCAATTATTAGAGGAACAGTTAAACAGAGATTTGGTGCAGATTGTGATCAGCAGCCCCAGAAACGGCCAGGATGGCAGCAAGATCCGGATTCGCCCTGTGCTCTTAAAGGGAGAGCTGTGCTTTCAGACAGAGCAGCGCCTGGGGCCCAAGGTATTTCATGAGAACTGGCAGGCCCATGATTTGACAGGGCGGATCCTGGACTGGATGGGCACCAGCTTTAAACAGCTGCAGCTGGAGGGGGCAGGGGTGACAGCCACGGCCCTGGTGAGCAAAAAGGGGAAGGTGACTATAAAGAAAAAACAGCGGCAGGGTTGTGTAAAACAACTGCAGCTGGAGCATAATAGGAAGAAACGGTATATTCTGGAAGAGGGTAAGCCGGTGGCATTTTTGGTGGATCTGGGAGTCATGACCCCGGAGGGCAGAGTGGTGCATGCCAGATACGATAAGTTTCGGCAGATCAATCGTTTTTTGGAATTTATTCAGGATGTGCTGCCAGAGCTGCCCAGGGATCGGGAGATTAGCATCCTGGACTTTGGGTGCGGGAAATCCTACCTGACTTTTGCCATGTATGAGTATCTGCGGGTCTTGCACGGGCTGGATGTGCGGATTATAGGGTTGGATCTGAAGGAGGATGTGATTACCCGCTGCAATGAGCTGAGCAAAAAATATGGGTATGATAAGCTTCATTTCTGGCTGGGAGATGTGGCCAATTATGAGGACGTAAGCCATGTGGACATGGTAGTGACCCTTCATGCCTGCGATACGGCCACAGATTATGCCCTTTATAAGGCGGTAAAGTGGGGAGCAAAGGTGATTCTCTCGGTTCCTTGCTGCCAGCACGAACTGAACGGCCAGATGAAAAATGAAATTTTACAGCCTGTACTCCGGTATGGGCTTTTGAAGGAGCGCATGGCGGCACTTATTACGGACGGCCTGCGGGCAGAGCTTTTGACCCAACAGGGATATGAGACGCAGATTCTGGAATTTATTGACATGGAGCACACGCCCAAGAATATTTTGATCCGGGCGGTGAGGAGAGGCCGGCGGATTGCCGGAAACAGGGAAGAGTATGAACAATGCGCCCGGTTTCTGCATGTTTCGGGAACCTTGGAGCGGCTGCTTTGTCAGGAAGCAGGGGATTTTGCTATGGAAGCAGAGCAGATGGAGGAGGAAAAAGCAAAGGGACCCCTTTGTCCGGGCCCAGAGAGCTGTGGCGCAGGGACAGAAAGGATTTGCAATCCAAAGAGGATGGAAGGGCTGCAGCATGCAGAGGACGGGAAGGAGGCGCAGCCTGATTGAAGAAATTAATTTTGAAAATAATATCCATGGTTCTGGCATTCTTTCTGGGAATGGTAATCATGGGACACTATATGATGGCAGGAAACAATGAGCTTATGGATTCCATGGCGGAGGCTTCCCTGCCCCTGGTTTCTGTGATGCTGAACGGGCAGCAGTATAATACCATGCATGGCTATACGGGCGCCATGAAGGGAGGTTTTATCCGGGGAGACGTGGTACCCCTTCCGGAGGACCGCAGGCTTACCATTTTGGCGGATCTGTATGGAAGGTCTGTAGAGCATTTGTTTTATGAGGTGCGATCTCTGGATCATAGTCGTCTGATTGAAGACACGGAAGCGGAGTTTACGATTTCGGAGGACCGATTGGAAGCGGAGCTTCCCATTAAGGATCTGCTGGATGAAGGGGAGGAGTATGCGCTGATTATACAGCTGCAGATGGCAAATGCCTCCACAGTGTCCTATTATACCCGAATCGCTTATATTGGGGAGAATCATCTGACGGAATGTATGGAATTTGCCAGAGTGTGGCACGATGCCACCTTTGATAAAGAGAACATGGTGAGCATGACAAAGTATCTGGAGCCGGATGCCTCCGCGGATAATGACACCCTGGACCACGTGACCATCCACTCCCGTTACCGGCAGGTGATCTGGGATCAGATGGCCATAGAGCCTTACCTGGGGCCGGAGGTCTTTATTACGGAGATTGATCCTTCTGTTACCTGTCTGCGCCTGGACTATGTGGGCCGCTATGCCAATGAGGAGCAGGGTACAGAATACTATCAGGTACAGGAATATTTTCGGATCCGTTATACAGATCAGCGCATGTATTTGTTGGACTATGACCGGAAAGCAAACCGGATTTTTGACGAGGATTCCGGTATTTTCCAGGAGGACCAGCTGGAGCTGGGAATTTTAAACGACCCCGTTCACTTCAAAAAGAATGAGGAAGAAAATATTGTGGCCTTTGTCCAGAATGGGGAGCTGTGGAGCTACGATGTGGCCCGGAATGATTTGTCCTATGTGTTTGGATTTCGGGATGACTGGGATCCCCGGGCAAATTTTCCGGAGCATGATATTCGGATCATGGACATTGATGAGTCGGGCGGTATGCATTTTCTGGTGTACGGATATATGAATCGGGGAAACCATGAGGGAAAAACCGGAATTGCAGTATATCGCTATGATGCTGTGGCAAATACGGTGGAGGAACTGGTTTTTCTGGAGAGCCAAAAGCCTTATGCCATATTGCAGGAGGAGCTGGGGGATTTGGCCTTTGTCACAGCAGAGGAGGCCCTGTATCTCCATCTGGACGGAGATATTTACTTTATTGACCTGGAGAGCAGGGAATGGAAAACCGTTGTAGAGGATCTGCCGGAGGCATACTGCCTTTTGTCTGACGATCAGTCGATCCTGGCATGGCAGGAAGGAGAACCACGATCCCTGGCAGAGCGGATTCATCTGCTGGATCTGAAAACGGGAGCCACCCAGATGATCGAGTCTCAGGAGGGAGAATATATCCGCGCCCTTGGCTTTATGGGGACAGACTTTATCTGGGGAACGGCTTCCCGGTCGGATATCCGGCGGGATCTGTTGGGGAATATTATTTTCCCTATGCACCGTATTACGATCCGGGGGGAATCCGGCCAGACAATCCGGGAATTTGAGTATGGAAACCAGGGAAAATATGTGACTGCGGTTTCCGTGGAGGATAACCGGATTTCTCTGGAATGCGTGATGCGCACGGAGAACGGCGGCTACGTGGAAACCATGCCGGAGCCCATAACCAACAATGCGGAAGAGAAAGAGGAGAAGATTCTGCTGCGCACAAGTAATCGAGGGAATAAGAAGCGGGAATATGTATTGTCCTTTGCAGCCAAGCGAGACACGGAAGAGCCCAAGAAGCTGACTCCCAAGCAGGTGGTGTTTGAGGGAAGCCGGACTGTGGCATTGGAGCCTGAGGAATCCATGGAGCGTTACTATATCTATGGGCAGGGGGGAGTGGCAGGCTCCTACGGTTCTGTGCGGGAGGCAGTGACAGCAGCGGATGCAGCCATGGGCGTTGTGGCAGATCAGAATCAGAACATCATTTGGAGAAGGGGAAACCGGAAAACCAGGATTCTGCTCACCAGCATCGAACCCCAGGAACAGACGGGAGAGGAGAGCAGCCTGTCCGTAAGCCTGTCCGCCATCTTTAATTTTGAGCGGATTTATCCTAATGTGGCGGAGGAATTGGAGCAGGGAAAAAATGCATATGAGATTCTGTCAGAAAACCTGGGAGCACGGGTTTTGAACCTGTCGGGGTGTGAATTAAGTACGGTGCTGTACTATGTAAGCGAAGGAAAACCAGTGCTGGCAGTAACCGGCGGGGACAGCGCCGTGGTGATCGTGGGATACGACGTCCAGAATATTTCCATTATGGAGCCAGGTTCCCCGGAAATTGTGCGCATGGGAATGAATGATGCAGGGGAGTACTTTAAGCAGCGGGGAAATCTGTTTATCGGCTGCCTGGAGGAGTGATGGTTCCAGCAGGCACAAAGCCCTGTCAGTCCTCCTCGATTATCTGGATTTCCAGGTAATCGAAGTCAATGCTCTCAATAAAATTGTCCTGGGTGAAGCGGGTCTTGGCGTGCTTTTTAAAATCCTTTATTGTGGCATCCAGCCAGAGAGGCTTTCCCAGATCAAAGGCATAGCATACCTCATCCAGAGCCTGGAAAACCTTGTGAGTGCGGGTGTCATGGTTGCTGTTTTCGATGACCGTGTCCTGAAGCATGTGGTTGTCTTTAAAAATTTTGGCCCATAAACGGAACATGGGGAGACCTCCTTGATATTTAGCGTTGGCAATTAACAATGGGTACAGTATACCATGGATTGAGGATTTGGGCAAATGGGGATGTATGGGGAATTGCGGGGGACTTGTGTGGGCTGCAGTATTGCGCAAAGCCTTAAAGGCAGGTATAATGTCAGAAAAAAATAGTACCCTCAGTGGATAAGGGTACGCGGAATCAGGAATCCATACAAAAGACAGAGGGGGAGAAGGCATGGGACAAAAGACAGAGTTTCCGGAAGCCAGTGAATTTTTGGAGCGGATGCGGATCAAGAAAGGCTTCATGGGCTATGATAAGGAGGATGTGCTGGTTAAAATGCAGCAGCTGGACCGGCTGTATCAGGATCGTCTTCTTTTACTGAAGGGCCAGATGGAGCAGGAGCATCAGATGATCCGGCAGGAGGTAGACCAGCAGAAGGCGCAGGCCGAAACAGAGCTTCTGGAGCTGCGCAGACAGACAGAGGAAGAGCTGGATGCCTGGCGGGAAGCAGTAGAGCAGGAGACCGGGGAGCTTCGGCGGCAGGCTCAGGAAGAAGCGGATCAGGAACGCGCCGCAGCCCAACGAGACGCAGAGGAACTGCGCCAGGCGGCAGAACAGGAGGCTGGGGAACTTCGCCGGACCGCGGAGCAGGAGATGGAGGAGCTCCGGAGAGCAACAGGGCAGGAAATGGAGGAGCTGCGCAGCAGGATAAAGAGTGAAACCGAGGAACTGCGCAGCAGGATAAAGAGTGAAACCCAGGAACTGCGCCAGGCGGCAGAGCGGGAAGCAGCAGAGCTTCGTGAGACGGCAGAGCAGGAGCGGACAGAGGCAGAGCAGGTTTTGCAGGATGCATATGACCGAGTGGAGCAGATGAGGGAGGAACTCCGGGTGGAGGAACAGAATCGGATTTACGCGGAGCTGGCGGAAAAAAATCAGGTTCACCAAAAAGAGCTGAAGATTCTGGAGGAGGAGCTGGGTCGGATTGCGGGACAGCTGCAGGGAGTTCAGAAGCGTGTGGGACAGATGGGAGAAAGCCTGTAGGATAAAGGAAATAGAATGAAAAAGACAAAAGAAAACCGGAGCCCGGAGGAGATTTTGCAGGGCCGGATTGAGGGAATACAACGAAACCGTGAATGGAGGAGAAGCCTGCTTCAGCTGCTTATTTTGGCAGCAGCCATTTATCTGGTGTTTACCTATATTTTGGGCTTTGCCCTGGTTCGGGGCAAGTCCATGTATCCGTCTCTGAAGGAAAATGAGATTCTGCTGTTTTACCGGCTGGACAAACAGTATTATCCAGGCGATATATTGATCATTCACATGGCGGAAAATACAGAATATGTGAAACGTGTGGCGGCAGTGGAGGGAGATGTGGTTGATATTGAGGATGAGACAGGAACTCTGTTGGTTAATGGAGAACCCCTGGAGGAAGATTATATCTATGCACAGCCCACCCATAAAATTTCTGAGAATATTTCTTTTCCCTTAGAGATTGGAGAAGGAGAAATTTTTGTCCTGGGTGATAACCGGGAGATTTCCCGGGATTCCCGGGAATTTGGCTGTGTGTCTTTTTCGCAGGTTACAGGGAGAGTGCTTCTGCACACTGGACTTGCGTTTTAGTGCGCCGCATGATTAACCGGACAGCACACAGGCCGCAGACCAGTGCGGAAAAACACCGATGCGGGAGGGGAAGGAAAGAACCATGATGGAAAAGAAGGGATGGGGCGCATGGAGCGAGGAAAGGCGGCTGTGGACAGTATTTTTAGGAGGCTGCTTTTTACTGGGGCTTCTTTTTATCTACCGGACGTTTTTGGGATTTAATACGGCGGATGAGATGTATTTTGTTGGTACTACAGAGCGTCTGTTTCAGGGGGACCGACTGTTAATAGATGAATGGCATCCTTCTCAGCAGCTTAGTTCTTTTTTTATTTACCCCCTTTATCATATTTTAAGGCTGCTATTGGGTTCCACAGAAGGGATTGTATTATGGATTCGCCTGTGCGCCCTTTTGCTTCATTTATTTGCTGCAATAATCGCTTTTGGGAGATTAAAGCAAAAAGGATGGAGTGCGGTTATGGCTGTGCTGCTATTCTTTATTTTTGTACCTTGCGGATTGACAGCGCTTTCCTATAATTCCCTTCAATTTACAGGTTTTTTTCTGCTTTTGGCATGCCTGTATGGAAAGGACAGCCATAAATACTATGAGTATTTTTTGTATGGTGTGCTGACTGCAATGGTAGTTCTGGCAAATCCCTTTGCAATTTTGCTCTATGCAGGATATGGGGGAATCTGTTTTATGGTGTTTTTTTGGAGTAAAAAATGCGGAAAACCAGTTACAGAGATCCTGCGGCTACGAAGCTTTTTTTTGATTACACTGGGAGCTGTGACTGTAGCTATTTTGTTTGCCATCTTTGTATTAAACAGAGGAAGTATTCAGGAGGTAGTGAAAAACCTTCCATATATTTTGGAAAATCCAGATCATCAGCAGGGAATGGCTTCTTATTGGAAAAAGACAAAGAGATATTTCCGTTTGATTTATAGCAACTATAAATATCTGGTACAGATATTTGGTGTTCTGTATCCTGTCATACTTCTGGATAAGAAGAGGTGGCGGCACCGGGCAGTTTATCTTGGGACAGGAGGAATCTGCGCGGCAGCATATTTGATTTATTACGGTTTTGTCTATGAACATATTCCGGTTAATTACCAGATTCTTCCCCTTGTCTTTCTGGGACTTGAGGCGTATATGCTGACACAAAAAAGGGACAGACGTTTATTTTTTTGCTGGTATTTGCCTGCTCTTTTCTATACCATGGTGGTGCAGTATGCCACAAATACGGGGATAGTCATGGTGTCTTCTGCATATGGGATCAGTACCTTTGCATCTGTAATCTTAATCGGAGATTTGTGCAAAGAAATACGGTGGCAGGGTTGTTGGGATTCTGGCAAAAAGGTTCTTTTCATCTTTTTGTTATCCGTGCTTTGCATCCAATGTGCAGGAACCTTGTATCTGCGTATGTCCTTTGCCCTTGCAGACGATAAAACCTGGCGTCTAAACGCCCATATGGACCGGGGACCCTTAAAGGGAATCTATACGTCAGAGGACCAGGCCAGGGAGTATGAGCAGGTGCTAAAGGAGCTGGATACCCTTTCTCTCACCAAGGAGGATCAGCTTCTGGTGGTGGGAATTGCGCCCTGGATCTATCTCTATGCAGAGGCAGGCTGCGGCTCTTATTCTACCTGGCAGGTGGATGAAAATACAACACAGCTGTCCGCCTACTATGAACTGCATCCGGATAAGTTTCCTACCGTGATCTATATGATGCACTGGGGTGAGGATTTTATGAAATCTCCTCTGGCGCAGCCCTTTTGGGAAAGAGGCTATGTAGTTACCCAGATGGAAAGGGGAATTGTGATGGAGGCGCCTGACCGGAGAGAATAGAGCCAGATGCAGGACAGTAGACCATAAGGGAGCAGAGGCGGGAATAAAATGGAGGATTTTGGAAAAGTCCGGAAAGGGAATGGAGCATGAAGGAACGGCTGGTTCGCACAGGTATGCTGTTGGGGGAGAAAGGTCTTGAGCGCCTGGAACAAGCAAGGGTAGCTATATTCGGAATCGGGGGTGTGGGAGGATACGCGGCGGAAGCCCTGGCCAGAAGCGGGGTGGGTACGCTGGATCTGATTGACAGCGACAAGGTCTGCGAGTCTAACCTGAACCGGCAGATTATCGCCACCTATGAGACTATTGGGCAGTACAAGGTGGATGTGATGAAGGAACGGATTTTGTCCATAAATCCGGAGGCCCATGTTTTTACCCACTGCTGTTTTTACCTGCCGGATCAGGCGGAAGAGTTTCCCTTTGGGGACTATGATTATGTGGTGGATGCCATTGATACGGTTACGGCAAAGATAGATCTGATCTGCCAAGCCCAGAAAGCCGGAACGCCTGTAATCAGCTCTATGGGGGCCGGGAATAAGCTGGACGCAGGGGCCTTTTGCGTGGCGGATATTTATGAGACCTCTGTGTGCCCTTTGGCCCGGGTTATGCGCCGGGAGCTGCGGTCCAGAGGAATCAGGGCCTGCAAGGTGGTGTATTCCCGGGAGACTCCCCGAGAGCCCCTGGAAAAGGAGCGGAAAATGCCGGGCAGCGTGGCCTTTGTGCCCTCGGTGGCAGGATTGATTCTGGCAGGGGAAGTAATTCGGGATTTGAGCAAGGTGTAGGCAGAGTTCCTGGTGGATATTGTCTGTTTGGCGCGCCCATTGGCAAAAACGTCTGCAGGCTGGCAATGCATACCCTACAATGAGGAGTGCCCCGACATACTTTCGTATGTCGAGGCTATTATGAAAAAATTTATCTATATGTGTAGTGAAAGCAATTTCTGTGGAAGGATGTCCTTCCTTTAACGTATATTTAGTATATCAGTAGAATGTGAACATATTATGAATAAATTATGAATTTAATGTAAAATTGTACAAAAGAGAAAAGAAAAAAGGAAAAAAAATCGGGCAATTTATATAAAGAAAAATTCCCTTACTCCCCAAAATAATCGTCAAATTCGTGCAAGCAAATCCAGCGTGCCCCGGGTGTTATATGCTCTAAGTGACTCCTTAATTACGATTTTTTCTCATGGTTAGTGAAGTGACACTTAGAGCATATTTCATTTCAGGAGGACAACACTGTGATGAGATCATCAACACCCCCAACACTCCCACTGTATCGACCTTTTCTGCAGGACGGCGGCATGAAAGGTTCCGGAACATACCTGTATTGCCGTTTGGCACACAATGACGGTTTTTCACTGGAATTGCAGAAAGAAGAAATCCTGCAATTTGCAGAGCAGGCCGGACTTGAAATCGTGGGCATTTCCGCTGAATATGCTGGCGGAAGAACTTTAGACCGTATCGGACTTAATGAGGTCAGTCAGGCAATTTGCAGTGGCAAGGCCGACATAGTGCTGGTGAAAAGCACTTCCCGCATTGCAAGGGATATGCCGCACTTCCAAGAGTACATCCGGTTTTTGGACGAGAATGGAGCAATGCTTTGCTGTATGCAGGAACAGCTTGTATTCGGAGGGAGGTATTGTCATGCTGAAAACTAAAATAACACCTTTGTACGAAAGATTGAGTCATGACGATGAACTGAATGGAGAATCCAATTCCATCAGCAATCAAGAGAAGATTTGTCAAGGATATCTTCACCCCAAAATTCTGCGTTCAAGAATATTCGTTAAAACAAGGGTAACGGGCCTGTGTCCAATGACATCGGCCCGCTACTTTCTATTTTTTCATTCTCATTTTTGAAACGCAAGTTTATTCTCATTCTTTAAGATATTGTAGCTAAAAGAAATGACTTATTAAGACTATATGTTAGATTATTTCAGCACACGGTTCAACTTAATATGTATTGTTTAGATTATCTGGGAATTCTGGACTATCCAAAATTCTGTTGTCATGGTGTTGTCACAGTACAGCGACCGATTACTGATATACAGCAATAGGGAGAACTACAAATGCAGGGCCTTTAATTACATCTCGAAGTTCCGCAGGGTTATCCATGTTTTTCGGCATATTTCTCCGTTGTGCTCTATTCAGAGGCAGCTTTTTTACACCATCAAAGATTTCGTCCAACTTAATGCTCTGTCCTTTGGGAACTTTCCGAACTATTTTGCATAACAAATATGCTTGTCCAACAAAGCTATCTTGTCTACATCTAAAATAACTCTCATCGAGATAAGCAACTAAAGGGTATTTCTTATCGTCAAATTCAAAAACACAGGCTATTTCTTTGCCAGACTTAATTTGACCTAATGCAGAAAATCCATTTACGGCCTCAGTAGCATTTTTATCCAAAATCTGTTGATCGGTAATTGTTTCAAAGATAGCAGCTAATTCCGCAATTTTCTTAACACTGTCTGTCAGCTCCTTCATTTTAGAAAAGCGAGCTGTAACTAAAACTTCAAGAAAATCATCACGATACAGTGCATCATAATCTGTATCGCTAAGGGACTCGAAATACTTTAGTCCATCATCTTCATCAGATTCTAGGTATTTATAGAGTTTTTCAAATTTTGCCGCATTGCTGATGCGTACAGAACGCTTTACTTCCTCAGATTGTTTTCCGATGTGCGATCCATTTCCGGAAGCAAAACCGATTGCACCCTTCCCAGCCAAAGTGTTTTCGCTACTGGTTGCAATAGCTTGAGATTCTTCATCGTATGTATAGCCATCAATCGAAGCGGTATAGTCCTCAATCACTTTGGTGTTTAGATAAAGAAAATTCCTTAATTTCACGGCGTTCCACCTCATTTCAATAAAGTTTCTTTATGAAGCATATACCAACAACTCTGCTAATCGTGGACATTTTACATAAGAGAGTTCTTTGGGCTCAATTTTCTTCAAACCGCCTCCATAAATTCTACCTTCACATTCAAGATCGCTTGCTGTTATATTAGTAAGTATCTCCCATATCTTGTGTAGAGCATCTGGAGATTGGGTAATCACTTCACGGAGAAATACTTTCGGATATAGCATTAAATATGAATTTGTTGCTATTGCGTCAGTATGATTCAAAATAAATCTAAACGGTCTGCTATCTTCATTCTTCCTCCTCCCCATATATGAACACAAAAAAGGAGTAGCAGATCTGCTTTCTTGAAAATACCAAACTTTACGATTTTTGCACAAATACTTCTGTGCCGTAGTGTCTTTGCCACCATTCAAATACTTCCAAACAGCGGGAAAATGTGCTTTCACCTCATCTTCCGGAAGCGTACAACGGAGCAAAAAATATTGTGTATCTAAGCATGGGTGACCGTCTTTGTCACTAAAGACTTCGTCACACTTTAAGTGACGAGGGCTTGGCAAAATCGGAGTAAAAAATTGCATATCAAGGTCAAGATCATCAATTTGACCCTTGGACAGAATGAAGAAATCATTGTCTCCAGTAGCAAGCCCACGCTTAATAGTGAAAAAATCGCCTAATGTGGGGGTGTTTGAGCTATACAGTTGTACATTGATGTTTTCTTTTTCGGGAAAATGTGTCCACTTTCTATGCCTTTCCAATATGCTTTTATTTATGTTCCTACTAATTTCCGGCTTTTCATGAGTACCACCATACGAAAACTCAACATCATAATTTTCCGCAACCATTTCATTCTTAAACCAAACCACGCAGGAAGAAACCAATGCATCATTAAATTTACAGTTTTCTGGATTGTACCTATGAACTCGAAGTAAATGAACATTGTTTAGAAGATACTCTTTAAGTGTGCTACCATAATTGACATCCATGAACTCACTCGGAATAAGCCAGCCGCATATTGCGTTTGGTGCAAGCCATTTATGGGCACATAAAATGAAGTAACAATATAATCCGGCAAGTCCTGAAAACGATAATCCCATCTCATCCTTGGTCATAGTAGCAAGTATACTTTTTTTCTCTTGACCAATATAGTGATGCCGAACATATGGTGGATTGCTAACCAAAAAGTTAATATTCCCCAAACATTCTGTTTCGGTAAAATCTCCGTTAATCAGATTGATACCCGTATCGCCCCAAAGCTCATGGGCAGCACTATAGAAATCATCATCCAACTCGATCCCTGTTGCGCTCTTTATGCTTTTATACCGTTTACCACATTCTGATAAAAGCGCGGAGTAAAATGCACCTGTACCCATTGCTGGCTCCAAAAAAGAGATTTCTTTCTCGTACTGTAGTGTTAAGCCGTATGATATTATTTCTTGAGCCAATTCATAAGGGGTTGCAAACTGACCAAACCTTCTACGATTTTCAATACTTTTGCTTTTGTCAATAGCGGCTTGTAATTGTAGCCTCTTGGATTCATTTAAGTTCAAATCCCCAATTGTTCCAAATCGCTTAGTCTGTGTTCCCATATCCAATCAATTCCTTCTGCGGCTTCGTAACCTAAATATCCAGAATCAAAATATCCGCACAAAAATAAGTTGTAAGATATTGTGTTACCATACGTATTCTTAAGTTGTTGCATTTTTACAGCTTCTTCTTTACGGCGCTTGTTCACATTAGTAAAGTCTCCTGCGGACTTTGCTTCAATAAGAAGCGGAAAATCCCCATCATGTGATGATTTCGGAAGAACGACTACATCAACTGGAATGTTGATTTTGCCCTCTGCTCCCTCTGCTACTAATACAGGAACATTGGTATGAAACGAAAATGTTCCTGCGGTCATTTCGTTATACTTTGTTCCTGCATTTGCCTCTGTATATCCTCTGTCCTGTAAAAAGCTTGTTATAGCCGTAAGCTGTCTTTTCTCTTGTGCGTTTCTGATAATCGGATCAGCCACTGCACCACATAGTCTATCTGCAACAACTGTTGCAGAACGCTGTACCTCTTGCTCAGTTGGTTTACGCTTTTCCGGCAACCAAACGAAAATATCCGGATCTGCCATCTTATTGATAATATAAGCTATTTTCGCAAGTTCTTTAGACAATCTCTCTGCTGTCATACGAGGTGAAACGCGAGGGTTTTCTGCATCTTCCATATTTTCGACTAAACTCTTAGAAACCCCAGCTAAACCGATAAGACGATCCCTTGCAATAGGTGGACAAGTAGACATCCTCAACATAGGCAAAACCTCTGGATGGCTTTTCAACAACTTCACCGATATATCTCCCAAGTAGTCTGTATCAATGAGCGCTTTTTCAACCCTACATGCTGTCATTATGCGAGTGTCTCTAAATGCTTTGGGAGCAAACTCCATAAACCATCTATTATATAAATCAACAGATTGGAGAATATCATTCTTCCAAAAATCGGGTTTATCTCTATTGATACTCATATGCGCTCTCCTTAAACGACATCTTGTGCTACTTCCATAATATCGCCTATATCACATTGAAGTGTTGTACAAAACTTCACCAACACATCTGTTGTGACATTTTCGTTCTTGCCCAGTTTCGCCATTGACGCATGGCTAATTCTCGCTGCAACACATAAATTCTTTTTCTTCATATCCTTATCGATTAGGATTTTCCATAGCTTCTTATAGCTCACAGCCATACTTTCAACCCTATACATTCGTACTCAACAATCTAAAATCGCTGAATTAAACTCTGCTTTCGCTGAAATCAGTTTAAGTATAGCATGGAACTGTTGGAAATACAAGGTCATGAGTACTTGCTTGAGTTTCCGCAGTTCTGTCCACAAAACCGTTGATTGGCTATGCGGATTATACACAACTTTCAAAAAACGCCCAAAATATAAGGAATCCTATTCCTTTTTGATGTAAAATTTAATCACCACAAAAAAATCATACT
>JAAWJI010000005.1 GCA_022796795.1 Lachnospiraceae bacterium | reverse complement strand
CACGTTTCTAACCGGTGCAAGTCCGGAATCCGCCCGGTAGTGGGAAGGATATAGCCGAAGGCAAGGGTGTCCATCGTGAGGTGGAATCTGAAGGAAGCCAGATATGGGGAACATACTAACCCATGGGCAAATCTCTGGTCTGACGAACAGAAATCATATCAGGCTATGCATGAGGGTAAGACTGCAACACAAGTTGAAGCCCAATAACTACACGGAATCATGTATGGTAAATGTGGCAGATAGATGGAGAGAAAGAAACGTGTGGTATCCGGGGAGGTCTATACGATACATCCTGAAAGGGATAACCATTATTGTGAGATAATACTGAACGTACAGAAGTCAGCCGAGGTCATAGTAGCCGAGAGGCGAAGGACCGAATCAATAGGAGTCTTTAGTACAACCGGGAAAGGAGGAAAGAACTTTGGGTGTAGAAAACAAAGATAGCTGCTCGCAAAGAGATAGCGCGGAACGTGAAGGGTATGTGAGAGCGCACCGTTCATTCCGCCGGATATGGAAGGAACGGGACAGTGTACAGCCGGAACTTTTGGAGGAAATACTGGAAAAGGACAACCTCAACAGAGCTTTTAAGAGAGTAAAGGCAAACACTTTATGCACATGAAAGATGACCATATGCGTAATGCCCAGTTAAAACTGGGATATAATGTACAGATTGCCGTGGACAGTGAATATATCGTAGCAGCTGATATTTTCCAAGACAGAAATGATGTATGGACACTAATCCCATTTCTGAAGACAATGGAAGAAAAACTGGGATTACGATACCCAAGTGTAACAGCGGATTCAGGCTACGAAAGTGAAGAAGGTTACAGCTTTTTAAGGGAAAACAGGCAGAAACCTTATATCAAACCGCAGACCTATGAGAAATGGAAAAAGCGCAGTTTTAAAAAGGATATCAGCAAACGTGAAAACATGGGATATGATGAAAAAGCTGACACATACACCTGTCATGCCGGAAAATCATTACTTCCTCTTTTTATTAAAAAGCAGAAAAGTAAAAGTGGCTATGAATCAGAAGTAACTGTTTACGAATGTGAAGACTGCAGCGGATGTCCTTATAAAGAAAAATGTACCAAAGCAAAAGGCAATAAGCGGTTATATATTTCCAAAAGTTTTTTGGAGAAGCGGCAGGAATCTTACGAAAATATCCTGAGTGAAACAGGAATCAAATATCGGATGAACCGATCCATTCAAGTAGAAGGTGCATTTGGTGTACTGAAAAATGACTATGGATTCGAAAAATTTCTGCTTCGTGGGAAAACAAAGGTAAAACTGGAAATTCTATTGCTCTGCATAGGGTATAACATCAATAAGCTACATGATAAAATACAAAAAGAACGGACAGGAAGCCATCTGTTTGCAGTAAAAGGAAGAGCTTAAATCCATTAAAACAGGAACCGTTATTAAAGTACGCCAAAATCCAGCAAATTTTCTTGAAACAAGAAAACGCTGGATTTTTTGTTAGTAGAACTAGAGCAAGGGTATCGCTCAATCATCTGATCTGATGATTTTGCAACACCCCCATTGGATAAATCTGTTTTGCTTATATGCTGGGCAGTCTTGCTAATTTCTGTCAGAATACGATTCACGTCTTTTAATTCATGGAGGGAGTTTTGTATTTTTTCCATCCATGGAAAAGCGCGCACATTTACAGATTGCTTTGCTGCCTTTTGATCAAAGGAAATCTCAGGAAGCAGGATTTTTTGATCCAGAATCTCTTCCAGCTGCCGGGTGAGGGCGGAGACAGCTTTGGGGTCCATGTGGGGTTGTAATTTTAACTTGTCGAGCTTGGCCTGAAGCTTGGTGAGATCGGCCTGGATGCTTGTTTTTGATTTTGCCTCGTCTAATTTGGCTTGAAGCAGGATGAAAGTATCATTCATAAGTGATGTTCTCCTTTTAGAAATTTGATTTCAGGTTTAGATTGTTTCGTCTTTTTGCTTCTGGTTCTGGAACCTAGATGATTCTCATGGGGCTGCCTCCTATGTGATTTTGCTTCCCGTTTCATACTTGATTCCCTTATTGAAACAAATAAAGACACGTTTTTTACGGACGAAATATTTTTTTGTGGTCCGTAAATTACAGCTGTTTTTGGGTGCTTCACATCGCGTAACAGAATTTGTTTTTACATATTTAGATGCAATTTTTATAGGAATCCAGCGATTTTTTCTTGCTTTTTCCTTTTTATATGGTATAATTAAGCGGAGTCAACTTTTCGAACAAATGTTTCGGTTATAATAGAGGGAGATTTACTATGGCAAAGAATAGCACATACGACGCGGACAGCATATCTGTGCTGGAGGGCTTGGAGGCTGTGCGCAAGCGTCCCGGCATGTACATTGGCAGCGTGTCCCGGAAGGGTCTGAATCACCTGATTTATGAGCTGGTGGACAATGCGGTGGATGAGCACCTGGCAGGTTTTTGTTCTCAGATCTGGGTGTATTTGGAGCGGGATGGTTCCTGTACGGTTTCCGACAATGGACGGGGAATTCCTGTGGGCATGCATGCCAAGGGTATGTCCGCGGAGCGTCTGGTGTTTACCACTCTGCACGCAGGGGGGAAATTCGACGATTCTGTCTACAAGACCAGCGGCGGACTTCACGGGGTGGGTTCTTCGGTGGTGAACGCCTTGTCCACCTATCTGGATATTGAGGTGAGCCGGGAGGGCGCGGTGCACCATGACCACTATGAACGGGGGATTCCCACTGTTGAGCTTCAGAACGGCCTTCTGCCCATTCTCAGGAAGACCAGGGACACAGGCACCCGGGTAAATTTTCTGCCGGATCCGGAGATTTTTGAGAAGACAAGATTTAAGGCGGACGAGGTTAAGAGCCGGCTTCATGAGACGGCCTACCTGAACCCGGAGCTGACCATTGTGTTTGAGGACCGCCGGGGGGAGGAGATCGAGCACATGGAGTACCATGAGGAAAACGGCATCATGGGCTTTGTGGAGGATCTGAATAAGAAAAAGGAAAAGATTCACGATGTAATCTATTTTAAGGGAGAGACAGAGGGCATTACTGTGGAGGGCGCCTTTCAGTATGTGAATGAATTCCATGAGAATGTACTGGGCTTCTGTAACAATATTTACAATGCGGAGGGCGGTACCCATCTGACAGGATTCAAGACCGTGTTTACCACCATTATCAACAACTATGCCCGGGAGCTGGGGATTTTAAAGGAAAAGGACGCTAATTTTACCGGAGCAGACGTGAGAAATGGTATGACTGCCGTGATTTCCATCAAGCATCCGGCTCCTCGCTTTGAGGGACAGACCAAGACCAAGCTTGACAATCAGGATGCCTCTAAGGCCACAGGCAAGGTGGCGGGAGAGGAGATTGTGCGTTTTTTTGACCGGAATCTGGAGACGCTGAAAAGCGTTATCGGCTGTGCGGAGAAGGCGGCCAAGATCCGAAAGACCGAGGAGCGGGCCAAGACAAACCTTCTGACCAAGCAGAAGTTTTCCTTTGATTCTAATGGAAAGCTGGCCAACTGCGAGAGCCGGGACGCGTCCCGATGCGAGATTTTCATTGTGGAGGGTGATTCCGCCGGCGGCTCGGCCAAGACGGCCCGGGATCGGAATTATCAGGCGATCCTGCCCATTCGGGGCAAGATTCTCAATGTGGAGAAAGCCAGCATTGACAAGGTGCTGGCAAACGCGGAGATCAAGACTATGATCAATGCCTTTGGCTGTGGATTTTCGGAAGGATACGGCAACGATTTTGATATTACAAAGCTGCGCTATGACAAGATTATCATTATGGCCGATGCGGATGTGGATGGGGCTCATATCAGCACCCTTCTCCTCACCTTATTTTACCGGTTTATGCCGGATCTCATCTATGAGGGACATGTATACCTGGCTATGCCGCCCTTGTATAAGGCTATGCCCAAGAGCGGAAAAGAGGAGTACCTCTACGATGATAAGGCCCTGGAGAAGTACCGGAAGCGCCACAAGGGGCCTTTTACCCTGCAGCGGTACAAGGGTCTGGGAGAGATGGATGCCAGCCAGCTGTGGGAGACTACCCTGGATCCCAAAACCAGGATGCTGAAGAGAATTGAGATCGAGGACGCTCGTATGGCCTCCGATGTGACAGAGATGCTTATGGGGACGGACGTGCCGCCCCGCCGGGCTTTTATCTATGAACATGCCCGGGATGCGGAGCTGGATGTGTGATGTATGCCAATAAATCCGGAGGAGGCTGTGGGTCTTTGAGGGAAGCCGGATGTGTGATATGTGCCGATAAATCCGGAGAAGACAGTGCGTCTGCAGGCAGGTTTCAGGTGCGACGGCCGGAAAGATGTGTGAGACGGACAGGGGAAGCAAAGAGGAGAGGATAACCCAATGGAACAGATAGAAGAGCAGATCATCAGAACAGAATATTCGGAGCTCATGCAAAAGTCTTATATTGACTATGCCATGAGCGTGATCATTGCCCGGGCCCTGCCGGACGCCCGGGACGGACTTAAGCCTGTGCAGCGGCGTACCCTGTACGATATGTATGAGCTGGGGATCCGCTATGACCGGCCCTACCGGAAATGCGCCCGTATTGTGGGAGATACCATGGGTAAATATCATCCCCACGGAGACAGCTCCATCTATGAGGCGCTGGTGGTCATGGCCCAGGAGTTCAAGAAGGGACTGCCCCTGGTGGACGGTCACGGAAATTTCGGCTCCATTGAGGGAGACGGAGCGGCTGCCATGCGATACACGGAGGCCCGGCTGGAGAAGGTGACCCAGGAAGCTTTTCTTGGGGATCTGGACAAGGATGTGGTGGATTTTGTTCCCAATTTTGACGAGACGGAGAAGGAGCCCGCCGTGCTGCCTGTAAGGATTCCCAACCTGCTGGTAAACGGGGCCGACGGTATTGCCGTGGGCATGGCCACCAGTATTCCGCCTCATAACCTGGGAGAGGTTATTGACGCGGCCCGGGCTCTGTTGAAAAACCCGGAGCTTACCACCCGGCAGCTCATGAAATATCTGCCAGGACCGGATTTTCCCACCGGGGGAATCGTGGTAAATCAGGATGAGCTGCCTGGCATCTACGAGAACGGCACGGGAAAGATCAAGATCCGGGGCCGGGTAGAGGTGGAGAAGCTTAAAGGGGGCCGCCAGCAGCTGGTGATCACCCAGATCCCCTATCCGATGATCGGCGCCAACATTGGCAAGTTTCTCAATGATGTGGCCGCCCTCATTGAATCACGGAAAACCACAGACATTGTGGATATCTCCAACCAGTCCTCGAAAGAGGGGATCCGCATTGTGCTGGAGCTGAAAAAGGGTGCGGATCCGGAGAACCTGAAGAACATGCTCTATAAAAAGACGCGGCTGGAAGACACCTTTGGGGTCAATATGCTGGCCGTGGCAGATGGCCGGCCGGAAACCTTAAGCCTCCGCCAGGCTTTGGAGTACAGCATTGAGTTTCAGTATGACCTGACTACCCGGAAGTACCAGACGCTGCTTTCCAAGGAGCTGGAAAAGAAGGAGATCCAGGAGGGACTCATTAAGGCCTGCGATGTGATTGACCTGATTATTGAGATTCTGCGTGGCAGCTCTGACATTAAGCAGGCCAGAGCCTGTCTGGTGGAAGGCAGTACAGAAGGAATCCGCTTTAAATCAGAGAAATCCCGCCGGCAGGCTGCAAAGCTGTGCTTTACGGAGCGGCAGGCATCGGCCATTCTGGAGATGCGTCTGTATAAGCTTATCGGCCTGGAGATCCAGGCGCTCTTAAAGGAGCATGAGACCACCCTGAAAAATATTGCTCAGTATGAGGATATTCTGGAAAATCACGACAGCATGACCAAGGTTATTGACCGGGAGCTGGCAAAGATCCGCAAAGAATTTGCGGTACCCCGGAAAACACGGATCGAAAACGGGGCGGAGATTGTCTTCGAGGAGAAAAAGATAGAAGAAATGCCCGTGGTGTTCCTGATGGACCGCTTCGGTTATGCCAGAGTTGTGGATGTGCCCGCCTATGAGCGGAACAAAGAGGCGGCGGACACCGAGAGCCGCTATGTGATCCCCTGCAAAAACACAGACCGGATCTGCATTTTCACCAACACGGGAAAAATGCATACCCTGAAGGTGCTGGATCTTCCCTGTGGGAAATTCCGGGACAAGGGCACCCCTATTGACAACTGCAGTAACTATTCCAGCAGCGAAGAGATTTTGGCGGGAGTCTGCTGTATGGAAGACCTGAAGGAGCAAAGGCTTCTTTTTGGAACCAAGACCGGTATGGTGAAGCTGGTGCCGGGAAGCGAATTTATTACTGCCAATCGAACCGTGGCGGCCACCAAGCTTACCGAGGGAGACGAAGTCCTCACAGCAGCCCTCTTAGAAGGAAACGAACAGGCAGTCCTGCAAAGCGCTCAGGGCTATTTCCTGCGTCTGTGCCTGGAGGAGATTCCAGAAAAGAAAAAGGCCGCTCTGGGCGTCCGGGGCATGAAGCTGGGGGAGGGAGACTATCTGGAAGCAGTGTATGTATACTGTCCCCGGACAGAGCAAACCATTCAATATAAGGACAAAACCTTGACCTTAAGCCGTGTTAAGCCAGGAACCAGAGACACCAGAGGCACAAAGTTACGCATATAGAAAATTCCCCTTCCCATCCTCAGGGAAGTATGGTATGATAACCCTCAGAAATGAGAGAATACAGCCGGTTTTCCGTCTGGAGGCCGGCTTGATGAGGTTACACAGGAGGGTGTTATGGAGAACCAAGTAGTATCGAAAAATTTTATCGAGCAGATGATTGACAAGGATCTGGCGGAGGGTGTCTACGATACCGTTCATACCCGGTTTCCCCCGGAGCCCAACGGCTATCTGCATATCGGACATGCCAAATCCATTTTATTGAACTATGGTCTGGCTCAGAAATACGGCGGCAAGTTCAATCTGCGCTTTGACGATACAAATCCCACCAAGGAGAAGACGGAGTTTGTGGACAGTATCCGGGCGGATGTAGAATGGCTGGGAGCTGAATATGAGGATCGGCTGTACTTTGCGTCCAGCTATTTCCAGGACATGTATGAGGCGGCCGTGAAGCTGATCCGCAAGGGAAAGGCCTTTGTGTGCGATCTGTCCGCAGAGGAGATCCGGGAATACCGGGGAACTCTGACAGATCCGGGAAAGGACAGTCCCTATCGGAACCGCAGCGTGGAGGAGAACCTGAGGCTCTTTGAGGAGATGAAAAACGGCGTGTATGCCGACGGGGAAAAAGTGCTGCGGGCTAAGATTGACATGGCGTCCCCCAACATGAATATGCGGGATCCGGTGATTTACCGGGTGGCCCATATGAGCCATCACAATACGGGAGACGCCTGGTGCATTTACCCTATGTATGATTTTGCCCACCCCATCGAGGATGCCATAGAGCATATTACCCACTCTATCTGTACCCTAGAGTTTGAGGATCACCGTCCTCTATATGACTGGGTGGTGCGGGAGCTGGAGTATGAGCAGCCGCCCCGGCAGATCGAGTTTGCCAAAATGTACCTGACCAATGTGGTTACGGGCAAGCGTTATATTAAGCGCCTGGTGGAAGAAGGCATTGTAGACGGCTGGGATGATCCCCGGCTGGTGTCCATAGCCGCCCTTCGAAGAAGGGGATTTACCCCGGAGTCTCTGCGGATGTTTGTGGAGCTGTGCGGCGTGTCCAAGAGCCAGTCCTCAGCGGATTACGCCATGCTGGAATATTGCATCCGGGAGGATCTGAAGCTTAAGCGTCCCCGCTATATGGCGGTGCTGGATCCAGTCAAGCTTGTCATTGACAATTATCCGGAGGGGCAGGTGGAATATCTGGACGCAGCCAACAACCTGGAGAATGAAGAATTGGGAAGCCGCCGGATTCCCTTCTGCAGGGAGCTCTATATTGAGCGGGAAGATTTTATGGAAGAGCCGCCCAAGAAATATTTTCGTCTGTTTCCTGGGAATGAGGTACGGCTCATGCACGCCTATTTTGTGAAGTGCGAGAGCTTTGTAAAAGATGAGAAGGGCAGGGTGACGGAGATTCACTGTACCTATGATCCTGAGACAAAGGCAGGCAGCGGCTTTACAGGCCGGAAGGTGAAGGGAACCATTCACTGGGTGCCTGCTCCCTATGCCATGACGGCTCAGGTGCGCCTGTATGAGAATATTATCGACGAGGAAAAGGGCGTGTACAATGAGGACGGCAGCCTGAATCTGAATCCCAATTCCCTGACTGTGGTGGAGCAGGCCTATCTGGAGCCAGGCTTTGCAGGCGCCAAGCCCCTGGACAGCTTTCAGTTTGTGCGGAACGGGTTTTTCTGTGTGGATTCCAGGGACAGTACAGAAGAAAAGCTGGTGTTTAACCGGATTGTCTCTCTGAAGAGCTCCTTTAAGCTGCCCAAGCAGGGCTAGAGCGCCTGACAGGGCGAGAGAAGGAAAAGGGAAGCGGGGAATGAATGAACTGACCATCCATCTGGATCAAAAGAGCAAAAAGCCCATGTATGAGCAGCTCTATGAATATATTAAGCAGGATATTCAGCAGGGGAGGCTGGGGGCGGGAACACGCCTGCCAGCCTCCCGGGCTTTATCCCAGTATCTGGACGTAAGCCGCAGCACCGTGGATCTGGCCTATGAGCAGCTGGTTTCCGAGGGGTATGTGGAATCCATGGCCCGCAGGGGATATTATGTGTGCCAGATCGGCTCTCTTTACCGTCTTCCGGTTCGCCAGGCAAAGGGGACAGAGCGGGAGATTGCAGATCAGGATCCCTGCCGCTATGATTTTTCTCCCAGCGGAATTGATCTGGACAGCTTTCCCTACGGAGTCTGGAGAAAGATTACCCGCAATACCCTGATCGACGACAAGAAGGATCTGTTTCAGCTGGGAGATCCCAAAGGTGAGTGGCAGCTGCGGGAGACGATTTGTGATTATCTCCATCAGGCCCGGGGGGTAAACTGCGCTCCGGAGCAGGTAGTTGTGGGAGCGGGGAATGACTACCTGCTTCTCTTGCTGTCTGTGCTTTTGGGAAACGGCCGCCACGTTGTCATGGAAAATCCTACCTATCAGCATGCAAGGAGGATCTTCCAGCAGCGGGGCTATCAGGTTTCCACCGTGGAGCTGGATGCCCATGGAATGAGTGTGGAGGGGCTTGGCAAAAGCGGCGGAGATATGGCCTATGTGATGCCCTCCCATCAGTTTCCTCTGGGGGTGGTTATGCCTGTTAAACGCCGGCAGGAGCTGCTTTCCTGGGCCTCGGAAAAAGAGGGGCGCTATATTATTGAAGACGATTATGACAGTGAGTTCCGCTATAAGGGAAAGCCCATTCCAGCCCTTCAGGGAAGCGATAAGGAAGGGCGGGTCATATATCTGGGAACCTTTAGCCGTTCCATTGCGCCGGCTATCCGCATCAGTTATCTGGTGCTTCCGGTCCCTTTGACAAGCCTGTGGGAGGAACGGCTTTCTCGGTTTTCCTCCACCGTGTCCCGGATCGATCAGACCATTCTGGATCATTTTATCAAGGAAGGATGCTATGAGCGGCATCTGAACCGCATGAGGGCCATATACAGCCGCAAGCATGACATTTTGCTGGCCAGAATGAAAAGCTTATCGTCCATATGCCGGATTCATGGGGAGTATGCCGGGGTGCATATTCTGGTGGAATTTACCAATGGCATGACAGAGGAGGACGCCATAAAAAGGGCCGGGAAGCAGGGAGTGCGGGTGTACCCCCTGTCCGCCTATTACTGCGACAGGCAAAAAACTCCCCGGGGACAGGTGCTCATGGGATATGCGGTGTTGAAGGAGCAAGAGATAGGAGAGGCGGTCAAGTGTTTGGAGAAGGCCTGGCTGTGATGGTTTCAGGCGGCAAAAATCTGTAAAAAGGCGAAAAAGAAGTATTTTTGTCTTTTCCTGATTCTGGAAAAATAAAATGGAAAATATGTGGAAAAATTAAGAAAAAATCAAGAAATTATTGTGGAAAAAGTAATTGACATTAGTGCTGGAAAGAGCTATCCTTTTATGTGGAGGCGCCTTACAGAAGGGAGCCCCAAGATTAGGAAAGGATAAAAGGAGAAGTAGAAAATGAAGAAACTGGTAAGCGGAATTTTGATCTCGTGTATGGCTTTGGCACTGGTTGCCTGCGGAAAGGAGCAGAGTGCTACATATCGTTCCACACAGGATGTGAGCGGAATGGTAATCACAGACACCATGACTCTGGATGCAAAGGGCGACAAGGTGCAGAAGATGTCTGAGACGATCGAAGTTGATTTGACAGCATTCGACGACTCCCAGTATGAGGAGGTAGCTGCTTTATACGATGAGATGGTAGAGCAGTACAAGTCTGTAGAAGGTGTTGAGTGCACCGGAACATCTGCAGATAAGGTTTATACCATTTCTGTTACCGTGGATACCACGGGAGATGCAGTAAGCGAGCTGGTAGAGCTTGGCCTGCTTTCCATAGAGGGACCGGGAGCCAGCAAGGGAATTTCCCTGAAAAAGACTGGCGAAGCACTGGTTGCATCTGGTTACGAGGAAGTAACGGAGTAAAAAATAGCGTATAAGAGCTGAGAGGTACATTTCATGGGAGCTTTCCATGGATGAGATAAATAGTAAAGCGAGAAAGGATCTGCAGATTATGCAGGTCCTTTTTTTGACTCTAACAATTCAAACAGAATATAGACGCCTGGCAAATCAAACGAAATGTTCTACGGAGACGCTGGAAGATGACAGGTGTTAAAGAGCAAATAGGAACGAATAATCGGTTCTCCTATGCAGAACAATATAAGAGTGGTTTGTCTAATATGCTGTTTTTTAGGTCCATATCGTCATATTTTGTAAAATATATTTGGCGGAATTCCTGAAAAATGTTAAATAATTTCTAAATTATTGAAAATATTTAGATAAAATGATAATATATCAATGTATTAAAGGAAATGAGAATAATATTCTGAAAATTAGAACCGGGTTCTCTATTTCAGAACACCAGAAAAACAGCATGCAAAATGTGAATAGGAATAGGAGAGAGGAATGGCAGAAACAAATCTGGTGAAGACACTGGTAAAATCCTTAAAGGTTCTGGAGTGCTTTGCAAACGGGGGAAGGGAATTGGGGAATTCGGAGGTGGCAAAGCTTCTGGGAATGAACAAGAGCAATTCCCACGACATTCTTCAGACCTTTGTGCGCATGGGTTACATGGAGCAGGATCCTACCACGTTGAAATATTCTTTGAGTGTGAAAATGTTGGAATTTTCATCCTCTGTCAATCAGCACATTGGCTATTACCGGGTGGTGTACGACATTATGGATCAGCTGGCGGACACGGTGGAGAGCGTGGTTTACTTTTCCATTCCCCACGATACAGATGTGCTGTATCTGTATTCCAGTCATCCCAAAGCCCAGAGGAAGAGCTTTCCCTACCGGCCTGTGGGAGGAGAGTTGTGCCCCATGTACTGTTCTTCCATGGGGAAGGCCATGCTGGCTTTTGCGGGGACAGAGCTGATGGAAAAAATGAAGGGAAGGGAGCTGATTAAGTTTACGGATATTACGATTGACAGTTATGAAGGGCTGGAACGGGAGATCCAGGGAATCCGTGATAAAGGATACGCCGTTGACCGGGGAGAGCACGAGTACGGCATTGGAGCCGTGGGAGTTCCGGTGTTTGATCCCCGCAGAAATCTCATTGCGGCTATGAGCATCTGCGTGACTGTTTCTGCGCTGACAAAGGAGAATGTGTTTATTTTCTCAGAGAAATTGAAGGAGGCGGCCTTTCAGATCCGCATGCGCTTATAAAAACAACTGGATCATAGCGAATGTATCAGTATGGATGATGCAACTACGTCTGTAGAGATAGGGAGGGAAATTTATGTTTCAACTGGAAAAAATCAAGAAAAAGCTGGAGGAACAGGAACTGCTTGTGGGGGCCAACGTGCTTTTTGACGATTCGGATATCAGCGAGCTGTTTGGGTTTGCGGGATGCGATTATGTGTGGATCGATCTGGAACACGCGCCCTTAAATCCCAAGGATGTGGAGCGCCATATCATAGGCGCTCATGCAGGGGGAGCGGCGGCTTTTGTGCGGCTGCCCTGGAACGATATGGTTATGGCCAAGCAGATCCTGGATATGGGGCCGGACGGAATTATTGTGCCCTTGATCCGGTCCGCAAAGGATGCCAGGGACGCGGTGGAGTTTTGTTCCTACCCTCCCAAGGGAGTGAGGGGCTGGAATCCGATCCGGGCTGTGGAGTACGGCTGTGTGGACGCCAACTGGTATATCGAGCATGTGGATTCCCTGATTTGGAAGATTCTGATGATTGAGCATATTGACGCGGTGGAGGATCTGGAGCAGATTCTGGCGGTGCCGGGCATTGATGGGATTATGATCGGACCCAGCGATCTGACGGGCTCCATGGGATGCCTGCTGCAGAATGACACGCCGGAATTCTGGGGGATGATACAGAGGATTACCCAGTTGGCAAAGGCGGCGGGAAAGGTGATCGGTGTGGCTCTGCCAGCGGATTCTTCCAGAGAAACGCTGGGAAAATGGATGGACTACGGGGTACAGATGGTATCTGTGGGACAGGACGCCAATTTCCTGGCAAATACGGTGCGAAGAAACGTACAGATGGCCCGGGAGGCTTTTACGGAAAGGGACTGAAGGGTGTTGCGGGACAGAGGTTGGTTTTTACTCCGATGCCGGAGTGAAAATAGTAGCTTACAAAAGAAGGTAAAACAGGAGGGATTTGTATGAAAAGAAAGAAAATGATGGCGCTGATGCTTTGTGCAGTCTTGACAGTGAGCAGTCTTGCAGGATGCGGCTCTAAGGAGAAGGAGCCGGAAACCCCAGCGGCTGCATCCCAGGAGGGGCAGAAAGAGGAGGAGCAAAAGGAGGAAGGGCAGGAACCGGTGGCCGATGCGCCTGCAGGGGAGCCAGTAACCCTGGTGTATGCCATTTCCGGAACTCCAGGAACGCCTCAGGCAGAGGGAATGTATGCCTTTGAGGAGAAGCTGGAGGAGATTTCCGGGGGCCTTATGCAGGTGGATTGCTACGATTCCTCCACGTTGTTCGGACAAAACGATGAGCTGCAGGCCCTTATCGGCGGAGACATCGATTTGGGACAGACTTCCGCAGCCTGGCTTGCTACAGATGCCTCCCCGTGGATGTCTATGTTTTCCATGGCCTATCTCTACAACAGCTATGAGCATATGCGGGCTGTGACAGACAGCGATATCATGAAGGAGGCGTTTTCCAGGGTATCGGACGAGCAGGGAATCCTGCCTCTGGGAGGCTGGTTTATCGGCAGCCGCTGCATTACCCTCAACGAGGAGCGGAAGATTACCTGTCGGGCGGATATGCAGGGCGTGCTGCTGCGCATGGCAAACACGGAGGGATGGATTTTTGTGGGAGACGCTTTAGGGGGAAGCACCGTGCCCCTGGCCTTTGCGGAGATTTATCTGGGACTGCAGACCGGCACTGTGGACGCCCAGGAAAACGGTCTGCCCTCCATGGTTTCCAACAAATTTTATGAAGTGCAGAAATCCATGACCATGACCAATCATGTGGTGGACTGCATTTGGCCTGCCATCAACATGGAAACCTGGAACAGTCTCAGTGATCAGCAGAAGGCCTGGGTGCAGGAGGCCACGGAGTACAGTCAGCAGGTGGGAGATGAGCTGGCCCTGAAGCTTAACGAGGAAGCGGTACAGGTGGTGAAGGACGCGGGACTTACCGTATACGATCTGACAGAGGAGGAAGTGAAGAAGTATGCGGATGAGGTGCGCCAGTATTACCTGGATGCAAAGGACGTGTCCGGAAGCTGGGATATGGAGCTGTATGATCAGGTGGTAAACTTTGCCTATTAATTTTCTTTGACAGTCCATTGGCGGGCTGTACAGCAAAAGACAAGGGCGGTGCGGCTAAAACGGTCCCACCGCCTCAAAGTAAGAAAGGAGGAGAACGATGCTGAAAACCATGGAGCGCATAGGGAAAAACAGGGTGTTCTGTCTGGTACGGGACTGCCTGGAGTGGTATTTGCCCATGCTGGTGTTTGTGCTTATGTTTCTGGATTTTGTGGCAGGTATTATCGCCCGGTATGTATTCCGATCGCCTATTCGATGGTCTGTGGATGTGGCTTCTATTTTATTTTTGTATTTGGTGGGCTTCAGCGCCTGTTACGCATACCGGACCAATACCCATGTGCGCTTTACCCTGCTCTATGATATCCTTCCCCTGAAGCTTAAGGCCCTGACAGCCTTTCTGGGGAATCTGTTGATTTTCATAACCTTTACCATTTCCATTAAGCCCAGCTGGGACTATATTCAGTTTATGAAGATTTCCCATGCCAGTTCTATCCGCATCTATTTTAATGTGATATACTTCCCCTACATGATTTTCCTCTTCTCCACCTTGCTTTACTCCCTCTGGGAGATGACGGTGCAGTTTCTGGTGTTTACAGGACTGGGAGGCAGTGAGGCGGAGGAGGTTATGCTGGCCTGGGATAACAAGAACTCTGCACTGGCAAAGATCCAAGAGGAGCAGGAAGGAGGTTCCCCATGAATCCTGCGTTGATTGCGTTTCTCATTATGTTTCTCATGATATTTCTGCTTCGGATGCCAGTGGTGGCAGGCATGTTTTCCGCCTCCATTGTGTACTTTATCATGACCGGCACCAGCACCAAGATGGCGGCTCAGCAGTGTATGAGCGCCCTGTTTTCCAGCTATACCATTATTGCGGTTCCCCTTTTTATTTTTACAGCCAATGTAATGAATCACGGGAAGGTGACCAACATTATTTTTGATTTTGCCTCCGGATTAGTGGGAAAGGTCCGGGGAGGACTGGGGCATGTGAATGTGATTGCCTCCCTGATTTTTGCAGGCTGCTCCGGCTCGGCTATTGCGGATGCGGCGGGTCTGGGAAAAATGGAGATTGACTCCATGCGGGCTGCCGGTTATGACGATGAGTTCAGCAGCGCCATCACCATCGGATCCTCCACCCTGGGACCGATTTTCCCGCCCTCCATTACCCTGGTGATCTACGCCATGCTCACAGGCACCTCCACGGGAGCTCTGTTTCTGGGAGGCATGATGCCGGCTCTGGTTTTAAGCGGGATTCTAATGATTTACGTGGCCATTGTGGCAAAGAGAAAGAATTATCCCCGGGGGGAACGGATTGCTCCGGCTTTGTTTCTGCGTCAGACGCTTACCGCGCTGCCGGCCCTGATGGTGACGGTCATTATGCTGGCAGGCATCTACACAGGCGTGTTTACCCCCACGGAGGCAGGGGCTATTGCAGGGCTTTACGCGCTGATAATTTCCATCTTTGTGTACCGGATGCTGGACTGGCAGACGCTGAAAACCATACTCACCGATACGGTGAAAGGTGTGGGAAGCGTTTCTATTATGGTGGGGGCAGCCTATCCGATCAACTATATTGTGACCTCAGAGCGGATCGCTGCCAATGTGGCGGAATGGTTTATGCATTTCACGGACAATCCCTATGTGTTTCTGTTGATTGTAAATCTGCTGTTTCTGGCTCTGGGGTGCATTGTGGAGAGCAATGTGATTATGATGGTATTTGTGCCCATCCTGCTTCCTGTGGTTCAGGCTCTGGGTATTGATCTGGTCCACTTTGGCGTCATGGTTACCTTCAATATTATGATCGGTCTCATTACGCCCCCCTTTGGTATGCTGCTCTTTGTGACCAGCGGGGTGTCGGGGATTCCCCTGAAAACCATTATTAAGGGGATCTGGCCCATGCTGCTTGCGTTGCTGGCAGTGCTTGTGATCCTGACCTATGTGCCGGACTGCATCCTGTGTATGCCGCGTTTATTCCTGGGCTATGGAGGATAGGGGGAAAGAATGAAAATAACACAGCTGCGGCATTTTATGCCCCTGGCAGGACCGGGCCAGCGGGAACCGGTTCATGGGGATGAGAGTCCCTTTCGGGTTTCTCTGGGCTTTACGCCGGCTTGGTTTTGCCGGCATCTGGGCCTGGATTTTTCCAGAAGATGGCATCAGGATCCGGTTTACCGGTATGAGTCTATGCTGTGCATGAAACAGTATATCCATAAGCTGTTTCCGGATATGGAGGCGTTTCAAACAAAGAAAAATCCCTGGGGCGCGGAGCAGTCCTGCGCCACCATTTCCGGAGTTTATGGGGTATGCCCGGTGGGAGCCGTTTACGGGCTGCCGGTGCAGTTTGGCAAAGAGGTGTGGCCGGACACCACCCGGCATTTTTCCAAGGAGGAGCTGTCCCGGCTAAAGCCAATCCGGCTGTCCGAAAATGCCTTTGTGCAGGAGCTTCTGACACAGATGGATGTGATACAGCAGCAATACGGCTGCATTGACGGATATCTGCATTATCAGGGGATTCTAAATAGCGCCTTCCGGCTTATGGGACAGGAGATTTTTCTGGAAATGCTGGAGGATCCGCCCTTTGTGCGGTTTTTATTTGACCATATTTACCAGACTACCCTAGAGCTTTGCAGGCTGGTGCAGAAAAGACAGGCAGAGTCCGGGTTTGAAAGCTCTGTATTTACCATGGCAAACTGCGTGGCAAACATGATCAGCACAAAGCTTTATGAGGAATTTCTGCTGCCCTATGAGATGCAGATGGAGCAGGAATTTCAGGCCTATGGGGTACATACCTGCAACTGGGATGTGACCCGGTTTATCCCGCCTTTACAAAAGCTTACCAGGCTGGGCTATCTGGACATGGGTATGATGTCGGATCTGAAGCGTGTGCGTGAGGCCTTTCCCCGGACACGGCTGGCAGTGTTGTATCATCCCAATGATATAGGCAGGAAGCCTTTGGAGCAGGTGGAAAAGGATTTTGTCAGGATCCGGCAAGAGGCTGCGCCCTGCGATCTGCTCCTGGTGGATATAGGGCCGGAGCTTCCCATGGAGCGGCTATTTGCAGTGACAGGCCTGGCGCTGCGCATGGAGCGGGAGGCTTTACTAGGCAGCGGCGTTGTCTGTCAGGAAATGTGACAGGTTCTAGGTAACACAGGGTGGAATTGGATGCGCTTAACAAAAGTCACGCGGCTTATTGTCTGCGGGAATACGAGGAGGAAGAACATCATGGAACAGAAACAGCTGCGGCATTTTGCCCCGGTTTCCGGTCCCAGTACCCGGGAACCGGCCACAGGGAAGGAGGGGGATTTCCGGGTTTCTCTTGGCTTTACCCCAGGATGGTTTCACCACCGGCTGGGCATTGATTTTTCAGAGAGGTGGCACCGGGATCCCCGATACCGCTATGAGACCATGGTGGGGATGAAAGAACATCTGCACGGTTTGTTTCCGGAGCTGGAAAATTTTCAGCCCCAGTGGAATGAAAGAGGCGTGGAAACATCCTGCGCGACTCTTTCCGGGGTCTACGGGGCCTGCCCCATTTCTGCCGTTTACGGTCTGCCTGTGCAGTTTCAAAAAGCAGGCTGGCCGGGAACCAGGGAACATTACACCAAGGAGCAGATCAGGGCATGGAAGCCTATAGTTCTGTGGGAAAATGCCTTTGTGCAGGAGCTTATGGAGCAGATGGATATCATAGAGGAAGAATACGGCGTGATCGACGGGTATCTGGCTTACCAGGGAGTATTGAACAACGCGTTTCGCCTGATGGGCCAGGAGATTTTTCTGGAGCTGTTTGAGGATCCTCCCTTTGCCCGGTTTCTCTTTGACCATATTTATGAGACCATGCTGGGCTTTATTAAGCTGGTGCAGGAAAGACAGGGAAAATCCGGGTTTTCCGTAAAGTTTCTCTCCGTGTCCAACTGTGTCATCAACATGGTGAGCACGGATGTCTACGAAGAGTTTCTTTTGCCCTATGACAAGAAGCTGGCCCGGGAATTTGAGGTTTTCGGGGTACATACCTGCAACTGGGACATTACCAGGCACATCGACGCTTTTCGGCAGCTGGAGCCTCTGGGTTATCTGGATATGGGCATGATGTCGGATATGGAGAAGGTGCGCCAGGCCTTTCCCCATACCCGCTTGGCGGTGCTCTATCACCCCAATGACATTCGGGACAAGCCCCTTGGGGAGGTGGAAAGGGATTTTGAGAAAATCTGTTGCCAGGCGGCTCCTGTGGATCTGGCCCTGGTGGATATTGAGAAAGACACCCCAGATCAGCGGGTACGAGAAGTGGTGCGGCTTGCCCAGGAGGTGGGGAGACGCTGGGAGAGGGGAGGTAGAATATGACAGATATTCTGAAAGATGCCATGGATGGAAAAGAGGTAGCGCGGGCTCCGGTGCTGGCGAAAATCTGGCTGGATCTGGCAGCAGGACTTATGGCGCGGGACTGGCTGAGCCTTTTTGAGGATCCAGACCTGGCGGCGGCCACGGTAGTGGAGGCCGCCCGCCTGTGCAGAAGCGACGGAGCCCGGGTATTTCTCTTTGCCAGACGGAAGATCTGCCGGGAGGCAGACGACTGCTGGCAGTGGAAGGAGGGACGACGGCTGGGACGGGTAGACCAACAGGGAGGCGGGGCCACCCTGCTGTCCTCCCGGCTGGATTTTGATCTGGAGGATCCGGAGATGGTGATCCATTACCAGGCCTTTCGATGCAGGAATCCCATCCTGGAAACCAGGGAGGATGTGGAACGGTTCCGCATCCCATCTCTTGCAGAATTTGAGCGGCTTTATGGGAATACGGTGAAGCGATGCCGGGAAGCGGCGGGAGGGGAAGTCTCCCTCATTGGAGACTGCAATTCGGGAAGCCTGGCCTTCTGCGTGGCTATGCACGGCATGGGGGAGACCTTGCTGGATCTCTACGATGAGCCCAAGCTGATTCATGCCATGATGAAAAAGGGCATGGAGCTTTCCCTGATGCAGGCGCGGTTTTTCCTGTCCCAGGGCATCCGGATTCTGCGCTACAACGATTCTGTAGCCAATATGAAGGTGATTTCCCCGGACTGTTGGCGGGAGTTTGTGGCTCCTTGCATCACCCAGTTCTGCGAGGAAGTGCATGCCCTGTGCCCCACGGCCCGGGTGTACTGCCACATCTGCGGGGACGTGCTGCCTGTGATCCCGGACCTTGTGGCCACAGGCCTTGACTGCATCGCGCCCCTGGATCCCCTGGGCGGCAGAAGCATCCGTGAGATCCGGGAGGCGGTGGGGGACTCCTACATGCTTATGGGAGGGGTAAATACCCTGTCCTTTGTGCAAAATACGCCAACGGAGATCCGGGAAGAGGCCAAAAGCTGTATCCGGGAGGGATTTCGCCAGGGGCACTTTGCGGTGGGCTCCGGGTGTTCCATGCCAAGAGCCTCCACCCTGGCGGGAATCCGGGCCCTGGCGGAGGCGTCCCGGGAGCTGGCGTTGTGAAGGGTCTGAGCGGAAGGGAACGCGCGCAGTAGCGTAGCGGAGGCATCCCGGGAAACTGGCGGCGCAGGGGAAGCTTATAAGGGATGACAAAGGGAAGACGGCTGGAAACATGGTCATAAGAAATGAGAAATATGTAACTTTGTCTGGAAATGGCAGAAATAGAGGAGAAGCATATGGAAAAAAATCAACTGCGAATAGAAGAAAAAGAGTATGTGTGGGAGCATCCCCAGAGCTATTGGAATCAATGCCACTGCTCCACCTTGGTCGTGAACGAAAAGGGGGATCTGCTGGTGGCCTATTTTGCGGGAACCCGGGAGGGAGCGCCGGATCTGGCCATCTGGCTGTCCCGGAGAATCCAGGGCGTTTGGCAGGAGCCGAGAAAAATTGCGGAGGCCTATGGGCTGTGCCATTATAATCCTCTGTTGCACTACCAGGACGGGAGAGTCTGGCTGTTTTACAAGCGGGGGCTGGATGTGCCCCGGTGGTATACCATGGTCTGTCACTCCGATGATTTCGGGGCAAACTGGACCCTTCCCCAGGAGCTGATTCCCGGGGATCACACGCCTCGGTGCAGCTCCAAAAATAAGATCCTGGTGGCGCAGGACGGAGCCTGGATGGGACCCTGTTCCGTGGAGAGGGAGAGGACCTGGGACTGCTACATTGATATTTCCCGGGACTATGGAAGAACCTGGGAGAAGCATGAGATTCCCTTCCGTCATGGGGAGCAGGAAGGAGAAGGAATCATTGCCTGGGAGGGAATTGCGGATCTGTGGGAAGCCAACCCGGAAATCGTGCTGAAATGGGACGGGGTAATCCAGCCCTCTCTGTGGGAGAGCAGGCCGGGAGTGTTCAGCTGTCTGATGCGAAGCACTAGGGGAAAGCTTTACCGAAGCGATTCCCAGGATGGGGGCAATACCTGGTGCCAGGCCTATGCCACAGATCTGGACAACAATAACAGCGGCATAGACCTGGTGCGTCTCCCGAATGGAACTTTGGTTCTGGTTTATAATCCTGTGTCCGGAAACTGGACATTCCGCTCTCCGCTTTCCATTTCCCTGTCAAGGGACGACGGGAAGACCTGGAGCAAGCCCTGGCATCTGGAGACAGAGCCGGGAGAGTTTTCCTATCCGGCTATTATTTATCACGAGGGATGGATCCATGTGACTTATACGGACCGGAGGAAGCATATTGTGTACTGCAAGCTTGGGATCCGTGGGGAGGCATAGGAGAGAAAAACATGGAACATAAAAAGAGGAGCTGGGCCGTGTGTGAAAACCGGGGTCCAGCTCCTCTTTTCTGTTAAAATTTTCTAATAATCTGTTTGCTGCTAATTGGTTCCCTCTTTTTCTGTGTCTGCCATGGCAACCTCTTTTTCAGCGATAGCCTCAGCAGAGACGCCGTTTTCCTCTTCCTGACTGTCCTCTTCCTCCGTAGCTTCCGGCGTTTCCTCAGAAGCTTCCTCCTCCTGGGCGGGATTCAGAGAAACATATGCCCGCTGGGGTTCCCCGGCCTCATCCTCGTCATCCTCATCGAAATCTTCGTCGAAATCATCATCGAAACTATCGTCCTGATCCGGAGCCAGATACTTCTTGTAAACGGCATAGGCGCCTGCGGCAATTCCTCCGATTACTGCCATGGTGGTGAGCAGCTTGGCAAATTTTTTCATTGTATAGTACCCCTTTCTGCTTGAATTTCTATTTCTTCCTGAAATTTACTTTATTGTATCCCAAAATGGGGAAAAAGAAAAGAAAAATTTAATAAAAAATCTGTTGTCTTTCTATAAATTTTATATTACTCTAAAGAAAGAGCCTGGAAAACAAAGGCAGAAAGGAATAGAATACCATGTTTCAAATCATATTGGCATCCGCGTCTCCCCGCAGAAGGGAGCTGCTGGGGCTTTTGTATAAAGGATTTTCTGTAATACCGGCCACAGGGGAGGAAGTGCTGACCACCAGGGATCCGGCCCGGGCTGTCATGGAGCTTTCCTGTCAGAAGGCAGAGGAGGTTGAGAGCCGGACAAAAGGGCAGGCCCTGATTCTGGGAGCGGACACTGTGGTGGCCCTGGAGGGAGAGATCCTGGGAAAGCCGGGGAGCGAACAGGAGGCCTTTGCTATGATCCAAAAGCTTCAGGGAAGGGTTCACAGCGTGTTTACCGGTGTGACCATTCTAGTGAGGGAGGAATCCGGGGCGTGCCGGAAATCCACCTTTGCGGAGGAGACCCGGGTAACCGTATCCCCCATGACAGAGGAGCAGATCCAAGGGTATATAGACAAAAAGGAGTCTTTGGACAAGGCGGGAGCCTATGCCATCCAGGGCTTTTTTGGTATTTTTGTGGAAGGAATTGAGGGAGACTACAATAATGTGGTGGGCCTTCCCCTGTCCCGGCTTTACCGGGAAGCCAGGAAGCTGGGGGTAGATCTTATAAAGGAGCGTGTGGGCGTATGATCCGGGCATGCATTTTTGATCTGGACGGAACCCTGTGCGACAGCGTGGTCTCCATTGGCTCCTGCGTGAATCATGTGCTGGAGGAATTTTCTCTCCCTCAGGTGGAAATGGAGCGGTTTTACTATTTTGTGGGGGACGGAGTGCATCAACTGGTGTTGCGCACCCTGGACTATGTGGGGGCGGATCGTTCCCTGGAGGAGCGGGTACAGAAGCGGTATCTGGAGCGTTTTCGGGAAGAGTGTCTCTATGAGGTGCATGCCTATCCGGGAATTTCGGACATGCTGGCGGCTTTTCGGAAACGGGGGATTCTCCTGGCGGTTTTGTCTAACAAGCCTCATGAAAATACCAAACGCGTGGTTGACGCCATTTTCGGAGCCGGGGCCTTTGACCTGGTTTCGGGGCAGCAGGAGGGGATTCCCAGAAAGCCGGATCCGGCAGGGGCTTTAAGAGAGGCCCGGCTTTTGGGTGTGGATCCCGGGGAATGTCTGTACGTGGGGGACACGGGGACGGATATGAAGACCGGAAATGCGGCGGGAATGCATACGGTGGGAGTCCTGTGGGGCTTCCGGGACAGGCAGGAGCTGGAGGAAAACAAGGCGTCTCATCTTGTGGGGGAGCCTGGGGAGCTGCTGCAGGTGCTGGATATGCTGGAAGTATAACCCACGGATTAGAATTGGAAAATATTTACAGAAAAGGGCCGGACGGCGGGAAAGCGCCTGCCAGCAGAAGAAGGTCTGCCAGCGGGAAAGAGCTCGTCTGCAGAAGAAGGAGTGCCATCAGAAAAAAGCCTGACAGGAGAAAAAGGTCTGTCATGGGTTGAGGGGCAGATGGCTTGCGTGTGTCAGCAGGACAAAAAAGAGAGAAAAAAGAACAGGAACAAAAACTATGAGTGTAAAATTAATTGCCACGGATATTGACGGAACACTGCTGCCCGAGGGCACAGACCGGATCAATCCGGAAATATTTGACGTAATTCTCCGGCTCAAGGAGCAGGGGATTGTTTTTGCGGCGGCCAGCGGCCGGCAGTATTACAGTATGGCGCATCTTTTTGAGCCGGTAAAACAGGATATGATTTTTATTGCGGAGAACGGGGCCTATGTGTGCTGCAGGAACCAGGATATTCGTCTCAATGTCATGGACCGGGAGCAGGTGGTGAAGCTTGTGGAGCAGCTGCGAAGGATTCCCGGGGGCTGCATTACCTTAAATGCCAAGGACCGGTTTTATGTGGAGCATGAGGATCCCAAGTTTCTGGATCTGATTCTGAACGGCTATCACAATCAGGTGAGCCGGGTGGAGGATGTGTTGGCAGTGGATACAGAGGTTATCAAGGTGTCCCTGTACATGGAGCAGGGGATTGAGGAGGAGGCCAAAGGCCTGCTTCCCCAGTGGGAGAAGGTATTTACCGGGACTATTGCAGGGGATATCTGGCTGGATTTCATGAAAAAGGGCTCGGATAAGGGAGAAGCCCTGGGTTCTGTGCAGAAAGCCCTTTCTATCTCAAGAGAGGAGACCATGGCTTTTGGGGATAATCTCAATGATATTGCCATGCTGAACTGCGCCAGTATGAGCTATGCCATCGGGAATGCACGGCAGGAGGTAAAGGCGGCCGCAGCCCATGTGGCGGATACCAATGTAAATGACGGGGTCTTGAAGGTTTTAAAGACGCTGCTTGTGTAACAGGCATTTGGGCAAATGTATAAAATGGAAGATAACGGAGGATGCTATGGAATATTATTCGGAAGAATGTATCAACGTTTTTTTAAAGAATCAGGGGCAGTTGTTTGATCGGCCGGTGGCTTCCACAGCCGAGGAGGCGGAGGAGTTTCTGGAAGATTGTATGGCAGCTGTGGCGGGCTCCCTTTCTGAGGTCCGGGAGTATCTGGAAGAGGCGGGCATGGATGTGACCGGACTTTCCACGGAGGATCTTCTGGACGTGGCCGAAGTATTTCCTGTAGGAGACGGCACCTATCTCATTGTGGAAGCCTGAGGAGGAAACCAGGTACCATGAAAAAAAGGATAGGAATTTGGTGGAATTTGGCGGAAGCTTCCAGGATTTTTTTGGTTTTTCTGTTGATTTTTGCTCTGTGGGGATGCGCCGGGCTGGAAAATACGGAGATCATTTTGACTACCGGACTTTCCGGAAATCAGCTGTTTAAGGTGGGCAGCAGTATCTGCACCCTGCCTGAGGCCATGGTGTATGCCAATGCCTACGAGGAGCAATATGAGAGCGTGTACGGGGTGGAAATGTGGGAGCATGATTTTGGCGGCGTAACCCTGGAGGAATATGTAAAGGATCATATTATTGCGCAGCTGGCCACCATCAAGGCCATGACCCTGTTGGCTGAGGAATATGAGGTGACCTTAACCGAGCAGGATCAGGCCAATGTGGAGCAGGCGGCCAAGGAATATTATGGTTCCTTAAGCCAGGCAGAGCGAGAGTGGATGAACCTGGCGGAGGAGGATGTAAGAGGGCTGTACCGGGATCATCTTTTGGCCAACCGGGTGTATGAGGAGATTACCCGGGATGTAAATACAGAGGTCAGCGACGATGAGGCCCGGATCATTACGGTACAACAGATCTTTTTAAAGACTACCCGTATGGGAGAAAGCGGGGAGGAGCCCTTGCCGGAGGAGGAGAAGCAGGAGATATACCAGAAGGCTTTGGAGCTTCTGGAGCAGATTTCCCAGGGCCGGGAGTTTCTCACGCTGGCGTCTATTTATAATCAGGACGGGCAGATCACCAGCACCTTTGGCCGGGGAGAAAAAGAGGCGGTCTATGAGGAGGCGGCTTTTGCCCTGGAAAAGGAACAGGTCAGCGGGATCCTGGAGACGGATCAGGGATATTATATTTTAAAATGCACGGAAAATTTTGACCGGGCTGCCACAGAGGAAAACAAGGTGGCCATGGTGGAAAAGCGCCGGGACACGGTATTTCGGGAGATTTATGACGAATTGATTGCCAATACGCCTTCGGAATTCAATACCAGGCTCTGGGAGACGGTGCACTTTGGATATCTGAACGTAGAGCGCACCGGTAAGAATTTTTTCGCGGTTTATGAGGCGTATTTTGCCTCCTAGCATGCCGCCTGGCGGCGGCCCTGGGGCATTGTGAATGAAATGGTACAGCGTGAAGGGTAATCTGTGAAGAACGGGATGCCAGATAACAGGAGAGCCCTGGATTTAGAAATCCAAGGGCTCTCCTGTCCAATAGGCTGGTTTCCTGGGCGGGTTCTTTTTCCGGTGAAGCCGGGAAAGACAGAAACTTGTAAGAGGAGCTCCAACCAGAAACAGGATCCCATACTGGACCATATCCGGAACAGGCAGGAGTCCCAAAAGTGCGGACAGATAGGTTCCAAAAAAATTAAAGAACAGGTGCAGCAGCATACCGGCATAGAGAGAATGGTAGGTCTGGCATACATAGCCCAGGGCCAGACCAAGCAAAAAGGCGTAGGAACCCTGGATCCAGTTCATGTGGGCAATGCCGAAGAAGAGGGCCTGTACCAGGTTGGCAATCCAGAACCGGGAAAAGGCCTTTTGGGACAGGTTCATGGTAATGCCGCGGAAAATCAATTCTTCGGACAGGGGAGCCAAAATCAGGGTGCTGACCGTGGATAAAAAGGTCAGGTCGGCCAAACCGGTTTCCTCCACCAGGGCTTCGTATTTCTCCATTTCTCCCGGCATCGCCACAGCGGCAATTCCCATATACACCAGAATCAGGCTGTAGAGAGCGACTCCCAGGACAAGCAGCAGCCCCAGATCCTTTCCGGAGAGAACCCTGGTGGGAAACACGAAAGGTTTTTTGTGGCCATAAGCCAGGAAATACCAGAGGGCGAAGATTGCCAGGGTTACGAACTGGGTGATCAGGAGAAGAAGTCCATACTGCTCCATGACGGCGTCATAGGGATTCAGGCCCTGGGTGATAATGACGAAAACAATGGTGCTAATAAAAACGCTGGCAAACTGAATGAGCACTGTGAGCAGAAGGGGCAGGGGGCACAGCAGAATTTGTCCGATTTTTTTCAGTATTTTCATAGCAGATTCCTTCTTTCTACAAAAGATGGGCCAGACAGTTCAAAAGCGCATGATTTTGTTCTGGCATCATAAAACAAAAGCGAATAAAATGGTGGTCCAGGAAGGGGAAGGTGGAGCAGTTGCGGATCATGAGCCCCTGGCGGATGGCATGGTCAAAGAGGACGTTGGCGTCTACGCCCTCTTTTTGAAGTTTAACCAGCACAAAATTGGCGGTTGGCGCATAGGCCTTTATGTGGGGAAGAGCCTCAAGAGCCTGAAAACAACGGGTCCGCTCCTGTCCAATCAGATCCCGGGTGCGTTGGATATACTCTGTATCCGAAAACATCAGCTCTCCGGCTGCGGCGGCCAGACTGTTGATAGTCCAGGGATTTTTCCGGGTGTTGACGCGCCGGAGAAGATCCTGATTTCCGGTGACAGCATAGCCGAGCCGCAGCCCGGGAGAGGCGAAAAATTTGGATACGCCCCGCAAAATCACCAGGTTCTTGTAATCATGGGTCAGGGAAACGCTGGAAATATCCTCCACATGCTCCGCGAATTCCACATAGGTTTCATCCACCATGACGCAGATATGGTACTGCCTGCATACATCCAGAATCTGTCTCATGGCCTTTTGGGGGATGGCGGTGGAGGTGGGATTGTTGGGGTTACAGATAACCAGAAGATCCAGGGACTCATTCAAATGGGCGCACAGATCCTGTGGATCCAGCTGGAAATCCGCCTGTTCCGGCAGGGGATAGTAGAGGGAGACGCCGCCTCCCAGGGAGATTTCACGCTCATATTCTGAGTAGGTGGGCCCGAGAATCATGGCTTTTTTTGGGCGCTCCAGCTGGATCAACAAAGAGATTAGCTCTGTGGAGCCGTTTCCCACCACCAGGTTTTCCGGTACGGATCCTGTGTAGGCTGCTATGCATTGGCGCAGAGACGTGTAGTCTCGGTCCGGATAAGAAGTGATGCAGTCGATTTTGTCAATGAGAGCTGCCCGAAGCCTGGGGGAAATGCCCAGAGGATTTACGTTGGCGCTAAAGGAGGTAATGTCTTCCTTCTTGATGCCGTACACTTTTTCTATTTTCTCCAGATCACTGCCGTGAAAATGGTCTGTATGTTTTAACATGCTGTTCCTCTTTTCTTTTCGCTTTTCAGATGTAAAAAATGGTGGTATACTTATCGTAAACGTCATGGAAAAACGGATGTGGTTTCCTATAAGTATAACTGGAAGAGCCCAGAATGGCAAGTGGGTTCTGGAGGTATGGATGTGCGTGAGAAAATCGAGCGGTTAGCAAAGGGAAAATTTGAATATGAGAGGCAGACGCTGATGCTGTCGGAGACACGGATTGTACTGTCCATACCGGCGGATACCCGGCTGCAGGGAGAGTTTGTGATCAGCTCCGGCAACGGAAAACAGCTAAAGGGCATTGTCTATCCGTCTACAGCCCGTATGGAGGTGGAGAACCCTTCCTTTCTGGCAAGGAATGTGCGGATTTCCTATACCTTTGACAGCCGGGGTATGTACGGTTCAGAGGTGGAGGAGGGATTTTTCTGTCTGGTGACAGAGGCGGGAGAATACCGGCTGCCCTATCGGATCACAGCGCAGCTTTCCACAGACGGAGAGCGGGACAGCTACGCCTATTTTGTCACGGCGGATCCTATTGAGCCAGGAGGAACGGAAATTGTGGAGGAGCCTGGGGAAGAGAGGGCGCAGGTGGAGATTCTGGAGTCCGGGATAGAGGAGCTGTCCCTGGAGGAGGCGGAGCGCCTGGCAGTTTTGGCTATGAAGAGCAAGCAGCCTCAGCCAGGCCAGCTTCTGCGTTTGGAGCGTGCCTATGCTCTGTATGAGACAAAGGAAATCCTGGCCGGGATCTGCAGCCATTACATTCGGGAGGACCGGACGGATGCCAGGGCATTTTCCTGGTATCTGAAGGGCGTGGAAAAAGAAGTCAAGATTACCAATCTCTATGAATTCTTTATGCGCGGGGCTCTGGCGGAATACCGGGAGCCTATTCCTAAAAATGTGTTGCTGTATTTCCTCTATAATAATACCCTTTCGGCCAGCCAGAAGGCGTTTTTATACGCCAATGTGGTTCGTTACGAGGACCGGCAGTCCAGCCTTTACCGGGAGTACCGCAGGCTTATAGAGCCCTTTATGTTGGAGCAGCTGCTTCAGAGGAGGATCACCGAGGATCTGGCCTTGCTCTATGAGACCTTTCTGGTGGACAGCCTTCTCACCATTGATTTTGCGGAGGCTTTGGCGGACATTATGTTTATCCGCAGGCTGGAATGCAAGGATCGGAGAATCCGCCAGGTGCAGGTGCTCTATGAGCCGCTGCGGGAACGACTCATTTTTCCGGTGAAGAAGGGACGGGCCTATATCCCCATTTACACGGCGGGGGCCAAGATTTTGCTGATGGATGCCCAGGGAAACTGCTATGCATCCAGCGTCCCCTACACGCTGGAGCGGCTGATGGACGAGCAGCGGTATGTGGACAGGTGCCGGGCGCTTCTGCACTACCATATGGGACTGTATCTCCATCTGTGTGACGGCATGTCCCGCAGCCATGTGCTGAACAAGGAAAATGTGGAGCTCTATAAGCAGGTGCTGCAGATCGAAGGCTTTACGGACAGCTATCTTCAGGGCGTGCGCCAGGAGATTATTCAATATTATTATGCCAGCCATGAGCTGGAGGAGCTGGATGAAGAATTCTTCACGGCGCAGGCAGAGGCTATGCTGCCCACGGACCGGGCAAAATACGTGGAGATCCTGATCCTGCGTGGGCTGTATGACAAGGCCTGGGGGCTCATTGAACGATACGGGTATTCCCTGGTGCGGCCTAAGATTCTGGTTCGCCTGGCGGCCTGGCGGATCCGGGAACAGGGGTATGAGCGGGATAATTGTCTGCTGGGGCTGTGCTGCGTGGTCTTTCGGGAGCACAAGTACAATGAGAGTATTCTGGAATATCTGGCCGGTTATTACCAGGGGGATCTGGAGTCCCTGCTGGCCATCTGGCGGGCGGGTATGGAATTCGAGATTGACCTGTTTGACCTGGAGGAACGGATTTTAAGCCAGATGCTGTTTACCGGCCAGTTTTCGGAGCAGGCCTTTGAAATCTTTGTGGATTACGAGCGGACCGGAGGCAATACCCTGGTGACGGAAGCTTATCTGGCCTGGCTGGCCCACATGGATTTCGTGCTGAATCAGGAGATTCCAAAGAAAGCTTATACCTTTCTGGAAATGGGAATCGCCTGGGAGATGAATCTTCCGGATGTTTGCAAGCTGTCCTATCTGCGCTATCTGGCAGGGGAGGGCCATCTCAGCGAATCCCAGCAGCTGCGGGCCCAGCTTTTGATCAAGGAGTTTCTGTACCGCAGGCTGCGGTTTGGCTTTATGAAGAATCTCATGAGGCGTCTGGGAAAAACACATACCCTGGAAGACAAGACCTTTGTGGAGTACCGGACCAATCCGGCCCACAAGGTGGTAATCCATTACGTGCGGGAGACTCCGGGCCGGGAGGCCTGCAGCTATGTGGCGGAGCGGATCTACCCCACCCAGGCCGGCGTGTTTGTAAAGGAGTTTTCTCTGTTCTACGGAGAACGGATCACCTGCTTTATCACGGAAACTCTGGAGGACGGCAGCGAAAAGACCAGCCCGGACCAGGTACTCTCGGCGGACGAGCAGGAGGAGCTGGAGACAGGGAGCAAATACGCGCAGATTTATGAGATGAGCCGTTCCAGGCAGGAGGGAAGAGTGGACCGCCTTATGGAGCAGCTTCAGGAGTACAGAAAGCAGCAGTATCTGGTGGAGAGCCTGTTCTGCTTGAAATAGGAGAAATGGGATGAATCAATTTGTAGTAGGAATCGATTTAAAGGATACATACGCCCAGATCAGCTACTGGAAACCGGGAGCTCCAGAACCGGAGTCCCTGTCCATGACTGTGGGGGAGGAGCGCTACGAGATACCCGGCGGCAGCCCGGAGGAGTTTCTGAAAAAAGCCTTACGTCTCCTGCGGCCTGTAGGTAAGCTTGGAAGCGCTGCCGCCGTGGTGTTTTCCGTAAAGCACACGGATGAGGAGACGGTAGAACGGGTAAAGACAGCGGCTATGCGGGTAGGGATTTTGGAGGAACGCCTCTATGTACAGTCGGATCAGGAGAGTTTTTGCTCTTATGTGATGCATCAGCCCAAGGATATCCATAGTCACCACGTGGCCATGTTTTCCTATGAGCAGGAAACCCTTGGGGCCAGCCTGCTGGTGCTGAATCAGAAGCGGATTCCTATTCTGGCCCGGGTGGAGGAGCAGGAAGATTGGGAAATCCCCGACATGGAGGAGTTAAGCCTGGAGGAGCGGGACGCTTACTTTGCCAGTCTGATCCTGCGTGTCTTTGATCAGAGGATTGTCTCCGCTGCGTACCTGGTGGGGGAGGGATTTTCGGAGCGCTGGTATGAGAAATCTCTGCAGCTACTCTGTGCCGGACGGCGAGTCTTTGCGGGAAACAATTTGTTCGCCAAGGGAGCCTGCTACCGGGCGGCGGAGCTGGCGGGAGAGGAGGCGCCCAGTCCCTACCTGTATTTCGGGGATGACAAGATTCCCTGCAATGTGGGTCTGTGCGCTGTAAATTCCGGGCGGGACGGCCTGGAAGTGCTGATTCCGGCAGGGGTGAACTGGTATGAGGCAAAAGCGGAATGTGAGGTTCTGCTCTGCGAACAGCCCATTGTGGAGATCGTGTTTCAGCCCCTTTTGGGGGACGCCTCCCTAAAGGAGAGCATATTGCTGGACGGTCTGCCGGAGCGTCCGCCCCGGACCACCAGACTTGGGGTAGAGGCGGCTTTTACGAAAAAATCAGCCTGCCGGGTGCGGATCTGGGATCTGGGTTTTGGGGAGCTGTATCCGGCCACCAACCTGACTTGGGAGGAAGAGGTGGACGTCTAGGAAAGAGGAAACACCGAAGGGTGTAGCAGGATGCCCTAAAAAACGGGCAGGAAAGAGGTAGCTATGTGTGCGGTGATTATTTGCAGACGGAAACGGGCAGAGGCGCCCTATGAGATTGCGAGCATGGGCATCCATCTCTATTCTCTGGAGGAGCTGGCCTATTTCCTCTATGAAAACGTCTATATGGTAGACCGGAAAATGCTGGGACAGCGGTTGTACCAGTGGATCGCTGAGGAAATTGGGGATCAGGAGCTGGCCCATAAGCTTGAGAAGGGCAGTGAATCTGGTATTGGTATTCCCAACCTGATTCTGACCATTTTGCGGGAGGTGGATTACTATTCCAGGGAGGAGCTGAATATTCTTTCCGAGCGCATGAAAAAGCTTGCCACCTACCAGGAGCAGGAGAGGTTAAAGCTGCGGGCGGATGAATATTTTGTCAACGGCAATTACCAGGCGGCGATCTACGAATACCAGAAAATCCTGGATATCCGTCAGAGCGACCGGCTGGGCGTAGAGTTTTACGCCCATGTGTGGAATAACCTGGGGGTGTGCTACTGCCGTCTGTTCCTGTTTTATAAGGCTTCCAAGGCGTTTCGCACCTCCTATCAGTACCAGAAAAATCCGGAAACCCTGGCCTCCTATGTATATAGTCTGCGGTTCTGTCTGCCCGAGGAGGATTTTGAGGAGGCCATGGAGCTGCAAAATATCCGGGGGGAGCAGCTGGCGTCTATTCTGGAACGACTGGAACGGCTGGAGAGCGAGGCGGGAGAGCATATCCGGGTGGATGCGGATCCCGGGGAGAGCCTGTATGCGCTGCAGCAGGAGTATCATAGGAATGTGAGGTTTTCCTAGAGGGGGGGTGCAGAGTTCAAGGGCCGTTCTCTTATTCAGACTTAAAAAACATGCCAAAGATTGCCAGCACAGCAGCATAGAGAACTGCGGCCACGGGCCAGATGATCCAGCTGTACCCCCAGTTGCCTGTGACAAAGCTGTAGCCCAGATATAGGGCGGTGACCACAGACCAGTAGATGGTGGAGATTCTCTCCTGAGCAGTCCGCTCTTTCTTGTTCTTTCTGGTGTAATCCTCCTCCTCCAGGAGCACTTGAAAACTTCCCCAGATGATTCCTGTGTGAGTCAGGATCATGGCTCCGATTCCGGCAAGGACAATGGTCAGGGACAGGGAGGCAGTCATGAATACATCGTTATCTTCCAGAATCATAGTGCCGCAGAACAGGGGAATTGCGGACAGGATGCAGATGGAAACGCCTGTCATCAGGTTTCTTGTGTGGTGTTCCTGATACTGGTTCTTCCGCTCCTTCACCATACCGGTTACCCCGTATTCCGTCTCAAAGATCTGGGTTTCCAAATATTGAAAACGGGCGGTGCGGCTGCCACAGGAGAGAAAGATCATGACAGCGATACACACCAGAACCAGAAGAATGATAAGGCCAAGGCCGCCGGCCATATTTTCGGAAAGACCTATGTGTGCTTCGCTTAAGGCTCCCAGATTCAGAAGGCAGATGGGAGAGAGCACACACAAGAGCACCCCCAGGGAAATAGTTTTAGCCGTAGCTGCCTTGATGGAGAGAAAGCTGTTGGCCTCCTCCATGGAAACTCTCTGGCAGACAGGGAAATCCGGGGAGGGATCCGGGAAAGCCTCCTCCTCTCCCAGCTCTTCCTTTAACAGATAATCCAGACTGACCTGGAAAATTCGGGAGAGCTGGATCAGTTTCTCCATGTCCGGGATAGATTGGGCCCCTTCCCATTTGGAAACGGATTGTCGTGTTACATGCATTTGATCGGCCAACTCCTCCTGGGACCAGCCGTTTTTCTTTCGAAGCTGAATCAGCTTATCTGCAAAGATCATAGGGATACCTCCAATAAATGATATATTTTCGTGCACACGATTTTCATGTAAGATTAGTATACCAGTTTATGCGGTTGCTGGCTATATATTGGCGGTAGGCAATGTGTCAACCGAGGGTTGCTATGGGGGGATATCCAGAATTTGGAAAATTTGGAACGTGCAGTGAGGATCAGGGGGAACATAATTTGGGGAAAAGAGGATTGACAGGCCCTCAGGGTTATGGTACGATATCAAAGTGCTTTATCGTAGTGCAGTAACTCATTGCTAATATACCAGAGTGTCCTGGCGTTTTCTGAAATTTATTTTTATGGGATGGGTTTCCACAGGTTTGAGTTTCCTGCACACTAAGAGAAGCGAAAAAGGAGAGGAAGCTATGAAAAAGAAAATTTTATCTGTATTGCTGTGTGTGAGTATGATGGCAGCTCTGGCCGCTGGCTGCGGCAAGAAGGAGGAGCCTGCAGCGGAGAGTAACGGGACACAGGAGCCGGCCCAGGAGGAGCAGCAGGAAGCTTTGGAGGCGGAGCCGGAAGCAGCGCAGGCGCCGGAGGGAGAGAAGAAGACCTTTACGGTTGGCTTTGACGCAGAGTTCCCGCCCTATGGATATAAGGATGAAAACGGTGAGTATGTGGGCTTTGACCTGAGTCTGGCTCAGGAGGTCTGCGACCGCCTTGGCTGGGAGCTGGTGAAGCAGCCTATTGACTGGAACAGCAAGGACATGGAGCTGTCCTCCGGAGCTATTGACTGCATCTGGAACGGCTTTACCATGAATGGCAGAGAGGATCAGTATACCTTCAGCGATCCCTACATTGACAACAGCCAGGTGTTTGTGGTGGCTGCGGATTCCGGCATTGCCTCCTGGGATGACCTGGCAGGCAAGGAGGTGCTGGTTCAGGCGGATTCCTCCGCCCTCCATGCGCTGACTGTTTCCGCAGAGGATACGGACGACGCGGAGCTGGTGGCCCAGATGGAGAGCCTGGTGTCGTCCTTTGGAAATATGACTGAGGTTCCGGATTACAACAGCGCCTTTAACAACCTAGAGGCCGGTGCGGCGGACGCCATTGCTATGGATATCGGAGTTGCCAGATATCAGATCGCCCAGAGAGGGGAAGGAGCCTTTGTGATTCTGGAGCAGGAGATTGCCGCTGAGCAGTATGCCGTGGGATTCCTGAAGGGAAATACAGAGCTTAAGGATCAGGTGCAGGCCACCTTGTATGAGATGGTAGAGGATGGAACCTTTGAGAAAATCGCAAAGGATTCCCAGGGAAGATGGGACGTGTCAGAGTCCGTCTGTCTGGGGAAATAAGAGGGAAAGCGTCATGGGGAGCTGACAGTCTGCTCCCCATTTCTCTGTGTGCGGGACAGAGGAGGAAAAAGGCAGAAGTTAGCCCTTCCTGCACAGAGAAAGGCTGTAAAAGCATCCTGTGAATATTGGAAAAGAAAATGGAAGATCTGGGAGGAACGCAATGAATCTGCAAACGATGATACAGGAGCTGGCGGCGGGCATGCTGGTCTCTGTGAAGATTTTTATCTGTACGCTGGTATTTTCTCTGCCCTTGGGCATGCTTCTGTGTTTTGGGCGCATGTCAAAATGGTGGCCGGTGCGGATGCTGACCAAGCTGTACATATCTGTAATGCGGGGAACACCCCTGATGCTGCAGCTTTTGGTGGTGTATTTCGGCCCCTTCTTTCTCTTTGGCATTAAGATTACGCCGGGATACCGGATGATTGCGGCCTATATTGGATTTTCCATTAACTATGCGGCTTATTTTGCGGAAATTTTCCGGGCCGGTATCGAGTCTATTCCTGTAGGACAGTATGAGGCAGCCAAGATCCTGGGGTATTCCCGTTCCCAGACTTTTATCCATATTATTCTTCCCCAGATGATCAAGCGGGTGCTGCCTCCGGTAACCAATGAGACTATTACCCTGGTGAAGGATACCTCCCTGGCCTATGCCCTGGCTGTGACGGAAATGTTTAATACGGCCCGACAGATTGCGGCTGCGGAGACCAATATGATGCCCTTTCTTGTGGCGGCGGTGTTCTACTATGTATTCAATCTTCTGGTGGCCGGAGCTTCCGAGTTCCTGGAAAAGAAGCTAAGCTATTACCGATAGGATGGGAGGAGGGTACAAAATGAGTTTATTGGAGATCAGTCATGTGCAGAAAAGCTTCGGGGATCTGGAGGTGCTGAAGGATATTTCCATGTCCGTGGAGGAGGGACAGGTGGTGGCTGTCATCGGTCCTTCCGGTTCGGGAAAGTCCACGCTCCTGCGGTGTTGTACCGGGTTAGAGACTGCGGACGGAGGCGAGATCCACTATGAGGGAAGCTTCGGTCTGGTGTTTCAGAACTTTAATCTCTTTCCCCACTATTCGGTGCTGAAAAATATTATGGACGCGCCGGTGCGCACCCAGAAGAGGCCCAGGAAGGAAGTCTATGACCAGGCGATTGACCTGCTGGTGAAGATGGGCCTGTCGGACAAGGCGGACGCCTACCCTCATCAGCTGTCCGGAGGACAGCAGCAGCGGGTGTCCATTGCCCGGGCGCTGGCCCTGAATCCCAAGATCCTCTTTTTTGACGAGCCAACCTCGGCTCTGGATCCGGAGCTGACAGGAGAGATCCTGAAAGTCATCAAGGAGCTGGCGGCAGAGCATATGACCATGGTGATTGTGACCCATGAGATGAATTTTGCCCGCAGTGTGGCGGACTACATTGTGTTTATGGATCAGGGGATCATAGCGGAGGAGGGAACCCCGGAGGAGCTGTTTCACTCGGATAATCCCCGGATGCAGGAGTTTCTGCGCAAGTTTGACGAGCTGTAATCCCTCTCTTGCTTTTTATTTGCGGATTTGATAAGATTACCTTGATATTTGTTTTTTAAGAGCATGTATACAAAAAGGATGGGTGTTGAAAATGAAAAAATTGGACTTACTCTATGAAGGAAAGGCGAAAAAGGTGTACAATACGGATGATCCGGATGTACTGATTGTAGATTACAAGGATGACGCCACAGCCTTTAACGGCCTGAAAAAGGGCACCATTATGGGGAAGGGCGTGGTGAACAACAAGATGAGCAACCGGGTGTTCCAGCTCCTGGAGGAGAAGGGGATTCCCACCCACTATATTGAGGAGCTCAGCGACCGGGAGACAGCGGTGAAAAAAGTGGAGATTGTTCCCCTGGAGGTCATTGTGCGGAATGTGGCGGCCGGAAGCTTTTCAAAGCGTCTGGGCGTGGAGGAGGGACGGGTCCTGAAGGCTCCCACCCTGGAATTCAGCTATAAGAACGATGATCTGGGCGATCCTTTGATCAACGATTATTTTGCAATCGCTCTGGATCTGGCTACCCGGGAGGAGATTGACACCATCAGCGATTACGCATTCCGGATCAACGAGGTGTACAAGGAGTATTTTGCAGCTGCCGGAATTGAGCTTATTGATTTCAAGATTGAATTCGGACGCTATAAGGGACAGATTATTCTGGCGGACGAGACCTCCCCGGATACCTGCAGGCTCTGGGATATTAAGACCAGGGAGAAGCTGGACAAGGATCGTTTCCGCAGAGATATGGGAAATGTGGAAGAGGCATACAACGAGGTATTTAACCGTCTGGGACTGTAGAGACAGGAGCGGATCAGAAGGGCTGTGAGAGAAAGAGGAGGAACTATGAGTACGGATCGGTATCAGAGTCCCCTGTCTGAGCGGTATGCCAGCAGGGAAATGCAGTATATATTTTCGCCGGACATGAAATTCCGGACCTGGAGAAGACTGTGGATCGCCCTGGCAGAGACAGAGATGGAGCTGGGTCTGGACATTACCCAGGAGCAGATCGACGAGCTGAAAAGCCACAAGGACGACATCAACTATGAGGTGGCAAAGGCCCGGGAGAAGGAAGTGCGCCACGATGTTATGTCCCATGTGTATGCCTACGGACAGCAGTGCCCCAAGGCAAAGGGGATTATTCACCTAGGGGCTACCAGCTGCTATGTGGGAGATAATACGGATATCATTGTCATGTCCCAGGCCTTAAAGCTGGTACGCCAAAAGCTCATCAATGTCATTGCCGAGCTGGCAAAATTCGCAGATACCTATAAGGCTTTGCCAACCCTGGCTTTTACCCATTTCCAGCCAGCACAGCCCACCACTGTGGGAAAACGGGCCTCTTTGTGGCTCCAGGAATTCTGTATGGATCTGGAGGACCTGGAGTATGTGCAGGGATCTCTAAAGCTTCTGGGATCCAAGGGAACCACGGGAACCCAGGCAAGCTTCCTGGAGCTCTTTGAGGGGGACCAGGAGACTATTGACAAGATCGATCCCATGATTGCGGAGAAAATGGGCTTTGCCCAGTGCTACCCTGTGTCTGGTCAGACCTATTCCCGAAAGGTGGATACCCGGGTGCTGAATGTGTTGGCGGGCATTGCGGCCAGCGCCCACAAAATGTCCAATGACATCCGCCTTCTGCAGCATTTGAAAGAGGTGGAGGAGCCCTTTGAGAAATCGCAGATCGGATCCTCAGCCATGGCTTACAAGCGCAATCCCATGCGCAGCGAGCGCATTGCCTCCCTATCCCGGTATGTGATGGTGGATGCGCTGAATCCGGCCATTACCTCGGCTGCCCAGTGGTTTGAGAGGACCCTGGACGATTCGGCAAACAAGCGCTTGTCCATTCCGGAGGGATTTCTGGCTGTGGATGGGATTTTGGATCTGTGTCTCAACGTGGTGGACGGGCTGGTGGTGTATCCCAAGGTTATTGAGAAGCGCCTCATGGCAGAGCTGCCCTTTATGGCTACGGAGAATATTATGATGGACGCGGTGAAGGCCGGGGGAGACCGGCAGGAGCTTCACGAGCGAATCCGGGAGCTGTCCATGGAGGCGGGGAAAAATGTAAAGGAATACGGCCTGGAGAACAATCTGTTGGAGCTGATTGCAGGGGATCCGTCCTTTAACCTCTCTCTGGAGGAGCTGAAAGAAACCATGGACCCGGCCCGGTATGTGGGCAGGTCCCGGGAACAGGTGGATGCCTTCTTAAAACAGGTGGTGCAGCCTGTTCTGGAGGCAAATGCCCATCTTATTGGTATGAAAGCGGAGATCTCGGTATAAAATATACTGTGGAAATATGCAAATGCGTGTATTTGCCGGCAGCCTGGATTGCTGGCACCCAAAGAACGACAGGAGAGGGCAGAGACAAGGTTGTCTTTGCCCTTTCCAGCAGGCAGAATGGAGTTTCTATGGAATTTATCATGTTAGCATTGGGAATTGTGCTCCTGGTGAAGGGAGCGGACTGGTTTGTGGGAGGAGCGGCGGCTCTGGCACGGCACCTGCGGATTCCGGCCATTGTCATCGGCCTGACTATTGTGGCTCTGGGCACCAGCCTGCCGGAGCTGGCGGTGAGCCTGACGGCGGCGGTGCGGGGCAGCAATGCCATTGCTCTTGGAAACGTACTTGGCTCTAATATTGTAAATCTTCTGGTGGTGGTGGGCTTAAGCGCCCTGATCCGTCCCATGAAGGTGGAGCGCTCTATGATGAAACGGGATTACAGTGTATCCGTGCTGCTGCTGGCTGTTTTGCTCTTTTTTCAGGCGGACTTTCTCTTCGGGCGGGAGATGGTATTGTCCCGGCTGGATGGGTTGATTCTGCTGGGAATCCTGGGGATCTATATGGTGCAGACGGTAACCAACGCCCTGAAGAGCCGTCCTTCGGCGGATAACCTGGACCGCACGCACGGGATCTGGTGGAATATGGCCCTGTGCGTCTGCGGTTCTGTGGCGATTGTAAGCGGCGGGCAGCTGGTAGTCAACGGAGCCACGGAGATTGCCCGAAGCTTTGGACTCAGCGAGACGCTTATCGGCCTGACCATTGTGGCGGTGGGAACTTCTCTTCCGGAGCTTGTCACCTCTGTGGTGGCGGCAAAAAAGGGAGAGAGTGAGATTGCTCTGGGCAATGTAATGGGTTCTAATATTATGAACGTGGGCTTTATCCTGGGCCTTTCCTCCCTGATTTCGCCCATCCGGGTGGAAATGGTCAGCGTATACGACGCCCTGATTCTGTTGGCGGTGAGCCTGTGGTTTTTTGTTCCCCTTTACAGGGAGCAGCGGGTATCCCGGGGGACGGGGCTGGTAATGCTATTGGCTTATGGGGTTTATACAGGGTATATTCTGGTGCGGTAAATCCAAAGATGCATCTTGATCCAAAGTACAAAACGCAAGATAGGGAGAACATAGAAGATTGAGAGAACAATATGAGCTGCTGGGAAAGCAGCAGGAGATACGGGGAATCCTGATGGAGATCCGGGAAGCCATAGGGAATGAAAAGGAGAGACAGGAGCTGCAGCGGCTGTTTGAGCAGGCGCCGGAGCTCCTGTTTGCCTGTCTGTCCGGGGAGGATCCAAAGGCCCGGAAAAATGCAGCCAAGATCCTGGGTAATCTGCGAGGGGAGGACATTCCCCAAAGGCTGTGGCAGGCCTATGAGAGGGAGGGTCAGCTGTTTGTCAGGGAGGATTATCTGAAGGCTCTGGAGAATTTTGATTGCGCTTTTTTTCTGGATCAGATGAGAGTCCGTCAGGAGGAACTGGAGGGAAGGCTGAATCAGATTTGCACAGAGGAGGATGTGTTCGGAGGACTTAAGAAACAGGACGGGAGCGGCGAAGAGAGAAACAAAGAGGGGGAGGAAAAGCATCTGCGCCGGGAGCTTCAGGCGCTGCGGAAAATTCTTCTAAAGGGGGAGAAGCCTAAGTTTCACGGATTTGCAGGCCTTTTAAAGCCGGCGGATGTGATCCTGCTGACCAACCGGGGGCAGGAGGCGCTGACAGCCGGACAGATTCAAAAAGGACGAGTTCGTCTGGGGAAAGGTCTGGTGCAGGTGGAACAGGCCTCTCTGGAAGAGCTGCTGAAGATCCGTACCTGGAGGGAGCTGCTGTTTCAGATTCCGGGAATCCGGCGTTTGAACCTGGAGGAGGGAGCGAAGACGCTTCTGTCCGGGGAGTTTGAGGAACTTTTGGGAAGCCTGCTTTTTGGAGAGCCTCCTTATTATTTCCGGATTGAGCTGAAAAACAGGCTGGCTCTGTCCAAGCGCAGCCAGCTTGCCCGGCATTTTGCCGCCAGGTTGGAGGAGCAGTCGGGAGGCTTTCTGAAAAATGCCCCCTCCGCCTACGAAATAGAGCTGAGGCTTACGGAAGGCCGGGAGGAACGGTATGTCCCGTTTCTAAAGCTTAAGGCTTTTCCAGACCAGCGGTTTGCCTACCGGAAAAGAACCGTGGCAGCCTCTTTGTCGCCTGTGCAGGCTGCCATCTGCATGGAGCTGGCAGCTCCCTATCTTCGGGAGAAAGCCCGGGTGCTGGATCCTTTTTGCGGAACCGGAGCCATGCTGTTGGAGCGCAATTATAAGCGTCACGCAGATACCCTGTACGGCATTGATCTCTACGCGCCTGCCATAGAGGGGGCCAGAGAAAACGCAGAGCTTGCGGGAGTGCCGGCTCACTTTGTGAATCGAGACTGTCTCACCTTCCGCCATGAGCGTCCTTTTGACGAGATCGTGACCAATTTTCCGGTAAAGGGAAAAACCAGGGACGCTCATACCATTGACTGCCTGTATGGACAATTTTTAGACCATGCAGGCAGCCTTCTGGGACAGTCGGGAGTGATCCTCTTGTACTCCCATGACCGGGGCTATGTGAAAAAGCATCTGCGGCAGCGGCCCCAGTGGCAGCTTTTGCAGGAATGGTGCGTCAGTGAAAAGGAAGAGGCGTTTTTATTCTGTATTCGCCGGGTATAATGCAAGGCGCCCCATTATTCTAGGTTGAGCCGCTTGGAGAGAAAATACTGGGTTACGAAGAAGGCCGCCGCTGCTACGACCAGGGAAAGTACTGTGTCAAACCAGGTCATCTGCTGGCTCAATGTGTTATAATCCGAGGATATCATAAACAGAGACAGAGATCCGTATCCGCCAAAGGGCATGGAGAACAGGATGCCGGCCAAAGTGGTGATCAGGCTCATGCCCATGCTTACGCCGATGTAAATGCCGATGGAGATCAGAAGCTTATACTGGTTAAAGCTGTGACCGATTGCCAGGCACATGTAACAAATCAGCAGGCCCCGGGCAAACGTGATCAATAGGTTAAGGATATAGGCCACGCTTCCCAGCACATAGTCCATGCCTGTGGTGGCAGTGACCATTTCCTGAAGCATTTCGATAAACTCCGGCCAGGAGTTCAGCACCTGAGGATTTACCACCATGAGGAAAATGGACAATATCAGCAAAAAGCTGTCCAACAGAACCCAGCACATGGCTACGATCAGCTTGCTCCAGATATGAGCCGCCGGAGTTACCGGCAGAGTGTGGATCAGATAGCCTTCATCAGAGAACCAGTTCCTGTGGGGACGCAGAATATACAGGTACACATAGGTCAGGACAAAGATGGCGAACAGGGCCAGGAAATAAAACATAAACAGGGATACATGAATCAGAGAAAAGCGGTAATCCATGTGGTCCATGGCAAACTGCACGTAAAAACGTCCCACAAAGGTAATGGCAATCAGCGCCAGATGTAAGGGCAGCAACAGCCGTGACACGGCGTGAAATTCATGTTTGATTAGTTTTCCTAGCATCGGAACACCTCCCGGAATAATGCGTCTACGGATTTTCCCTCCTGCATGCGGATATCATCCACAGAGCCTGTGAGCATAACGCGGCCGCTTTGGATAAAGATGGCGTCGTCCAGCACATTTTCGATATCTGAGATCAGATGGGTGGAAATGAGAACCGTAGCGTTTTCACTGTAGTTGGTAATAATGGTCTGCAGAATGTAATCCCGGGCGGCAGGGTCCACGCCTCCGATGGGCTCATCCAGACAGTACAGATCTGCGTTCCGGCTCATGACCATAATGAGCTGCACCTTTTCCTTGGTGCCCTTGGACATGGTGCCCAGGCGGCTGTTCTCGTTGATATTCAGGCGGTGAAGCATTTCCATAGCCCGTTTGTCGTCGAAATCCGCATAGAAGTCGCCGAAAAAGCGAATGATATCTGTGACCTTCATCCAGTTGCTAAAATACGTGCGCTCTGGAAGATAGGAAACCACCTTTTTCGTCTCTGGGCCGGGAGCCTGTCCGTTGATCAGAAGGGTTCCCTGGGTGGGAGACAGTAGTCCGTTGATTAGCTTAATCAGTGTGGTCTTTCCGCTTCCGTTGGGACCGAGAAGTCCGATAATCCGTCCCCGTTCAATGGTCAGATCCACATGATCCAGGGCGATCTTGGTTCCGTAATGTTTGGAAAGCTGATGACATTCCATTAATGTTTCCATTTGATGTCCTCCCTTAGAGTTTCTTCCATAAATTGCAGGATTTCCTGCTTTTCAAACCCCAGCTGCCACATGCTCTTAAGAAATTGCTGGATTTGTTCTCTGGCGATTGATTCCTTGATGGATTTCATTTTCTGGGTGTCCTCCGAGATGTAACGTCCGCTGGTGCGCTGTGTGTAAATAAGACCGCCCCGCTCCAGTTCCATGAGGGCTTTCTGCATTGTGTTAGGATTTACCGCTGCATCCATAGCCAGGTCACGGACAGAGGGCAGTTTGTCTCCGGGCCGGTAAATGCCGGAGATGATGTCAGATTGAATTTTGTTTGCAAGCTGTAAATAGATAGGCCGGGAATCATCCAGTACCCATGCCATATAGTCACCCCTTTCTCTGCATGAGTTGCAAAGAGCCCCCAGGGCGTCTGCCAATGGAAAGAAGGGTCTCTGCATATCTGCAACATACCCGCCGCAAGGGAGGCAAAAATCTCCCGGGGGGGGGGTAAATTGTATTACTATAATAATACAATAATATAAAACATGGAGAATGTCAACCCTAATCTTGTGAAAAGAGAAAAAATAGTGTATACTCGATACTGTTCAGAGGAAAACCGGCGCCTATTGTTGGTTTGCATAGGGGAAAGGTACCCTCAGCGGACAAGGGGACGCACAGGGAAAGCGCCCTGGAATGCGGGATAAAAGAGGAGTTGAAAAAAGATGTACCGAGAGACTGCGAGATTCATTTTATATCGGGATCTGGGGGAGGACAGCATTTTGCTGAAGCTCTCCGGGATTTTCCGGGATTTTGACAGGGGAGATTACGACAGCGCCCAGCTGACCACCCGGATTTATGAACAGATCAAGGCCCTATTGGATCTGTCTACCATGTATGGTTTCGACAAAAATCTGTGGCACAATTATCTGACCTTTGTGCTGCTGACCAACGAGAACTCCTTCAGCATGACAAGCGAGAAGGTGGGAGCCCATGAGGGCACGGTAAATCATTTTGCTAAAAATGATTTCCGGGTTTTCAAGCATCTGTTTGACTTTGATTTCGCTCCCCTGGAAAAGGCTTTGGATATTGACTGTTTTACCACTGTCTGCAATTACAGGGCCATTGGCAAAAAAGAGCGCATGTACAATAAAAATGTCAGCGAGAAGGTGCGCTTTGTCAGTGAGCAGATAGAAGAGGCGGCAGATGAGGAAGAAATTTTCCGCATTGTGACAGATTTCTATGCGGCCTACGGCGTGGGCATGTTCGGCCTTAATAAGGCTTTCCGCATCCGCCATCTCACAGAGGGCGTGGAGTTTCTGCCTGTCAACAACACGGACCAGGTGGTTCTCTCAGACCTGATCGGCTATGAGATTCAGAAAAAGAAGCTTATTGATAATACAGAGGCCTTCCTCAAGGGGCTTCCCGCTAACAACGTTCTGCTTTTTGGGGATGCGGGCACGGGAAAATCCACCAGCATTAAGGCCATTCTCAATGAGTATTATGACCAGGGTCTGCGCATGATTGAGATTTATAAGCATCAGTTTCAGGATCTGTCGGCTGTGATCGCTCAGATCAAGAATCGCAACTATCGTTTCATTATTTATATGGATGATCTTTCCTTCGAGGAGTTTGAGATTGAATATAAGTTTCTCAAAGCTGTGATCGAGGGCGGCATGGAGACCAGGCCGGACAATGTGCTGATTTATGCCACCTCTAACCGGCGCCACATTATCCGGGAGACCTGGAGCGACCGGGGAGATCTGGAGCAGGATGAGGGCATGCACCGGTCGGATACCATGCAGGAGAAGCTGTCCCTGGTGGCCCGGTTTGGGGTGACCATCAATTTCTCCAAGCCCTCCCAGAAGGAATACTATCATATTGTAACAGAGCTGGCCAAGCGCTATCCGGAGATTACCCTAAGTCAGGAGGAGCTTCGGGCAGAGGCCAACAAATGGGAGCTGAGCCATGGAGGAATTTCGGGAAGAACGGCGCAGCAGTTTATCAATTACATAGCGGGAAAGGAAGGAGCATAATTTATGGGTGGATTTTTTGCGGCGGCATCGCGGACAGACTGTGTGTTTGATTTGTTTTTCGGAACAGATTATCATTCCCATCTGGGAACGCGTCGGGGCGGCATGGTGGTTTACGGAGAAGACAAGGGCTTTGACAAGGCCATTCACAATATTGAAAATTCTCCCTTCCGGACGAAGTTTGAGAAGGATTTCAATGAGATGAAGGGATTTATGGGCATCGGCTGCATTTCCGACTATGAGCCACAGCCTCTTCTCATCCGTTCCCATCACGGCACCTACGCTATTGCCACGGTGGGAAAGATCAATAACCGGCAGGAGCTGATCAAGCAGGTGTTTGACAGCACCCACACCCACTTTCTGGAAATGAGCGGAGGGGACATTAACAGCACGGAGCTGGTGGCAACCCTGATCAATCAGCAGGACAATTTGCTGGACGGCATCTGCTATGCCCAGGATCAGATCGACGGTTCCATGACCATTCTCTTAATGACCCAGAAGGCGATCTACGTGGCCCGGGATAAAATGGGGCGCACGCCAGTGGCGATCGGAAGAAAAGAAGGAGCCTACTGCGCGGCCTTTGAAAGCTTTGCCTACCTGAACCTGGGCTATGAGCCGGAGCGGGAGCTGGGCCCGGGGGAAGTGGTCATCATGACCCCGGAGGAGGTGCGCACGATCCGTGCTCCGGGAAAGGATATGCGGATCTGTACCTTCCTGTGGGTGTACTATGGGTATCCCTCCTCCTCTTATGAGGGCGTCAATGTGGAGGAGATGCGTTACCGCTGCGGAGAAAAACTGGCTGAGGCGGACAAGAAGCACAACGTGCATCCCGATACGGTGGCGGGAGTGCCGGATTCCGGCACGGCCCATGCAGTGGGCTATGCCAACCGGTCCGGCGTGCCCTTCTCCCGGCCATTTATTAAATACACGCCCACCTGGCCCCGGTCTTTTATGCCCACCATGCAGCGGCAGCGGGATCTGATCGCCAAGATGAAGCTTATTCCCCTCCATGATCTGATCCAGGGAAAGAGTCTTCTCATGATCGACGACTCCATTGTGCGGGGAACCCAGCTTCGGGAGACTACGGAATTCCTGTACCGCAGCGGCGCCCGGGAGGTGCATATCCGCCCTGCCTGCCCGCCTATTCTCTACGGGTGTAAATTCCTGAATTTCTCCCGTTCCACCTCGGAGATGGATCTGATTGCCCGAAGGGTGATTCAGAAGCTGGAGGGCCAGGGGAAGGAGCCGGATCTTGGGGCCTACGCGGATCCCCAGACAGAAAAATACCAGGCCATGGTAAAGGAGATTGAGAAGGAGTTGAATTTCTCATCCCTCCATTACCACCGCCTGGACGATATGCTGGAATCTGTGGGTGTAGAGCCCTGCAAGCTGTGTACGTACTGCTGGAACGGAAAGGAATAGGATAACGGTTACAGCCGGATAGTAAGCTCCACCGGACAGTGATCCGAACCTAAGATATTTGTATGAATTTTGGCGTCCTCCAGCTTGTCCTGAAGACGGTTGGAGACGCCGAAATAGTCGATGCGCCATCCTGCATTTTTTTCCCGCGCCTTAAAACGGTAGGACCACCAGGAGTAAATATTTTCCGTGTCAGGATAGAAATAGCGGAAGGTATCGGTAAAGCCCGCCTCCAAAAGACGGGTAAATTTCTGGCGCTCTTCATCGGTGAAGCCTGCGTTTTTGCGATTGGTTTTTGGATTCTTCAAGTCGATTTCCTGGTGGGCTACATTCAGATCCCCGCAGAAAATCACAGGCTTTTTGGCATCCAGGGCGCAAAGATAATCCCGGAAGGCGTCCTCCCACTCCATGCGGTAGGGCAGTCTGGCCAGCTCATTCTGGGAATTGGGCGTATAGACTGTGACCAGATAGAAATCCGGATACTCCAGGGTAATGACCCGTCCCTCCTGGTCGTGCTCCTGGATGCCCAGACCATAGGTTACAGAGAGAGGCTTTCGCCTGGTGAAAACAGCGGTGCCGCTGTAGCCTTTCTTCACGGCATAGTTCCAGTACTGCTCATAACCGGGAAGGGCAAGCTCCAGCTGTCCGGCCTGAAGCTTGGTTTCCTGGAGACAGAACATGTCTGCGTCAAGCTTTTGAAAATCTTCCATAAAATTCTTTCCGATACAGGCCCGCAGGCCGTTTACATTCCATGAGATTAATTTCATAAGGGAAACCTCTTTTTCTACAAATTTTGTGATGCGGCCTTTGTGATTGGGCGCAGGATGAACAGATGGTGATGGTTGCATAGTATTATAGCAGTCAATATAAAAAGTGTAAAGGATTTATGCAAGCCCTTATGCCTCCCTCCTGTTTCTGGCAATACGCGTCTCTGGCAACACGCGAAAATCATGGTTGCATACCCAGGAAAAAGAAGGTAAAATAAGACAAGAGGTTATGGGAAAATAAAATATAAGAAATCGAGGTGCAAAGGATATGTATGATGTAGCGGCTTTGGGAGAATTGTTAATCGACTTTACACCCAGCGGACAGTCTGCAGCCGGGATGCGCTTGTTTGAGCAAAACCCAGGCGGAGCGCCGGCCAATGCGCTGGCAGCGCTGACTAAGCTTGGAATGAAAACCGCCTTCCTGGGCAAGGTGGGCGATGATATGCACGGCGCCTTTTTGAAAGAGACACTGGAGGCGGCCGGGATTGATACTCAGGGGCTTGTGGTGGATCCGGAGGTCTTTACCACTCTGGCCTTTGTAAGCTTAAATCCCCAGGGAGAGCGGCAGTTTTCCTTTGCCAGGAAGCCGGGAGCAGATACCTGTCTGAAACCGGAGGAGGTGAACCTGGAGGTTTTAAAGGAGAGCCGGATTTTTCATGTGGGATCCCTGTCTTTGACGGATGAACCCTGTCGCAGCGCAACGGTGTTTGCCCTGGAGCAGTCCAGGAAGCTTGGGAAAATCATTTCCTATGATCCCAATTACCGGGCCCTCCTGTGGAAATCCCGGGAGTCGGCTATGGAGGGCATGCGAAGCGTTTTGTCCTTTGTGGATGTGATGAAAATTTCCGATGAGGAGACTGGACTTTTGACAGATCATGAGAAGCCGGAGGAGGCGGCAGAGGCGCTTCTGGAGAGAGGGATTTCCCTGGTGGCGGTCACTCTGGGAAAAGAAGGGGCCTATGTGAGGACCCGGGAAGGAGGCGCTGTGGTGGCAGGCTTCCAGAGCCAGGTAGCGGATACCACGGGAGCAGGAGATTCCTTCTGGGGCGGATTTTTATATCAGCTGGCAAAGAGCGGGAAGGTTCCGGCAGAGGTGACTCTGGAGGAGGCAAAGGCCTTTGCCCGCTTTGGAAACGCTGTGGCCAGTCTCTGTGTGGAGAAGCGGGGCGGAATTCCTGCCATGCCCTCCATGGAGCAGGTAGAAGAGCGGCTTGGCAGGTAAGAAAGACGGGGATGAAAGCCGGTGGTTCTGCTTTTGGTCAGGAGCCGGAAGCAGAAGAGAAATGAGGCTCCCGGTAAAATCGGAATGAAATTGAGGATGAAGTATTTATGAAAAAATTGATGGATGTTATCAGAGCAGAGCTGGAACAGGCGTTTACAGAGGCCGGGTATGAGGCCTCCTATGGAAAGGCGTCCCTTTCCAACCGGCCGGATCTCTGCGAGTATCAGTGCAACGGAGCCATGGCGGCAGCCAAGGCCTATCACTGCGCACCGATTCAGATTGCGGAAAAGGTGGCCCAAAGACTGGAAAACAGCCCGGTATTTTTGGAGGTTCAGGCAGTAAAGCCAGGATTTATCAATCTGAAGCTGTCTCCGGCCTGTGTCCGAGATTATCTTCAGAGTATGGCAAAAGAGGAGAAGCTGGGCTGTGAAACCGTGGAGAAACCAAAGACCATTATTCTGGATTACGGCGGCCCCAATGTGGCAAAGCCCCTGCATGTGGGACATCTGCGCTCAGCGATTATCGGAGAGAGCATCAAGCGCCTGGGTCGGTTTCTGGGACATAAAATGATTGGGGATATTCATCTGGGAGACTGGGGTCTGCAGATGGGTCTGATTATCACGGAGCTTCGCCACCGCCGTCCGGAGCTTGTGTATTTTGACGAGAGCTATGAGGGAGAATACCCGGCAGAGGCTCCCTTTACCATTTCAGAGCTGGAGGAGATTTACCCCACGGCCAGCGCCAGGTCCAAGGAGGATGAGGCCTACCGGGAGGAGGCCATGGAGGCCACTTATCTGGTGCAGCATGGACATAGGGGATACCAGGCCATTTTGCAGCATATCCTTACGGTTTCCGTAACGGATTTGAAGCGGAACTATGCCAATCTCCAGGTGGAATTTGATCTGTGGAAGGGAGAATCCGACGCCCAGCCCTATATTCCGGATATGGTACAGGCCATGAAGGATCAGGGCTTTGCCTATGAGAGCGAGGGAGCTTTGGTGGTGGATATTAAGGAGGAGACAGACACCAAGGAAGTGCCGCCCTGTATGCTCCTAAAATCCGACGGAGCGTCCCTGTACACCACTACGGATCTGGCCACCATTGTGGAGCGTATGAAGCTTTATCATCCCGACGAGATCGTTTATGTGGTGGACAAGCGGCAGGAGATGCATTTTGTCCAGGTATTCCGCTGCGCCAGGAAAACCGGCCTGGTGGATGCGGATACAAGCTTACGGTTCCTGGGCTTTGGCACCATGAACGGCCGGGACGGTAAGCCCTTCAAGACCCGGGAGGGCGGCGTCATGCGATTGGAGCATCTGATCGCGGATATCAACGAAGAAATGTATGAGAAAATCCGGGAAAATACAGAGATTCCGGAGGAAGAGGCCAGGCGCACGGCCCGGATCACTGGGCTTTCCGCTATCAAATACGGCGATCTGTCCAACCAGGCCTCCAAGGATTATGTGTTTGATGTGGAGCGGTTTACCTCCTTTGAGGGAGATACAGGTCCCTACCTTCTGTATACCATTGTGCGGATCAAATCGATTCTGGCGAAATACGAAGAGCAGGGAAAGAATCCGGAGCAGGCAGGAATTCGGGAGCCCAGGAGCGAGTCGGAAAAAGCTCTCATGCTGGAAGCGGCAAAGTTCAACAGCGTCATGGAGACCGCCTATGCAGAGCTGGCTCCTCACAAGATCTGCGCCTATCTTTACGATCTGGCCAATGGGTTCAACAAATTCTATCATGAGACACGGATCCTGAAGGAGGAGGATCAGGAACGGCAGGAGGGATGGATCGCGCTGCTGGTGCTTTGCCGGAGAATCCTGGAGACCTGTATTGGAATTTTGGGCTTTGAGGCGCCAGAGCGGATGTAAGTTTATAAATTTCATAGTAATCGAGCAGCAAAAAGATGCATGGAATCATAAAATTGTAAGCCATGCGTCTTTTTTTGCGTGCAAAAGGAGGACCAGGAGCGATAACATGTAACCCGCTGCCACAGCACAGGCGCAGCTCTGTTTACAACAGAGACAGCTGGCGGAAGGGGATGAAACAGCCCTGTTTTTTTCAATTACAGCCCTGTTTTTTTCATTGTATTTTTGGGGTGAAATGTTATGATTTTCCAAGAAAAGAGACATTAAAAAAACAGGAGGGAGGGATACTCCATGGCAGAGGGTTATACGCTGGGGGTGGATCTGGGGAGCTTATCGGCCAGAGCGGTCATAGTCAGGGTGTGGGACGGCTGTGTGGTCGCCACTGGAGAGGAGGCCTATGAGCACGGCGTCATAGAGGGGAGTATAGGAGGGATCCCCATTCCGGAAGGGATGTTTCTGCAAAAGCCTGGGGATTTCATCCGCTCCCTGCAAAAAAGCGTTAGGAAAGCGCTACAGAACGGAAATGTGGATCCAGGGGAGATCATGGGTATAGGCGTGGACGCCACCTCCCCCACCATCATCGCCACGGACGTCTTGGGGAAACCCATCCTAGAATCCCATGGATTGGAGAACCATCCCTTTGCTCAGGCGCTGATGTGGAAATCTCATGCCTCCATGAGGGAGGTAGAGGATATTCTTGAGCTGGCCAGAGAGCGAAAGGAACCCTTTCTAGCCTATACAGGGAAGAGCATGGGGAGCAATCTGCCTATCCCTAAGCTCCTCCATCTTGTGCGGAATGCGCCAAAGGTTTATGAGGCCGCAGACAGATATTTCGACTTAAGCGACTGGATTGTAAAGCTGCTGACAGGGAAGGATACCATGAATGATTCCACGGCGGGAGGGAAGTTCTTCTGGCGGCAGGAAGCAGGGTTTCCCAGTCGGGAATTCTTTAGCGGGCTGGACGGCAGGCTCCATAATTTTCTGGAAAAAATACCGGATCCTCACCAGGTAATACCCGCGGCAGAATGTGCGGGGAGGCTGACTCAGGAGGGCGCCAGGCTTTTGGGTCTGCTTCCGGGGACTGTTGTTTCCGCAGGGCATGTGGACGCGGCAGCGCCTCTGGCTTTTGTGGGACTGAATAAGCCCCATGTTTTGTTTTTGTCCATAGGGACTAGCGTGTCCGGCTATATCGTTGACCCAAAGCTGGTAAGGGTGGAGGGGATCTACGGAGTGCTGGAGGATTTTCCGGCAAAGGGCCTTTATGCATATGAGATTGGCCTGCAGAGCTTTGGAGACACCCTGGCCTGGTTTGTGGAAAATTGCTGTCCCGAGGAACTGACAAAAGGGGCAAGCAAAGGAGAGGTATTTGCCCGGTTAAACGAGAGAGCGGAAAGGCTGCAGCCCTGTGGCAGCGGACTGATGGCCCTGAACTGGTGGAACGGAAACCGATCCCCCCTTATGGACGGGGATTTGTCGGGAGTGATCCTGGGTCTGACTTTGAACACGAAACCGGAGGAGATTTATCGGGCGCTGGCAGAGGCCATGGCCTTTAATTTTCGATGGATCGCAGAGGGACTTACCGACCAGGGGCTTGCGGTTCATCAGGTGCTGGCCGGAGGCGGGATACCCATGAAAAACAGATTTCTCATGCAGCTGATTTCGGATGTCCTGGGAAAGGAAGTCCATGTACCCAAAAGCGGGGAGCTTGCTGCCCAGGGATCGGCCATATTTGCGGCGGTTGCGGCGGGCGCCTATGAGACATTGGATCAGGCGGTTCACGCCATGGGGATGAAGGAGAAGGAACGATATACCCCGAACCTGGAACATACACGGAAATATGAGAAGCTGTATCATTTGTATGTAAAACTGTGCCGGGAATTGGGAAAGGGCGAAAGTCCGTTAAAGAGACTGGGAGAGCTTCGCACGCAGGCGAAGGCAGGGACAGAGGAGGAGAGAGGATGAACATGTATGGGGCTTCGCGGGATTTGAACAGCTATCTGGACCGCAGATTCCAGTGTAGCTGTGGGAAGGAGCATTATGCCCCGCTGAAAGCGGTTCGGATCGGGGAGGGCGCCCTGGGGGAGCTTCCGGTTTATGTGAAAAAATATGGTTTTCGGTCGGTTTGTCTTGTGGCCGATGGGATCACATACAGGATAGCAGGCAGAGCGTGTATGGAATTGTTAGAAGGAGCCGGCATAAAGGCCGTGATGCATACGCTGGCCCATCTGGGCTTTGATGAGGCGGCGGTAGGGGAGCTCCTGATCCATATGCCTATGGACTGCGACCTTCTTATTGCCGTGGGCACCGGGGCCATCAACGATCTGACCCGGTTTTTCAGTTACAGGACAGGACGTCCCTTCTTTACAGTGGCTACGGCGGCTCCCATGGACGGGTTTGCTTCCGGCATAGCGGCTATTTACACGGATAATCTGAAAACCACGTATCATGCGGCGCCGCCTATGGTAATCCTTGGGGACACGGATATTTTAAAGGAGGCTCCCTATTCTATGATTGCAGCGGGGCTGGGGGATTTATTGGGCAAGTTCACCTGCCTGTGCGACTGGAAGCTGGCCCACCTGATCACAGGAGAGCACTACTGCCCTTCCATCGCGGAGCTGGTGGAAGGCTGCACAAAGAATGTGCTGGAACATGCGGATCAGGCCAGGGAAAGGGATGCCAAGGTGATCGGGGCCATTATGGAGGGGCTGGTACTGTCCGGCGTAGCTATGAGTCTATATGGAAATTCTCGTTCTGCCTCCGGTTGCGAGCACCATATGTCCCATTACTGGGAGATGATGTTTGAGCAGCGGGGGCAACGGCCGGCGCCCCATGGCGTCCAGGTGGGTGTGGGCGCGGTTCTGGTCCTGAAGCTTGTGGAAGTGCTGCTTAGGAACCGGGTGGATTTCAGGCGGGCGCGGGAATGTGCGGGAATATATGATAAAAAAGTCTGGGAGCAAAGGATCCGCAAGGCATACGGGCCGGCGGCGGAGGGGGTGATCGCTCTGGAGGAAAAGGCTCATAAGAATGATACGCCGGGGCGTCTGGAGCGGATTGCTGTAATGGAGGAAAAATGGCCCGAGATTCAAAGTCTTTTGGAAGAGCTGCCGGATTCCGAACAGGTGATCTCCATCCTGAAATCCTTGGGCGCGCCCTGTTACCCGGATGAGATAGGAATAGACAGGAAGCTTTTGGAAAACACCTTTTTATACTGCAAGGAGATACGGGACAGATATACGATCCTGCAGATGGTCTGGGATCTGGGGATTCTTGAGCAGCTGGCCTTGCAGGTTATGGAGCAGGTAACAGAGAAGCGTGAAAATGTCAAAATTTTTTAAATAACAGGCATTATTTTTTTATTGCAATATTTTTTGTGAAACATTAACATAAAAGACGTAAAAAACAATCTAATTTACAGCGAAATAGAGAATTAGAAGAGAGGGGGATTTAAATATTTCAGCATTTTGCGTGAGGGACAAGGGTAGTGTAGAAGGAATACGGAGGTAAGGCAATATGAAGAGAGGAAAAGTGAAACAGATTTTGGCGCTGACGCTGACTGTGGCGCTGCTTGGGGCGCTGGCAGGGGGCTGCGCAGGGAAGAACGACGAGAGCGGACAGCCGGATGCGAAAGAAGCCGAAACAATGGGGGAAGCCCAGGCATCGGGGGAAAACGGGGAGGCGGTTTCTGAAAAGGACTTGTATATGATTGACGTGATGCCAAACAGTCCGGCACAGGATTCCTCGTTGGATACAGCAGTGGGAAGGGAGCTGGCGGAACGCTTTGGCATTGGCTTTCACTATATTGAGTATAACGGTGATATGCAGGAGAAGCAGGCGGCTATGCTGGCCGGAGGCGATTACAACGAGATTCAGTGTATGGAGAAGACGGCTATTTCGGATCAGTATATCAAGGCTGGGGTACTGCTGGACCTGGATGATTATAAGGATCTGCTGCCCGATTTTTATGAGCGTTTCAAAGATATCATTCCTTATTGGCGGCTGTTGTCCCGGGACGGCGGGCTCCATTTATGGCAGGCGCCGGTTCCCAACGATTATTTGTCTACCATGTCCCACTATAATATAGCAGTGCGGACGGATGTGCTGGAATACTATGGCTGGCCCAACCTGGTGACTGCCAGCGACTGGATCGAATTTTTAAAGAAAGCAGTCAAGGATTTCCCGGAGACCTATGACGGGACACCTACGGTGGGACTGACGTTGCCAGGCGCAGAATCTTACGGAATGAACTTGCTGGCTGCCCCCAATGAGGAAGGGGATACGTATGCGGTAGATATAGGGGGAGTCAACTGGGTCTATAATCTTAAGACGGAGCAGTTTGAGGACGCATGGCATACTGCCGAGAGGAAGGAGTGCCTGAAATTTTTCCACGACCTGTACCAGGAGGGTGTGCTGGATCCGGAAATGTTTACAGACACCATTGATATGACGGTGGAGAAAATGAGCAACGGAAGCGCCATCGCCGTCTGGTATGTAAAATGGAACAGCAAAGACGCAAATCAGAAATTGGCAGCGGCGGGGCATCCGGAAATGAGTTATATCGAGCAGCCCTTCCAGCTGGATTCCCAGGAGGGACAGAAATTTGTGGCTGCAGCCCTGTATACATATCCCCACAACCAATGGGGCGTCACGGATAAGTGCAAGGATCCAGAGAAATTCTTTCAGCTATTAAACTGGTGCTGCACAGAGGAAGGACAGCTGCTGCTCCAGAACGGCATAGAGGGCGTACATTATGAGATGCAGAACGGAGAGCGGGTGCCCACAGAGTTTTACGGAGAGATGATCCGGGATGTTGCCTTGCTGGGAAGCGAAGGACTGCCGGGAGGACCGGGTTCGGAGCTTTATCCTTTAAAACTCTTTCCCTACTGTGTTACAACGTCTGAGGATGGAAGGCCCTATAACTTAGGCCTGGAACAGGAATATGCCGACAAGTTTGCATTATCGGACCGGGAAAAGGAAGCCTTCCAGGGATTGGGCTGGAACTCCTCTCAACAATGGTGGATGGATCACGGGAAATTGGTTGACGTGACCATCGTTAGCTCCTGCGAACTGGATCGGACCTCCGATCTGGGAAAAATAGAGGAGAAACTGAACGAGGTTTATCAAAAATATGCGGGTCAGATCGTAATCGCGGATGATTTTGAAAAGGCCTTTGCCGATATGATGGCTGAGTATGAAAAGCTGGATTACCAATCTGTAATCGACGCCAGAAACACCCTGTTGAAGGAAAACAAAGAAGAGTTGGCGGAAGCGATGAAATAATCGAGATATGGGGAGCCGCGGGAAAACGCGGCTCCTGTTCATAAAGGGGAATGAGTAAATTCGTGCTGGGAGAAAAGAATAAAAAATTAAGGTTAAAAATAAGGCGTCACAAATGGGTGTACCTTATGCTGGCGCCGGCAATCATCTGTTCGCTGCTATTTTCATACATCCCGCTGTCAGCCTGGTATGTTGCGTTTTCCGAGTATCACCTGGGCGGTTCCCTGTTCGGAGGGGAATTTGTGGGACTGAAGTATTTTTATAAGATATTCCAGGATAGCTCGGATCTGGGGTACCTGGTACAGAATACGCTGGTGATTAACGGCGTATCCCTGGCGGTGGTGCTGGTGGCAGCTATGGCACTGGCCATTCTGCTGCAGGAATGCCGCTGGAAGAAGGGAGCCAAGCTTGTCCAGACGGTCAGCTTCTTCCCCTATTTTATCTCCTGGGTGGTAGCCTATGCGCTGGTCTGGGCGCTGCTGGCCGTAAAGTCGGGGTCTATCAACCAGTTTCTGGTGAATGCCGGTATCCTGAAGCAGGGGATCAACGTGCTGGGAGAGGCAAAATATTCCTGGCGGCTGATGATTCTTTTAAACGTGTGGAAATCCATCGGCTACAATACAGTGATTTTTCTGTCCACCATTGCAGGAATCCCATCGGATCAGTATGAAGCGGCGCGGATCGACGGGGCGGGACGTTTCCAATTAATCCGTTATGTCACGCTGCCCAATCTGCTGCCTACCCTTTCCGTCCTGCTGGTCATGAACGCGGGCTGGATCCTCAATTCCAATCTGGAGCAGTTCTTTATTTTCTATAATGCCACAAACTGGTCCCGGATGGAGGTGCTGGATATGTATATCTATAAATTTGGTTTAAAGATGCTGGACTTCCCCTATGCCACAGCCATGAGTGTGATAAAATCCTTTGTCAGTATCCTGCTGCTGGTGGCTGTAAATAAGGTGGTCAAGCGTATAAATAAGCAGTCCATGTTTTAGAAGGGAGGGTGAGCTGTGAAATATAAGCGTAAATTATCAGATCATATCTTTGATCTGTGCAACGGGCTGTTTCTGGTGATGCTGTTTGTCATCATGGTATATCCGTTCCTGTATGTCATCAATTATTCCATCAGCGTGCCGGTGGGCTTAAGGGGCGCCCTGCTGCTCCTGCCCAAAGGGTTCGATCTGAGCGCATATAAAACCTTATTCCAGGACAATAATATCCTGGGCGCATTTTTCATTTCCATAGCCAGGAGCACTATCACACCGATCCTGATGCTCTCTGTCACTGGTATGGCGGCCTATGCCCTTGCCACCCAGAATCTGGCTTTCGGGCGTTTCCTAAAGACCTTCTGCACCCTGACCATGTACGTGTCGGCAGGAACCATCGCGTCCTATATTTTTATGAAGCAGTACCACCTGATGAATAACTTTCTGGTATATGTTATACCGTATCTGTTTAATGCCTACAATATGATTCTGATTATAAGCTATATTGAATCTATCCCGTATTCCCTGCGGGAAGCAGTCTATGTGGATGGGGGAAATGATCTGCAGGCCTACTGGAGGGTGTTTTTTCCGATCTGCAAGCCGGTCAACGCTGCCATCCTGATGTTTGGTATCGTCAGTCAATGGAATTCCTTCATGGATACCCAGCTGTACTGCGCCATGGAGGAGAAGCTCTATACGCTGCAGTATCTGCTTTATAATATGCTGGCGTCGATAAGCAATATAGAAGCCCTGAAAAGCGGGGCGGTGGAAGTAAACGCCCAGTCTGTAAAAATGGCTATCACCGTGATTACTGTTTTTCCTGTCATGTGCGTATACCCGTTCCTGCAAAAATATTTTACCTCTGGCATCATGATTGGATCGGTAAAGGAATGACAGAAAAGTCAAAATTTTTTTAATAACAGACATTATTTTTTTATTGTATTATTTAATGTAAATAGTAACATAATTGGTGTAAGAAATGATTTTTGCTACACAAAAAACCAAAGAAAGAAGGGGGATAAAAATGGAGAAAGTACGAGTTGGCGTCTTGGGTGCAGGACGCGGGGAGACTATGATGGAGTACTGCACCCATGCGGATAACGCGGTTTTAGTTGCGGTCTGCGATAAGGACGCATATTTCCTGGAGCGGGTGAAAGGGCACATTCAGTCAGAGCAGATTACATACTATGAGGATTTTGAGGAGTTCCTGAAGCACGACATGGACGCAGTAGTGCTGGCCAATTACGCAAATGACCACGCAGCCTTCGCGGTTCGCTGTCTCCAGGCGGGAAAGCATGTGATGAGTGAGGTTCTGCCCTGTGAGACACTGGCGGAAGCCGTGAAGCTGGCAGAGGCGGTGGAACAGAGCGAGCAAATCTACGCCTATGGGGAAAATTATTGCTTTATGGCAGCTCCCCGTCAGATGCGTCGTCTCTACCGGCAGGGGGTGCTGGGGGAGTTTGAGTATGGCGAAGGGGAGTACATCCACAACTGCGAATCTATCTGGCCGGAGATTACCCAGGGGAATCCAGAGCACTGGCGTAACAACATGCAAGCTACCTTTTACTGCACCCATTCCCTAGGGCCGTTGCTGCACATTACCGGGCTGCGTCCGGTGAGGGTGACGGGATTTGAGCTGCCTTTTGGACCTGTCAACCGGCGAATGGGTGCCAAGGCAGGACAGGCTGGCTTGGAGCTGGTAGAGTTGGAGAATGGGGCTGTGGTAAAAAGCATCCATGGAGGCCTCTGCAAAAATTCCATCTGGTATACGGTCTACGGCACCAAGGGACGTCTGGAGAGCGCCAGGGAGGACGCTGAAAACGGAGACGTATCCTGCCTGTACAGCAATCTGGATGCGTATGAGGGGGAATGTGCCTCCCGGGTGATCAAAAGCAATCCCAAGGATGAGCTGTCCGAGAAAGCAGAAGCTTATGGGCACAGCGGTTCTGACTTCTATACGCTGTGGAATTTCGTGGAGAAGATTAAAGGCAATCCGAAGGCGGAGATCATCGACGTCTACGAAGCGCTGGATATGGGGCTTCCGGGGATTCTGTCCTACCGTTCTGTGCTAAGAGGCGGGGTACCGGTGGAGGTTCCGGATTTCCGTCATCCGGCGGTACGGGAGTATTACCGCTATGACAACGCCTGTACGAATCCTAAAAAGGCGGGGGAACAGTACGTTCCCAGCTATTCCAAGGGTGTCCCGCCCATTGCGCCAGAAGTATATGAGAGGATTGCGGGCTTATGGCGGGAAAAGAAGGAAAAAGAAGAGCAAGAGAAAAATTGAGAGTAACGAAAATATGGGGGTAAAATGGTATGAAGGGAAAAAAGGTGAAACAGATTCTGGCGTTGTCTATGACCGTTGTGATGTTTATGGCATTATTAGGCGGCTGCTCAGGAAAAAGTGGGGAGAGTGGACAGCCCCAGACAGGGGAATCCAGATCACAGGGAGATACGGGGGGCAGGATTCCCAGGAAGAGCTGTATATGATCGATGTGATACCGGCTGGTGTGAATCAGGATTCCACCCTGGATACTACGGTTGGGAAAGAAATCGCAGATCGGTTTGGCATCGGCTTTAATTTTATCAAGTACACCGGCGATATGCAGGAAAAGCAAGCAGCGATGCTGGCCAGCGGCGATTATAATGAGCTCCAGTGTATGCAGACGACTGCTATTTCGGATCAATATATTCAGGCGGGGGTATTGCTAAACCTTATTGAAAACTTTATTCCGGATGTCATTGGGTACTACGGGATATCGGTTCGTACAGATGTGCTGGAATACTACGGATGGCCGAATCTGGTTACAGCCAGCGACTGGATCGAGTTTTTGAAAAAAGCGGTTAAGGATTTTCCAGAAGCCTATGACGGGACGCCTACTGTGGGTCTGACACTGCCCGGCGCGGAAGCTTATGGAATGAATCTAATGGGCGGTTTATGGGAAGAAGGGGCAACCTATCCAGGAAACGCAGGCGGAGTCAACTGGCTATATAACCTGGAGACGGAGGAATTTGAAGACGCCATGCATTCCTCCGAGAAAAAAGAGAGCTTAAAATTTTTTCATGACTGCTATGAGGCGGGTGTATTAGATCCAGAGCTTTTTACGGATAATCATGATATGACCGTGGAGAAAATGAGTAACGGAAGCGCCATCGCCGTATGGTATGTAAACTGGAATAATAAAACGGCCAATCAGGCCCTGACCGAGGCGGGACATCCGGAGATGAGCTATATTACTCAGCCCATCCAGCTGGATTCTCAGAAGGGGCAAAAGTTTGTGACTACCAGAATGTTCCTGTACCCCTTTAACCAGTATGGCGTTACCGATAAGTGTAAGGATCCGGAGAAGCTTTTAAAGTTTTTAAACTGGTGCTGCACGGAGGAAGGACAGCTGCTGCTGCAAAATGGACTTGAGGGCGTACACTATGAGATTCAGGATGGTGAACGTGTGCCTACGGATTTATATTTAGAGATGTTAAGAGACGTGGAGCTGCAGAACAAGGAGGGATTGCCTGGCGGACTTGCAACAGGAAGCTATGAGATGTTCCAGTGCCTTTCCTATGATATGTCAGTGGCGGAGGATTTTGAAAAGGCGTATGGCGAGATGCTGGCCGAGTACGAGATGCTGGACTATCAATCTGTGATCGATGCCAGAAACGAGATGCTGGGAGAGATTATGGAACAGCTGGCAGCAGGGAATGAATGAGTTATGGAGGAGGCCGCTCTTTTGAGTGGCCTTCTTGCTATCGTCTGCGTCCTATGCGGGCAGGATAGTATTGCAAAATGAGTGGGAAATTTATAGAATTATAGATAATAGTTCAGGCAGCTGGCGGATAGATGGCAAATCGTGCTGAATGGACGGTTCTGGTGAACGGACGGATTGTATTTGTAATGGACGAGTGTGTGGATGAAAAAGCTAAAGAAAGGGGCGTTTGAGGAAAATGGCGTTGCATGAAATGGATTTGAATTTAAAGGAATTCTATGAATATGAGGGAAGCTCTCCCAAGGCTTCGGATTTTGACCGGTTCTGGGACAAGGCTAAGGAGGAACTGGCCGGAGTGGACCCTAGGGTGGAGCTGCGGCCGGCCGATTTTACCTGCCGGGGCGTGGAGTGTTTTGACCTGTATTTCCAGGGAGTTCGGGGAGCCAGGATCCACGCCAAGTACGCAAGGCCTGTGACAGCCGGGAAGAAGCCGTGTCTGCTGATTTTTCATGGGTATACGGGTAACAGCGGCGACTGGATGGACGGCAAGCTGTCCTATGTGCTGGAAGGGATGTGCGTGGCTGCCCTGGACTGCAGGGGACAGGGGGGATTCAGTGAGGATACAGGCGGCTGTCAGGGCAGCACGTTCCACGGCCATGTGGCTAGGGGCCTGGCCGGGAATCCCCAGGATTTGCCTTTTCGACAGATGTATTTGGATGGCGTGGAGCTGGCTCAGATCGTCTCCTCCTTTCCGGAGGTAGATGGGCAGCGGCTGGGGACTCTGGGCGGCTCCCAGGGCGGCGCGTTGTCTGTGGCCGTGAGCGCTCTGCATGGCGGGATCAAGCGTACTGCGGTGGGATATCCATTCCTGTCGGATTTTTATTACTGCAAGAAGGAAGGGTTTCTCAACAGCCCAGCGACTGGGTATTCAGAGATCGGGGAGTATTTCCGGCGCTATGATCCCTTCCATCATCATGAAGATGAGATTTTTGAAAAGCTAAGCTATATCGACGTCAGCAATCTGGCAGCCTATATAAGGAATCCGGCCCACGTAACTATCACCATGAGGGATACGGTGTGTCCTCCCAAGACCCAGTTTGCCGTGTATAACAATCTGGGCGGTGAAAAAGAGTTGGTGCTGTATTATGATTATGATCATGAGGCGCTGCCCCAGTGGGCGGACCTGTGCTTTGCTTTCCTGAGGGGGCTGTAAGAGGCGTGAAATTCAGTAATTGGAACATCCAGAAAAAAGAAGCTGGAAAGGATTGTCAGGGATGTGCTTTCGGCAGATGAGGAGGGGTGGGAAGGGACGGATACGGGCAAGCTGTCAGCAAAATGGATGAGAAATGGGGAATTTGTGGCTGTGGATGGGGAAAAATACTGTTGTGCTTACCGGGAGACTGAGGATCTGATGGTTCTTTATCTGGTTTCCTATGACTCCATCCGCCTGGCCAGGAGGAACCCGCTGATCCTGCTGCTGGTGTCTGCCTGCATGATGATGGCGGTATCCTTGACAGTGATCGTATATGTGTCCCGGAGAATCACGGCGGGGCTTTACAGTTTAAAGCGCAAAGTGCAGAACATTGACGCAGAAGGCATTCATGTGCAGACATTTTCGGACAGGGAACAGGAAAGTGCGGATGAGATTGAGCAGCTGAACGCTGCGTTTACTAGCATGATGGAGGAGATTCGGCGCCTGCTGAACGATGCGGCACTGCGGGAGGGAAGGCTGAAGGATGAGATCATCACCAGGCAGCGGGCGGAGCTTTCCGCGCTGCAGCGGCAGATTGATCCCCATTACCTTTTTAATACGCTGGGGGCTATCCGTATGAGTCTGATCCTGAAAGGAAACCAGGAGGATGCAAAGATCGTGCAGCTGTTTGCGGAGAGTTTCCGCAGGTATATGGATACAGGGACAAATGTGGTGACACTGCTGGAAGAGGTGGAATTTGTGCAGAAATATATCCGCATCCAGAACTATCGGCTGGCGGACAAGATTCAGTTCGACTGCCGCGTGGATGAAAGGCTTATGAGCTGTCGTGTGCGGAAGCTTTTGCTCCAGCCTGTGATCGAAAATGCTGTCTGTCATGGGATTGAGCCCCAAAAAGGCGCAGGGAAGATCATCCTGTGCATCCAAAAGGAGAAGAAGCTTTTGAAAATCCAGGTGGAGGACGACGGCGTGGGTATGGATGAACAGGAGAGAGAGGCGCTTTGCGAAGCCGTATTTACCATGAAGGAGCAGCCGGAACACTCCATTGGGCTGCGGAATATTTACCAGCGTATCAGGCTGGCCTATGGAGAATCGGCAAGGATGGAGATTGAGAGCAAAAAAGGGATGGGCACAAGGGTGTGCATGTGGATCCCGTTTATGGAAAAGGAGGGAGGAGACCTTGTTTCGGGTCTTACTGGCAGATGATGAGATGCTGTTCCGCAGAGGGATGAGCAAAATGATCGACTGGGAAAGCTACGGCTTCTGCGTGTCGGACACGGCGGAGGATGGGGAGCAGGCGCTGGAGCTGTGGAAGAAAAACCGTTATGAACTGGTGATAACGGATCTGAAGATGCCGCTCCTGGATGGGCTGGGTCTGATCCGGGAGCTGGCCAGGATTAAGGCGGAATGTGAAGTGATCATTGTGAGCGCATATGGGGAATTTGCATATGCCCAGACCGCCATGCAGTACGGGGTAAAGTATTATCTGTTAAAGCCGGTAGATGAGGAGGTTCTCTGCGGTTTCCTTGGCAGGATTGCGGAAGAGCTGTCGGATCGCGAGCACGAAAAGAAGTCGGATGTGGATCCGGATATTGTGGCTCATCAGCTGGGTTTGGCGACCAACGGCGTGGTTACGGAGATCCGGCGCTATATCAACGACCATTATAGGGAAGCCATGTCCCTAAACTCCCTGGCCAAGCTTTACAGCTTTACCCCCTTGTACCTGGGAAAGATCTTTAAGCGGGACGTGGGGATAAGCTTTAACGAATATCTTAACAATTGCCGGATCCGGGCTGCCCAGGAATATATCGAACAGGGCGGGTATTCAAGCGGCGAGATCGGGGAACTTGTGGGGTATAAAGATATTACATATTTTTATAAATGCTTTAAACACATCACAGGAGTTACGCCCAAGGAATATCGAAAGCAGCTGATTGGGAGGAAGGAAGAGTGATCCTTCCCATTACTCCCAATGTTCCTCCAAAAACCGAACCATATCAATGGCCTTTGGGGGACATCCCAGAAGAGACTTGGCAAAGCAGGAGGTGCAGCTTCCCACGCCGATCTCCCCGGAACACCCCTTATAGCCCTGGCCGATTCCGATGGCCGGGGCGTTTTTGGGGATACAGCCGTTTTCTTTCAGGCGGTCTAATGCATGGATGAGAGAGCCGTAGCAGGCTGAGCAGGCGTCCCGGGGAGCCGTATACCGGGCCAGGGCCTCCACCCTGCGGGTCATAGGTATCTTTCCGCTAGTGGTATCCTCATTGAGAAAAATGAGATTCGCCTGGGAGGTGTCGGCGCAGCCTACCCCCAGCTTTTCCGCCATACGGATATAGGGCACCTCGTCCACGCTTCGTCCCATGCAGTCGCAGACAAAGGCGTCGCAGAGCACTGGGTCCTTAAAGCCCAGAATCCGGTTCATGACTACCGGATTCCCTCCCTCCTCAAAATCCAGATCCCCACAGATATTGTCCACCAGAACAAAGTCATTGCGGGCCACTGTATTCAGATGCGCAATGGGCTTGTGAAGCCCCAGGGTGTGAAATCTGCGTTTTTCCGAGTTTGGAATGACTCCCTTATTGTTTTTCAGGGCGCAGGTAATTGTGGTCTGGCAATGGCCCTTGAGGACAGGCATATTGATCATATAATCCGCCGAAAGGGCCAAATCGCAGACCTGAATGGCCATGCCCTTGGCGTCATGGGCATGGCTTTTGTCCTTTTGCAGGTCCACAAAAGGCACATTGTATTCTTTCAGGATTTTGTCATAGCCGCAGGCCCTGAGGGAGGCGGGGGTGCGTTCTCCCACCCAGGAGCCTTCCATGACGGAAATGCGATGAAAGCCGTGATCCTGCAGATATTCGATAACGCCGGCCAGAAGCTCCCCGTGGGTGGTAGCGCCCGAAGAGGGGGCCTTGGCGCAGACCAGGTTGGGCTTTAAGGCCACATGCTTTTTCCGGTCTCCGATATCTTCTGCCAAAACCGCAGCCTCTAAAAGCTGTTTGGTCAATTCCTTGTAGTTGGTTCCGTGGATGATGTAAACGTCGTTTTTGTTCATGCGTTGAATTTCTCCTGTTTTATTCCCTCAAATTCCTTTGCAGCCTTCCAACACGCACAGACAGGGAGAGTTGTAGATTTGCTTGTTCTGAAATAACTATACTGCGGGACAGGGGAGAAGTCAATGGGGAGAAGGAGAGCGGGGAAGCAGCGGTGAAGTTCAATAGATGGTTCCACAGATTCCGTTGGGGGATAAAATATGCCTTCCGTTATTTTTTTCCCTATGCTATAATTTAAAGATGCACGGGTGCCTTGTCAAAAGGCAGGCGGGTTTCAGGAAGGGAGGGTGAAAAATGGCCAGGACTATCAGTATTGGATGCCAGGATTTTGAGAAAATACGAAGAGAGGGCTACTTCTATATAGATAAAACCCCGTTTATTTCAGAGTGGTGGGAAGGCGGGGACAGTGTGACGCTGATTACCCGTCCAAGACGATTCGGCAAGACATTGAATATGGATATGATGGAGCACTTTTTTTCCATAAAATATGAGGACCAGGGAGAGCTGTTTCAGGGGCTTTCCATCTGGAAGAGTGAAAAGTACCGTGCCTTACAGGGAACGCGTCCGGTAATCAGCCTTACCTTTGCAAATGCGAAGGAAGGGGATTATACGTCCATGGTGCAGAGGATCAACCAGATTTTAACGTTGGATTTACGGAGAAGGAAGTCTTTGACTCCCTGGATGAATTTGGAATGTCTGATAAAAAGCAGGAGGTAAAAAGCTGGTATGATGGTTTTACCTTCGGGAGCCGCACAGACATCTATAACCCGTGGTCTATCCTGAATTATCTGGATAAAGGAAAGTTTGGGGCCTACTGGGCCAATTCCAGCTCCAACAGCCTGGTGGGGAATCTGGAGTCTGCTGCTGGCCAGCGGATATTTGAAGGTGCTTCATTGTGAAGAGGATTGGGAGAGGGCAGATCTTCCCGACTATGAGCTGACTCTAACAAACCGGGAGGTGGCGCTGATGTTCCGGGCCATTATAAAGGGTTGGTTTGGGAAGAGCAGAAAGGAGTACAACGGGTTTATCAAGGCCTTGCTTGCCGATGATGTAAAGGCTATGAACCAATACATGAATAAAGTAGCCATGGTTACTTTTAGCAGCTTTGATGCAGGAAATAAGCCTTCGGAGTCCGCAGAGCCAGAGCGCTTCTATCACGGTTTTGTTTTGGGGCTTCTGGTGGAATTATCCGACCGTTATACCGTAACCTCCAATCGGGAGAGCGGCTATGGGCGGTATGATGTGTTGCTGGAGCCTAAAATGGGGGATGACGGAATGATCCTGGAATTTAAGGTGCAGGATGGGGAGGATGAAAAGGAGCTTGCCGATACCGTGAAGGCGGCATTGGAGCAGATTGAGGAGAAGCGGTACGAGGCGGTGCTGGTAACAAAGGGGGTTGAGAAGAAGCGGATACGGAAATACGGCTTTGCATTTTGTGGGAAGCGTGTTTTGATTGGGAAAGCATGAGGATGGAGCAGAAAGAAGAAAATAAATAATTTCTTAAAAATACCTTTTTTCTCAAAAAACAGTTCACAAGAGGACAATCATTTGTTAGAATACAGAGAAGTGCTTTCATAAGCACTGAGAGAAGGGGAGAGCAGATGAGAAGGGTAATCATGGTGGGCGGAGGGGCCGCCGGCATGATGGCGGCTGTGTTTGCGGCGAAGCAGGGCGCCCAGGTGGATTTGTATGAGAAAAATGAGAAGCTTGGGAAGAAGCTCTATATTACCGGCAAGGGCAGGTGCAACCTGACAAATAACTGTGAGGTGGAGGAGCTGTTGCGGAATGTGCGCTCCAACGCCAAATTTCTCTACAGCGGCTTTTATGGCTTTACGGCCCAGGATGCCATGGAGTTTTTTCAGGAGGCGGGACTGGCTCTCAAGACAGAGCGGGGAAATCGGGTATTTCCGGTTTCGGATCACGCCTATGATGTGACCGCTGCTTTGGAGCGCAGCATGAAGGCTTTGGGAGTGCGGGTGCACCTGAACCGGGAGGTGGAGAGGCTTCTTATCCAGGATGGAGAGATTCAGGGAGTGCTTTTGAAGGAGGCGGGAGCCTCCGGCGGGAGCAGGAAGGGCTCGTCCCGGAAAGCTTTGGCAGATGCGGTTGTAGTGGCCACAGGCGGATTATCTTACCCGGTGACAGGCTCTACAGGCGACGGATATGAATGGGCCAGGGATGCAGGACATGAGGTTACCAAGCTTCTGCCCTCCCTGGTTCCCATGAATGTGAAGGAGGACTGGGTACGGGAGCTTATGGGGCTTTCTCTGCGCAACGTACAGATTACTATATATAATGGAAGAAAGAGGCTTTATGAAGAATTTGGGGAGATGCTGTTCACTCATTTCGGAGTCAGCGGTCCGCTGATTTTGACGGCCAGCAGTTGTGTGGGAGAGAAGCTGAGAGAAGAATCACTGCGCATGGTGATTGATCTGAAGCCTGCGCTGACCATGGAGCAGCTGGATGCCCGGGTGCTGCGGGATTTTGAGCAGGCCCCCAACAAAAATTTTAAGAATGTGGCGGCCGGGCTGTTTCCGGCAAAACTTTCGCCGGTGATGCTGCGGTTTAGCGGCATTGATCCGGAGAAAAAAGTGAATCTGATTTCGCGTAAGGAACGACAGCAGTTTGTGGAGAGTGTGAAGAACCTGGAGCTGACGCTTACAGGGCTTCGGGACTACCGGGAGGCGGTCATTACAAAGGGCGGCGTCCGGGTGCAGGAGATCCATCCTTCCACCATGGAGTCAAAGCTGGTGAAGGGCTTGTACTTTGCCGGCGAGGTGTTGGATCTGGATGCCCTGACAGGAGGCTTTAATCTGCAGATTGCCTGGTCCACGGCCTATCTGGCCGGCTGTGCAGCAGCAGCGGCCTTGGAGTAGGGGCCGCAGGCTATGAGATTTTGGAGCATGAAAGGACATACCGGAGCGAAATGAGATAGATTTAAGAAAATATAGGTGAGAGGAAGGAACGATTTTATGAGCTACAGTGTGGCGATTGACGGACCTGCAGGAGCAGGGAAAAGCACCATTGCCAGACAGCTTGCCAGGGAAACGGGCTTTATCTATGTGGATACGGGAGCTATGTACCGGGCCATGGCCCTCTATTTCCTGCGACAGGGAATTGAACCTCCTGAGGCGGACCGGATTGCCGGGGCCTGCAAAGAGGCGGATGTGACTATCGTTTATGAGGAGGGGACCCAGCAGGTGCTGTTAAACGGGGAGAATGTCACAGGACTTCTGCGCACAGAGGAGGTAGGAAACATGGCTTCGGCCAGCTCTGTATACCCTGAGGTGCGGATGAAGCTGGTGGAGCTGCAGCGGAAGCTGGCCAGGGCTTCGGATGTGATCATGGATGGCCGGGATATCGGAACCTATGTGCTGCCGGGTGCCGATGTGAAGGTGTATTTGACGGCATCCTCGGCCTGCAGAGCCAAAAGACGCTATGAGGAGCTTCAGGAAAAAAGGGCTCTTGGAAGTATGACGCTGGAGGAGATTAAGGCGGATATCGAGGAGCGGGATTATCGGGATATGCATCGGGAGTTTGCCCCCCTTCGTCAGGCTGAGGATGCGGTGCTGGTGGATTCCTCAGATATGACGATCCAGCAGGTGATGGAGAGGATCCGAAGTCTGATTCGTCCATAGACGTGAGCCAGGCGGAGGAAACCTTTCAAAGGGCGGATAGTCAGGCAAAAGCTCTAAAGCTCTGGGAGGTTGAACCGCAAAACAGGAGGTTTTTATATGGAGGTAAAGCTGGCAAAGACGGCAGGCTTTTGTTTCGGAGTCCGGCGGGCTGTGGATACGGTATATGAGCAGGCAAGGAGCGCCGGCAGTCCCATTTATACATACGGACCCATTGTGCACAACGAACAGGTGGTGCAGGATTTGGAGTCCCGGGGGGTGCAGGTGCTGGAGAATCTGGAGGAGCTTGAAAGGCTGGAGACCGGCACGGTCATTATCCGGGCCCACGGTGTGGGAAGGGAAGTCTATGAGCGCCTGGAGAAGAGCAGACTTACCTGTGTGGATGCCACCTGTCCCTTTGTGAAGAAAATCCACCGGATTGTGGAGCGGGAGAGCGGTAGGGGCCGTCAGATCCTGATTGCCGGGAATCCGGCCCATCCGGAGGTGGAGGGAATCCGGGGCTGGTGCAGCGGATCTGTCACAGTGCTGGAGTCCCTGGAGGAGGCCTTAAATTTTACAGTTTCCTCTGATCAAAAGCTTTGTCTCGTAGCGCAAACGACATTTAACTACAATAAATTTCAAGATTTAGTTGAAATTATTTCGAAAAAGGGTTATGATATAATTGTTTTAAATACGATCTGTAGTGCAACGGAGGAGCGCCAGACAGAGGCGAAGCAGATTGCCAGTGAAGTGGATGCCATGATCGTCATCGGCGGGAAGAGCAGTTCCAACACACAGAAGTTATTTGAAATATGTAAAAAAGAATGTGAAAATACTTACTATATACAGAAACTTGTTGACTTGGATTTAAAGACAGCATCATCCATTCGTAGCGTAGGTATTACCGCAGGGGCTTCGACCCCAAACAAAATCATTGAGGAGGTTCAAAAGCATGTCAGAAATCAGCTTTGAAGAAATGCTGGAGGAGTCGTTAAAAACTATCAGAAATGGAGAGGTTGTCGAAGGCACTGTTATTGATGTCAAAGAAGATGAGATTATCTTAAACATAGGATATAAATCTGACGGTATCATCACCAAAAGCGAGTACAGCAATACACCAGTGGACCTGACGACCTGTGTATCGGTAGGCGACACCATGGAAGCAAAGGTATTAAAGGTAAATGATGGAGAAGGACAGGTACTCTTGACCTATAAGCGTCTGGCCGCGGAAAAGGGCAGTAAGAGACTGAAAGAGGCCTTTGAGAATGAGGAAGTGATCACAGCTACTGTGACCCAGGTACTGGATGGCGGACTGAGCGTTGTGGTAGATGAGTCCCGGGTATTTATTCCCGCCAGTCTGGTATCCGATACCTATGAGAAAAATCTGGCAAAATATGACGGACAGGAGATCCAGTTTATTATTACAGAGTTTAATCCCCGCAGAGGCCGTATTATCGGTAACCGCAAGCAGCTCTTACTGGCAGAGAAAGCGGAGAAGCAAAGAGAACTCTTTGCGCGTATTCAGATCGGCGACGTGGTGGATGGCGTGGTGAAGAATGTGACAGACTTCGGTGCCTTTGTGGATCTGGGCGGAGCAGACGGTCTGCTTCATATCTCCGAGATGTCCTGGGGCCGTGTGGAGAATCCCAAGAAGGTATTTAAGGTAGGAGAGCCTCTGACGGTTCTGATTAAGGATATCCGCGATACCAAGATTGCCCTGAGCCTGAAGTTTGAGGATGCCAATCCCTGGCTGCACGCCGCTGAAAACTATGCGGTGGGGAACATTGTAGAGGGCCATGTGGCGCGGATGACAGACTTTGGTGCCTTTATCGAGCTGGAGCCGGGTGTGGACGCCCTGCTGCACGTATCTCAGATTTCCAGAGATCATGTGGAGAAGCCCAGCGATGTGTTGAGCATCGGACAGGAAATCGAGGCCAAGGTTGTGGACTTCAATGAAGCGGACCACAAAATCAGCCTGAGCATGAAAGCTCTGCAGAGTGCTGCGGATAACTACAGCGATTATGATGATGTGGCAGATGTGGACATCGACGCACTTGCAGCAGAAGATGCAGAATAAGGGGTAAACGATTCATGAGGACAGGCACTTCCGTGCTTGTCCTTGTTTTGCGTGTAAGCCATGAGCCGTGCACAGAAAAAGATTTTGGCAGGATCATCGTGCTTGCACGAGGGAGACTGGCAAGAGCTTTTTCTGTATAGGGCGAAGCCCACGACCGAAGTGGAGCGAAGCGGAACTGAGGTGTGTACGGCGAAGAAGAAGGCCGTGCACAGAAAAAGGTTTTGGCAGGAAGTATACATATGTGGGAGTTACAAATAGCAGGCGAAGACCTGTATCATATCATCAACTGGTTTTGGCTATACAGCTTTCTGGGCTGGGTCTGGGAGAGCTGTTATGTATCGGCCAAGGAGAAACGACTGGTAAACCGTGGCTTTGTAATGGGGCCTGTTTGTACCATCTACGGTTTTGGGGCGGTGACTGTGTATCTGATCCTAAAGCCTGTTTCCGGAAGCATGCCTCTTTTGTATCTGGGAGGGGTGATTGTCCCCACAATCCTGGAGTATACCACGGCAGCGGTGATGGAGGGAATTTTTCACACCAGCTGGTGGGATTACAGCCACAACAAATACAATTTCCAGGGGCGCGTTTGTCTGGGAGCCTCCCTGGGCTGGGGGATTTTTTCGGTGGCCTTGTTCCATGTGCTTCATCCCTTTGTGAGCGGCCTGGTGGAGCTGTACAGTGTGGCGGCAGGAAAAATGCTGATGATCTGCGTGACCATTCTCTATGGAGCAGATTTTATCATCTCCTTTGCGGGAGCCATGGAGATTTCCAAACGGCTGCAGAGCATGGAGTCTGTGATGGAGGAGCTGTACGAATATGTCCAGGGAACCCGGCTGTACAGTACGGCAGAGGAGCTGCGGGAGAGGCTGGAGCTGTACCGGCTGTCCGGATACCGGGAGGAGCTGCGTCGGCGCTTTGAGATGCGAAGAGACGCGGCGCTGGCCTTTGGATTGGAGCTGCCTGCGGAAAAGATGGAGCAGATCCGAGAGCGGCATAGACAGATTGAAGAGCGGGTATGTGCTCTGCATGAGCGGTATATGGGCCAGCGCACATCTGCAGGCTTTCTTACTCGTCGTTTCCTTTCGGCATATCCCCACATGAAATCCCGTACCCAGGCCATAAAGGACCGGGCGCTGCAGCGGACACGTAAGAGAGGATAGAGAAGATGGCACATTCTACATTTCAGGGAGGCGTACATCCCTTTAAAGGAAAACGCATGTCAAAGGATAAGTTTATCCTAGATTATCAGGCCAGGGGAGAGATGGTGTATCCCCTGTCGCAGCATATAGGAGCCCCGGCCCGGCCTGTGGTGAAAAAGGGAGACCGGGTACTGACGGGACAGAAAATTGCGGAGGCGTCCGGCTATGTGTCGGCTCCTATTCACGCTTCTGTGTCCGGAACCGTGAAGGCCATAGAGCCAAGGCTTACAATATCGGGGCAGCCGGGAACCTGCATTGTGGTGGAAAATGATGAGCTCTATGAGGAGGTGGAGTATCCGCCTGTAAAGCCTTTGGAAGAGCTGAAAAAAGAAGAGATTCTGGAAATGATTCGGGATGCCGGTATTGTGGGAATGGGAGGCGCAGGCTTTCCCACCCATGTGAAGCTGGCGGTGAAGAGTCCCAGCCGGATTAAATATGTGATTGTAAACTGTTCAGAATGCGAGCCTTATCTGACCAGCGATTACCGGAGAATGGTGGAGAATCCGGACTGGCTGGTGATGGGATTAAAGGCAGTGCTCCGGCTCTTTGACCGGGCCGTGGGAATTCTGGCCATTGAGGATCACAAGCGGGATGCCATTACGGCCCTGCAGATCGCCTCGGGAAATGAGAAGCGCATGGAGGTTCATGTGCTTCAGACCAAGTATCCTCAGGGCTCGGAGCGCATGCTGGTCTACGCCTGCACAGGGCGGGAGATCAATTCCTCTATGCTTCCTGCGGATGCAGGATGTATCGTAAACAATGTGGATACCATCTGCGCCGTCTATCAGGCAGTATACCTGGGACGACCTCTGACCAGAAGAATTGTGACAGTGACCGGGGATGCGGTGTCAGATCCCTGTAACTTTAATGTAGCCATCGGAACCAGCTATAAGGAGCTGATTCAGGCGGCGGGCGGTTTTCGAAGGAAGCCAAAGAAAATGATTTCTGGAGGCCCCATGATGGGGGTAAGCCTGACCACCCTGGCAGTGCCTGTGGTCAAGACCTCCTCTGCCCTGCTTTGCATGACTAAGGATGAGGTGGCAAGGTCTCAGATCAGCCCCTGTATCCACTGCGGGTATTGTGTGACAGCTTGTCCGGAACGGCTCATTCCCTCCAAACTTGCGGATTATGCGGAGCGGTTTCAGGAAGAGCCCTTCCGTAAGCTTTATGGTATGGAATGTATGGAGTGCGGCAGCTGCAGCTATGTGTGCCCGGCCAAGCGTCAGCTGACTCAGGCCATTCGGGCTTTCCGGCGGGAGCTTTTGGCAAAGGGAAAGAAATAGGAGGAGTATTATCATGGAAAAATTGATGCATATTTCAGCCTCCCCTCATGTCCGTTCGCAGATGAGCACGGCGCGGATCATGCAGCTGGTGCTGCTTTCCCTTATGCCTGCAACGGTTTATGGGGTGGTCCATTTTGGAATACAGGCCTTATATCAGATCTTGGTGTGTATGGGAACCTGCCTGGTGTCAGAATTTTTGTATGAGGCCATAGCGGACAGACCTGTGCGGATCTGGGATTGCAGCTCTTTGGTCACAGGGCTTTTGCTGGCTCTGACCCTGCCGGTGAGCGTTCCTTTGTGGGTGGGGGCTATGGGCAGCGTTTTTGCCATTGTGATTGTAAAAATGATTTTCGGGGGAATCGGCCAGAATATTGTGAATCCGGCCATGGCAGCCCGGTGCTTTCTTATGATTTCTTTTGCGGGTATTCTCACGGATTTTACGGCGGATGGAATCAGCGGCCCAACGCCTCTGGCTGTCTTAAAAGCCGGGGAGACCATGGATCCCCTTCCCCTGCTTATGGGAAATACGGCGGGCACCATTGGGGAAACCTCTGTGATTGCCCTGCTGGCAGGCGCTGTTTTTCTGCTTATGTTCGGGATTATTGATCTTCGGATTCCGGCCAGCTATCTCATAAGCTTTGGCGTATTTTATATTTTCTTTGGCGGATACGGGTACGATGCGGTGCGGCTGGCCTCCCAGCTTTGCAGCGGAGGTCTCATGCTGGGGGCCTGGTTTATGGCTACGGATTTTGTTACCTCGCCCATTACGCACAAGGGAAAAATCCTGTATGGAGTGCTGCTGGGGATTCTTACAGGAATATTTCGGGTTTATGGCAGCGGTGTGGAGGGAGTTTCCTATGCCATTTTACTGGGAAATCTGGCTGTTCCCCTGATTGAGAAGATTACGGTGCCGAGAGCTTTTGGGCGCAGAAAGGGAAAGCGCTGATATGATTGCCTATGTAAGAGGAACTCTGGAGTATGTGGAGCCGGAGGCCGGCCTGGTAGTGCTGGAATCCGGCGGAGTCGGTTACAATATTCTGGTGCCTGGCAAGGAGTTTTCTCTGCTGCCAGGGCGGGGCCAGGAGGTAAGGCTGCATACCTTTCTGCAGGTGCGGGAAGATGCCATGCAGCTTTTTGGATTTCTGAGCCGGGAAGATCTGAAATTTTTCCGGCTGCTTGTTGGAGTGAACGGGATCGGACCCAAAGCGGCCCTGGGAATTCTCTCTGTGTTTGGTGCGGACGAGCTGCGCTTTGCCATTCTGGCAGACGATGCCAAAACCATTTCCCGGGCGCCGGGAATCGGGGCCAAGACAGCCCGAAAGCTTATTCTGGAGCTTAAGGATAAGATTTCCCTGGAGGATGTGTTCGAACAGAGGATATCTCAGGAGCCGGAGGGTTTGGTGCAGGCTTCCGGGGGAGGCAGCGCCGACGAGGCAGTGCAAGCCCTGGTGGCTCTGGGCTATTCCGGAACAGATGCTCTGAAGGCGGTTCGCAGAGTGGAGGGAACCCAGGACATGGACGTGGAGGAAATATTAAAGGCTGCGCTCAGGCAGATGGGTTGACTGCCTGATTAAGAACAGCCGGAGGCGCGCAAGAGGCGTGTCCGAATGGAAGTTATTCGTATAAAAGGGAGGGCGTATGGCCAGACGGATTATCACAACAGATACCATGGAAGAGGATTTAAAAATCGATTACAGCCTGCGCCCCCAGAGGCTGGAGGAATATATCGGGCAGGAGAGGGCAAAGGTGAACCTGAAGATCTACATTGAGGCGGCCAAGGGACGGGGGGAGGCCCTGGATCATGTATTGTTTTACGGCCCCCCTGGTTTGGGCAAGACCACCCTGGCGGGAATCATTGCCAATGAGATGGGGGTCCATATGAAGGTGACCAGCGGCCCTGCCATTGAAAAGCCGGGGGAGATGGCTGCCATTCTCAACAATCTGCAGGAGGGAGATGTGCTCTTTGTAGATGAGATTCATCGACTGAACCGGCAGGTGGAGGAGGTGCTCTACCCGGCCATGGAGGACTATGCCATTGATATTGTCATCGGAAAGGGAGCCACAGCCCGGTCGATCCGTCTGGATCTGCCCCATTTTACCATGATTGGAGCCACCACACGGGCCGGGCTTTTGACTGCGCCTCTGCGGGATCGGTTCGGCGTGGTGCACCATCTGGAATTTTATACGGAGGAGGAGCTGGAGATTATTGTGATTCGCTCCGCCAGGGTTTTGCAGGTGGAGATCGACTCGGAGGGAGCGCGGGAGATCGCCCGCCGGTCCCGGGGGACTCCCCGTCTGGCTAACCGGCTCCTGAAACGGGTACGTGATTTTGCTCAGGTGAAATATGACGGACAGATCACAGGGGATATTGCCCGTTTTGCACTGGATTTGCTGGAGGTGGATCGGTATGGACTGGATCAGACAGACCGGATGATCCTTCGCACCATGATTGACAAATTTGCCGGCGGGCCTGTGGGCCTGGAGACCCTGGCAGCTGCCATCGGGGAGGATGCGGGAACCATTGAGGATGTGTACGAGCCCTATTTGCTGAAGAACGGGTTTATAAACCGGACGCCCCGGGGACGGGTGGTGTCGGAAGCGGCTTTTGCGCATATGGGTGTTCAGGTTCCTGGCTGATGAATTTATGTTGCTTTTCCATAGGGGGATAAGGTATAATTTAAGAAAGTATGTGGTGCCATAGGAATCCATGGGTTTTGTAACAGCGGCGCTGCAGGAGAATAGGAAGCGGTGTGAGGGGTGAGGGTATGGCAGCAAAAAACATTGCGGAGGTTGTGATTGCCGGGAAGGTTTTGAAGATTACCGGGTACGAGAGTACGGAATATCTGCATCAGGTGGCGGCTTACATCAACGACAAGATCAGCCAGTTTGAGGAGATGGAGGAATATCGCAAACAGCCCGGGGATCAGAAGCAGATTTTAATCTATATGAATCTGGCGGATGATTTTTTTAAGGCCAGCCGGCAGGCAGAGCAGCAGAAGGCAGAGCTGGAGAAGAAGGAGAAGGAAATGTACAGCCTGCGGCATGATCTGATTGAGAGTCAGATGGCCCGGGAGAATCTGGAGCATACTTCCCGGGAGGAACGGGAGAAGCTTGAGCTGGAGGCCAAGGAGAAGCTTGAGAGTGTGAAGAAGAGCTGCAAGGAGAAGTTGGAGCAGCAGGAGGCAGAGCATCTGGAGAAGCTGGGACAGCAGGAGGCAAAACTTCGGGAGGAGCTGGGACAGAAGGAAGCGGAGCTGAAACAAAAAGAGGCAGGTCTTCGGGGAGAGCTGGAACAGGAATATGAGGAGAAGCGAAGGGCTTTGGAGGAAGAGGTCCGCAGAGAGCTTCAGCAAGATTATGAGGCACAGCAGAAGGGGCTGCGCCAAAGCATTCAAGAAGAGCTGGAACAGGGCTACCAGGAGAGACAGGCGTCCTTTGAGGCGGGTCTTCGGGAAGAGCTGGACCGGGAATATCAGGAGAAGCAGGAAGCTTTTGAGCAGATATGTCTGGAACGGATGGAGGAGCTGGAGCAGGATGGAGGCGGAAGGAAAGCCAAGGAGGAGTTGGAAAGGTTTAAGAGCGCTTCCCGGGAGGAGGCCGAGAGCCTGCGGGCCCAGATCCGGGGGCTTCGCCATGAAATCATGAAGCTGGAGGCCGAAAACAGAAGCCGGGGCAGCCGCAGCAATGGAAATCGCAGCAGCTATAATAATTAGAAAAGAGAAACCGCCGCAAAAGAAAAGGGTCACGGACAGGATTTGCAGCGGTTTTCCTGTATCTTTTGGTTTGCCGTTCGAGTGGTATTTTTCCTGGGAATCCAGGTGAGGAGCATGTCTATGAAAAAGAGAGTGGAGCTGCTGGCGCCTGCCGGCTCCGTGGAGAGTCTGCGGGCAGGGATCGCAGCAGGAGCAGACGCAGTTTATATTGGAGGACAGATGTTTGGGGCCAGGGCTTATGCGGATAATCCGAATCAGGAGGATTTGTGCAGAGCCATTGACTTTGCGCATCTCCACGGAGCGCGCCTGTATCTGACGGTGAATACCCTGGTGAAGGATCAGGAGCTGGAGAGACTGCCGGAATTTTTAGAGCCTTTTTACCGGCAGGGACTGGATGGAGTGATCGTACAGGATCTGGGAGTCTGGGAGCGAATCCGCAGGGAGTTTCCCGGCCTGGAGCTTCATGCCAGCACCCAGATGACGCTTCTTGGCGCGCCGGGGGCAGCTCTCTTAAAGGAGCTTGGGGCCGCCCGGATTGTGCCGGCTAGGGAGCTTTCCCTGGAGGAGATTGGTCAGATCAAGAAGGAAGTGGATATTGAGGTGGAGACCTTTGTCCACGGGGCGCTGTGCTACTGCTACTCGGGACAATGCCTGTTCAGCAGCCTTCTGGGCGGCCGCAGCGGAAACCGGGGCCGGTGCGCACAGCCCTGCCGTCTGCCTTACCGTGCCTATGACAAGAGGGAGACAGGGGGACGCGCCCTTTCCCGCAAGGGGGAGGAGTACCTTTTAAGTCCCAGGGATCTTTGCACGGTGGAGATGATTCCTGAGCTTATAGGGGCGGGAATCGATTCTTTCAAAATTGAGGGACGGATGAAGCGGCCGGAATATACGGCAGGGGTAGTGCAGATCTACCGAAAGTATGTGGACCGATATCTGCAATACGGAAGAGAAGGCTTTCGGGTGAAGGCAGAGGATCTGGAGCAGCTGCAGCTCTTGTACAACCGGGGAGGATTCACCAGGGGCTACTATGAGCAGAAAAACGGACGGGATATGATTTCTCTGGTACGTCCCAATCATTTTGAGGAGGGATCCGGCAAGCGGCGCTATGAGGAGCTGCTGGCCCAATTAAAAAAGGAGTATGTGGATCAGGAGAAAAAGGAAAAAATTCAGGGAAGTTTAAGGATTTCCAAAGAAAGGCCCAATGTTTTTCAGATAAAATGGAAAGACATTCAGGTGGAGGTTACGGGAGAACCAGCCCAGGAGCCCCAAAATCAGCCTATGGGAGAGGCGCAGATCCGAAGGCAGATGGAGAAAACAGGGAATACTCCCTTTGTATGGGAAAAGCTTTCTATAGAAACAGAGGGGCCTGTGTTTGTGCCGGTACAGAGTCTGAATGGGCTGCGTCGGCAGGGACTTTTGGAACTGGAGGAGAGGATCTGTGGACTGGGGCGCCGGATGAGTGAGAAAAAACCGTATCCTGTGAGTACCGGGGAAATGCAGGCAGAACAGGTGGCAGCCGGAGAGAACCTGCCCCTCCTTCGGGTACAGCTGGAGGAGCCCTGGATGCTGGAGCCGGTTTTGAAAGAGCCTTTGGTGGAGGGGATTTATATAGAAGCAGAGCAGTTCCTGGGGCAGAAAGAGGATGGGAAATTCCTGGAGGAGATTGCCCGGGAGCTGACATGGCGCTGTCATGAGGCGGGGAAAGCGTGCATTTTGGCGCTTCCCGATATATTCCGCCTGGGTGAGAGACGTTGGTATGAGAATGCGTACCCCATTTTGGCGACGGCAGGCTTTGACGGCATGCTGGTGAAAAATCTGGATGAGGTGGGATTTCTGCGAAGCCATAGATACCAGGGTCTGTGGATAGCTGATGCAGGGCTCTACACCTTTAACCGTCAGGCCAGGAGGACTCTGGAAGGCCTGGGCGCTTCCGGCTTTACGCTTCCCTATGAGCTTCGGGAACGGGAACTCTTGGAGAGGGGAACTGCAGGGGAGGAACTGGTGGTATACGGGCATCAGCCTATGATGATTACAGCCAACTGTGTGGCCAAAACCCTGGGGCAGTGTAAGGGGAAGCCTGGCGTGCTCTATTTGGAGGACCGTCTTCAGAATAAGCTTCCGGTGAAGCGTTTTTGCGGCAGCTGCCACAACGTGATCTATAATCCTAAGCCCCTGTATCTTCTGGACTGCAGTCAGGAATTGTCCAGGCTTCGTCCCGGCAGCCTGCGGCTGCGCTTTACCATAGAGAAGCGGGAGGAGCTTTTGGGAATTCTCTCGGCGGCTGTGGGAATACTGAAACAGGGAGGAATGCCGTCCAAAGCTTGGGGAGACTTTACCCGGGGACATATGCGGCGGGGAGTGGAATAAATGACAAATTTGATTGTAGAGCTGTCCAAGTATGGGCTTACTATTTTGGGCGCACTCTATACGCTTTTATGCTTTTCTATATTGAAAAAGAATGAGGCGGGGCAGGAGCAGGGCTTTGGCCTCCAGAATCTGATTCTGTTTTTTCTGCATTTCCTGGCATACGCAGTGCTGTTTTTGCAGACAGAGAATGAGGATCTGCTGGTGTTCTATGTGGCACAGGTGCTGATGGTAACCTTTGTGCAGGTGCTGTTTCAGACTGTTTACCCCAAGTGCAACCGGCTGGTCATGAATAATATGTGCTTTCTTTTGTCCGTGGGTTTTATCATGCTGACCCGGCTGTCCTATGACAGGGCGGTGAAGCAGTTTCAGATTGCCGTGGTTTCCCTGCTGGTGTGTTTTTTCGTTCCCATCTTGATCCGGAAGCTGAAATTTCTGTCGCGGATTCCCTGGGTGTATGGGGGAGTGGGACTCATGCTTCTGCTGGCAGTCATGGTGTTTGGAGAAAACAGTAATGGGGCCAAGCTGGCCCTGTCTCTGGGCGAGCGCTTTTCCATACAGCCCTCAGAGTTTGTGAAGATTCTGTTTGCCCTGTTTACGGCAGCACGGCTGGCAAAATCCACGGCTTTCAAGGATGTGGTGGTCACCAGCCTGTTTGCAGCGGTTCATGTACTGATCCTGGTTTTTTCCCGGGATCTGGGAGGCGCGCTGATTTTCTTTATGATGTATTTGATCGTATTGTACGTGGCGTCCAAACAGCCTCTGTATCTCTTCGGAGGACTGGGAGCCGGTTGCGGGGCCTCCTATGTGGCCTATCAACTGTTTTCCCATGTGCGTGTCCGGGTTCTGGCCTGGAGCGATCCCTTCTCCTACATTGACAAGGAGGGATATCAGATCACTCAGTCCCTGTTTGCCATTGGAACCGGAGGATGGTTTGGCATGGGACTTCTCCAGGGAACCCCCAATAAGATTCCCTATGTGGAGCAGGATTTTATTTTCTCCGCAGTGGCGGAAGAGCTGGGAGGTATTTTTGCCATCTGTTTGATTTTGGTCTGTCTGAGCAGCTTTCTCATGTTTGTAAATATTGCCATGCAGCTTCGGGAGCCCTTTTACCGGCTTGCGTCCCTGGGGCTTGGAACTCTTTATGGATTTCAGGTCTTTCTCACCGTAGGAGGCGGTATCAAATGCATCCCCTCCACAGGGGTGACGCTGCCTTTGGTCAGCTATGGAGGAAGCTCTCTTTTAGCCAGCCTGTTAAGCTTTTCTATTATTCAGGGCATGTATCTGCTGCGGGAAGATGAGGAGACAAAGAGTGAAAAAGAAAAACAACGCTCCAAAAAGCGAAAAACGAAAAAAGACCCGGAAGAATCATGAGATGGGCATGGTCACCTACCTATTCACAGGGCTGTTTGCCCTGCTGATCGGTTATCTGGTGTACTTTGACGGGGTGCTGCGGGAGGATGTGATCAACAATCCTTACAATTCCCGGCAGGAAACCTTTGCCGAGCAGGTGATCCGGGGAAAGATTCTTTCCAACGATGGAACCGTTCTGGCGGAAACTCTGGTGGGAGAGGACGGCGAGGAAATCCGGTCCTATCCCTTCGGGGACATGTTTGCTCACGCTGTGGGTTATGCCAGCCATGGCCGTACTGGTGTGGAGGCGCTGGGGAATTTTAGTCTTCTAACCTCCAATGCCTTTTTACCAGAGCGAATCACCAAGGAAATCAAAGAAGAGAAGAATCTGGGGGACAACCTGATCACCACTCTGGACGTAGACTTGCAGCGGGCGGCCTATGCGGCTCTGGGAAGCCAGAGGGGAGCCATTGTGGCTATAGAGCCCTCCACAGGAAAGATCCTGTGCATGGTGTCAAAGCCGGATTTTGACCCCAACCAGATCGGGGAGAAATGGGAGACCTGGAATGGGCTGGACTCTGCGGACAGCGTGCTTTACAACCGGGTCACCCAGGGGCTTTACGCGCCGGGATCCGTGTTTAAGGTAGTGACTCTGCTGGACGATCTGCGGGAAAATCCTCAGGCTGAGGACACCACCTTTCACTGCAGCGGCTCTCTGACCCAGGGAAATTATACCATCAGCTGCTACCGCAGAAGCGCTCACGGGACCCAATCCCTGCAAAAGGCCTTTGCCCATTCCTGCAACACGGCTTTTGCCCAGATCGGTTTGGAACTGGATCCCACGGCTTTTGGACAGACCTGCAAGAGCCTTCTCTTCGGTGTGGATCTGCCGGTGGATCTGCCCTATTCCCGCAGTTCCTTTGCCTTAACCGGGCAGGCGTCAGAGGATGAAAAGATGATGACTGCCATCGGCCAGGGGCAGACCATGGTGTCTCCCATGCATATGGCCCTGATCACGGCCAGCATTGCCAACAAGGGCGTTTTGATGGAGCCTTATCTCATCGACCATATTGAGAGCTATACCGGGGATCAGGTACGGGCTTACCGGCCCAAAGCTTACGGATCTTTGATGACCGATGTGGAAGCCGGGAAGCTTACGGAATATATGCGTCAGGTAGTGGAAAGCGGCACGGCGAAAACGCTGAATAACCTGCCGGTGACAGTGGCGGGGAAGACGGGAAGCGCTGAGTACAGCAGCGACAAGACAAAAAGCCATGCCTGGTTTATCGGATTTTCCATGGAGGAGGAAAAGGATCTGGCAGTCTGCGTCCTGGTGGAGGGAGCGGGCAGCGGCGGAGAATACGCGGTTCCCATTGCCAGGCGGCTGTTTGAAGTGTATTATTCCTAACAGAAACAGACAGGGAAGCATGTGGATATGCCCCTGTCTGTTTTTGTTAGCTGCGGATTTTTCCCCGGTATTCTGTGGGGGAGCAGCCTGCGTATTTTTTAAACACATTGTAGAAGCTCTGGGTGGAGTTGAAGCCCACGGTATAGGAAATATCCTGAGCCGTATCCTCTGTCATGGAAAGCAGCAGCTTGGCCTTTTCCAACCGGATTTTGTTCAAGTATTCATTGAGGGTTTCCCCGGTCTCAGCCTTGAAGGTTCTGGCCAAATAGACCTTGTGAACCCCAAACTGTTCTGCCACGGACTGAAGGCTGATATCCTGGAAATAATTTTCCTGGAGATAAGTCAGCACATTTTTAATGCGGAAGCTGTATTCCTCCTGGGGAACCGGAAGGAGAGCCAGCCTGTCCAGCCAGCCGCAGAGAATCTGACTGGCTTCCTGGGGATCATTGGATAGAAGCAGTTCCTCCGCTGTAAGGGCATATTCTCCCAGAAGTTCCTCTGTGGGAATATTTTTTCTCACACACAGCTCCAGCAGCTGATGATGAATGGATTCGCTGATCCAGCTGAGAAAATGATAGCGGACCAGTCCTTCAAAGGGAGTCTGGTACAGCTGTCGGACAAGTTCAGCAGCTTTGACGTAATCCCCTTTCAGAAGACAGCTGTTCAGCTTGTCCATGCGCCGTTCCGCCTTGGAGAAATAGACTGGATAGATCTGCTGAATGGCCTGGTCGGGTTCCCTTCCCAGCTGGAAACTTGGGGGGGGGTAAAACGCCGGAAGAGTTTTGAAGATCCAGATACTCCTTTGTCCGCAGCAGGCATTTCTGCAGTTGCTCTGTGGTTAGCATGTCCTTAATGAGATAGTCCCGCACCCCCAGGCGGATGGCCTGCTGGGCATAGTCAAAAGATTCATGGCAGCTGAGCACCAAGACGCACTGCTTTGGATTCTCCTTCCGGATTTCCCGGATCAGAGAAATCCCGTCCATCACCGGCATCTGGATATCCGTGATGAGAAGCTCTGGCCGCAATTTCTCATAGATCTCCAGAGCCTGTTTTCCGTTCTCGGCTTTGGCAGCCATCTCAAATCCGTTTTCTTCCCAGTTAATCAGGAGATCCAGCATATTTCTGGCAGGGTATTCGTCGTCTACAATCATGACTTTGTACATTGGTATCCCTCCTATATAATAAGGAAATGGCGGGCGTCGGAACGCATTTAAATATGTTCCTCCTCATATGGCACGCATAAATAGATGGTGGTGCCGTGGTGGTATTCGCTGGTGATGATGAATTTGCAGTCTGACCGGTACATAAGCTTCAGGCGGTCCTTTACGTTGTTGAGCCCCACATGGTTATAGCCAGAGCGCATGCGGGAGGGAGTGTGGCTTTGGGATTGCTGGGCTTGATCCGGAAGGGGTGTTTCACTGGTGACACGCAGTTCTCCACGGTTAAGCTTTTCCAGGGTTTCCTCCGGAATTCCAATGCCGTCGTCGGAAATATAGATGTGGAGAAATGCATCTTCCACAAAACCGTGAATCCGGATGTGACCGGGCTTTCCTTCCAGGGGCAGAATTCCGTGAAAGAGGGAGTTTTCCACCAGGGGCTGCAGAATCAGCCGGGGCAGAAGTCCCTGGGAGGCCTCCGGAGTGACGTGGGCTGTACAGTGAACCTGGCCGGGGGTGCAGCGCTTCTGCTGGATGTTCATATATTCCATTATATAGTGACATTCCTCTTCCATAGTGGTGTATTCCATATCCGTGCTGATGGAGGCTCGTAGCAGGGCGTTGAAGCTGGTGATGGTTCCGGCCAGCTCCTTGTTGCCCTCTGTGAGAGCCATGTATTTCAGGGTGTTCAGGGTATTGTGAATAAAGTGCGGATTTACCTGAGACTGGAGAAGCTGCAGGCGGGATTTCACCTGCTCCACCTCATATCGGCGCTTTTCTTCCTGCTCCTGCAAAATGTCGGCGTTAAGCTTTCTCAGGCTGTCTACCATGTGGTTAAAACCCTGGATCAGGTCGTCGGTCTCGTCGGCGGAATGAGAAACCAGAGGAGCGGGATATTCCCCCTGCTCCACCTGTACCATGGCCTGGCTTACCTGGGTAATGGGACGGATTATCCTTCGGGAAATGAAAAAGCTTATGAGGATAATAAGCCCCATGGAGAGAACAGCCAGTGACAAGAGCAGCAGGGTAAGCCTCCATACTTCCTGTCCATAGGCGGTATAATCTACCGTGGCGGCCAGGGTCCATTCCGGATAACTTCTGCAGGAATTCTTAAAAAAGATAAAATCGCTGTTCTCATTTCGAATCCGGGAGGCCTGGCCGGATTTCAGGAGCAGAGCCTCCGAAAACGCCTCCCCTTCCTGCATGACAAGCTCTTCCTGCCGGCTGTCCAGAAGATAAAGACCGGAAAAGGTGCCTCTGGCCAGATTCCCCGCATTGTAGAACAGCCGGGAGGGGTTGATTACAATGGTCAGATAAGCCTCATAGGTAAAGCGTTTGTCTTGATTGAGGAAAAAGGCCCCATAGTAGACCATACCTTCTTCCTGAAGATCAAAATGCCGGTATGCCTTGCTGGACCGAAAATCCGGAAGCTCCCGGAACACGGGAGGCGCTTCCAGGGAATTGGCGGCGGATTCCAGCAGATCCCCCTCCTTGCTGTAGAGGTAAATGGAACTGACCCCCAGATATTTCCGGCGCAAGGCTTCCAGGGCCTGCCCCGTTTCCTCCCCGGCCGAAATATTTCCCTTTATAAGCTCCTGGAGGCAGGGGGTGGACAGAGCCTCCGAATGGAGGGTAAACATGCGCTCAATGTCCTTGCTGAATTCTTCTGTGACAAGATCTAATTTCTGTTCGTACACGCTTTCCTTTTCCCGGAAAATAAATTTGGAGTAATTGGTGGAAAAGAATATAAAAATACTTCCCAGCAAAAGCACCATGAAAAGCGCATAAAAAAAGGTCAGCTTAAAAACCAGTCGTTTAATCGGGAACAAAAAGGCGCCTCATTTCTTATGTAATCTTGTACCTGCGGGTGATAGTGCTTAGTATACTATTTTTTTCTATATATTTCAAGATTCTGCATAAATCGGTCACTCTTATCAAAAACTTCCGTTCAGCACGCGCCATTCGCAAAACCGCGCTTTCAGCGCTCCCCGCTGCTGACGCAGCTCTTTTTGCTCATTAGCGGGCGCTCCCTCAGAACACAGCCTGCACGTCAAATTCGTGCGAGCACGATTTGCCCCCCCATGCTGTGTTCTGGCTAAACTATATATAAGGTTAATATTTTTGATGGAATGTTAATTTGCTTTATGTACAAAAAATATTCTAAAATTTATAATAATTCCAACATTTTTCACAAATAGATGAAAGAAAGGGGCAGTACTTTGAGTAGTCTGGAGTTTCGTGATATATCCAAAATCTTCCCTGGGGTAAGGGCCCTGGATCGCATTAGTTTTCAGGCCAACGGAGGGGAAGTAGTGGCCATGCTGGGGGAAAACGGCGCGGGAAAAAGCACTCTGCTGAAGATTCTCAACGGAGATTATAAGGCGGACGGGGGCCAGTATCTTCTGGATGGAGAAGAAAAACATTTCCGGTCTCCCCTGGAGGCCATAGAGGCCGGCATCAGCATTATCTATCAGGAACGGCAGTTCGTTCCTTATCTGAGCGTGGCGGAAAATATTTTTATGGAGGACATTCCTGTGAACCGGCTGGGGTTCATTGATTTTCGGGAGCTGAACCGAAAAGCCCAGGAGATTATTGATGTGTTCCAGATTCCTATTCGGGCAGAGACTCAGATTCGGGACCTTTCCGTGGCCCATCAGCAGATGGTGGAGATTATGAAAGCCTACCGCCGCAACCCCAAGGTCATAGCCTTTGATGAGCCTACGGCCAGCCTTTCGGACGCGGAAATCGATACCCTGTTTACGATTATCCGAAAGCTAAAGGAGCAGGGCATTATTATTCTGTATGTGTCCCACCGCATGAAAGAGATTTTCCGCATTACGGATCAGGTGGTGGTGATTAAGGACGGTCGCTTTGTGGCTCAGCTGGCCACCAAGGATACCACGGAGAGCGAGCTGATCAAGCTTATGGTAGGGCGCGACCTGGGCAATGTGTACGGAGAGCTGGACCGCAATACCCAGATGGGAGACGTGATCCTGGAGGTGAAGCACCTTAGGAATCCCTGGGTCCATGACGTAAGCTTTCAGCTGCATCGGGGAGAGATCTTAGGCTTTGCAGGCCTGGTAGGCGCGGGACGGACAGAGACCATGCGGGCTATTTTCGGAGCAGATGCCTGGAAAGAGGGGGAGATTCTTCTGGACAATCAGAGCGTCCATTTCCGAAGTCCCAGGGAGGCTATCCGGGCAGGCATTGGGCTTGCCACCGAAGACCGGAAAGATCAGGGGATTTTTGCGATCCGTTCCGTCATGGACAATATCAATGTGGCCTCCATGGAAAAGGTCAGCAAGGGACAGTGGCTGGTGCCCTCTAAGGAGCGGGAGACAGCCCTGGAGGCTATCCAGGATTTCAGAATCAAGACCCCGGATGAGGAAAAGCATATCGGTGAGCTATCCGGCGGGAATCAGCAAAAAGTGATTCTGGCCCGTTGGCTGGCGGCGGATCCCAAGGTGCTGATCCTGGATGAGCCCACCAAGGGAATTGATGTGGGGGCAAAGGCAGAGATTTACCAGATGGCCTGCGACCTGGCAAAAAGAGGCATTGGGGTCATTGTGATCTCCAGTGAGCTTCCGGAAATTATCGGGCTTTCAGACCGGATCCTGGTTATGCACAACGGCAGGATCACCGGAGAGCTGAATCCAAAGGAGACCACGGAGGCAGAGATTTTAGGCTATGCCATGAAGGAAACACAATAGAGGAGGTTTGTTTGGAATGGAAAAGAGCAAAAAGGGCAGTGTTCTTTCCAATATTCAGAAATCATCGAATTTGGGAATATTCATTGCATTGATTTTAATGGTTGTTATTTTTACGGCCTTAAAGGGGAGCTATCTCTCCAGGGCTAATATTTTAAATATTCTGGTGTCCTGCTCCGTGGTGGGTTTGGTGACCATTGGGGAGACCTACCTGATGATCGCCGGGCAGATTGACATGTCCTGCGGCTCAATCAGCGCTTTTTCCGGGGTCATGATCGCGGTTCTCCTCAAAGGGGGATGGCCTCTGGTGCCTGCCATTCTGGCGGTTCTGGCAACGGCGGCCCTGATCGGACTGATCAACGCGGTGCTGGTGACCAAGCTTAACATCAGCTTTTTCATCGCAACTTTGGCAACCCAGTCCATTTTCCGGGGGCTTGCGTTTATTATCTGCGGCGGAAAATCCATTGCCGTCACCCACGCGGCATTTTTGAAGATCGGTTCCACCCGGATCCTGGGCATTTCCCTTCCGGTATACATATTTTTAGTTTTGATCATCATCTTTGGTGTGATTCTGGCAAGAACCCGTTTTGGCCGCAGCATCTACATGGTGGGCGGAAACAGCAACGCGGCGCGTCTGGCCGGGATTCAGGCAAAACAGGTGGTGACCCTGCTCTTTGTCTTTTCCTCCTTGCTGGCGTCCATGGGAGGCATGATTCTGGCGTCCCGCATGAACAGCGGTCAGCCCTCCGCGTCGGAAGGTCTGGAGTTTGACGCGGTTACAGGCTGCGTGTTGGGAGGGGTGGCTATGAGCGGCGGTATCGGAAACATGTCCGGAGCGCTCATTGGCCTGATGATTATGCAGGGCTTTGCCAATGGCCTTTCTGTATTGAATGTGCAGTCCTTCTGGCAGAAGGTGGCAAAGGGTCTTCTTCTGATTGTGGCTTTGACCTTTGACTATATCCGCAACCAGCAAAGACAGAAAGAGGCGCTGAAGCTTTTGGCAGAACGCAGTTAAGGAAGAAGGAAGTTACGCAGGGCTGCAGGCTTCAGGCTTCGTCCCTGCTTGTAACTATAAATTAAAAAACGGAGGTAGAACTATGAAAAAAAGACTGCAGGCACTTGCTATGGTGGTAACCCTGGCAATATGTGCCATGGGAACAACGGCATGTTCTTCTGAGGAGAAAGCTCCCGCAGAGGCTCCGGCAACAGAAGCGCCGGCAGAGACACCTGCGGAGGCGCCCGCAGAGAGCGACGCCCAGGAACCCGCCAAGGATGGAGGCTGGGTCATTGGCTACATCTGCAAGGATCTTTCCCAGGAGTGGTTCCAGGGAACCCTGAAGGCTATTGAGGAAACAGCGCTTTCCATGGGAGCATCCAAGGTCATTGCTCTGGACTGTGAGATGGATCCGGAGAAGAGCCTGAATAACCTGGATCAGCTTATTGCCCAGAATGTGGACATTATCATTATCTGCCCGCCGGATCAGGGACTGTCCCAGACCATCGTGGACCGGTGCAATGAGGCGGGAATTCCGGTATTTGCAGATGCGGACGGACTGATTGTGGACGGAAAGCATATTGCACCGGCTCTGGAGCTGAATGCTTATGTAGTGGGAAGCGGCATGGGCGAGTGGCTGGCTAACTATGTAAATACGGAGATGGATTTGGCGGCTGATGCGGACAGCATCGGTTACATGCGCATGACCATGAACGAGGTAAGCTCCTGCGTTCCCCGTGCGGAGGGTGCAAAGGACGCCTTCCTGGCAGGCTGCCCGGATTTTGATGAGTCTAAAATTATCGACGCAAACTATGACGGAACCACCGAGGCTGGCTATGATGTGGTGGCGGCTACCATTACAGCTCATCCGGAAATCACCAAGTGGATCGTGACCGCGCCCAATGATGAGGGTGCCGGCGGAGCAACCCGCGCTCTGGAGGCTGCTAACCTGGACAAGGACGCCTGTGTGGTAGGAGCCGGCGCGTACATTGCCAAGGACGAGTTTAAGAAGGAGTATTCCTGCTTCAAGTCTGCCGCTTATTTCTCTTCCACAGAGACCGGCACACAGGAAGCCATCGCCGCAATCGAATATCTGAGAGATGGCAAGGAAATTTTCGGTGATTACAAGGATACCTATGAGGGAGATAATGAGTATGGCACCTATCCGCTGGGCGGAATTATGGTAGACCCCACTAATTATCAGGAAGTCATGGGAGCAGATGCCGAATAAGGAAAGAGGGAGGCTGTCCTTGCACAGTCTCCCTTTTTCAGGAAAACATTTTCTGAGAAAGGAATCCTGGGGGCAGACGGAAAACCCATCCCCTGAGAAACTGTGGACGTCTGCAGATACGACATTCTAAAATAAGTGAGGAAAAGAAAAGGAGAAGATTACATGACACAGAGAGAGCTTGTGATTCAGGCCCTGGAGCATAAACCGGTTCCGGTGATCCCCTATTATCTGGATCTGACAGAGGGAGAGCTGGAAAAAATGATTCAGTATACGGGAGATCCCCTGTATTTTGAGCACAGCGATTCCTATCTGGCCCAGGAGCGCAATGAATCCTTTGTGGATCTGGGAAACGGCCGTTTTCAGGACATGTTTGGCGTGGTTTGGGATAAAGGAGTCCAGGAGGGGGATTTTGGAATCGTGAAGATTCATCCCATTCCCGAGGCAAAGCTTGGGGATTACAAATTCCCAGAGCCGGATGAAGCCCTGATCCGGGAGAAATGTGAGCGTCTGACAGCCCAGCCGGACAAATTTACCATGTATATCATCGGGTTTTCTCTCTATGAGCGCCTCTGGACCTTACACAGTACTTTTGAAACTCTGGTGGATTTCCTGGAGGAGCCAGAATTTATAGAAGAGGTCCTGGATAAAATTGTGGAGTATAACTGCAAGGTGGTGGATATTGTGGCCCAGTATCCCATTGACTGCGTATTCTTTGGGGACGACTGGGGGCAGCAGGTGGGCCTGCAGATGGGCTATCCTATCTGGAAACAATTTCTGAAGCCCAGGCTGAAAAAAATGTACGACCATGTAAAGAGCTACAAGATGTATGTGGCTCAGCATTCCTGCGGGGATTGCAGAGAGGTGTTCCCGGATCTGGTGGAGCTGGGACTGGATATCTACAACACTTTCCAGCCGGAGGTCTATGATATTGTGGATTTCAAGAAACGATTTGGGGATTCCATTACCTTCTTCGGAGGTATTTCCACCCAGTGTATCCTGCCCTTCAAGACGCCGGAAGAGGTAAAGGCGGAAATGCACCGGGTAATGGACATTCTGGGGGAGAACGGAGGATATATACTGGCGCCTACCCATGCCATGCCTGGGGATATTCCACCGGAAAATGTGATTGCCTTTATGGAGGTGGCCCGGAACGAGAATCCGAAAGCAAAGGACTAGGAGGATTTGGACTGGACCCTGTGTGGGGACCATGTTATACTGAGGGCAAGAATTTGACAGGGAGGGAAAAGGAATGTCAGAGACCAGTGAGCGGCTGCGCCGGGAGTGGGGAGAAAAAGACGGAAAAAGGAATGAGGGGTTGAAAACCCCGGAGGAGGTTGTGCGCTTTGACAGCCTGTCCTACGGCCCAGAGCCCTGTTGGAATCTGCTGGACGTATTTCGCCCCAGGGAAGCAGGGGAGAAGCCGCTTCCGGTGATTCTGGTGGTTCACGGGGGAGCCTGGGTATACGGGGATAAGGAGCTGTATCAGTTTTATGCCATGGAGCTGGCCCGCAGGGGCTTTGCGGTGGTAAGCTATAGCTACCGGCTGGCGCCGGAATTTAAGTTTCCCGCCCAGCTGGAGGACACAAACCAGGTGGTTGCCTGGATGTATGAGAACCAGGAGACATATCATCTGGATATGAGACAGGTGTTTGCGGTGGGAGACTCTGCAGGCGCTCATTTACTGGGGCTCTACCTGGCTGTGTGCACGGATCCTGCCTACGCCGCCCGCTATGCGTTTGCTGTACCCAAAGGCTTTCTTCCCCGGGCCGTTGCCTTTAACTGCGGGGTATTCACCCTTTCCCAGCGAATTCTGGGAGAGCAGGCGGACCGGGATTTGAGAGAGGATTTTCTGCCGGAGGCAGGCTCCTGGGAGGAGCAGGCGATCATTCATGTGACGGATCATGTAAATCCTGCCTTTCCGCCTGTGTATCTCATGACTGCCTATGGGGATGATTTGAAGCACCAGACCCTACAGATGAAAGAGCTGTTAGAAAAACTGGGAATCCTCCATGTATTTCGGGAATACGGAGATGAAAAGACTCCTCTCTATCATGTGTTTCAAAATGTGGTGCAGGAGCCCTTGGGGCAGGTGTGCAATGATGAGGAGTGTGAATTTTTCCGGAGGTTTTCTGTCCCTTTATAACGATTCTAAAGAGAGCGCTGGGAATCTTTCCGAATTTAAAACAGGCTGCCCCTTTGTGCGGACAGCCTGTTCCCATACCTTCTATAGGGTACTTAAATGTTGCATTGCTTTCTGGCTCTCTCCACTTCCTCCATGCTGCAGCCAATCGCTTCTGCGATCCTCTTGGTGTCTGTATTTCCCTCTAGGATTTCTTTATAAATGTGAATTCCCATTTCAATTCCCTTCTTTATTCCAATTGCCTCGCCATCCTCCAAAAGAACTCTGTCGTGCAGCTCCTGATCAAACTCATAAATTCCCATTTCCACTACCTCCTCTTTATGCTCCCTGAAAAACTCTGCAAGGATACCCTGGGATATACATCCCTCCACCGCCTGGCGTACTGCTTCCTCTAAACCAAGATTAGCAGTCCTGCCGGCACGGACTTTTTCGACAAACACCATATAGCCTCTCAGGCTCTCGCATTTCTCCAGCAGTTCTCTGTTACAGCCAGGATTGATATTGATCACCGTCACTTTCAGTTCCAACTCCGGATCTGTTTCCACTCTGCAAAAGGAGTCTGAAAGCTTATAGATCATTCTTTCCGGCTGTTTTTCCGTTCCATTGTAGAAAACGACGAAACGCGGCACGGGAATTTCCACCCGGGTTTTCTGGTGCAGTCTCCCTGGCGGCGCAATTTTCTTCAACTCCTCGGTGACATAATATAAATCTCGCAGAGGCATGTTCCGATTAACGCTGGACTGCTGTTCATACAGATTCAATCTGGAATCGATCACAAAAGCGGCGTCGTTTCTGATCTTCAGGCAGATGGCCTCCTCCAGTGTCACAACCTCCAGATCTTCCTCTCTCTGGTAAGACGTGCCGTTTATGGCGTTATACAGCGAAAGCAGGTTCTTCTTGTCTCTGTACAGCAGACAAAATACGTTGTCCTTATGGTTTCTTGTTACGTTAGACATACTTCTTTCTCCCTTCCGCAGGAGAAAGTGCCAAACCGCCCCATGTATTTCAACAGACGCTGTCAGACCTTCGGAACCAGCTCCCTTCATGGATCCTGTGCTGTTTTTTCACGCTGCCGCGGATCCAACAGGTTTCGTCTTCCATGTTCCTTCTCCTGCTTTTTCATAAGATGTGTTTTGAGTTTCAAAGCAGGAATTTCTGGAACGCCTTTTGGCATGATACGGCAAAACGCCGTTTGACCGAAGTCTGATAGAAAGACTATAAATATGGAAATAATCTGCTTTCTCTGACTATATCATGGTGGAAGCATTTTTTCAAGCCTGATTTTCATAGAACTTCCCTATGAGCCTATGAACCTTCCCCATGAACTTCCCTAAGATTAAGAACATACTTCCTTTTCACAGGTCAAGAGACCAAAGAATCGTCAATACTCAGCCATGATTGACGAAAAACAAAGAATATGATAAACTAGGGATGGTCAAATAAACAGAAGATACAACAAAAAGTGTCCGGTCCGGAAGCGGGATAGCACGTAGAAGGCCGGAAAAAGGAAATTGGGTGGGAACCCCAAGCGATCCGGTCACTGTAATCAGGGAGCGATATTCAGCCGTTTTGGACATTTTGTCCGGGAGGAAAACGGAAACGCCATTGCGCTTTTGCGTGAGAAGGCGGAGTAGAGCGAGGAGCTGTAAGCCAGGAAGCCTGCTTTTTGTTATTCCCGTGAACAAGGAGTCAGAGTCATGCTTGTATGACTTTGGCGACTGCCGCGAGGGTGAAATACCCGCAGTCTGCTGCCGGGGATTTTACCTGAGACGGATGGCTTCCGAAGAAAGCAGTTCAAGGATCTCCCTGCCGCTGGCCCCGCAAGGGGTATCAGTTAAAATTGGAGAAAAACCCGTGTGCTGCAAACATGGGTTTTTTTTGTGGGAGAATACTCTCAGTGAACAAGGGGCGTGTATCCCCTTGTCCGCTGAGGGAAGGGATGTGAGATAAAACAGGAGGAGCATATGACAGGAAAACTATATGGAATTGGCGTGGGTCCGGGAGATCCGGAGCTTCTGACTCTGAAGGCAAAGAGGATTTTGGACATGGCGGATGTGATTGCGGTGCCGGTGAAGGAGGCGGGGGAGGCCAGTACGGCCCTGGAGATTATCCGGCCCGTGGTGAAGCTTTCCGGGCGGGAATGCATGGAGGTGGTGTTCCAGATGCACCCGGACGAGGAGAAGCGCAGGCGCTGCCGCCAGGAGGCCTGCCAACGTCTCACGGGAGAGCTGGCCAAGGGAAAGACCATTGCCATGATTACCCTGGGAGACGTGTCGGTTTACAGTACCTACATGTATGTGAATCAGTATGTGGCCCAAGCCGGCTTTGACACGGAGATTGTTCCCGGAATCCCCTCCTTTTGCAGCGGAGCAGCAGCGGCCCAGCTGTCTTTGATGGAGGGAAATGAGTCTCTGGCTATTGTGCCTTCTGCCCGGGAGACGAAAAATCTGGCAGTGGCTCTGGATCACTTTGAGAATGTTGTGGTCATGAAGGCCGGGAACAGTGTGAAGAAGCTTTCGGATATGCTGGCCCAGCGGAAGATTCCCCTGGATGCCGCCACAGTGATTTCCTGTGTGGGGATGGAGGGAGAGTATATAGGACCGTTGGATTTGGAGCGGGAATATAGCTATTTTACCACGGTGATTATCAAGAAAAAATAAGGAGGCTTTTATGGTTTCATTTATCGGAGCAGGCCCGGGGGATCCGGAGCTTCTGACTATTAAGGGAAAGAAATTAATTGACAGTGCGGATATTATTATTTATGCAGGATCTCTTGTGAATCCGCAGGTGCTGGCCGATGCAAAGCCGGAGGCCCAGATTTACAACAGCGCGTCCATGAACCTGGAGGAGGTTCTGGAGGTTATGGAACAGGGGGAGAAAGCGGGAAAGAAGGTGGTCCGGGTACACACTGGGGATCCGGCTATTTTTGGCGCCCACAGGGAGCAGATGGACGCCCTGGAACGCATGGGGATTTCCTATGAGGTGATTCCGGGAGTCAGCTCCTTTTTGGCTACGGCAGCCGTGCTGAAAAAAGAATATACTCTGCCAGGGGTGAGCCAGACGGTGATTTTGACCCGCATGGAGGGACGCACCCCTATGCCCCCCAAAGAGAAGCTAAGAGACCTGGCAAAGCACAATGCCACCATGATTATTTTCCTCAGCGTGGGCATGATGGAAGAACTGTCGGCAACCCTCAGGGAGGAGTACCGGCCGGATACGCCGGTGGCCGTGGTGTACAAAGCCTCCTGGGAGGATCAGAAGATTGTCCGGGGAACCCTTTGGGATATTGCAGAAAAGGTGAAGGAGGCGGGCATTAAGAAGACGGCTCTTACGGTGGTAGGGGATTTCCTGGGGGATGAATACGAATTGTCCAAGCTTTACGATAAAACCTTTACCCATGAATTCCGCAAGGGAGTGAACCCGTAAAATGAGTATTCGATTGATCAGTATCAGCCATAAAAATGCGCCCCTGGCTGTGCGCAACTTGTTCGCTTTTACAAAGGAGCAGCAGGTGCATCTTATGAAGGCCCTGATCCGGCAGGGAGGCGCCAAGGAAAGCATTGTGATCAGCACCTGCAACCGGACCGAGCTCTACACCTACACGCAGCCAGGAGAGGAGGGACAGTCCTTCCGGCAGATGCAGGAGTTGCTGCTTTCGGAGGCAGGGGCCGGAAAGGAAGAGCACATTACGGATTACCTGCGTTTTTATCAGGGGGAAAAGGCCGTGCATCATCTTTTTCAGGTGGCGGCCGGACTGGACTCCATGGTGGTGGGAGAGGATCAGATTCTGGGACAGGTGAAACGGGCCCAGGAGCAGGCCATGGAGGCGGGTACCGCAGGGAAATACCTGAATACCTTTTTCCGCTATGCCATTACCGGGGCGAAGAAAGTCAAGACAGACACAGAGCTTTCCCGCACTTCTGTGTCCACCGCCACCCTGGCCTTAAAGGCAGGGGAAGAGCGGCTGGGCTCCCTGGAGGGAAAGAAGGTTTTGGTTATGGGGGGAACCGGACAGATCGGAGGCATTGTGCTGAAGAATCTTTACGCGGTAAAGGGAGTACATATTTACAGCACCATGCGGGGAGTGTCCCTGTCCCATGACAGCCATGCCAAAAACGGGTCTGCCGCTGTCATCGACTATCAGGAACGCTACGGATATCTGGACCAGATGGATCTGGTAATCAGCGCCACGGCCAGTCCCCACTATACCCTGACCTACGACAAGGCGGCGCGGGAGCTGAAAACAGCAAAGCCCCGGGTATTTGTGGATCTGGCGGTTCCGCCGGATCTGGATCCGCGAATAGGAGAGCTTCCTCATACCTGGCTCTACAACATGGATGACTTTTCCAGGCTTGCCAAGGCCAACAATGCGGCCAAGGAACAGGCGGCCCGGGAGGCCGGAGGGATCCTGGAGGAATATGAGCAGGATTTTGGCCGCTGGATGGTATTTCGCCAGTCAGAGCCCATTCTCCATGAGGTGAAGGCCTGGATGCTGGGAGAGGCGGAAAAGAAAGGCTTTGAGAAAGCCATTGATAAATTTTTCTACCGTCTGCGGGAGCAGGCGAAGCCTGGGGATCTGGAGGCGTTTTTTGCGGATATCCGGGATATGGAACGATAGAGGGAGGCAAAAGCAATGGGAAAATTATATGTGGTGGGCTTCGGCCCCGGAGGCTATGAGCATATGACAGCCAAGGCCATTGAGGTCATAGAAGGCGCGGATCTGATTACAGGCTATACCACCTATGTGGATATGCTGCGTGAGATCTTTCCGGATAAAACCTATCTGGCTACCCCCATGATGCAGGAAATCAAGCGCTGCCGCATGGCTGTGGAGGAGGCCTTAAAGGATCAGGTGGTGGCTATGGTGAGCTCCGGGGACAGCGGAATTTACGGCATGGCGGGAATTATCTACCAGGTGGCGGAGGAAATGCAGGCGGATCTTGAGATCGAGACTGTGCCGGGGGTTACGGCGGCCAGCGCGGCGGCCTCGGTGCTGGGAGCGCCTCTGATGCATGATTTTGCAGTGATAAGTTTAAGCGATCTCATGACGCCTTTGGATCTGATCTGGAAGCGGATCGATTGTGGGGGACAGAGCGATCTCATCATATGTCTTTATAATCCCAAGAGTAAAAAGCGCACCACCTATGTGGAGCGGGCGGCGGAAATTCTCATGCAATACCGGAAGGGGGATACGCCTGTGGGAATTGTGCGCCATGCGGGCCGCCGGGAGCAGAGCAGCTGCATCACCACCCTGAAGGAGCTTAAAAATGCGGACATTGACATGTTCAGCGTGGTGATAATCGGCAATTCCCAGAGCTATGTGAGTCAGGGAAGGATGATCACGCCCCGGGGGTATCAGCTATGAGAATACGCATGGGAACGAGAAAAAGCAAGTTGGCTCTGGCTCAGACAGAGCTTGTGAGACAGCGGATTTTGGAGAAATTTCCCAAGGCCCAGGTGGAACTGGTAAAAATATCCACCCAGGGGGATGAGCAGCTGAATCGTTCTCTCACCTCCTTTGGGGGCAAGGGAGTGTTTACCCGGGAGCTGGAGGAGGCCCTGTTACAAGGAGCGATTGACCTGGCGGTTCACAGCGCCAAGGATATGCCTATGGAATTTCCGGAAGGACTGGGAATCGGGGCGGTTCTGGAGCGGGCGGATGTGCGGGACGTGTTTGTCACAACCTCCGGTGTGTCTTTGAAGGATCTTCCGGCAGGCAGTATTGTGGGCACCAGCTCCTTACGCCGGGAGCTGCAGATCAAGGAATTGCATCCTCTGGTGCAGATCCGTATGCTGCGGGGCAATGTGCAGACCCGGATCCGCAGGCTGCAAGAAGGAGATTATGACGGAATCCTGCTGGCGGCCGCCGGACTTGCCAGACTGGGAATGGAAGAATCGGAGCATCTGCATTTTGAATATCTGGATCCCAAAACTTTTTTGCCGGCCGCCGGACAGGGCATTTTGGCAGTGGAGGCTCGAAAAGGACACTTAAGAGAGGTGCTTTTTGCCATTCATTCCCGGGAGGCGGAGCGCATGCTGCTGGCAGAGAGAAGCTTTCTGGAGACCATCGGAGGCAGCTGCAACGCCCCGGCAGCCGCATATTGCAGATATGAAGGGACTGGACTGGCTATGGATGTCTTTTATGCAGCGGACGGGAAGCACGGTGTCCGCCGGGCTGGTTTTCTGCCCTTGAGGGGGGAATACGGCCAGAAGCAGGCAACGAAAGCCCAAATTGGGCTGGAGGGGACAGCGGAGCCAGGAGCCAGTCTGGAGCAGATGGTGGAGCCAGGAGCCAGTCTGGAGCAGATGGCGGAGTTTGGAGCCGGACTGGATCAGGTGGCCAAGTTTGGGGCCGGACTGGCCCGGGAGGTGAAGAAGGGAACGGTGTTTCTGGTAGGCGCGGGCCCGGGAGATCCGGGTCTCATGAGCCAAAAGGGCCTGGAGCTTTTGCGCTTGGCGGACGTGCTGGTCTACGACAATCTGATTTCCAGCTCCCTTCTCAATGAGACAAAAGAGGATGCGGAACTGATCTATGCGGGAAAGAGATCCTCCCATCACCATCTGCGCCAGGAGGAGACCAATGCCCTGCTGGTGAGAAAGGCTCTGGAGGGAAAGATGGTGGTACGCTTAAAGGGCGGCGATCCCTTTATCTTCGGACGAGGCGGAGAGGAGGCCCAGGAGCTGCTGGCCGCAGGAGTTTCCTATGAGGTGGTGCCCGGAATATCCTCTTCCTATGCGGCGGCAGCCTATGCGGGGATTCCGGTGACACATCGAGACTACGCCTCTTCTTTCCATGTGATCACAGGACATGAGAGCAATAAAAAGGAGGGGCTGGCATTGGATTATGCTACCTTGGCCCGGGAGGAGGGAACTTTGGTATTTCTCATGGGCCTGGGAAACCTGCCTGGCATTACGGCCAGCCTTATGGAACAGGGGAAGGCAAAGGACACTCCGGCGGCTGTGATCCAGTCCGGAACCACCAGCAGGCAGCGGTGCGTCACAGGAACCCTGGAAACCATTGTGGATATAGTGCGGGAGGCCGGGATTCAGACCCCGGCAGTGACTCTGGTAGGCCAGGTGGTCAGACTTCGGCAGGAGCTTCAGTGGTTTGGGAATAAGCCCCTTTTTGGAACACGGGTGCTGCTGACCGGCACCAGGGGCATGTGTCAAAAGCAGGTTCAGGTCCTGAAGGAGACAGGGGCGGAGGCGGTTCCCTTAAGCTTGATCCGCACAGAGCCTCTGGATAGTCCGGAACTCACAGAGGCCATGGAAAACCTTTCCGGATACCGCTGGATTGTGCTTACCAGTAGCAATGGTGTGGATCTGTTTTTCCGCTATCTCAGGGAGCGAAATATAGATCTGCGGAGCCTTTGGGGGCTAAGGTTTGCGGTGATTGGAGAGGGAACCCGGAAGGCTTTGGAGGGATATGGCATTCTGCCGGATTTTGTGCCGGAAAAATATTCCAGCCAGGATCTGGCCCGGGAGTGGATTCCCCAGTTGTCTTCCTCGGAGCCGGTGCTGCTGCTTAGGGCCCGGGAGGCGTCCCAGGAGCTTCCCAGGGCTCTTGAGGAGGCCGGGATTCCCTGGAAGGCTGTGGCCATGTACCAGACGGGAACGGATTTGCGCATGGGGGAGGAGCTGAACCGCATCCTTCCGGAAATGGACTATGTGACCTTTGCCAGCGGATCTGCAGTGCGGGCCTTCGCTTCCATGGTGGACCATAGACAGGGGCTTCCCAGGGTTATCTGCATTGGCCCGGTGACAGAGCGGGCGGCAGAAAAAGCTGGGATTCCTGTGTATGCTACGGCGGCGGAGTACACGGCGGAAGGCATGAGGAATGTGATTCTGCAAGGCCGCAGCGTGGAGGCAAGGTCTTGAGGGGCTGCAAGGCCCTTAGGAAGGCTGCTGTCAGGATATCGGAAAGCTTTGAAGGAGATATATCCGGACAGAAGATGGCTGGAAAGTTTTGGAAGTGTGCCATGGGAAAAATGAAAAGAGGAGCATCCGGCAGGGATAAAGAAGGAATGTTTGCAGAAGAGGAAGAAAGGAAAGGCTGGCTATGATTCAGGGACATCAGGAGAAAAAAACAGAACAGGATATGGATCAGGAGCCCAGTCTGCTTCACGGTGGGGATCTCTACGGCGCGGCCAGGCAGAGCGGCAGGGCAGCAGGGGAGCTTTTGGATTTTTCCGCCAATATCAATCCTCTGGGGATTCCTCCCCGGGTGCGACAGGCAATTTTGGATCACATGGAACAGACCCAGCGCTATCCGGATCCCCTGTGCCGCCGCCTGGTTCAGGCCATTGCCAGTAAGGAAGGACTGGACGCCGGGCAAATTCTTTGCGGCAGCGGGGGAGCGGATCTCATCTATCGCTTTGCCTATGCCAGAAGGCCCGGGAAAGCCCTGCTACCCGCCCCCACCTTTGCGGAATATGAGGAAGCCCTGGGCCAGGTGGGGACAAAGCTGATGTTCCATGCCCTTGGGGAGAATATGCAGGTGGGGGAGGCTTTTGTGGAGGCCTTGGAGCCAGGGACAAAAGCCGTGTTTTTGTGCAACCCCAACAATCCCACCGGGCTTCTCACAGAGCGCAGCCTGATTGTTAAGCTTCTGGAAAAGGCCCGGACACTGGGAACCACGGTATTTTTGGACGAGTGCTTTCTGGATTTTGTGGAGGGGGAGGAGAAGATTACCTGCAAGGGATATTTGGAAGAATTTCCCAATTTGATCATCCTGAAATCCTTTACGAAAATGTATGCCATCCCCGGGCTTAGGCTGGGCTATGTGCTCTCCGGAAATCGGAAGCTTCTGGAGGCCATGAGACGGGCCGGACAGCCCTGGGCGGTGGGCGGCCTGGCCCAGGAAGCCGGTATGGCAGCCCTGGAGGATCCGGATTTTCCTGTAAGGACCCGACAGGCGGTAGACAGGGAGCGGGAGTTTCTGCGGGAGGAGCTTTCAAAGCTGGGACTTTTGGTGTATGAGGGCACAGCCAATTACCTGTGCTTTCGGGCGCCGGGAGAGACCAGGCTTTATGAGAAGCTCTTGCAGGAGGGCGTGATTCTTCGCCGGTGCGCCAATTATCGGGGGCTGGACCCGGAGCATTACCGGGCGGCTGTTCGAAACCGGGAAGAGAACCGGCGGTTTTTGCAGGCCATTGCAACAGTACTGGCGGATAAGAATATAGAGGAGATGGAGCAATGAGTAGAAATGCAAAGGTAATCATGGTCCAGGGAACCATGTCCAATTCAGGGAAAAGCTTTCTGACGGCAGGGCTTTGCCGTGTATTCCGCCAGGACGGATACCGGGTGGCTCCCTTTAAGTCTCAGAATATGGCGCTGAACTCCTATATCACAAAGGACGGCCTGGAAATCGGCCGGGCTCAGGCCATGCAGGCGGAGGCGGCGGGCATTGAGCCCACTGTGGATATGAACCCTATTCTGCTGAAGCCCACCAGTCACATGGGGAGCCAGATTATTGTAAACGGCCAGGTGCTGGGAAATATGAAGGCCGTGGATTACTATGCCAACAAAGCAAAGCTGGTTTCCCATGTGACAGAGGCCTACAACCGGCTGGCAGAGGCCTATGACGTGATTGTCATCGAGGGGGCGGGCAGCCCGGCGGAGATTAATCTGCGGGAAAACGATATTGTAAACATGGGGCTAGCCAGGCTTGTGAAGGCTCCTGTGCTTCTGGTAGGCGATATTGACCGGGGCGGTGTGTTTGCGGCTCTCTACGGTACGGTAAAGCTTCTGGAGGAGAAAGAACAGAGCTATATTAAGGGCCTGGTCATTAACAAGTTTCGGGGAGATCGAAAGATCCTGGAGCCTGGACTTGCCATGATGGAGGAGCGCGTGGGGATCCCGGTGCTGGGAGTGGTGCCCATGGAGCGGCTGGATATTGACGACGAGGACAGCCTGTCCGACCGGCTGGATCAGACGGCTGTGGGCTCTGGCGTGGATGTGGCGGTGGTCCGTCTGCCCCACATATCCAATTTCACGGATTTCGGAGCCTTTGAGCGCATGGATGGAGTTTCCCTGCGTTATGTAAGAGATCCGGGAAGGCTGGGAAAACCGGATTTGGTGATCCTGCCGGGGACGAAAAACACCATGGACGACCTGCTGTGGATGCGAAAGACTGGTATGGAGGCCGTGATCCTGCGCTTGGCGGAGAAGAAGATTCCCATTCTTGGCATCTGCGGAGGATTTCAGATGCTGGGAGAAGAGCTGTGTGATCCCCACGGGGTGGAACACGGCGGAACCCTGCGGGGCATGGGCCTTCTTCATGCCCGCACCGTATTTTCCAGGGAGAAGACAAGAACCCAGATCTCGGGAACGCTCCTGGAGAAGGCGGGACTGTTTCAGGAATACCAGGAAACCCAGGTAACCGGCTATGAGATTCACATGGGGCAGACGGAAAATTTGGGAGGCTGCCGGGAGTTGATCCGGCTGGAAAACAACCGGGTGGACGCTTTGAGCCGGGAGGACGGTCTGGTTATGGGCTCCTACCTCCATGGGCTTTTTGACACGCCGGGCATGGCGGAGTCTGTGATCCGGAAGCTTATGCTGGATCAGGGGCTTGACCCTGCAGACTGGCAGTTTGATCTGGAAGCCCACAAGGAGGCGGAGTACGATAAGCTGGCGGATCTGGTGCGGCGGTCTTTAGATATGAAAAAAATCTATGAAATATTGGAGGCGGGAATCCAGGATGGAGAATAAGCATTTAGAGCGGATACAGATTGTAAAACCTATGGAAATCGAGAAGCGCAGCATGGAAATCATCATGGGAGAGCTTGGAGGACGCACCTGGCCGGAGCCGGAATTCTCCATTGTAAAGCGCTGCATCCACACCTCAGCGGATTTTGACTATGGGGACAACCTTTTCTTTTCTGAGAATGCAGCAAGGCTTGGCGTGGAGGCTTTGCAGCGGGGAGCGTCCATTGTGACAGATACCCAGATGGCTGCGTCCGGCATTAATAAAAAGAAAATGGAGGAATATGGGGGACAGGTGTACTGCTTTATGAGCGATCCCCAGGTGGCAGAGGAAGCGGCAAAACGGGGCTGTACCAGGGCCACGGTCTGCATGGAGCGGGGCATGGAACTTTCCCAGGAGGTGATTTTTGCTGTGGGAAATGCCCCCACAGCCTTGATCCGCCTCTATGAGCTGATCCGGGAAGGAAAGAAAAAACCGGCCCTGATTATCGGCGCACCGGTGGGGTTTGTAAACGTGGTGGAGGCCAAGGAGCTGATTTTGGAGGCAGGGGTTCCCTGTATCGTGCCCCGGGGCCGCAAGGGAGGCAGCAATATTGCGGCGGCTATCTGCAACGCTATGCTCTATCAGGGCGGAAGGTAAGAGAACGCCCTGGGAGGGTGGGATCCGTTGGATTCGCAGCACAGGGAAGGCTGATACAATCTGCAGGCAGTATGGGAAAAGAGGGGGCAGGGAATGGTGGGACAAAACGAGAAGAAGAGCAGGAGGAAAGACACATGGAACTGGAAACGCGGTTAAAAGAGGTCGTGGAGAAAATAAAACCCCTGGATGAGTCGGCCATGGAGGCGTCCTGGAAGCATTGGGATTCCTTATGTAAACCTTTGCGGGCCATGGGCATGCTGGAAGATATGATTGTACAGCTGGCCGGAATTTACGGAAATCCCAGGCCAAAGCTTGAGAAGTCCGCGGTGGTGGTTATGGGGGCGGATAACGGGGTTGTGGCCCAGGGAGTGACCCAGACCGGCAGCGAGGTGACGGCTCAGGTGCTGGAAAATATGGGGGACCATCTTTCTTCCGTGTGCATTATGGCATCTCTTCACGGCACAGAGGTAATCCCGGTAAATGTGGGCATGCTGGTGGACGGAAAACATCCCCGGATCATAAACCGTCCGGTGCGGTATGGAACGGCCAATATGGCAAAAGGGCCGGCCATGAGCCGCCAGGAGGCTCTGGAGGGAATTTTTGTGGGAATCGAAACCGTGGAGGAGCTGTACCGCCAGGGGTATCGTATGTTTTTCACAGGAGAGATGGGCATCGGAAATACTACCACCAGCTCCGCCTGCGCCGCTGTGTTGCTGGAGCAGCCGGTGGAGGTCATGACCGGACGGGGAGCCGGGCTTTCCAGCGAGGGTCTGAAAAAGAAAATCGCAGCCATACATCAGGCCATTGCGGTGAACCAGCCAGACAGGAGAGATGTGCTGGACGTGCTGGCAAAGGTGGGAGGCCTGGATATTGCAGGCATGATCGGCTGCTATATCGGGGCAGCAAGCTTACGGACCCCGGTGATTATGGACGGGTTTATCTCCTCTGTGGCTGCCTATATGGCGTCGCTTCTGGCCCCGGCGGCCAAGGCCTATATGGTGCCTTCCCACTGCTCCGCGGAGCCGGCGGGCCAGCTGATGCTGGATGCCCTGGGCATGAAGGCTCCTCTGCATGCGGGAATGAGGCTGGGGGAGGGCACGGGAGGCGTAACGCTTTTGAGCCTTTACCAGTATGCCCTGGCTATCTATGACCGGATGCCAAGCTTTGCCCAGGGAAATGTGGAGGAGTATACCCATCAGAAATAGTGGATATTTTCGCCCCGGCAAAGGGATCCCGGCACTGGGAAAAAGCAGGTGCAGGAAAAAGGGGAAATGAGGGAATTGTATGCTGGAGGAATTTGTGGTAAAACATAATAGGAGGATGCGTCTGGGCTATACCACAGGCTCCTGTGCGGCCGGGGCGGCCAAGGCGGCGGCCCTGCTGTTATTGTCCGGGGAGAAGGCGCCCTGTGTGGAGCTGCTGACGCCCAAAGGAATTCTGCTTCGCCTGGAGGTAAAGGACGTAAGCTGGGGGGAAAACTGGGCCAGTTGCGCCATTGAGAAGGACGGGGGGGACGACCCGGACGCCACCCACGGTCTTTTGGTCTATGCACGGGTGTCCATAGGACCCAAAGAGGATTCCCAGACTGTTGGTATTGACGGAGGCGTGGGTGTGGGCCGGGTGACGAAAAAAGGCCTGGAACAGCCTGTGGGAGCCGCGGCTATTAACCGGGTTCCACGAAAGATGATTGAGGAGGCTGTGCTGGAGATCTGCGGTCGGTATGGGGAGCAGAGAAGCATGCAGGTGGTCATTTCCATTCCAGGCGGGGAGGAGATTGCCAGGAAGACTTTTAATCCAAGGCTTGGCATTGTAGGCGGCCTGTCGGTGCTGGGAACCAGCGGGATCGTGGAGCCTATGAGCGAGTCGGCTCTTATTGCCAGCATTCGGGCGGAGATTCGTATGAAGTTGGCCAATCAGAGAGCGTACCTGATTCTGGTGCCAGGTAATTACGGCACGGATTTCCTGGGGGAAACCTGGGGCAGACTTTTGGAAGAGTCGGTGAAATGCAGTAATTTTCTGGGAGAGGCTTTGGACGCTGCGCTGGAGGAGGGGGCCAAAGGAGTGCTGCTTGTCGGACACATTGGGAAATTTGTGAAGCTGGCGGCTGGCATTATGAATACGCATTCCCGCAATGCGGATGGACGCATGGAAATCCTTACGGCCCACGGAGCGGTCTGTGGGGCAGATCAGGAGCTTTGCAGGAGGCTTATGGAATGCGTCACCACAGACGACGCCCTGGAGCTTTTAGGGGAGGCTGGGCTTTTATCCCCTGTGATGGAGGTCCTGATGGAACGGATGGAGTTTTATGTAAATCACAGATGCGGTTCCGCAATGGAAATCGGTGTGATTACCTTTTCCAACCGGCAGGGACTGCTGGGAAAGACCAGGCAGGCGGATGGTCTGCTTGAGAAGCTGGAGGCGCAGAGAAGAGCATGCGGGCAGCGATAATAGGATTTACCCGCTCAGGCTGCGGGCATGCCGGAAGGATCCGGGAGGAGCTTCGAGGGAAAGGATGGGACTGTAGGGCCTACGGAAAATGCGCCTGCGCCGGGGAGTGTCAGGTGGAGGAGGTGTCCGGCCCTCTTAAGGAGTGGACCAGGCAGCAGTTTGACCAGTGTCAGGCCTTGATTTTTGTGGGCGCCACAGGCATTGCCGTGCGCAGCATTGCCCCCTTTGTGAAGAGTAAGCTTACGGATCCGGCCGTGCTTTGCATGGACGAGCAGGCTCGGTTTGTGATTTCTCTTTTGTCCGGGCACGTGGGAGGAGCCAATGAGCTGGCCTTGCAGGTGGCGGCCTGGCTGGGGGCCCAGCCGGTAATCACAACGGCAACGGATCTTTCGGGGAAGTTTGCGGTGGATGTGTTTGCAAGGGAGCAGAATCTGGCGTTTTATCAAAAGGATCTGGCAAAGGAGGTTTCCGCAGTCCTTTTGGAGAACAAGACTGTGGGCTGGTTTAGCGAATTTCCCGTGGCCGGAGAGCTGCCAGGGGGACTTTTGCCCTGGGGAGAGGCAAAGACTGCTTCTCTGGGAATTGCCGTTTCCATCCGGGAAAACTGCAGGCCCTTTGCACGCACCTTGCAGCTTTTTCCCAGAATTGCCGTGCTGGGTATGGGTTGCCGACGGGGAGCGGATCCGGCGGATATCCGGTCTTTGGCAGAGCAGGCCCTTGCCGGAAGCGGAATTTCCAGGCGTAGCATCCAGGCCATAGCCTCCATCGATTTAAAGAAACAGGAGCCCGGGCTTTTAAGCCTGGCCCGGGAGTGGGACGTTCCTTTTTTCACCTATTCTGCGGAGGAGCTGTCCCGGGCGGAATATGAGGGGGGACTGTCGGAATCGGAATTTGTAAAAAAGACCACGGGAGTGGGAAATGTCTGTGAGCGGGCGGCCCTGTTGGCAGGGGGAAGGGTGCTGGTGCAAAGACGTATGGCAGAGAGAGGGGTTACGGCAGCGATTGCATGTGGAGATTTTCAGGTACGGTTTTTGCAGGAGCCGGGCTGAAAAGGGCGGCGGCATACAAGGCTTTTGGATGCCGCAGGGGTAGTAAAGGATCATGGTGGTTACATGTGTGAAAAAAGACATCAGGAAACAGAAATGCAGGAAACCAAGGTAAAAATACGCATGGCAGAGAAAAGGGATGTGCCGGTAATTTTAAGATTTATCCACGCCCTGGCTGCCTATGAGATGCTGGAGGATCAGGTGGTTGCCACGAAGGAGCTGTTGGAGGAGTGGCTGTTTGAGAAGAGGACGGCGGAGGTGCTGGTACTGGAGGCAGCAGGGACAGCCGTGGGCTATGCGCTGTTTTTCTACAACTTTTCCACATTTCTGGGAAGAGCCGGGATCTATCTGGAGGACTTGTTTGTCATGCCGGAGTACCGGGGAAAAGGATACGGAAAAGCGCTTTTTCAGCATGTGGCCACCCTTGCCTACATGCGGGGCTGTGGCCGTCTGGAGTGGTCCTGCCTGGACTGGAATGTGCCCAGCATTGAGTTTTATCGTTCTATGCAGGCAAAGCCCATGGAGGAATGGACCATATACCGCCTTACAGGGGAAGAGCTACGACAGATGGCGGCGAAAGGAATGGATCAAAAATGAAACAGGTAATTGTCTTTGCAGGGACTACAGAGGGGCGTATCCTGTCCCAGGAGTTAAGCCGCCAGGGAGTCTTTGTGTTGGCGTGCGTGGCCACAGAGTATGGGGAACAGCTGGTGGAGCGCCTGAACACAGAGGAATATCTTAAGGTACAGGCAGGCCGTCTTAATCAGGAGGCTATGGAACAGCTGTTCCTTCAAGAGCAGCCGGATCTGGTGGTGGATGCCACCCACCCCTATGCGTCTGCGGTGTCAAAAAATATTCGTGAGTCCTGCCAGCAGACGGGAAGGGAGTACCTGCGCCTGATCCGCCAGGAATCCCTGGTGGAGGAAGCGGATTGTACGGTGGTGGAGGATACAAAGGCTGCCGTGGAATATTTGCAGGGAACCAGCGGGAATGTGCTGTTGACCACCGGGAGCAAGGAGTTGGCGGCCTTTACACAGCTTAGGGATTATCAGGAGCGGCTCTATGCCCGGGTTCTGCCCATGCCGGAGGTGGTGAGGGGATGTCAGGAGATGGGATTTACGGGAACGCATCTGCTGTGCATGCAGGGCCCCTTTTCCCAGGAACTGAACGAGGCCATGCTGAGGCAGGTCAAGGCCCGGTATCTGGTCACCAAGGAATCCGGAAAGGTTGGCGGATTTCCGGAAAAGCTGGCCGCGGCAAAGAATGCAGGAGTCCAGGTGGTGCTGATTGGGCGGCCTGGGGAGCAGCCGGGAAAATCTCCCCAGCAGGTCTGCCGGATTTTGGAGCAGCGGTTTTCCCTGTCCAGGCCTTTGCGGCTGGAAGAGCAGATCTTGTCTGGCGATTTAAAGGGAAAACAGGAGGCTTCTGATTCAAGGCAAAAGCGCCAGGTAATCCTAGCCGGAATCGGCATGGGCGTGCCAGAAAACATGACCCGGGAGGTGTGGGAGGCTTGCCGCCAGGCAGACTGTCTGATCGGGGCAAAGCGTATGCTGGCCTGCGTGGAGGAAATGCATAAGCCCATGTATTCCTGTTACCGTCCCCTGGAGATTCGGGATTATCTGACGGCCCATCCAGAGTACGGCAGGGCTGTGGTGCTTCTGTCCGGGGATGTGGGTTTTTACAGCGGCGCCAAGGGGCTGTTGGAGGCTTTTGCGGACACAGACTTTCAGGTAAACCTGCTTCCGGGAATTTCCTCTGTGGTTTATCTGTGCAGCCGTCTCAAAACCTCCTGGGAGGATGTGAAACTCCTAAGCGTCCATGGAAGAAAGAGTAATCTGGTGGCGGCTGTGCGGGAAAATCCCAAGGTGTTTACCCTGCTCAGCGGTTCCGGAAGCGTTGGGGAGCTATGCCGGCAGCTGGAGGAGTACGGCCTGGGACAGGTGAAGCTGACTGTGGGAGAGAGACTTCACTATCCGGAAGAATGTCTGCGGAGCGGAAGCCCTGGGGAGCTGGCGGGAGAACACTTTGGGGAGCTGTGCGCGGCTCTCATAGAAAATCCGGGGGCGTGTTCCCGGATTCCATCTTGTGTGCCGGACGAGGCTTTTATCCGGGGAAAGGCGCCCATGACCAAGAGCGAGGTAAGAAGTGTGTCTGTGGCTAAGCTGTGCCTTCCCCGGGACGCGGTGGTTTACGACGTGGGAGCGGGAACCGGTTCTGTGTCGGTTGAGATGGCTTTGCAGGCCCCGGAGGGCATGGTTTACGCGGTGGAAAAGAAAGAGGAGGCTGCCGGGTTAATCCAGGAAAATATGCGGTTGTTTGGCACTCCCAACATTCAGGTGGTCAGGGGAAGCGCACCGGAGGCCCTGGAGGAATTGCCTGCGCCCACCCACGCCTTCATAGGAGGATCCTCCGGGAATCTGGGGGAGATCCTGGCGCGGTTGCTGGAGAAAAATCCCCGGATTCGTCTGGTGATCAATGCAGTTACCCTGGAGACTCTTTCAGAGATCCAGGCCTGCCTTTCCAGGCTTCCTCTGGGGGAGACGGAGATTTTGCAGCTTAGCATTGCAAAGGCCAGGACCCTGGGAAGCTATCATCTCCTGACCGGACAGAATCCGGTGTTTATCGTGTCCTGCACAGGGACCGGGCAGGAACTATGAAATTAGGAAAATGCAGCAGAAGGGACGGAGCATCTGTGGAACAAATCAGGAAAATATGGAGACAATGGCAGAGAATTCAGACCTGTATGGGGATCTATTACGGAGCTCTTCAGGTGTGGGAACGCAGGGAAATGCTGGAAACGTGTATGCGGCGCCTGGCAGGAGCCGGGATGCGGGTGAGAACCGGAAAACTTGGGAGAGCCGGAAAACCGGGAAGAAGGAGACGGCCATGAGCTGCCCCAGGATCCTGCTGGCAGCACCGGCCAGCGGCAGCGGAAAGACCCTGGTGACCTGTGGGATCTTGCAGGCCTTGGTGGATCGGGGACTTCGGACCGCCTCTTTTAAGTGCGGGCCGGATTATATTGACCCCATGTTTCACAGCCGGGTTATCGGAACCCGCTCCCGGAACCTGGATACCTTTTTTACCGAACCGGAAACGACGCGGTACCTCTTTGGCAGAGCTGCCGCTGGTCAGGATATTTCCGTGGTGGAGGGAGTCATGGGATATTATGACGGCCTGGGGGGGATATCCCTGGAGGGCAGTTCCTTTGACGTGGCTAGAACCCTGGAAATGCCCGTGATTCTCATTGTAAACTGCAGGGGGCAGAGCCTGTCTGTGCTCCCGGTTCTGAAGGGCTTTCTGGAATACCAGAGACCCAGCCGAATCCAGGGCGTGATTTTCAACCAGATGTCCCAGGGGATGTATCCGGATCTGAAAAGGCTGGCCTGGGAGCAGCTTTCCCTGGAGGCGCTGGGATATGTGCCGCCGGTGCCGGAGCTGAAGCTGGAGAGCCGGCATCTGGGTCTTGTGCTTCCTCATGAGGTGGAGGCCTTACAGGAGAAGCTTAAAAAGCTTGCCCAAGTCCTGGAGGAGACTCTCAATCTGGACCGGCTTTTGGAGCTGGCCGGGGAGGCGCCCGAAATTTCGCAGGATGGGCCCAAGATTTTGGAGGAACTAAGGGAAGAACGTCGAAAGGAGCTGAGACAGGGGAAGGGCAAAGGCAAAGGTCTTTCCATTGCCCTAGCTAAGGATGAGGCTTTTTGCTTTACCTATGCGGATAATCTGGAGCTTTTGCAGGAGCTGGGGGCAGCTTTGGTGGAATTTTCTCCTCTGACAGATGAGAGACTTCCCAAGGGATGCCAGGGCATGATCCTAAGCGGCGGGTATCCGGAGCTGTATGCCAGGGAGTTGAGCGCAAATACTTCCATGCTTCAGAATATCCGGCAGGCTGTCCGGAAGGGAATGCCCTGTATTGCCGAGTGCGGAGGCTTCCTGTATCTGCATGAGCAGCTGGAGGGACAGGACGGGATTTTCTATCCCATGGCGGGAGTAGTCCCGGGAAAAGCCTTCCGCACGGATCGTCTGGGGCGTTTCGGCTACATAACTTTGACGGCCCAGGAGGATCAAATGTTTTTGCAGAAGGGGGAACAGGTGCGGGGACATGAGTTCCACTACTGGGAGAGTGAGAGCTGCGGAGAGAGTCTTCTGGCCAGAAAGCCTCTCCGGAACCGCAGCTGGCTGTGCGGTCACGCAAATCCGTCTCTGTACGCAGGATTTCCCCATCTGTTTTATTATTCCAATCCGGAGATCGCTGTAAATTTTCTGAGAAAATGTGAGGAATTCCCATGTTGATCTTAGTGACAGGCGGAAGCGCCAGCGGAAAATCAGAATATGCCGAGAGCCAGGCCGTGGAACTGGCCGGGAGTGCGGGAGGGAAGCTTTTCTATCTTGCCACCATGATGCCCTTTGATGAGGAGAGCAGACGACGGATTGAGCGTCACCGGGCCATGCGCAAGGAGAAGCGCTTTGAGACCGTGGAGCGGTATACGGATCTTGGGGGGCTTGTGCTTCCAAAGAATTCTGTGGTTTTGCTGGAATGTATGTCCAACCTAACGGCAAATGAGATGTACGGGCAGGGCGGGGCAGGTCAGAGCACGGTGGAGGCTGTTCTTGCAGGCCTTAAGGGTCTGAGACGGCAGTGCAGCCATGTGGTGGTAGTTACCAATGAGATTTTCTCCGACGGCATCTCCTATGACCCCAAGACCTGCCAGTATCAGCAGTATCTGGGAGAGATCAACTGCCGGATGGCAGAGGAAGCGGATGAGGTGGTGGAAGTGGTATACGGGATTCCCGTGTTTCAGAAACAGGCGAAAGAGAAGAGGAAAAGAGGAGCAGGAAGCCATGAAGAGACTGTGGAACAGCTTTAAAATTGCATTTGCCATGTATTCCCGGATCCCCATGCTGCGGGCAGAGTGGACCAGGGAAAATATGCGCTATGTCATGTGCTTTTTTCCTCTGATCGGTGTGGTGATCGGAGTTTTGCAGTATGGCTGGAGTTTTTTAGGCCCCTTGCTGTGTCAAGGGACTCTTCTGATTTCCGCAGGGTATGTATTGATTCCGGTGGCGGTTACCGGGGGAATCCATCTGGATGGATTTCTGGACACGGCGGATGCTTTAAGCTCCTATCAGCCCATGGAGCGGCGGCTGGAGATTCTGAAGGATTCCCATGCGGGAGCCTTTGCCATCATCGTGGGAATTAGCTATTTTCTCCTTTCTCTGGGGGTATTCAGTGAGCTTGGGAGAGAGGAGCTGGGGGTGCTGGCAGGAGGCTATGTACTGTCCCGGGCCTTAAGCGGTCTGGCGGTGGTAAGCTTTCCCTGTGCAAAGAATACAGGCTTGGTGGCTATGTTTTCCGACGCGGCCCAGAAGGCCCGGGTGCGGGCAGTTATGGTTTTGTTTATCCTGGCAGGCAGTATCTGGGTGTGCGCAGTGCAGCCCCGGTACGGCGTTGCAGTTCTTCTGGGCGCTGCAGGAACCTTTGGACATTACTATCATATGTCCAAAAAGAATTTTGGAGGGATCACAGGAGATCTGGCGGGATATTTTGTGCAGGTCTGCGAGCTGGTCATGGCAGCCTTTGTGCTGATAGCAGCGCGTCTTCCTCTGTAGGAAGGATGCGAAGGAAGCAGGAGGAAAAGCCCGGAAAGAGAAGATATAGAGAGGCTGGAAAGATTAGCCGGACATAAGTTTGGGAGACGTGCAGACAGGAAAAAGGAACAGGCAGTCAGGAGGAAGACAAGATGAAACTGGTAATTGGCGGGGCATTTCAGGGAAAGAAGGCTTATGCCAGGGAGACATTTCAGATAGAAGAAAGGGATGTGGCGGACGGGTTGGTCTGTGAGCAAAAGGCGGTGTTCGAAGCCGGTCTGGTGCTGCACTTTCACGAATATATCCGAAGATTTCTGGGAGAGCCGGAATTTCTGGAGGCGCTGCCCCAGGCCCTCCTGGAGCGCAATCCCCGGGTGGTTCTGGTGATCAATGAGCTGGGAAGCGGCGTGGTGCCGGTGGATGCCTTTGACCGGGAATACCGGGAGAGAGCCGGGCGCCTGTGCTGCGCCCTGGCCCGGGAGGCAAAACAGGTGCACCGGGTCATGTGTGGAATCGGGACGGTGATCAAAGATGTATAGGATTTGTCTGATCCGTCACGGAAAGACCCAGGGCAATCTGCTGGGGCGCTATATCGGTGTCACGGATGAGTGCTTATGCCAGGAGGGTAGGGAGCAGATTCAAGGAGGCGTTTATCCTCTGGCAAAACTGGTCTTTGCAAGCCCCCTGAGGCGCTGTATGGAAACCGCTGGTCTGATTTATCCTGGGATTGCGGTCCAGACCGAGGAGCTTTTGCGGGAGTGTGATTTCGGGGCCTTTGAGAATAAAAATTATGAGGAGCTGTCGGCAGATTCCCGGTATCAGGCCTGGGTGGACAGCGGGGGTTCTCTTCCCTTTCCCCAGGGGGAGAGCCATGAGTCCTTTTGCGCCAGATGCCGGGAGGGGTTTCGGCGGGTGCTGCATATGGGACTTGTCAGGAAAGAAAGAGCGTGTCATTTGGCAGAGGAAAGGGAGGTTTTCGCTTATGCCAAACAGGGAACGCTTGGGGAGCCGGGCTCCAGGGAGGCTGTGGATCTGGCTTTGGTGGTTCATGGAGGAACCATTATGAGTATCCTGGAGGCCTTTGGAGAGCCCCGGGAATCCTTTTATCACTGGCAGGTGAAAAACGGGGAGGGCTTTACGGCTCTTCTGGATGAGGAAGCATTGGAAAAACGAGACGAGGTAAGACTGTATGAGATTCACCCTATCAGCCCTTTTATTGGGCTTTCTGCTTGACCTGGCCCTGGGAGATCCTCGCTGGCTCTATCATCCCATCCGGTTGGTGGGACATTTGATTACAGGGACCGAGCGGGTGCTGCGGGGCCTGTTTCCAGAGACAAAGAAGGGGGAGCTGGCAGCAGGCGCGCTGCTGGTCCTTGTGGTTGCCGGGATTACCACGGCAGCGCCTGCCCTGATTCTTTACGGGGCGGGAAAGCTGAACCAGGGGCTTCTCTTTGCTCTTTACACCCTGTTTTCCTATCAGATCCTGGCGACACGTTCTCTGAAGGATGAGAGCATGAAGGTATACCGGGCGCTAAAGGCGCAGGATCTAAAAGGAGCCAGGCAGGCTGTGTCCATGATTGTGGGACGGGATACCAAAGAGCTTGACCAGGAGGGCGTTGCAAAAGCAGCCATTGAGACTGTGGCGGAGAATACCTCCGACGGCATTATCGCGCCCCTTTTATTTCTGGCTTTGGGCGGGCCGGTGCTGGGATTTTTCTATAAATCCATCAATACCATGGATTCTATGGTGGGCTACAAAAATGAGAAATATCTGTATTTCGGCCGGGCGGCCGCAAAGCTTGACGATGTGGTGAATTATCTGCCGGCCCGCCTGTCCGCGCTTCTCATGATTGCAGCCACGGTTTTTACGCCCTTTGACACCAAAAATGCCTGGCGGATTTACCGCAGAGACCACGCCAATCATGCCAGTCCCAACTCGGCCCACACCGAGGCGGTTATGGCGGGAGCTCTGGGGCTTCAGCTGGCGGGAAACGCCTGTTATTTTGGAAAATTGTATGAAAAGCCTACCATCGGTGATATAATAAAAAAAGTGGAGGCTGAGGATATCCGCCGGGCCAATGTGCTGCTGTACGCCACGGCGTTATTGACCATGGTTTTGGTGGTACTTCTCTATGTGGGAGTGGATCTGGGATGGATGTATGTGCAGCTTCTGTGAGGAAAGACAGAAAGGAATAATACTATGAAAAAAGGATTGCTGCATATTTATTGCGGGGACGGAAAGGGAAAATCCACGGCGGCTGTAGGCCTGGCTGTCCGGGCGGCGGGCAGCGGCCTTAGGGTGCTGTTTTGTCAGTGCATGAAGGATGGCACCTCCGGGGAAGTGAGCATGCTGCAAAAGCTTGGTATTCCCTATTGTTGCTGTCAGGAGAAATTCGGATTTTTCTGGAATATGACAGAGGAGCAAAAAGAACAGGCGGCCCATGCCTATACCCATCTTTTTGAGGATGCCGCCCGCCGGGCGGAGGAGGAGGGCCTGGATCTTTTGATTGTGGATGAGTTTATGAGCGCCTACAACCATGGTCTCATTTACCAGAAAACGGCGCTGGAGTTTTTAAAGAACCGTCCCCAAAGCCTGGAGGTGGTGCTGACAGGCCGGGATCCGTCCCCGGAGCTTCTGGAGCTTGCGGATTACGTGTCGGAAATCCGCAAGGTCAAGCATCCCTATGATCGGGGAATATCTGCACGAAAAGGGATTGAATTATAAAGTCTAAAGAAATGCAAAAGATTTTAAAAATACCAGGAAAAAACACTGGACATTCCTGCAAAATCGCGGTATGATAGGAGCTGTTGAGAATAAGTCTCAATCGCTGTAGGATTTCTTAAGATCATAAGCAAAGATGCAGGAGGCGGAACACCCGTGAGAAAGAAATCACATATTTCCCTTGCAAAATACATTGTGCAGGATATGCAGATACCGGAGATGGTGGAGCATCGGAAGGCCTTTTATCTGGGCAGTATTCTTCCCGATTGCGTACCGTCCTTTTTAACCACCCGGCATGAGTTTGACGGAACCTTTGACCAGCTGAAGGAGCGGATTACCCGCCTGGTAGAGGACAGCCAGGGATTGGAGGAGCATGCCAGGGCTTTTATGCGGAACCTGGGTCAGGTAATTCACTACCTGGCAGATTATTTTACCTTTCCCCACAACAAGATTTACCCGGGGAATATTAAGGACCATTGCTATTATGAGAAGGATCTGAAGTTTAAGCTGTGGGAATATGTGAACAGCAAGGATGCCTACCGGGATAAGATTGAGGTGCGCAGGTTCCAGACCAAGGAGGCTGTGTTCCAGTTTATCCAGAATTCCCATGAAGAATATCTGCGGGTGAAGCACTCGGTGGAGGAAGACTGCATGTACATTGTCCGTATCTGCCATCAGGTGGTACAGGCGATTCTGCACCTGATTGAGATACATACAGGGCAGGCTGTGCTGCAGTGTGCATAGAGAATTTTGTTTTTATTCATATTAGGAGAAAGTATAAGGCGCCAAGGGCTTTTTGCCCCAGGCGCCTTTTTTGTCTTGTTATTTCAAAATGGAGCTTCGCACATATCCCTCCACACGTTTTCCATCCTGTTCAAAGGAAATCTTGGTCCACTTCTGGCCGTCCTCTCCAGTAACCTCCTTGAGAATGGTTACCTTGGTTCCGTTGGGAAGAGTGGTGCGCACATCTGCGTAGGGAGAGGCATAACTCATGACCTCTGCGATGCCGCCGGAGCCAGAAGAATTGTTATTGTTGGCCGGGGGAGGCGTGGTAGGGGTGGTGGGAGTGCCGGTGGTGCCCGACCCGCCCATGGTCAGCAGATCTCCCCGTATATAGCCTTCCATAGCAGCCCCGTTGAAGCTGTAGGAAATTTTATACCACTTTTTTCCATCGTCCCCGGTTTTCTCAGAGAGAATAGTAACCACAGTGCCTTGGCTTAACTTGCTGCGCACATCTCCGTTGGGAGAGGCGTAGGAGCGGATATTGGCCACAACGGGAACTACAGTGGCCTTGCTGCCGGCAGATCCTGTGTTTGTACCCGGAGTGTTTGTACTGGGGGTGCTGGTACCGTCCGCCAGCAGGTCTCCCCGAATATATCCCTCCCCGCTGACACCGTTGCTGTTATAGGAAACCTTGTACCAGGTCCGGCCGTCGCTCTGTCCGGTGGCGGTTTTCAGCACGGTTACGTTGGTTCCCCGCACCAGCCTGGTGCGCACATCCGCGTCTGTGGAGGCATAGGTGCGGACCACAGCTACGTTGGTGTTCACATATTTGGAAGCCCCGGAGGTGGTGTTTCCATTGCCGGGAGTGGTGCTTGTGGTGGGAGTCATGGTAGAGCCTGCAGGAGCTGCTCCCAGCAGATCGCTGCGGATATACCCTTCCTTGGTGGAACCATTTTCGTTGTAGGATACCTTGGACCATTTGCGGCCGTCGTCCGCAGTCTGTTCACTGGCTACCGTCACAACGGTTCCCTGGAACAGCCTGGTGCGGATCTCCGCTTTTGTGGAGGGATAGGAACGCACAATGGCGGCGTTGGGACGCACGCTTCGAAGAGCGCTGTTGGTGACTGTGGTGTTTCCCCCTGCCGGAGTGTTGACTGCGCCGGCGATATTGATGAGATCTGCACGCACAAAGCCTTCCCGGGTGTCTCCGCCGTAGGCAAAGTATACATTGTACCATTTCATGCCGTCGGCGCCGGTGGTCTCGGACAGGACGGTTACCTTGGTGCCCTGGCTCAGCTTGCAGACCACGGAAGAGCCGGTGGAAGCCTGGCTTCTCACATTCATGATTTTATTTTTTACGGTACCCGTAGATCGGGCGGCAAAGCTTACGGAACCGCACAGCAGCATCCACGCGCAGCAGAGTCCGAGAAACAGACACAGGAGACGGCGGATCGATTTTGTGTTGGTTGACATTCAAATTCCTCCCCTTTTCATCAACAGCCCTGAAAAAAGACTGCTTTATTAAAATAGTAAGGACACAGACTGGTGGGTACAAAAACCGACAATTTGTGTCATAATATAATAAGTATAGCATTGACCGGAAAAATTGCAAGTCAGAGCAAAAAATCCTAAGAAATATTTAAACTTTTTGTAGGTTTTTGACAAAGCCGGAAAGCGGCGGCAAAGGCCTCCCAAAGAAGCCGGCTCCTAGAGCTTTACAAGTCCGCTGATATCCGAGTCAATGACCAGGGAGTAATTGGTGTAGTAGACTACAAAGCCTGGCTTGCTGCCCCCGGGCTTTTTCACATGTTTCCGCTGCAGATAGTCGATCTCCACTTTTTCGTTGTCACGGTTTTTGGAGTAGTAAGCGGCCAGCCGTCCCGCCTCCTCAAAGGTGCGGTCCGGCAGTTCCTTTCCCTCTGCCTTTACGATCACATGGGAACCGGGGACTCCTTTGGCGTGAAACCACCAGTCTCCGCCAGTGGCCAGCCGGAAGGTCAGTTCTTCGTTCTGGAAATTGTTTTTTCCCACATACATGTGGAAACCGTCGCTGGAGAGATAGTGGAAGGGCTTGGAAGTGATTTTGGGCCGCTTTTCGTGGCTGCGCCGCTTTTTGATGTAGCCGTATTCCATGAGCTCCTCTTTTACCTGCAGAAGATCTTCCTCCAGCAGGGCAATGTCCAGGGCTGTGCTGATAGACTCCAGATGCTGGATTTCCGCCTGAGTTTCCTCCAAAAGATTGGTGACAGCCTCATAGGTCCGCTTAAGCTTGTTGTAGTGCTCAAAATATTTCTGCGCATTTTCCCGGGGGGTGAGGGTGGGATCCAAAGGAATGGTGATCTCCGAATCCGTGTAGTAATTCAGGGCGGTAAGGCTTTTGCTGCCAGGCTCCAGCTGATAGCCATAGGTGTTGAGAAGCTCCCCGTAGACCCTATACTTATCCCGCTTGTCCGTATCCTGAAGCTGGCGCACCTGCAGATCGTATTTTTTTCGGTTCCGCTCCAGGGCAGTCTGAACCACCCTTCGCAGATCCGCGGATTTCTGCCGTATTCTGGTAATGGCGTTTTTAGAGGCGTAATAGGTTTCCAGAAGCTTTGAGACGCTGGAAAATGTCCGGGCTTCCAGGTCCTGATACAGGGTCAGGGGGAGGCTGGCAAATTCTACAGGCTCCTTTCCCCTGTAAACAATCTGAGGGGTGAAATGTCCAAGCTTAAGATCCAAAAGCATGCCTTCTAAGGCATGGCAGAGAGCTCTTTGTTCCGGCTCTTCCAAAGAGGCGGCAGAGCGGTCGGAGTCAAGGCCTGCCCGAAAGCACAGTTCCTCAGCCATCAGGGGAGAAAATCCGGTAAGGGAGGTGTAGACAGCCTTGGAGAGAGGAAAAGCCTTGGAAAAAATCGCCTGGCGAAGCTGCGTGTGGCAGGCTGTCAGAGGATCAAGCTTATCCTGGGCCTTGGGGATAAAATAGGGACGCCCGGGCAGGACCTCCCGCACAGAACTTACGGCAAAAGACACATGCTTGATGGCGTCCAGGATCATGCCTTCTTCATTGCAGAAGATAATATTACTGTGCTTACCCATGAGCTCCACAATCAGGGTTTTTCTGCACAGATCCCCCATTTCGTTTAGATGCTCGATTTCCAGGTGCAGAATCCGCTCCAGGGAGGGCTGAGTGACGGAGAGAATCCGGCCGCCTCCTATATGCTTGCGCAGCAGCATGCAGAAATTGGGTGCTGTCATGGGACTTGGTTTATTTTGTTCCGTGAGATAGACCAGGGGCAGACTGGCGCTTGCCGAGAGCAGCAGCCGGTACTGTCCCCTTGTACTTTTTATGGTCAGGAGAAGCTCGTCCGTCTCCGGCTGAGCGATCTTGGTAATTCGTCCGCCGGTCAGGGCTTCTGAGAGCTCCTCCCTTAAATTTGCAATGGTGATTCCGTCGAAAGCCATGGGATGATACCTCCGTTTTTTTTATGCATCGCAACGATCTACTGGTTCTTTTGGGGCCATTTTTTTAGTATACTTGACGCACCCTTAAAATTCAAGTATAATGATTCAAATAGGAGGAAATAGGCAGGTTACACCAGAGGAGGTATGCTGCCTTTTATTCTTGCGAGCAGTGAGCCGGACAGAAGTTTTGGGAGCGGATGTATGGCTGGCTGGAATTTAAAAAATGTAGGAGAAACGAGAGAAAAAGCAATGGTAAAGAGTATGACCGGGTTTGGCAGATGCGAGGCGTCCCAGGGGGAGCGGAGGATGACCGTGGAGATGAAGTCTGTCAATCACCGCTATCTGGATGTGAATGTGAAGATGCCCAAGAAGCTGAACTTTTTTGAGTCCAGTGTGCGAAGCTTTTTGAAGGGGTACATCCAGAGGGGAAAGGTGGATGTGTTTATCACCTATGAGGATCTGACGGAACAGAATCTGACCCTGCACTACAATGGGACTGTGGCCGCGGAATACTGGCGGTATCTGAACCAGATTGCTCAGGATTTCGGGATTGAAAATGAGGTGCAGGCAGGCGCTCTCTCCCGTTACCCGGAGGTGCTGGTGATGGAAGAACAGCAGGTGGATGAGAAGGAGCTGTGGCAGCTTTTGGAGCAGGCTCTCCGGGGAGCATGTGAGCAGTTCGTGGAGACCCGGGTGGCCGAGGGAGAGAATCTGGAGAGAGACCTTAGGGCCAAGCTTGACGAGATGACGTCCCATGTGGATTTCATTGAGAGCCGTTCGCCCCAGATTCTGGCAGAATACCGGCAGAAGCTGGAGAATAAAGTGAAGGAGCTTTTGCAGGACAGTCAGATGGAGGAGAGCCGGCTGGCCGCGGAGGTGATTCTCTATGCGGATAAGATCTGTGTGGACGAGGAGACGGTGCGCCTGCGCAGCCATATGGAGCATACCCGGTCCACCCTTTCCGAGACGGACAGCGTGGGACGAAAGCTTGACTTTATTGCGCAGGAGATGAATCGGGAGGCAAACACCATTTTGTCCAAGGCCAATGATCTGGAGATTTCCAATCATGCCATTGAGCTGAAAACCGGCATCGAAAAGGTGCGGGAGCAGATTCAAAATATTGAATAAGGGGAACACTTATGGCAGAAAAAGGGATTTTGCTGGTAGTATCCGGTTTTTCAGGAGCCGGAAAGGGAACTCTTTTAAAGGCGCTGTTGGAAAAATATGATTCCTATGCCCTGTCCATATCCGCCACCACCCGAGCCCCCCGGGCCGGGGAGCAGGAGGGACGGGAGTATTTTTTTAAGACCAGGGAAGAATTTGAGGCCATGATCCAGGCCGGAGAGCTGGTGGAATATGCCAGCTATGTGGGGAATTATTACGGCACTCCCCGGGCCTATGTGGAGGAGCAGCTGTCCCTGGGAAGAGATGTGATTCTGGAGATCGAGATTCAGGGAGCCTTGAAGATCAAGGAGCATTTCCCGGATTCTGTGCTGCTGTTTTTGTCGCCTCCAAGCGCCAAAGAGCTGAGGCGCCGTCTGGAGGGGCGGGGAACAGAGAGCCGGGAGGTTGTCGAAAGCCGCATGACCAGGGCACGGGAGGAGGCTGTGGGCATCGAAGAGTACGACTACTTTGTGGTCAACGATGAGATCCACGCCTGTGCGGAGCAGGTGCATGGAATCATGCAGAGCGAGCATGCCAGGGCCTTTCGCAGTCAGGCGCTGATAGAGAAGATCCGGTCCGGGCTCTGAGTTGGAAATCAAAAGATCAAAAATAGTTCTATAAATCAAGAGCCAGTATGGCAGAAAGAACAGGTGAATCAATATGTTACATCCCTCATACACAGATTTAATGAAGGCAGTGAACGGCGATGTGGAAGGCGACACGCCGGTGGTAAACAGCCGCTATTCCATTGTGCTGGCCACAGCCAAGCGGGCCAGGCAGATCATTGGAGGCGAGATGCCTCTGGTAAACGGGGACGGCAGAAAGCCTTTGTCCATTGCGGTGGATGAACTGAACAGCGGCCAGATCAAGATTATGCCGGAGGAGGAGTCTCAGGAAGCCCAGGACTGAGAATCTTATCGGAAGGCGCTTTACTCTGGCGCAGGAACAAAAAGACGGATAGAGAGGACTGCGGCATATTCCGGAAAGAAGGACTGCCGCAGTATTTTTTGCTTTGGGCGGAAGGTATCTTGCAGAGCAGGACTCTCCCGGGAATGCCCGTCTTTTTCGTAAATTCATTTTTATTTTCCCAAAAAGGATGGTATACTATCCAGGATGCAGAGATTTCAGAAGGAAACAGATGGAACGACAGAAGTATAATGATGGTGCGGAATTTGCCGTGAAAGGAGAAACTATGAAGGCAGAACAGGTACAGGCCTATGAGCTGGTAGAGGAGAGAAGGATTAAGGAGCTGGATTCCACGGGATATCTGCTCCGGCACAAAAAGACGGGAGCCAGGATCTGCGTTTTGGAGAACGAGGATCCAAACAAGGTGTTTTATATTGGATTTCGGACCCCGGCGCCGGACGATACGGGAGTTCCCCACATTATGGAGCACTCGGTGCTCTGCGGATCCCGGCTGTTTCCAGCTAAGGATCCCTTTGTGGAGCTGGCCAAGGGATCTCTCAACACTTTTTTAAACGCCATGACCTACCCGGATAAGACCGTGTATCCGGTGGCCAGCTGCAATGATCAGGATTTCCAGAACCTGATCCACGTGTACATGGACGCGGTGTTTTATCCCAACATCTATGACCGGAAGGAGATTTTTCAGCAGGAGGGCTGGCACTATGAGCTGGAGGAGCCGGAGGGGGAGCTGACCCTGAACGGCGTGGTGTATAACGAGATGAAGGGAGCGTTTTCTTCCCCGGAGGGCGTGCTGGACCGGGAGATTTTGGCCTCTTTGTATCCGGATACCACCTATGCCAATGAGTCCGGCGGGGATCCGGACGCCATTCCGGAGCTGAAATACAGCGAGTTTCTGGATTTCCACAGCCGCTACTATCATCCTTCTAACAGCTATGTGTACCTGTACGGAAACTGCGATATGACGGAGAAGCTTACATGGCTGGACCAGGCCTATCTGGGAAAATACGACAAGCTTCCCATTGACTCCCAGGTGAAGCTGCAAAAGCCCTTTGAGAAAATGGCTCAGGTGACTCGCAGCTATTCCATTTCCGGGGAGGAGAGCCTGGAACATAACACCTATCTTTCCTATAATAAGGCGGTGGGAACCACGTTGGACGCCAGGCTGTATCTGGCTATGCAGGTAGTGGAGTACGTGCTTTTGTCTGCGCCGGGAGCGCCCCTAAAGCAGGCCTTGCTGGATGCGGGCATCGGCAAGGATATCTTAAGCTCCTATGACAATGGTATCCGTCAGCCCATGTTTTCCATTATTGCCAAAAATGCCGACGCCTGTCAGAAGGAAGCCTTTGTGGAGACCATTGAGCGCACGCTCTCCCGGATCGCGGAGGAGGGCATGGATCCCAGGGCATTGGAAGCAGGCATCAACTACTTTGAATTCCGCTATCGGGAGGCGGATTTCGGAAATTACCCTGCTGGCTTAATGTACGGGCTGCAGGTCCTGGACAGCTGGCTGTACGCAGATGACGCGCCTTTCCTGCACCTGGAGGCTCTGGACAATTTCCGGTTTATGCGGGAGCAGATTGGAGAGGGATATTTTGAGGGACTGATCCGCACCTGGCTTCTGGAGAACCCTCACGCCTCCCTGGTAATGATTGAGCCAAAGCAGGGGCTTACGGCCAGGATGGACCAAAAGCTTCAGGAAAAGCTGGAAGCATATAAGGCTTCCCTGACTCCGGAGGAGCGAAGGGAGCTGATTGCGGCCACCCGGCATCTCCACGCTTACCAGGAGGAGCCCTCCACCCAGGAAGAATTGGAAAAGATTCCCATGCTGTCCCGGGAGGACATTGGGAAGGAGGCAAGGCCCTTCTGCAACGAGGAACAAAAAGCCGGGGATACCACCCTGGTTTTCCATGAGGTGAATACCCGTGGGATCGGATATATAAGCCTGATATTCCGGGCAGACCAGGTGCCACAGCGCCTCTTTCCCTATCTGGGAATCCTGAAGGGAATTCTGGGCTTTGTGGATACGGAAAGCTACCGGTATACAGAATTTTCCAACGAGGTAAACCGCAGGACCGGAGGCATCCTTTCCTGTGTCAGCGGCTTTGGAGACGTGAGGGATTCCAAGGCTTACACCTCCACCTTTGAGGTGCGGGCCAAGACCCTGTATGAGAATCTGGAATTCGCTTTTGCCATGATGGAGGAAATGATGTGCCGTTCTCTTTTCACTGACGGGAAGCGGCTCTATGAGATTGTGGCCCAGGCCAAATCCAGATTACAGATGGTGATGAACACAGCGGGACACTCCATGGCGCTCCTTCGGGCCATGTCCTACTTCTCCCGGTCCGCCTATCTGAACGATCTGACCGGCGGCGTGGCCTTTTATGAGAGAATTGAGGAGCTGGAGGCAGCCTTTGAGGAGAAAAAGGAGGAGTTTATTCAAAATCTTCAGGAGCTGGTTCATATGTTGTTCCGCAAGGAAAATCTCATCGTCAGCTATACGGGACAGCGGGAGAGTCTAGCCCAGGCAAAAGCTTTGACGGAGAAGCTTTCCGGGGCCCTCTTTACAGACAGGATCCAAAAGGGAAGCGTGGAATTTGTGCCCAACAGTTCCAACGAGGGGCTTCGTACCTCTGCCAAAATTCAGTATGTGGCCATGGCTGGAAATTTCCGGGAGGCCGGGCTTCCCTACACAGGATCCCTGAAGGTACTGCGGACCATTATGGCCTATGATTATCTGTGGAATCAGGTTCGCGTAAAGGGGGGAGCCTATGGGTGCATGAACAGCTACTCCAGAAACGGGGATACCTATCTGGTGTCCTACCGGGATCCCAACCTGGAAAAAACCCTGCAGGTCTATGAGGATAGCGTGGAATTTGTGAAAAATTTTCAGGCATCCGAGCGTGACATGACCCGCTTTATCATTGGAACCATCAGCGATCTGGATGTGCCTTTGACGCCCCATGTCCAGGGAGTTCGTTCCATGGGAGCATATCTCAGTCATCTAACCTTTGAGGATGTGCAGCGGGAGCGGGATCAGGTGCTTTCCGCGGACAGTGAAGCCATCCGGGAGCTGGCCGCCTATCTCCAGGCAGTCCTGGCCCAGAAGCATCTGTGCGTCATTGGAAATGAGGAGAAGCTTAATGCCCAGAAGGAGCTTTTTGGAGAAGTGAAAAATCTGTTCCACTGATAAGGGGAATTGACTTGTCATCCCCGCCTGAACGGTGTGGGAGAGTTTGGAAGCAGACGTTTAACAGATGCAGTCAGGGTCCAGCCTTTGCTGCATGAGAGAGAAAGAGAAGAATATGGATAAAAGTTTGAATAAGGAAGCCTGTAAATCTGGCTTTGCCACCCTGGTGGGAAGGCCTAACGTGGGGAAATCCACCCTGATGAATCAGATCATCGGGCAGAAGATCGCCATTACCTCCCACAAGCCTCAGACCACCCGGAACCGAATCCAGACCGTCTATACCTGTGAGAAGGGACAGATCGTGTTTCTGGATACCCCGGGAATTCACAAGGCCAAGAACAAGCTGGGAGAATACATGGTGCGGACCGCAGAGAGGACCTTTCAGGAGGTGGATGTGGTGCTCTGGCTGGTGGAACCCACCCGTTTCATCGGAGCCGGGGAGCGCCACATCGGGGAAAAGCTATGCCGGTGCAAGGCGCCTGTGATCCTGGTTATCAACAAGGTGGATACGGTAAAGCGGGAGGAGCTTCTGGGAATTATCGACGGATACCGTGGGCTCATGGATTTTGCGGAGATCGTTCCTGTGTCTGCGCTGAAGGGGGAGAATACGGATACGCTTGTGGAGCAGATTTTCCGATATCTGCCCTACGGTCCCCAGTTTTATGATGAGGACACGGTGACGGATCAGCCCATGCGTCAGATTGTGGCGGAGCTGATCCGGGAAAAGGCCCTGAAATGCCTGGATGAGGAGATTCCTCACGGTATTGCCGTGTCCATTGAGCGCATGGAGGAGCGGAAGGGAGGAACCCTGACGGATATTGACGCCACCATTATCTGTGAGAAGGATTCTCATAAGGGAATCATTATCGGAAAGCAGGGGGCGATGCTGAAAAAAATCGGCAGCGCGGCCCGCTATGAGATCGAACAGCTTCTGGAAACAAAGGCCAATCTGAAGCTGTGGGTAAAGGTAAAGAAGGATTGGCGGGACAGCGATTATCTGATCAAAAATTTCGGCTACGACAAAAAGGACCTGGAGGAGTAGCGCAAAAACTGGTTGTCAAGGCATTTCCCCCAAATTCTGCTGGCAGATTTTTCGAGGATAGAAGAGCTGGCGAAGGGAGAATCTATGGTTATACGGAACATATAGAAGGGGCGATGCGAGATGGAAGCGGAGTGGGAACAGTTTGCGCTGACAGGAAGCGTGGAGGCTTACTTAAGTTACCGGAGGAGAGAGAAAGCCCAAAATGTCCTGGGACAGACGGAAGTCGTCCTGGGCGCGGCATCTTCCGGCAAGGAGATGAGGGAGCAAAAGCATGGGACAGACAATCGTGCTGACTGGTCTGGTATTGGCTGCGTACCCTTATGGGGATTACGATAAGCGGCTGGTGGTGCTGACAAGGGAACGGGGAAAAATTACAGCGTTTGCAAAGGGAGCCAGGAGACCGAACAGCTCCCTTTTGGCTGTTGCAAAGCCCTTTGTCTTTGGGGAGTTCACCCTCTATGAGGGGCGGAGCTCCTTTAATGTGATGCAGGCTCACATTTCCAATTATTTTGAAGAACTATCTCTGGATATGGAGGCAGCCTGCTACGGCTGCTATTTCTGCGAGATCGCGGATTACTATACCCGGGAGGCCAACGATGAGGTGGAGATGCTGCGTCTCCTGTACCAGTCCCTGCGGGCCCTGTCACGGGAGAGCATTCCCAAGGAGCTGGCCCGCTATATCTATGAGCTTCGGACCCTGGTGGTCAACGGAGAGTGCCCGGTGGACTTTGAGGAGCTGGAGCTGTCCCCCTCGGCCCTGTATACCCTCCAGTATATTGCGGCGTCTCCCATGGAGAGGCTGTACACCTTTACGGTGACTCCTGAGGTACTGGGGGAGGTGAGGGCTGTGATGAACCGATACCGGAAGCTGTATCTGGAGGGGCATTTTCACTCTCTGGAGGTGCTGGAGGTGCTGGAGAAGTAGTTGGGCCTGATTTTCCCTATGCAAGAGCTTCCGTTCAGACGCGCCTATTGACCAGGAGGCTTTCTCAGACCCCAGAGGGGCTGGCTGAACTGTATATGTATAAAAGACTTGAAAAAATAGGAAAAAGACGGTATACTAAACGGGTAAAAATGGAGGGAGTAAATGTTATGAAAAAATTCTACATAATCGGAATGTGGATTTTTACCATGGTGCTTCTGGCAGGATGCTCGAAATTTGAACCCAAAGAGGATGCAATATCAGTGGACAAGAAGGGAAAGATCACCCGGGTGTTTGCCGATGAATTTTTGGACGAGTCCGGACAGCCCTATGACGTGGCGGAGATTCAGGATATGATGGAGCGGGAGCTGGGCCAGTACAATCGAAAGTTTGGTGTGGATCATGTGCTTCTGGAGGAGTGCCTTGTGGAGGATGGAATTTTGACGATCCGCATTACCTGCGACGAGGCGAAATATTACATGGATTACTGCAGCTATTATAATGATGATTTTGCCACGGAAGAAGATGATGTGGAGTTTTTCGTGGGGACCCTGGGGGAGGCTGGGGATTACGATTTTGACGCGTCCTTTGTGGACACGGCCGGAACGTCTGTGGATGGGTCGCAGATTCTGTCAGGCGGGAGTGGAAATGTGGTGATTTTAAACGAGCCTGTCCTGGTAGCTACTCCGGGAGCCATTCAGTATGTCAGCGACAATGTGGAAATTTTAGGCAAAAAGCAGGCCAGGGTAATCCCTGGGGAAGAGCTTAAGCGGGCCTATATTATTTATAAGTGAGGAGAATCGATATGGAAAAAACAATGGAAAAGATTGTGGCTCTGGCCAAGGCCAGAGGCTTCGTGTATCCGGGCTCTGAGATTTACGGCGGTCTTGCCAACACCTGGGATTACGGAAACCTGGGCGTGGAGCTGAAAAACAATGTGAAAAAGGCCTGGTGGAAAAAATTTGTGCAGGAAAATCCCTACAATGTGGGTGTGGACTGCGCCATTCTCATGAATCCCCAGACCTGGGTGGCGTCTGGTCATCTGGGCGGCTTCTCCGATCCCCTCATGGACTGTAAGAGCTGCAAGGAGCGTTTCCGGGCGGATAAGCTTATCGAGGATTACCTGGAGGAAACAGGAATGACCATGGAGGGCTCTGTGGATGCCTGGAGTCAGGAGGAGATGAAAAATTTCATCGAGGAGCATCAGGTGGCCTGTCCTTCCTGCGGAAAGCATGATTTCACGGATATCCGTCAGTTTAACCTGATGTTTAAGACTTTCCAGGGCGTGACGGAGGATGCGAAGAATACGGTGTACTTACGGCCGGAGACGGCCCAGGGCATTTTTGTGAATTTCAAAAATGTACAGCGGACATCCCGCAAAAAGGTGCCCTTTGGCATCGCCCAGATTGGAAAATCCTTCCGCAATGAGATCACGCCGGGCAATTTCACTTTCCGTACCCGGGAGTTTGAGCAGATGGAACTGGAGTTCTTCTGCAAGCCTGGCACAGACCTGGAGTGGTTTGCCTACTGGAAAAAATACTGCATTGACTGGCTTCATTCTCTGGGCATGAAGGATGAGGAGCTGCGGGCCCGGGATCATTCTCCTGAGGAGCTGTGCTTCTACAGCAAGGCCACCACAGATCTGGAATTCCTGTTCCCCTTTGGCTGGGGCGAACTGTGGGGGATTGCGGACCGCACGGACTATGACCTCACCCAGCATCAGAATGTATCCGGGGAGGATATGTCTTATTTTGACGATGAGATGAAAGAAAAATATGTGCCCTACGTGATTGAGCCCTCTCTGGGCGCAGACCGTGTGGTACTGGCTTTCCTCTGCGCAGCCTATGACGAGGAGGAGCTGGAGGGCGGCGATATGCGTACCGTTCTGCGCTTCCATCCGGCCCTGGCTCCGGTGAAAATCGGCGTGTTGCCCTTGTCCAAGAAGCTGAACGAGGGAGCGGAGAAGGTTTACACCCAGCTTTGCAAGAACTATAACTGCGAGTTTGACGACCGGGGAAATATTGGAAAGCGCTACCGTCGGCAGGATGAGATCGGCACGCCCTTCTGCGTCACCTATGATTTTGAGTCTGAGACAGACGGGGCGGTGACGGTCCGCGACCGGGATTCCATGGCCCAGGAGCGGGTAAAGATCGAAGAGCTGGATGCGTATTTTGCAAAGAAGCTGGCTTTTTAGCTGTTATTTAAGAGAAGCAGTCTTTAGGGGAAGAGCTGTGCCAGGGGAAAGCCTGTTTGTTTAGGCTTTGCAGGAAGAGGTGCAGCCTGGAAACTTGATGTGACCAGTCTCCGGAAAACCGGCGCTGTTTGCGTAAAACTTGCAAAAGCCGATCAGCCGGGAAAATCCGGGAGCTGTTTTCATGAACAACATAAAATGTGTAAAACACGGAGGTAAGAGAAAATGAAAGGAAATATCATCGTAGGTCAGTCCGGCGGACCGACAGCAGTGATCAATTCCAGTTTGGCAGGAGTGGTTAGCGCCGCTATGGAGCTGGGAGTAGAGAAAATTTACGGCATGCATCACGGAATTCAGGGATTTTTGGATGAGGATATCGTGGACATTCGGGATTATGTAAAGGGTGAGGCGGACATTGAGCTGCTGAAGAGAACCCCCTCCTCCTTCCTGGGCTCCTGCCGCTATAAGCTGCCCAAGATTGAGGGCAACGAGGAAGTTTATGACAAGATGTTTGAGATCATGGAGAAATACAACATTGAGTGCCTGTTCTACATCGGCGGCAATGATTCCATGGATACCATCAAGATGCTGTCGGACTATGCGGCCATGAAGGGCAAGCCCCAGAGATTTATGGGCGTTCCCAAGACCATTGACAACGACCTGCCCATTACGGATCACTGCCCGGGCTACGGCTCTGCAGCCAAGTACATCGCTGCTTCCTTAAAGGAAATCATCCGGGACAACGCCAGCTTCGGAATCGAGAAGCCTACCGTGCTGATCTGCGAGATCATGGGACGTCATGCAGGATGGCTTACCGCCGCGGCAGCCCTTTCCCGGGATGTAGACTGCGAGGGACCGGATTTGATTTATCTGCCGGAGGTAGACTTTGACATGGACAGCTTCATGGCAAAGGTGAAGGACCTGGCGGCAAAGAAGTCCTCTGTAGTCATCGCCGTATCCGAGGGCGCAAAGCTGGCGGACGGCCGCTTTGTCTGTGAGCTGGGCAATGCCTCTGACTTTGTGGACGCCTTTGGACACAAGCAGCTGTCTGGCTGCGCGGCTACCCTGGCAAACAAGGTGGCGGCTGAGACAGGCCTGAAAACCCGGGCCGTGGAGTTCTCCACCCTGCAGAGAGCGGCAACGCATATTGCCTCCCTCACCGATATCAACGAGGCATTCAACGTGGGCTACCTTGCCTGCAAGGCAGCAGACGAGGGAAAGACCGGCATGATGATCACCATCAATGTGGACAGCCGCGCACCCTATCAGGTATCCTACGGCATTTATGACATTCATGCCATCGCAAATGTGGAGCGTCCTGTACCCGCAGAGTGGATCACCGAGGACGGCAGTGATGTAAATGAGGGATATGTGGCCTATGCACGGCCGCTGATCATGGGAGAGCTGCAGCCAATTATGGTTAACGGACTGCCCCGGCATCTGGTGCTGAAGAGAGATACGTATCGCTAGGAGTGGAATCGCATCCCTTGGGCATAGGCCATGGAAAGGGAGCCTGGCTAAACTATGTTAAAAGTTAGACAAATCGGGCGGAAAACCGCCCGATTTTTGTCTAATTTGCCAAAAAGTACCTTGACTTTTTCTCCATATGTGATATGCTAGATGTGTGCGCAGGGTTTGGTCGTTGACCACACTAAGGCGCTTTTTCTTTGCCGAAAAAGCGGGAAAGAAAATATATTAGGAGGGTACAAAATGGCAAAATGGGTTTATCTGTTTAAAGAAGGAGACGCCAGCATGAGAAATCTGCTGGGCGGAAAGGGAGCAAACCTGGCAGAGATGACGAATCTGGGACTTCCGATTCCCCAGGGTTTCACCGTAACCACAGAGGCCTGCACCGATTATTATGAGAATGATAAGCGGATCTCCGGGGAAATCCAGGCGCAGATCAATGCGGCTCTGGTATTTCTGGAGGGTATGCAGGGCAAGAAGTTCGGGGATACGGAAGATCCGCTTTTGGTTTCTGTTCGTTCCGGCGCCCGGGCATCCATGCCTGGCATGATGGATACGATTCTGAATCTGGGCCTCAACGATATTTCTGTGGAGGGATTTGCGAAAAAGACGGGAAATCCCCGCTTCGCATACGATTCCTACCGCCGTTTCATTCAGATGTATTCGGACGTGGTAATGGAGGTTCCCAAATCCTTCTTTGAGAAGATTATTGATGAAGTAAAGGAAGCAAAGGGCGTACATTATGACACGGATCTGACGGCTGATGATTTGAAGGAGCTGATCAGCCGGTTTAAAGCTGTCTACAAGGAAGCTAAGGAGGAAGACTTCCCTCAGGATCCCAGAGAACAGCTTATGGGCGCTGTGCAGGCAGTGTTCCGTTCCTGGGACAACCCCCGGGCCATTGTATATCGCCGCATGAACGATATCCCCGGCGACTGGGGAACCGCTGTAAATGTGCAGGCCATGGTATTCGGAAACATGGGTGATACCTCTGGTACCGGCGTGGCCTTTACCCGCAATCCGGCCACCGGCGAGAAGGGGATTTACGGCGAGTATCTGATCAATGCCCAGGGCGAGGACGTGGTGGCAGGTGTGCGTACTCCTCAGCCTATCACCAAGCTGGCGGAGGATCTGCCGGAGTGTTACGAGGAGTTTCTGCGTATCGCCAAGAAGCTGGAGAACCACTATCGGGATATGCAGGATATGGAATTTACCATCCAGGAGGGCAAGCTGTACTTCCTGCAGACCAGAAACGGCAAGCGTACTGCTCCGGCGGCTCTGCAGATTGCCTGTGATCTGGTAGACGAGGGAATGATCTCCCAGGAGGAGGCTGTGCTTCGCATTGAGGCTAAGTCTCTGGATCAGCTCCTGCATCCCACCTTTAATCCCGAGGCCTTAAAGGCAGGGGAGGTCATCGGTGAGGCTCTGCCCGCATCTCCGGGAGCTGCGGCAGGTAAGGTGTATTTCACAGCAGAGGATGCAAAGGCAGCCAACGGCGCTGGGGAGCGGGTGATCCTGGTGCGTCTGGAGACCTCTCCGGAGGATATCGAGGGTATGCATGCGGCCAAGGGAATCCTGACAGTCCGTGGCGGTATGACCAGTCATGCGGCTGTGGTGGCCCGTGGAATGGGAACCTGCTGTGTATCCGGTTGCGGAGACATCAAGATTTCCGAGGAGGAGAAGTGGTTCGAGCTGGGAGGCTATCATTTTGTGGAGGGAGATTACATTTCCCTGGACGGCACCACCGGCAAGATTTATAAAGGAGATATTGAGACCAAGGAAGCGACCATCACCGGAAACTTCCAGCGGATCATGGGCTGGGCCGACAAGTTCCGCCGCCTGCAGGTGCGGACCAATGCGGACACCCCGGCGGATACCTTAAACGCAGTGAAGCTGGGCGCTGAGGGAATCGGACTGTGCCGGACCGAGCATATGTTCTTTAACCCGGAGCGTATTCCCAAGATCCGCAAGATGATCCTGTCCGACAATCAGGATGCCAGAGAGGCTGCTCTTATGGAGCTTCTGCCCTTCCAGAAGGAAGACTTCAAGGCTATGTTCAAGACGCTGAAGGGACGTCCAATGACGGTTCGGTATCTGGATCCGCCTCTCCACGAGTTCGTGCCCACCGAGGAGGAGGACATCAAAGCTCTGGCAGCAGATATGGGCCTGACTGTGGAAGAAGTCAAGGCAAAATGCATTGAGCTTCATGAGTTCAACCCCATGATGGGACACAGGGGCTGCCGTCTGGCCGTCACCTATCCGGAGATTGCAAAAATGCAGACCCGGGCCGTTATGGAGGCTGCCATCGAAGTAGAGAGGGAGGAAGGATTCGATATCGTTCCGGAGATCATGATTCCTCTGGTAGGAGAGCGCAAGGAGTTGAAATTTGTAAAGGAAACCGTGGAAGAGACCGCGGAGCTGGTGAAAAAGGAGAAAGGCTCCGATATCCAGTATCGCGTGGGTACCATGATCGAGATTCCCCGTGCAGCCCTGACAGCCGACGAGATTGCCAAGGAGGCGGAGTTCTTCTCCTTCGGAACCAACGACCTGACCCAGATGACCTTCGGCTTCTCCCGTGACGACTCCGGCAAGTTCCTGGATTCCTACTACAAGGCCAAGATCTACGAGTCCGATCCCTTTGCACGTCTGGACCAGAACGGCGTAGGCAAGCTTGTAAAGATGGCGGCAGAGCTGGGACGCTCCACCCGTCCGGAGATCAAGCTTGGCATCTGCGGCGAGCACGGCGGAGATCCCTCCTCTGTGGAATTCTGCCATAAGGTGGGACTGAACTATGTGTCCTGTTCTCCGTACCGGGTGCCTATTGCAAGACTGGCTGCTGCACAGGCGGCTATATGCGATAGGGAGGGGAAGTAATCTATACTTCGATTTCACCATAGATTACGCTCAGGCACTGGCTTTTCGCAAGGCAAATGGTGATTATCTGCGAGAAGGGCAGTGGAAAGACCTTACTGTTGAAGTGTATATAATTTAAATAGGGAAGGGGCTGTCGCTTTAACGAATAAAAATTCGTGAAGCGACAGCTTCGTTTTCGTTGCTTTTACATGTGATTTTAAGAAAAAGTCCTGGATCGCTCTGTTATTAGATGAAAAAGTTGACAGTATTCTTTAAAACCCTTATAATTAAACCTTGAGTTCAATTATAAGGAGGCAGACAATGGCACGGAGAAAAAAAGAGCCGAAAAGTGTACACCGGGAAAAAATTGCTTCCGCTGCGTCAGTATTGTTCA
>JAAWJI010000029.1 GCA_022796795.1 Lachnospiraceae bacterium | reverse complement strand
TTTAAAACCTCCAAATGAAATATATTTTCGTTCAAGACACAAAAAAACGTGGTTTCTGCCTGTCATAAACAGACTGAAACCACGAATCCATATGTCTCAAATTGACGTAGTAAAACAAGGCTTTCCATGAAGGGATACCCGCAATGTCTTAAAACCAGCGCTCCATTTCATAGTTGGTCTAAAACAAAAAAAGCATGACCGCTACAGCCATACTTTCCTTTTTCTCATTCATCAAAACAAGACAATAATTCCCAGTGTATGCAGTATTCTGTAAGGCAGAAACAACCAGCATTCTATAATGCTGAAAAGGGTATCACAAATAAAACACTATCCCTAGTGCTTACCCTCTTTATTAAATTTAGTTGTTCTTTGTCATTACAGATACCACCAACATATAGCATATCTACCTTTTCTTTAAAATATGAACCTATATTAACTCATAACTTTTCCAGTGTCAATATTTATTTAATGGATATTTTAATTACCTCATTGGAATGAATTACCGCAACATGGGATTCTAAAGTGATCGGTTCTCCGGGATCATCATCAGAATCCCGCAAATCATAATGGTAAAACCCCGTTGGAACTTGAATTTACTGAATTACTCAATGATTGTCGCAACACGACCAGAACGTACCGCTCTGTCATCCATAGCACACCCTCCATCACGGCAATTATATTCTCAACGCTATTTACACAAAACTCTCTCCTGACTTCTGGATGAAAGTCTTCGTCAGCTTTGCTTAACCATTTTAATAAACGCGTAATAAGCACTTTATTCGATACCTTACGTCACAAAATAAAGTGCATATTTCCCCAAAAAACCACTCTATTCTACCCCGGCAGACTATTTTTGACACACAGCGCCCCATACCCGATCTGTGCGTTAGGATACTCCGTAAACCCCGGCAGCCTCTTCGCCCCTCTTTGCAGATATGCCTTCACTTTCTCCCCATATAAAAAGGGATCGTTCAAGTCTGTAATGCCCCACTGCATCAGCAGGGCCGCCGCCCCGGTCACAAAGGGCGTGGCAAAGGAAGTACCGGTAACGGCCTCATATCCTCCCCCCACAGCCGGCGCCATAATGCCTACGCCAGGAGCCACTAAGTCAGGCCTCTGTATCCCTTCCCCAAAAGGCTCGCCACGGCCGGAAAAATCCGCATAGCTTAGATTCCTGCTGTCATAAGCTCCCACTGCTATGGTCTTCCGCGCCGTAGAGGGGATGGTCAGCGTGGTCTGGGGAACAGGATTTCGAAATCTGGTTCCCCGATTCAGAGCTGCTGCGCTGGGCATCCACAAGTGGTATTCTCCGTTTACGATCTCTTCCGGCACCAGGACAATGCCCCAAACGCCGCTGTCTATGTAATCCCTTCGGGGCAGGAAGTCAAAATAAATCTCCTGGTTCTGGCTGTAGGGCGTGGGCTCTCCGTAATACAAAAGCAGCTCCGTGTCTCCCATTACAAATCGCTGGGCGCCAAAGCCCTCCCGCAGAGGACCCACCCGCTGCCCGTTGGGATGGATCAAATACACCTCCATTCGGTCTACATAGGATTTCCACAGCTGTATATTCAGCACAGTCTCGTATTCTCCCACGGCAAATTCCACCAACTGCTGTTTCCGCCCCTCCAGTATGCCGCTGGTATGTCCCTCCCCGTATCCCTCATTTCCGGTGCCGATGCAGAATACAGATCTCCCCCAGTTGGCCATATCTGTCAGGTATGTTTCCAGCAGAGAATTTCCGTCGTGGGAGCCATAGGTGTTGCCAAAGCTAATGTTGACTGCCAGAGGCTTCCCCAGGGAAACCGCCTTTTTTACACAGTAGTCTACGGCCTGCATCAGCTCTGTGGTCCGGGGAAAGGACTCTGTTCTGGGCATACCCAGTTTTACTACCAGCAGGTCGCTCTCGCTGGCCACTCCCTGGTATCTGCCGCCGCTGGCCTGGCCGTTCCCGGCAGCTATGCCCAGCACCGCCGTTCCATGGCCGCTTACATCAACACTGGGAACCAGAGCCTGCTGTTCCTGACGCCCCTCATATTTTAACGCTTCATCCAGCTCTTCCTTCGTAAACTCTCTTCCTATGGCATAGCCTTTTGGCGGCGTTCCCGAAAGCGTCTGATCCCATAAATACAAAATACGACTGGTTCCGTCTGGATTTCGAAAATCCGGATGGGCATAATCCACGCCAGAATCCAGACATGCCACCAAAACCCCCCGTCCAAACAAAGAAAGCCGCCCTGTCTGCACCGATGTGATGCAGGAGGCAGCCTTTCCCTGATTCAGAGCAAAATAAAGCCGTTTGGGCTTTTCCACATATTCAATCTGGCTCCACTGGCTCAGTGTCTCTACCAGAGCCTCCGGCACTGTGAGAATGGCGTATTCATTTTGCAGCTCCACCACCTGAATTCCCATTTCCCTAAGCCCGCTTAAATCTCCGTTGTATTTCACGATCAGCTCCCAGGATCTCTCCTGCTGATCAAATCCCACGTTTAGATTCAGGGATCGCTCCCGCTCTCCCTCCGTGGCTTCCAGGGCCAGATTCAGTAAATTTTCCATTTTCGGATCGCCCATGCGTTTCCCCTCTCAGAGATTCTTTTCCGTTCTCTTTACCAGCATATTCCAAAAACAGAAAAACATACGCCCTCTCCCGGCACTATCCGGCTTTCACTGTCCTTTTACGACTGTATTCCCTCCAGGATTTCCCTGCAAATGGCATCCACATCCTTTCCATCCGTGGCTACGATGAAATCTGCCGCCGCCTCATAGAGCTCTCTCCTCTTTTCCATGAGTTGTCCAATATATTCCACATTCATATTTCCGTTGAGAATGGGCCGTTCCTGGCTTTCCCCCACACGCTCCAGAACCGTCTGGGGACTGGCCGTCAATAACACAATCTTTCCGCAGCCTTTCATAAAGGATGTATTTTCCTCCCGCACTACAACGCCCCCTCCGCAGGAAATCACAGCCGGCTCCCGTGTGCCCAGGGACCGCAGATACGCCGTCTCTTTTTCCCGAAAATAGGCCTCTCCGTACCGGGCAAACAGTTCTGTGATCCTCTGCCCTTCCTGTTGCTCAATACCAGCGTCCATCTCAATCCGCTCCCGGCCCAGCAGCTCCTGAAGCCGAAAGGCCACAGTGCTTTTCCCGGTTCCCATAAAACCAATGAGGAAAATATGCCCTGGATTCTTCGACTCCACGTGTAGCAGCTCCAGCGCCTCCGCCAGCTTTCGCGCCTCCACCTGCCCCGGCGCAGAGGCCTGTCCTGCCGTCCCGAATGTGAGGGCCGATCCGTACAGCTCTCCTGCCACACGGCTTATTACCCCTGCGTTTCCCATGGACATGGTGATCAGGGGCCGGTCTCCAAAACAGGTTTTCATCTGCCAGGTGGCCTGTAGGAGACGGACCACATCCTCCTCTCCTCCAGGCATCACAGCCAGCTTACAGAGATCCACTCCCAGCTCCTGCATGGCCCGAAGACAGTGAACCATAAACAGGGTACCTGGTGTGCAGGAAAAGTCGTGGCTGGAACCGATCACCGGGACTTTTGTCTCCCGCAGATCACGAACTAGCTGGGAAACATAAGGGCGCTGCAGAAAATGTGCCAGCTCTTTTCCCGCATATACTCCTTCTTGCAGCCGATTTCTGATCTGCTCCTGCTCTTCCCGGCGCTTTTCCCTGCAAGTTCCCTTCTGTTCTACAGACCGTTTTCTCCCCCTTTCCTTCCAATCTCTTTCCTTCCTTTCCAGATTCCCTGTTCCTTCCTTTTGCAGAAACAGTTCCTCCGCCTCTCCCAGAAGCTGTTCCTTCGCCTCTCCCAGGAACAGTTCTTCCGTCTCTCCCAGCAACAGTTCCTCCGCCTCTCCTATTGACATGCGAAACACTTCCACATCAACCAGATCCACCCATCCACTTCTGGCTGCCAGCAGATTGATGCTTTCATACTCCTTTGGCGTAAGCTCCTTCTCCCCGCCCTCCTGGGCAGTCCGTATGGTAAACAGCAAGGGCCTCTCGCCCAGTAGCCTCCGCAGCTCCTGCAAAACCGTCAGCAGGCGTTTCGAATCATAAAGTCCGTCAAACCAATCCGCCCTCCATTCCGCCATATCCGCCGGCGTTCTACAAAGCTTCCGGGCCTGCTCATAAATTTCCTCCTCATTTTTTCCCACAAGGGGAACGCAGATCTTCGGTCTGCCCTCCCCCAGTCTCACGCCTCTCACCTCTACATATGAATTCATGGTCCTGCACACTCCTTTTTTCCTTTTTACAGCAGCTCATCCCTCCCCTATTTTCCCTAGGAGCAGAAAACTGATATACCATTTTTTATTTATTTTTCTATTTTTCCACATTACCATTTGCTTTCTCTTCCATTTTACCATATAATAGAGGTGTTGACCAAGAAAAAATGCGGTTCCCTCCCTTTCTGGGGCACGCAGACAAAACCCTTGTCCGCTAAGGGTGGGTCGTAAGAAAAGATAAAAGTGAGGTATGGAAAAATGGAAGAAAACTTAACCATGGATGACCTGAAGGAAGAACTGGAGGCCTCTCTGGCTCAGCCGGAGGAAACTGCAGAAGAAATCGAGGATCCCACTTGGGCTACTCTGAAGGGATATCTGGATGAGGGTACGGTATTGACCGTAAAAATCTCCGGTGTGGTAAAAGCCGGCGTCATCGCCAATGTGGAAGGTGTACGCGGATTCATTCCCGCTTCCCAGCTTTCCCTCTCCTATGTGGAGAATCTGGAGGACTGGCTCAACAAGAAGATCAAGGTGCAGGTGATTACCGTAAATCCGGAAAGCAAAAAACTGGTGCTCTCCGCCCGCAAGATTCTGCGCCAGGAAGCTGCTTCTGAGCGCAAGGCTCGTCTGGAGGCCGTAAAGGTGGGCGATGTAATGGAAGGCAAGGTGGAAAGCCTGCAGTCCTACGGTGCATTTATTGATCTGGGAAATGGCCTGTCCGGCCTGGTACATGTGTCCCAAATTTCCAACAAGCGGGTTAAGAGCCCGGACGCCGTGTTAAAGGTTGGCGATCCGGTTACTGTAAAGGTCATTGCTCTGAAGGAAGGAAAGCTTTCCCTGAGCATTCGCGCTCTCATGGAGGATTCCGCTCCGGAGGCTTCCGAGGAGCGTGTGGTGATCCCCAAGAGCGAGGAGCTGACCACCAACCTGGGTTCCCTGTTTAAGGACCTGAAATTCTAAGATATGTGAAAAGGGCTGCTGTCCACAGGGCTTCCGCTTAGGCGGATACCTGGACAACAGCCTTCTTTTATAAATATTCATCCATTCTCTGGCCTGCTGTTGTGCGCCTTTTCTTTTGCCTGTCTGTCCAGAGAAATCCCCCCCACAGCAGAGCGCATACCTCAAATGCCCCCATCACCGGATATCCCCCGGACAGATACCAGTATAATATGGCGTTCCAGCCGGAAATCTCCGAATAGGAAATGCCGCCCAACAGCACCAGATAGCTGGCCAAAAGGGCGCTTGTGAAAAGCCACTGCTCGGTTCTCCTGTCCTCTTTGCTCTTTGCTTTGCCCTTTTCCTTTCTCTTTCGTTTCAAAGCCATCAGCCTTTCCACGCAAAGACACACATAGGCCAGAAAAGCCATGCCTGCCAAAATCGGTCCGGTTACCTGGTATAGGGTCCGGATCCCATTCAGCACGCTTCCCTTCCAGGCAATCCTGTTTAGAATCCCGTGGCGCTCCGGTACATCCCAATACCAGTCTATATTCAGCCAGGCCTGATGGGACTCCTGCCGTCCCAAATTTTCCGTGAGCAGATAAGAGCCAACCATTTCTCCATTCCTATATCCCCGCAGATACAGAGGCTCCTGATCCTGTTGATGGTATTCCACCGTAAAACGGCACTTCTCCATCCCCCTGGCATAGAGCCCCTGGCTCTGCATATATACTGCAATGTCCGGGCTCTCCAGAAATTCCACCTGAGAAAGCACATTCCCGGCTTCATTCTCCAGCTGCAAAACCACCTGATCCATACCGGACAGATCCGCATACCAGCCGGAAAATTCCAGCAGATCCGACTCATACCACACAGCCATATTTCCGGTCATGCGCTCAAACAGGGGAATCCCGCCGTTGTGGTCAGGCTCGCTGTAGAGGTAAATCAGAGTCTCCATCTCCTCATAGCCGGTGGTGTAGGCAATGGCTCTTCCCATAGCGCCAAACAAATCCCCCAGATACCCCTTCCTCCAGGGAGACATATAGGTGGAGGGCATGGTAGCCTGGCGTTCCAAAAGGCCTGTGTCCATGGCATTCTCCAGCTCATCCCGGATCTGGAGGCAAATCTCGTTTGCCGTGGCCCCGTCACAATAATACCCAGCCTGGGCCAGCGCCGTGCGGATGATCCAGAATACCCAGCCGTCCCGAACCTCCCAGTTTTCCCCATCTCCCTCTTCTCCGGCCCAAAACTCTCTACTGCTGTCAAAATAGGGCTCCAGCTCTTTCAGGGTGGGACATGCCTCACACATGCGGGAAAGCTTTTCCCGGGTAATGGTAACGCCGGGAATGTCCTCCCTGGGCTTTACCGCCATCATACTCTTATACATCTGGGAAAATCCGCTGTCCTGAAGCTCGTTTGTGGTCCGAATTCCATAATAATGCGCATTGAGCCCGGCAATCACCTGTCCTGAGCCCCACAGAAGCACAAAGGGAACCGCCAAAAGCGCCAGCTTGGCCAAATACCCTCTCTGCCTTTCTCTCTGGTATAATCCCAGAAGGCTTCCCCCATACACCAGCACAAACACAGCCAGAAAGGGAAGGATCCAGATAGCGTCTTCCCGAGTATAAAAAAAGCCAACTGTCCCAAAGGCCGCTGCCAGCACCCAGGTCAGCTGCCGTCTCACCGGCTCCCTCCTGCGCAGATACAGGCCGAAAAAGCCTGCAAAAATAAAGAGCGCCTGGGCATGGGAAATGCTGTTGCGGTACACCCGCTGAAAGGCCTGCAGGGAATAAGAGACAGGATTCCACAAAAGGGCCAGGTACACCACGCCTTTGGCCCAATATTTCTTGAGCAGAGGGCCCAGGGCATACACAAACAAAACACAGCCCGCTGTATAGAACAGACTGGCGGCGCTTAAATAGGGAATGTGAAGATAATTGCAGACAGCCAGAAACAGCGGAAAAAACATGCCCTTGGTCAGCGTCAGATCATTGTACTCCCCCAGCCACCGGCCGCTGCGCAGGGTATCCGCCAGATGCACCATGATCCAGTCATCGTGAACTCCTGTAGGCACAGCCATAATGGGCAGGTCATAGGTGAGAAATTGCTTCAGAACGGCAAACAGAAAAAGGAAGCCTGCAAACAGCAGCTCCCGTTTCCTCTGTGCCCGCTTTTTTTCCCATTCCATGCACATCCACCTACATTCCCAGATCCTTAGGGCCAAATCCACAGGGCAAAAGCTGCTCCAGGGTGTACACCTCATACTTTTCCACAGAAGCCGCCACAATCACCAGAAACTCCCCAGGATCGCAAAACTCCATCATCACCTGCCTGCAGACGCCGCAAGGGGCTCCCATAGCCAAATCTCCTTTCGTTCCCGCCGGACCGGCAACCACGGCAATGGCTGTAAACTCCCGCACGCCCTCGCTAACCGCCTTGAAAAATGCAGTCCGCTCTCCGCAATTGGTCGGGGTATATCCTGCATTCTCAATATTGCATCCTGTAAATACCCTTCCGTTCTTTGCCAGCAGCGCCGCTCCCACCTCAAAATGGGAATAGGGACTGTATGAAAATTTCCGCGCCTCTAAGGCAAGGCTTATGAGTTCCTGAATTTTTTCTTTCTGCATATGCTTTCCTTCCTTTCCTGCCAAAAACATCCGCTCATCAGCGAATAAAATTTGTCATATTGCCTCTCTCTGTTTCAGGCCGGGAAATTCCCTGCTCCTCCCCTAGCTTAAAGCATTTCAGCATCCAGGCCATGTTCCGGGCCAGATTCCGCATGGTCTGCAAACCTTCCCCATCCTGCTCCGCCTCCCCTGGAACACGCCCGTGGACCATATTCCAATAGGTAGCGCTGACTATTGGCATCTGAGAAATGCCAAAGTATTTATTCAGCACATCAAAGGAAGCGCTGCAGCCGCCTCTGCGGGCCACCGCCACGCTGGCCGCCGGCTTAAAGGCAAAGGATTTACTGCTGCTGTAAAAAACCCGGTCCAGAAAAGACAGAATCCGCCCGCTGGGATGGGCATAGTACACCGGGGTTCCAAACACGAATCCGTCCGCCTCTTTTGCCTTTGCGATAAATTCATTCACCTTATCGTCCGCAAACACGCAGCCCTGGTCCGTACATTTCCCACAGCCAATACAGTCCCGAACAGGCTGTCCTCCCAGCTGAAAAATTTCATATTCCATTCCTTCTCTCTCCAGCTGACAGCCTACCTCCAGCAATGCCCGGTAAGTGTTCCCCTGCTGCTTGCCGCTTCCGTTTAGCATCAAAACCTTCATTTTTCCTTCCTCCGTTTCTTTCCTATTCTCATCGATCCAGCGCCATCTGGCCATAATCCAAAAAGGTAAAGCCCAGGGACTCATACAGGGCAATAGCCCTTTGATTTTCCTCTGTCACCTCCAACCGGAAGCGCTTCACCTGGGGATGGGTATCCATAATCCAGCGGAAAAAGGCTGTCCCATATCCCTTGCCCCTAGCCGCCTCCTTCAAAAACAACTCCTCAAACATGAGGCAGCGGCCGCCTACCTCACAGGCGTAAAACATGGTCACATAAGCAAAGCCTACAATGATTCCGTCCTCTTCCAGCACATAGCCGGTAAGAATCGGATCCGGACTTATTGCATCCCGGAAGGTCTGCTCCAGCACCGGCATGGGAACCTCATGGGACACTGCGCTGCTGTGATAGAATTCCTCCACCATCTCCAGCACCAAGTCACCCATATCCTCTGTCATTTGTACAATTTCCAGCATAAAAAATCCCTTGCCCCTTTCTTCCATTCTAATCTCTATGGAGATTATAACCGAATCCTTCTATAGGGGCAAGGGATTTTGTAAGAGGATTGAGCCGTCTCCCTACATCTTTCTCTCCAACCTCTCCTGAATAAAATTAGAGGTGAGCAAAATAGCAATGGTTCCCACAATCATCAGGGTGGACAAGGCATTCACATCCGGGGACACGCCCTTTCGCACCATTCCTAAAATTTTCAACGGCAACGTCGTGCTCTCCGGCCCCGCTGTAAAGAAGCTGACCACCACATCGTCCAAAGACATGGTAAGCGCCAGCATTCCGCCGGAAATCACCCCCGGCGCAATCATGGGCAGAGTCACCCTCCAGAAGGTGCGGAAGGCATTGGCTCCCAGATCCCGGGCGGCCTCCTCAATGGAACGATCAAACCCTGCCAGGCGGGCCCGGACCGTAATTACCACAAAAGGCATGGAAAAGGTCACGTGGGAGACAATCAGCGTGAACATACTCATGGGAATGTTCAAGGCGCTGAAAAAGGCCAGCAGAGCAATGGCAAAAACCAGCTCCGGAATCACAATGGGGATATACAGGGAGCTGCTGACCATATTTTTTAGCTTAAACTCAAAGCGGTACAGGCCCAGAGCGCATAAAGTGCCGATAATTACCGACAGAACCGTACTGACGCCGGCCACAAGGATGGTGTTCACAAAGGACTGCATGAGCTGGCGGTTGTCAAACATGCGGAAATACCATTCCACCGTAAACTCCTGGAAAACAATGTTCATCTTGGAGCTGTTGAAGGAAAAGGCGATGACCACAAAAATGGGCAGATATAAAAACAGGTAGATCAGGCAGGCGTAAGCCATGCTGACCGGTTTGATTTCCCTGGATGTTTTCTTTCTTTTCATCACATATCCCCTTTATGTTTAATATGATACAAAATGAACGCCCCCATCACGGAAACGGGCAGAGATACCGAAAAGGAAACCGGCTCCAGAAACGCGCCTATCGCTCCCGCAACCAGCGTGCATACCACGGCAAGAATCATCCTTACTTCCTCCTTCTTCACTTACAACACAGGATCGTCTGGCTCTCAACACTTTCGCCGTGCTGCCTGCACGGCTTGCGCCTACGCCATGTCCTCCAGACTCCCCACTCTTGTGTAAAGCTTCATCAAAATCAGCGTGATCACAATCAAAACAATGGACAACGCCGCCCCAAAAGGCCAGTTTCTGGCGGACAGGAACTGATTTTTAATCAGGTTTCCAATGTACATGGTCTTGGCCCCGCCCATCATGTCGGAGATGAAGAAAAATCCCAGGGATGGAATGAAGGTCTGAATGGAGCCGGCGAAGATGCCGGGCATGGTTAAAGGAAGGATAATACGGGTAAAGATATGCAGCTGACTGGCGCCCAGATCGCTTCCCGCCTCCAATAAGGAACCATCCAGCTTTTCGATGGAGGTGTACAGGGGCAGCACGGTGAAGGGCAGAAGGGCGTAAACCATACCCAGCAGTACGGCCCCGTCTGTGTATAGCATTTCCAGGGGCTGTTTGATGAGTCCGATTCCCTGGAGAAAATGATTGACGATTCCCTCTGTGCGCAGCAGAGTATTCCAGCCATAGGTACGGATCAGGGAGTTGGTCCAAAAAGGCAGCATGAGCAGCATAACCAGGGTGCTCTTCCAGCGCTTGGGGGCATTTGCCAGTATATAGGCAAAGGGATATCCCACCAAAAGACAAATCACCGTGGTCTGCAGGGACAGCCAGATGGAATCCCAGAATACCCGCAGATATTCATTGTTAAACAGGTTTTGATAATTCTCCAGGGTAAATACGAAATCTACCCCACCGTAGGAATTTTTGGTGAGCACGGTCATCAGGATAACATAGGCCAGAGGGATAAACAGAAAAATCCCCAGCCATGCAATGGTTGGCCCTACGGTTGCCAACACTCCCAGGTGCTTTTTAAAAAATCGGTTCATCGGGCATTCCCTCAATCTGCACGGATTGTTCAATAATATTGTAAATTTTTTCCTCTTTAGTTCGCATAACCACTACCTTGCCAGGGTTCCAATAGACATTGACCGTGGTTCCCACAGGCACCAGCTCGTCCTCCGCCGGGGTTTCCGCCTTCAGCATCTGGCCGTTAGGAAGCTCGATCATGGTTTTATTGATGGAGCCGATGAAAATATGTTCCCGTACCTGGCCCCGCAGGGAAAACCCCTCATGCTTTTCCCTGTCGATCTTCAGATTCTCCGGCCGCACGCAGAGGTAAACCATCTCCTCGGATTGGTAGCCTGTCTCCGGAATCCGGGCTTTCCCGGATTCCATGGTCACCCCGATGGCATCCTCATAGATATGCTCTACATACCCCTCCAGGATATTCGATTCCCCGATAAAATCAGCCACAAATTTTGTCTTTGGATTATTGTATACCTCCTCCGGCGTGCCGATCTGCTCCAGAATCCCGTTGTTCATTACAGCGATCCGGTCGCTCATGGTCAAAGCCTCCTCCTGGTCATGGGTCACATAGATAAAGGTAATGCCCAGCTGGCGCTGCAAATGCTTCAGCTCCCCTTGCATCTGCTTGCGAAGCTTAAGGTCCAGGGCTCCCAAAGGCTCATCCAACAGCAGCACCTTGGGCCGGTTCACCAGGGCCCGGGCAATCCCCACCCGCTGCTTCTGCCCCCCGGACATCTGGGAGGGCATACGCTTTTCCATGCCGTCCAGCTTCACCAGCTTAATCATCTCCAGAACACGGGCTTTGATCTCGTCCTTTTTCACCTTTTTTTCCACCAGGCCGAAGGCAATATTGTCGAATACATTCATGTGGGGAAACAGAGCGTAATTCTGAAACACCGTATTCACATTCCGCTCATTGGGCTTTTTTCCCTCCACATTCTGCCCCTCCAGCAGGATCTCCCCGCTGTCCGGCTGCTCAAAACCGGCGATCATGCGCAGCGTGGTGGTCTTGCCGCAGCCGGAAGGCCCCAGCATGGTGAGAAATTCTCCTTCCCGCACATCCAGGTTTAGTTTTTTTACAACCTTTTCATCATCAAAGCTCTTATCCACATCGGTAAGGCGAATGATGCCCCATCCTTTGCTATCTTCCATTCTTTTCCTCGCTCCTGACATGTCCTATGTCATGCAGACAGATCCAGCAATTACGCTTCCAAAGGTTTTGCCCTGTCTGCAGCTATCCCGCAGCCCAAAACAGACAAGCCGTCTGTTCCCCATACTCTCCACAGCGTCTATAATGTCTTATATCCCCGCTCTCCGGTCCGGATCCGAACCACGTCATCAATGGTGGAGATAAAAATCTTCCCATCTCCCACGCTTCCCGTGGTCAGTTTCTGCTGCAGCTCGCAGAGAATCTCCTCCAGATCCTCATCCCAGACAACCGTCATAACATAAATCTTGGGCAGCAGGTTCATTTCCAGATTCAGCTCCTCAAAATCCTTTGCATCCGCTTTCTGCCGGCCGCAGCCCATGGCAGCCGTCACCGTCATGCCGGAATACTCGTTCTGAGCCAGAATCTTTTTAATATCCTCCAGCTTGTCCGGCCTTGTGATAATCTCAATCTTCTTCATGGGAACCTCCTCTGTTCTCAGTTGGTTTTCATTTTCGTAAACACTTCGTCATACCAGGTCACTGCCTCTCCTACCTCATCAATCAGATGGGCCCGCTCAATTTCTTCTGGCGCCACGTTGCTCCCCGGATTGTCAAAATAGGTTTCATCCAGAACCTCCAGAGCCGCATCATTGATGCACACTCCCGGAAATTCATCCAAAATCATCTTATAAATATCCGGCCTCAGTACAAAGTCAATGAATTTTTCCGCATTCTCCTTATTTTTTGCATTTGCCGTGATGACAAAGTTGTCAATACTGATCTCGCAGGGCTCCTCGGTAAACACCACGTCAATGTCTTCATTTTCCATAATAGCCTGACCCGCGTCAATATTATAGACTATGCCCACTGCCACGTCGTTGGCTGCCAGCAGGGTCTTGGGACTGTCGCTGTCGTAAGCCTTAATATTAGGTTTCAGCTGCTCCAGCCAGGAAAGCGTGCCCTCAATGACAGCCTGATCCCTGCTGTTGGAATCCTGCCCCTGAGCCTTCAGGGCAATGCCTGCGATTTCCCGCACATCATCCACCACCACAATATTATTCTTCAGAGCCGGATTCAGAAGATCGTCGAATTTGCGGATTTCCACCCCAAGCTCCGCGCACTTCTTGGTGTTCACTGCTATCACGGTAATAGTAGCCATATAGGGAAGGGAATACCGATTCTCCGGATCATACTCCAATCCCATAACCGTGTCCGACATGTTTCCCAGGTTCGTAATATTTTCCTTGTTAATCTCCTGAAGCATTTCCTGCTCCAGCATAGCCTCAATCACGTAATTGCTGGCAATCACCATGTCATACTGATCTGTTCCCCCGGCCGTCAGTTTTGCCAGCATCTCCTCGTTGGAGGAAAAGGTAGACTCCACCACCTTAATCCCTGTCTCATCTTCAAAGGCATCGTACACTTCCTGAGGAATATATTCCGTCCAGTTATAGAGATAAAGCTTTTCTCCGCTCTCGGATTTCCCGCATCCGGACAGAGCTGAAAAGCTCAGCACCGCTGCAAGCAGCAGGGAAAAAAATTTCTTTTTCATACCACATGTTCCTCCGTTTCTTCCGAATCACTTGCACAAAAAAATAGGACTGGAGAAAGCTTTACTGACTTTCCCGTCCTATGTGCTTCTAACCAATGAACTCCATACTGTTTTGCATGGAACCACCATATTAGGCGGGATGCTTTTTAGAATCCTCCCGCACTTTGGATTATATAGAAAAACCTTTTTCCCGTCAATGGTTTTTTTCGAATCTCTTGTATTTTTTTCTCTCCTGGCGTATACTAGAGCTACAAATATGTTCGGAAGAGGATTATCCTAGAGATCTTTTCCTGTTGACTCCCGGAAACGCCAGACTTTTCCCGTTCCCGGATCCACAGAAAAAGGCGCCGAAGAAGCAATGTCCGGGGTCCATCTTTCCCCTGGCGGAAACTGACAGGCAAAAGGAAGATAACCTGACGAAGCTCTGGAGAGAATGGGCGGTTCTGCCGCTTCCATCGCCTACGTGGCTATAACCAACTGGCAAAAGGACAGAGAAATGCGGATGTCTGTATAAGATTGCGCGTTTCTCTTTTTATTTTGAAATTTATTCCAAAGAGAGAATTCATGTTTGAGAAAAGATGCAAAAAATTCAGCAGGAGGAATTCTCATGGAAAACAGGATTGGAAAGGCTGCTTCCTTGTCAAAAGCAGATCCACCGGCCATGCGCATGATGCTGGTAGGAGCAGGCGCTGTGGGCGAATGTATTCTCAAGGTATTAAAAAAACGGGATCCAAAGGCTGACTGGCTGGAATATGTGCTGATCGTGGATTACGATTCTGCCCGGGCCGCTGCCGTCGCCCGAAAGGTGCAAGATTTTGGAGCCCCAGGATTTTGCGTCTATGAGTCCGCCCAGGCGGACGCCCGCTCCGTGGAGGCCCTGACTTCCCTGATCCGGCAGCGCCGGATCACTTTTGTCATGGACGCCGCCTCCCCCTTTGTGAGCAACTTTATCTTTGACGCCGCCTTTGCAGGCGGCGCAGACTATGCCAGCATGGGCACCTGGTCCGTGCCGAAAAAGCATCCTGCCTTTGGCTTTGGCTTTGAGGGCAGCTATGAAGAGCCTATGACCAAGTACAACTTTGACCGGCATGAGGCCTGGCGGGAAAAGGGGCAGATGGCCTGTATCTGCTTAGGCATTGACCCTGGGGTCGTAAATGTCTTTGCAAAATACGCGGCGGAATACCTTTTCGACCAGCTCTTTGAGGTGCACGTAAAGGACGGCGGCAATCTCTGTGTCCCCGGTGCATCCCCAGATACGGTTCAATTCGGCTTTAACGTGTGGACCGTCCTGGATGAGGTCCTGAATCCCAATGCAGAATGGTTCCTGGATCAGGGCTTTCTCCTGGAGGATGCCTTTGCCGGCCGGGAAATCTTCCGCATGCCGGAGCCCTTTGGGGAGAATACCCTGGTAAAGGTGGAGCACGAGGAGGTGGTGACTCTGCCCCGCTATCTTTCCTCCTACGGCCTGAAAAGAGCCAGCTTCAAGATTTCACTGGACGAATCCCTGATCCACGCCTTACGGCTCCTGAATTCCCTGGGCCTTCGAAGCACAGAGCCTGTATTGGTAAACGGAGTCCCGGTCATTCCCCGGGACGTGGTGGCTGTCTGTGCTCCCCAGCCTGGGGACATAGGCCGGGAGATGACAGGCGGCATGTGCGTGGGCGTTCACTGCATCGGAAAAAAGGACGGACAGAGACAGGAATACTTTCTCTATCAGCCCTTTGACAATCAGCAGTCCCTGAAAGACTGGGACATGCAGGCCGTGGCGGCCCAGACCGGATTTGGCGCTGCTTTGGCGCTGGAATTGATGGGGCGGGGAATCTGGAAGGATGCCGGAGTCTTTTCCCCGGAATATTTTCCCTCTCTTCCCTATATCCGGCTCATGGAAGAGGCCGGGCTGGAATACCGGATCGCCAGGCTGCCCCTGTAGGGAAACGCCGGACAGGACTCTTTGCCGTGGGATTCGCCCAAAGCTCCCTCTGCACCCAAGCTTACCTTTCGTTTCTCGTCACAGCGCAGCCAGAAACAGCTCATAAAAATCATCCTCGCCCTGCAGTTTGGGTGAATTCTCTCCGCCCCCGTTGGTGCTGCGGCGCATGGAGGCATAAAATTCCTCCCCTGCCGCCACCACATCCATGGGGTAAAGCTCATACCCCATCTCCTGGCAGATCCGGCAAAAGGCTTCCAGAGGATTTTTCTCATCTCTGGTAGCCAGCAGCCTTTTCCGAAGGGACTCCTCGCCCAAGGCCTTTTCCTGCAGTTCATCTAACATGGTAATGGTATCCATGACATTCCCTCCTTTGTCTGATACCTATTATACCGAAAGCCTCCTGCCTGTGCAATCCTTATCCTCTTACTGCAGCTCTTCCAACATCTCCTCCTGTTCCCCTTTCAGGGCTCTGGCCTTCATCTCCTGCTTACGCCTGGTCATAAGGCCGCCGATTCTTCCCGTCTCCTTTGCGGAAAGGGACTTCCACCCTTCCTCCTTTACCCGGTCCAGCAGGCCCAATTCCTCCGCTATCTCATATTTCAACTGCTCCTCGGGTTCCAGATTCTCCCAGTCTATTTTCTTTTCCTTCTTTTTCGACATAAAATGACCATACTCCTTTCCAAAATTTCTATGGAAGAGTATGGCCATTTTTCCCAGATTTATACAAATCTCTGTTTTTCCTTCTGCCTGCTGACGCCTGACGGGAAATCATTTCCCAGTCAACAATATGGTTCCTCCGGCATAACCACAGCCGCGATAATATAAACCACGATTCCGCTTCCTACGCCGAAAACGGTGAGAATCGCCCAGATAAGCCGGATCACCGTGGGGTCAATCTTAAAATATTCTCCGATTCCCCCGCACACACCGCAGATCATTTTACTTCTCTGTGATTTTACCAGTCTCTTTTCTTCCATTTCCCTTCTCTCCTTTCCCCTGTCCTCTCTGCTTCTTGTCTTTCCTCTATTAATATCGGAGCATATTCGCTCATTTTAAGGGATTAATCCTCAGAAAACGTAACCTGCAGATCTCCCACACCACAATCTAACCAGATTTTCTTATCCCCATGGTTGTCAATGCTGTTCTCTACCCCCAGCCCGCTGTACCTGTGCCCATTCAGCACAATAACGCCGATTCCGCAGCTTATGTCATAGTCGTATTCCTCATAGTTTCCCGCAATATTAAGCTGCATTTCTCCGGCTCCACAGGAACCGTCCAGCTTCCTGCCCTCAAAGCTGCCCAGCACAAACTGACCTGTTCCGATTCCAACCTCCGCTTTCTCTCTGGCCTGCAAAGACTGGATTTCACAGATTCCAGCTCCCAGATCCAGCTCTGCCTCTCTGGCCGTTAGCTTTTCCGCATACAGCCGCCCGGCTCCCAGATCCAGATCCAGCGCCGCCAGCTCCTTCTCAGGCACATACAGTTCCATGATCAGACTGCCGGCACGCTTCTTCCGGTTATCCTCAATCCGAAGCTTTTCATCCTCCTGCCAGCATTGAAAGGTTCTCCCGCAGTTGGAAGCCCGAACCCGGATTCCCTCTCCATCATGGGGATAGATATAGATTTCCCCGTAGGCTATCTGAATGTTCAGCTTTTCAATCTCTTCCTGAGAAAAAGTCTCATCCAGACAGCCTGTTAAGGAGCTGTCCTTAATATGGCTTCCCGCTTCCCCTCTGTGATGCCAATGATCGTCCTCCCTCAGAAATTCCTCTATCTCCGAATCATCCATATTCTCCCAATCCTCCCAGTCATCCCAATCATCAAAGACATCCAGATCTGCCAGGTCTTCCAGATCATCTGTCAAATCTTCCAGATCATCCTGAAGATCACGGGTATCCCGAAAGGGATTTCTCCAGAACAGAAAGGAATTATTCTTGTTTCCAATACGAGCCAGATTCATATACTGATACGGCCTTGCCCCCATCATGGTTCCGATTCCCAGCAGGAGTCCTCCCAGGAGAAGACAGATTACGGAAAACATCAGACAGCCCTTAACAAATTTATTCATGCCTCACCGGCCTCCTTTCTTTTCTGAAACGGATATCGAAGCACCTTCACAGTTCCCCGGATCAGCCAGGGAACAATCTTCACGCCGCACCACACCATAGCAATGGTCAGCAGCATCCCTAAGGCCATGAGCAAAAATCCCACTCCTGTAACCGCAATCCCCACCACAGGAAGGCGGAACACATGAACAAAGCCTACGATCACTGTGATAATTCCGGACACCAGGATCGCCACTGAGGAAATCCCAATCCCCGCCACCAAAGCCAGAACTGCCACAAGGATGGAAAAAAGAACGGCAATAACAGCGAGTCCCAGAGGAATAATGATTGGAAAAAGCAGAATGCAGAGCAGAATCAGGCAGGCAATCTTCCAGCCATTGGCCTGTTTGGGAGTCGGCTGGGTCTCTCCTCCATTTCCCCTCGTGTGAGAGCCCTGTGCGGTATTCCGATACCCCAGCTCCTGGCTATCCGCAAACCGGTTGTCCCGGTAACCCCGCTCGGAAAATTCTCCATCGTTCTCACTTAATCCTTCCTTGATAATCCGCGCCACACGAATGGGGCTTCCCAGCTCCTCCATAATGTCCGCTTCCTTCTCCGGACCGGCATCGTCAAAATAATCCCGGTAGTATTGCAGAGCCTCAACCCGCTCTTGCTCGGAAATATCCTGAAGCAAGGCCTCCAGCTCCTTTAAAAATTGTTCTTTTCTCATTGTCTCATTCCCCCGCAAAGATGTATGATATTTTCGTAGAATATCTCTTCCACTCGCTTCGATACAACTCCAGCTGCGCCAAACCTGCTTCCGTAATCTTATAATACCTGCGGTTCCTGCCTCCAAACTCCATATCGTAGACCTCCAGACATCCGTCCTTTTGCAGTCTGCGCAGGACCGGGTACAGGGTAGATTCCGAAATATCAATGGCTACCCGCACGTCCTGGGTGATCTTGTACCCATATGTCCCTCCGGACTCCTTGGACACTACCGCCAGCACAATCGCATCCAGAAGCGCTGCTCCTGTGTTGAAAACCATGCAATCCACTCCTTATCTTTCCATTTCCGGTAAATCATATTCCTGATACTGTCCTTGGCTGTAACAAGTCTGCTTGCCTGAACTATGACTCCTAATCTCCATGCCTGCTCTCCATATGTGTAAACTTATAATATTATTGATTTAGCTATATTATATGTCGTATAATATCATTCTGTCAACACTATTCATAAAATCTTAATAAATTAGTTTCCGGACCCTGTAAAGCTAAAAAGACCGCAAAATCATGTTTCCACGATTTCACGGTCCAGCTTAAGGAGCAGCTCCTTCTATTTATTTCACAATCGTTCCGTCTAAATCCCAGAGATCCTCCCAGCCGGAAGCCCCTGGCCACAAAAACACCTGTCCCTTAACCAGCCTGCAGTTTTTCTCCGCGCCTTTGATCCGCTCCATCTCCTCCGAAGTCAGGGGATCCTCCACCACACAACCCAGGTTGCTGAGATATTGGGGCTCCTTCACCGAGAAAGGAATGGGGATCTGGCCTCTTTGTACCGCCCATTTCAGGCAAACCAGCGCAGGATGAATCCCATGAGCCCGAGCAATCTCCTCGATCTCCGGAGTCTGGGTGTCCGCCACATCCTCTGCGGTCCGGTCTCTCTCCGGTCGGGAGGGAGATCCAATAGGACAATACCCAATGGGTTGAATCTCATGGGAAACCGCGTAGTCAAAGAGCTCCTGCTGCTGAAAGCAGGGATGACACTCCATCTCCAGGGCCGCGGGCTGGATCCTGCACAGCGGCAGCACCGCCTCCAGCTTGGGAATGGTCATATTGGACATGCCGATGTGGCGCACCAGACCAGCATCCACCAAGGCCTCGCACTGACGCCAGGTATCCAGAAACTCTTCTATTGAAAAGGGTCTGGAATCCGGATTTCTGGAGTCCCCGTCGCAACCTGGCGCATGGTAGTTAGGAAAGGGCCAGTGCACAAAATACAGATCCAGATAGGTAAGCCCCAGATCCGAAAGGCTCTTTTTGCAGGAAGCCTCCACCTGCCGGTGATGGTCATTCCAGACCTTGGAAATGATAAACAGCTCCTCTCTTTTCACCGTCCCCTCTTCAAACAGCTTCCCAAGCGTCTCTCCGATCTTGTCCTCATTCTGGTAAACCTCCGCCCCGTCAATAAGGCGGTAACCGCCCCGAACCGCCCCGTACACGGCCTGGGCAATCTCCTGGGGGCCGTATTTATCCGATCCAAAGGTGCCGATTCCCAGGGCAGGCATCTCCGCTCCCGTATACAACTTTCTCCTAGGCACTCTGCCAGGATCAATTCTCTCTCTCATCTTCTCATCCTTTCCCTGTTTTACAAGAAATGCCAGCGCATATCCGCAATGCGAAAACACCCTGTTCCCTCATTCAAATACCACTGCTACCTTCCCGCACTGTCCCCCTGCCATCAGGGCATAGGCCTCTCCCGCCCTCTCTAACGGGAACTCGTGGGTAATCAGATCTTCCGGATGAATGCCCCAGCGCACCAGGCGCTCCACCAGCTCTTCCATTCTCCACAGAGAAGTGACCCAGGATCCGTAGATAGTCTTCTGTCCATGAATGATATCCGGACTAGGCATAAAATTGCAGGTGCCTCCCTCCCCCACAAAGGCAATGCGTCCCCAATCCCGGGTTGCCCGGATGGCCAACTGACGGCCCGGATCGCTGGCGCTGGCGTCAATGGCCCGCTCCACCCCGTGACCTCCCGTCACCTTAAGAATCTTTTCCAGAGTATCATCCCCTGGTTTAAACACATAATCCACAAGCCCAAGCTTCTGTGCAAGCCCGATCCGGTAATCATTCATCTCCACGCCAATGGTCTTCTCTGCTCCCATGGCCTTGGCCAACATCAGGGCGGCCAGACCCACGGGCCCAAGACCAGTCACCAAGACCGCGTCATTTCCGCAGACTCCTATTTTCTTAATGGCCTCGTAAACCGTTCCGAAACCGCAGGCCACCTGAGCTCCGTCCTTATAGGTTAACTCCGGGGGAAGAGCTACCAGGTCCTTCTCCTCCGCCAGTATGTAGGGAGCCATGCCGCCGTTTCTCTGCCATCCATAGGCCGCCCGGTATTTACTGCGGCAGGAGATAAAATATCCTCTCCGGCAGTCGTTGCAGACTCCGCAGCCGGAAATGTGATACACGATTACCCGGTCCCCCTTCTGAAAGCGCTTCAGTCCCGGTCCCTCCTCCACAATCACGCCGCAGGGCTCATGGCCTGCCACCATACCCGGAATATAGCCTTCCGCCCCCTTGCCCGTGTGCTCCCGGTAAATGCAGCGAATATCGCTGCCGCAGATAGTCGTGGCCTTCGTCTGAATCAGTACCTGTCCATGCCCGGGCTTGGGAATCTCAAATTCCTTCAGCTCCACCGTACTGTTTCCCGGCAAAATTGCACCTGTCATTTTTTCCATATCTCCTACCTCCGTTTTCTGCCGGACAACCGTACACTGTAAAACGAAGCCCCGGCAAATTCTCTGATACTTTTATTATACTTATTTTCTTTGTGAATTTAAGAGAGAAAGCAGACATTTTTGTCGTTTATTTGTCGTCTTTTCGAAGGTTTTTCTAAAAGCAGGCGACCATTTTTTATTCCCTTATCTATCCTTTCTATGCGTTCCTCCCTTGCCATCCATTTTTCACCATGCTAAAATTAAGGACAGCAGTTCCCTGCCACCCTTACGCTTTCCAACCTATCCACCTTCGGAGGTCCTCATGAAAAAACTCTACACCGACCTGAATATCCGCTTCACCATTGAGCAAACCGATTTCTATGCTCTGAACCTGGTTTTTGAGCGCTTCCTGCGCACCATTCCCAGTCACAGCCATGGGAGCAGCAGCTATGAAATCCACTATATCCCCTCCGGCTATGGACATGCCCGCATCAACCAGGTGCTCTACGATATTGTGCCCAACACCCTCTACATTACCGGGCCTCATGTGGAGCACGCCCAGGTACCCTCCCGGGAGGATCCTATGTGTGAATATTGCGTCTATCTGAAGGTGGGAAAACAAAGAAAAAAGAAAGGGGAAGTTTCCACTCCCCAAGCGCCCTCCATCCTGGAGCTGTTCACAAATACTCCCTTTTGGTTCGGCCAGGATACGCAGGATGTCCACGGACTCATGAAGCAGCTTTTTTATGAGCTGGAAAACCGCTATACGGGGTACATGGCCCAGGTGGAAGCCCTGCTCACCCTGCTCATTGTCCGCACGGCCCGCAACTATGAGATAAAGCAGAAAGCCAAACGGCATTTTGGGCCCTCCAACCTGGGGGACAGCAAATTTATTATTCTGGAAGAATATTTTCTCTACGAATATCAGAATCTCTCCCTGGAGGACTTGTCCCGGAGGCTGGGACTAGGCATCCGCCAGACTGAACGGCTTTTAAAGGAATATTACGGGAAAACCTTTCTCCAGAAAAAAACCGAGTCCAAGATGGCAGCAGCGGCCATTCTCTTATCCGACGGCAAGCGCAGCATTTCCTCTATTGCCGGGGAACTGGGCTACTCCTCCCCGGAGCATTTTTCCGCGGCCTTTAAGCGCTGCTATCAGATGACTGCCCGGGAGTACCGAAAGCAGTGCCAGTCCCCTACAGCAAAGGCTTTATAAGCGCTGGAATCTCCTCAAGACTTTCCGCCAGAGCATACGCCATTCTTTTTAGTTCCTCTGTAGGCTCCACGCAGTCCGGCACCAGCACGGCCTTCATTCCCGCCTGGCAGGCTGCCCGGATCCCGGCCGGGGAATCCTCTATGGCCATGCACCACTCCGGATCTGTCCCCAGAAGCTCCGCGGCCTTTAAAAAAATGTCCGGAGCCGGTTTCCCCCTACGAATCATATCTCCGCCTACCATAACCGGAAAGGCATCTGCAATTCCGGCGCTTGTCAGGTGCTCCCGGGTCATTTTGATCTCTGTGGAGGAAGCCACGGCTGTCAAAATATGATTTTCTTTTAAATATCCCAGCAGCAGCTTTACCCCTGGCTTTAAAATATGTTTCTCTTTGGAAATCATCTCCTCTGAAATCCGGGTCCGGTCTGCCCTGCATTTTTTATAGGAGAATCCATTTCCGATCTCACTCTCGAAAATCAGAGCAGCTTCTGCTGTATTGACTGCCCGGGTTTTCAATAGAACCTCATCCGTCACCTCATAACCATGAAGTTTTCCCGCCTCTTTCCAGGCTTTCATGTATATGCGCTCCGTGTCCAGAAGCGTTCCATCCACATCAAAAATCACTGCTTTCAGCATGTTGTTCCTCCCCTTGTCCACTGAGGGTACCCATTAAAAATACCCCGGCCCGCAAACCTGCAGACCGGAGTACCTGATCACATCTATTAGTCTTCCTTTACATCCTTCATACTGAAGCTGATGCGGCCCATTTTGTCCTTGCCCAGGCAGACTACCTTTACCACATCGCCCAGGGTCAGCACATCTTCCACCCGGTTGATCCGGCCCTTAGCAATCTTGGAAATGTGTACCATTCCCTCCTTGCCCGGCGCGAACTCCAGGAAAGCGCCGAACTCCTTGATGCTCACTACTTTTCCGGTAAAGAGCTGGCCCTCCTCGAAATCCGTCACAATGATCTCGATCAGGCCCTTGGCCTTGTCCATCATTTCCTTGTCCGTGCCGCAGATAGAGACTGCGCCGTCGTCGTTGATGTCGATCTTCACGCCGGTCTGCTCGATAATCGCATTAATGGTCTTGCCTCTCTGGCCCACCACGTCGCCGATCTTCTGAGGATCAATCTGCATCTGGATAATCTTGGGCGCCAGGGCTCCCACCTCATGACGAGGCTCTGCAATAGCCGGCTTCATGCAGTTATCCATAATATACAGTCTGGCCTCCCGGCATCTCTCGATGGCGCCCTCCACAATGGGACGAGTCAGGCCGTGAATCTTAATATCCATCTGAATGGCTGTGATTCCCTCTGTGGTTCCCGTCACCTTGAAGTCCATGTCTCCAAAGAAGTCCTCCAGGCCCTGAATGTCTGTCAGCAGCACGAAATCATCATCTGTATCCCCGGTCACCAGACCGCAGGAAATACCGGCTACCATTTTCTTAATGGGCACGCCTGCCGCCATAAGAGACATGCAGGATGCGCAGGTAGATGCCATGGAGGTGGATCCATTGGACTCAAAGGTCTCGGATACGGTACGGATGGCGTAGGGGAACTCCTCCTCGCTGGGCAGCACCGGCAAAAGGGCCCGCTCTGCCAGAGCTCCGTGGCCGATCTCCCGGCGTCCCGGTCCCCGGCTGGGCTTTGTCTCTCCCACAGAATAGCTGGGGAAGTTATAGTGGTGCATATAGCGTTTGCTTGTCTCATTCTCGTCCAGACCATCCAGTCTCTGGGCCTCGGACAGAGGAGCCAGGGTACAGATGTTGCAGATCTGCGTCTGTCCCCGGGTAAACATTGCAGAACCATGGACCCGGGGAATGAGATCCACTTCTGCGGCCAGGGGGCGGATCTGGGTAACGGCGCGCCCGTCCGGACGCTTGCGATCCTTCAGAATCATCTTGCGGACTGTCTTTTTCTGATATTGGTAAACTGCCTCGGATAAGACAGCGAGCCACTCCTCATTCTCAGCGAAGGCCTCCTCCAGCTTCTCCGTGATCTGGCGGATATTCTCCTCCCGCACCTGCTTCTCATCGGTAAATACCGCTTCCTCCATGGCTTGTGGCGGAACGATCTCCTTTATAGCTGCAAACAGCTCCTCCGGCACGGCGCAGCTGGTGTAGGTATGCTTCTCCTTGCCGCACTCTGCCACAATGGTGTCGATAAAGGCGATCACCTGCTGGTTTACCTCGTGAGCCTTGTAAATAGCCTCGATCATCTTTGCCTCGGGAATCTCATTGGCTCCCGCCTCAATCATAATCACCTTTTCCCGGGTGGACGCCACGGTCAGCTTCAGATCCGACGCCTTGTACTCATTCTGTCCCGGATTCACCAAAAGCTCCCCGTCGATCATGCCGATCTGGGTCATGGCGCAGGGACCTGCAAAGGGAATATCGGAAACCGCTGTGGCAATGGCAGAACCCAGCATGGCTGTCAGCTCCGGGCTGCAGGTAGGATCTACGGACAGCACCAGATTGTTCAGGGTTACGTCATTGCGGTAATCCTTGGGAAACAGGGGCCGCATGGGACGGTCAATGACGCGGGAGGTTAAAATGGCGTTCTCCGACGCCTTTCCCTCACGCTTATTGAAGCCTCCCGGAATTTTTCCTACTGAATACAGCTTCTCCTCATACTCCACGCTTAAGGGGAAGAAATCAATCCCATCCCTGGGCTTGTCTGATGCGGTAGCTGTGGATAATACGGTGGTGTCGCCGTAGTGCATAAATGCCGCGCCGTTGGCCTGCTTGGCCACTCTTCCGATATCAACTGTCAAGGTCCGGCCGGCCAGTTCCATTGAAAAACTCTTATACATAGTATTCTCCTTCTTTTTTTCGCAGGAGTCCGAAACTACTGAACTGTGCATGATCCTTTTTCCCTTGTCACAACAAAATTTCAGCTGCCGAAATTCTTGCCACGCTCATGCATACTTCAGTGGTCCCGGTTTCCTGCCTGTTCGTCTGCGAAAAAAGCAGGGCGGAACCCTCTCCGCCCTGTATTTCGTTTCCTATTTTCTGATTCCTAATCTCTCAATCAGAGAACGGTATCTGTTGATGTCTACCTTTTTCAGGTATCCCAGCATACCACGTCTCTGACCAACCATCTTCAGAAGACCTCTTCTGGAATGATGATCCTTGGGGTTGGCCTTTAAATGCTCGGTAAGCTCCTGAATCCTTGCAGTCAGAATAGCTACCTGTACTTCCGGAGATCCTGTGTCCCCCGGCTTTAAGCCGTATTCCTCAATGATGGCTGTCTTTTTCTCTTTTGAAATCATGGTGATTTCCTCCTTCTCTTTATCATTTCATCCACCGGATATTAAGCAGCGGTCGGAGAATCCTGCCACCGAATATCGGCTAACTCATACCTACATACTATAGCATATCCATACTTTGGTGTCAAATTCTTTTTCCAGAAAAAGGGGACTGCTTCTCAAAAACAGTTTGACTATCAAATATTTTTATATTACAATAAATTTCGCCATGTGCAGATGAGTTATATAAGGAAAGGAAGCGAATTTTCATGCACCCTTTGAAAAAAGCCTATTGCCGTACATATCAGACTGCTTTTAAGCTGGCTCTGCCCTTTCTCCCTTACCGGAAACCCAAAATCGCAGGCAGCGTAAAAGCTATTCCGGGTATTCTCCGAAAAAAGCAGTGCAGCCGTGTGCTGATCATCACAGATCCTGGCATCCAAAGGCTGGGACTGACCAGGCGGCTGGAGAGGACTTTGTCCGCCGGGGATATCTTCTATTGCCTTTATGATAAGACCGTGGCCAATCCCACCACGGACAATGTATCTGAAGCGCTGCAGCTGTACCGGGCAAATGCCTGCGACGCCATCATCGGCTTCGGCGGAGGCTCCAGCATGGACTGCGCCAAAGCTGTAGGCGCCTGCGCTGTAAAACCAAAGCAGCCTCTGGAAAAAATGAAGGGAATTTTAAAGGTGCATAAGCGCCTGCCCCTGCTCATTGCCATTCCCACCACAGCAGGAACAGGAAGCGAAACCACTCTGGCCGCGGTGAGTCTGATTTTTGAAAATCTGGAGACAGCCTACGCCAACGGACAAAATCTGGAGGCCCGTAAACAGATGCTCCGGGCGTCCTTTTTCGCCGGCTGCGCCTTCACCAAATCCTATGTGGGCTATGTTCATGCCGTGGCCCATTCCCTGGGAGGGGAGTACAATGTGCCTCACGGTCTGGCAAACGCCGTCCTATTGCCCTTTGTGCTGGAAGCTTACGGCCCCTGCATCCACAAAAAGCTGCACCGGCTGGCTGTGGCCGCCCATCTGGCAGACTGGGATACGCCTGACCAGGAGGCGGCAAAACGCTTCATCGACGCCATTAAACGCATGAAATAACAGTACAGCATCCCCGACGTGATTGAGGAAATCCGGGAGGAAGACATTTCCAAGCTGGCCCACTATGCAGACAAAGAAGCCAATCCTCTGTATCCGGTTCCAGTGCTTATGGATGCAAAAGAACTGGAAAGCTTTTACCGCATGCTGATGCAAAGGGATGCCTCTTCCATTTCCCCCATCCTCTGATCAAACTGCTGGTAAAAGTCCGTTTCTTTTTCATAAGACTTCTCATAAAAAATTTTTAAAATCATCAAAGCAAGGCTCTTTTGTTCCTCCTGGACAGCCTGCTGAGCCCTATCCTGCATTTTCTTCAGAAAATTGTGCCAGCGCAGCACAAAGCTTTCGTACTTTTGAGGCTCCGGCGTGTCGATCCATTTCCGCACCCGAACCTTAGTCTTATTCTTCCTGGGACACTCGTGGACCTGGAGGAAATACCAGAAGGAATCCTCCTCGTAAATCCGTCCCAGGGGAAACAGGCGGCAAATTCCCGGACGGTATGCATGAATCCGGCAGCGGCCCTGGTCATTTAGAAACACGCAGCGGCCCTGGTCTCCGTCTATTTTAAGCTTTGGCAGCACCAGGCCGTCCACCACGCCCAGGGTAAGAGCCTGGTCTAAAAGATCCCCAAAGCTTTTCCCCAGGCCCGTTGTGAGCCGGTACAGATCCAGCGGATCCAGCACCACCGTGTCCTCCATGCCCTGACAGCATTCGGAGCAACCGGCGCAGTCAGAGCATCCCACCTTTACCATATCCTGCAGCCCGTATTTCTTTCCATCCGAAACCTGAGCCATATCCATTTCCCGTTCCATTGTCGTCCCCCTTTCTTTTTCCGTCTATGTTCCATCCCCCACCCTATCCCTTGCGGAGTCCCTTTGGATAGTGATTTTTCAGCATGCCTCCTCCGGCCTTTCCCCAGCCCAGAGAATAGCCGTCCACCAGCACCAAACACCAGCCCTTCTCCCCCTCCAAGGCAAGCGTCTCGCCCCGCAGGTAGGCCCGGACCTCCTGACTGTTCCCGGGCAAATCGCAGCAAAACCTTGCGTCTTCTGCTCCCAGAGCCAGCGCCAATGCATGAGCAGGCACAAAGCGGTTCTTCTGCAGAGTTCCCACATGAAGGCCTGGCCGCAGCACCTTGAGACCGGATAGATTCAGCTGCTCCGGCAGGAGATAGAGCTGCTCTCCAAAAAGCAGGGGAACTCCCTGAGGCGCATTTACCAGGGCCTCCTCTGCAAAGGCCTGGTAAACCTGCAAAGCCTCCTGCTCCGGGGATGATTTGCCGCGCCTGGTCTCCCCGGAACCTTTTCTTCTGTCATTCCCCGCTCTTTTGGTCCTCCTGTTATTTCCCCGCTCACAGCCAGCCAGACTTCCCGATCCATCCTTCTGCCTGTTCTCGGACGTCCCTTCCGCTCCAGCCGGTACTTCCCCTTTATCCTTTCCCAGGATAGCCAGAAAATGCCCCTCTCCATGAATCCGGTGCGGCCACAGCCGCAGGGTATTTGTCACCTCCCAGGGCCCCTGCACCCATTCCGGACGTCCCGGGGAAAACAGCGTGCAGGCGGGAACCTTCTCCACGGAAAATTCCGGATGCCGCTGCAAAAATCCGCTTACGCTGCCCTCATTCTCCTCCGGGGCAAAGGTGCAGGTGGAATACACCAGCCGTCCTCCCGGCCGCAGCATGGAAGCCGCCTCCTCCAGGATCTCCTGCTGCCTTTGGGCGCACTGCCGCACATTCTCCATACTCCACTGAAGACAAGCCTGCTCTTCCTTCCGAAACATGCCCTCCCCGGAACAGGGCGCATCCACCACCACCCGGTCAAAAAACTTGGGAAACCTGTGGGAAAGCCCCTGGGGACTTTCATTGGTCACCACGGCATGAGGAATCCCCATGCGCTCCACGTTCTGCGACAGGATCTTCGCCCTGGCAGGATGAATTTCATTGGCTACCAAAAGGCCTTTCCCCTTCATGGCCGCCGCCAGCTGAGTGGTCTTGCCGCCGGGAGCCGCACACAGGTCCAATACCCGCTCCCCCGGCCTTGCATCTGCCAGAGCCGCCACAGCCATGGCGCTGGGCTCCTGCATATAGTAAAGCCCCGCCTCATGATAGGGATGAAGCCCCGGCCGTTCCCCTGCGCCATAGTAAAAGCCCTGGTTCGCCCAGGGCACAGGCTCCAGGGAAAAAGGCGATTGTTTTTGAAACTCCTCCACGGAAATTTTAGCCGTGTTCACCCGCAGGGCCTGACGTCGTTCTTTTCCATAGTTATCCAGGAATTCCACATATTCTTCTCTCCCCAGGAGCTTCTCCATGCGCTTTAGAAACTCTTCCGGCAGCTGAGGCACCATTTTTCCATCCTCCGTACTTACTTTTCCTAATTTTACGACAATTTTGCAGGATGTTCAATGATTTTATTCCCCCTATCCCCTCTTTGAAGGCAGCGCCAAGACAAACTCCCGAATCTGGTTGTTTACAAACTCTGGCGCGTCCGTATTGGAATTGTGCCCTGCATCCGGCACCCAGACAAAGGGGTAATGTTCTGTCTTCATCCAGTTTTTGATATACCGCTTTCCGGAGCCTGCGCTGTCCTTTTCCCCGCAGAGCAGCAGCACCGGGCAGGTAATTTGGTACGCCCTCTCCTTCTCTACGGCCTCTGCCAGAATCCGAAACCCATGGGTGGAAAGTGCACAGAATTCCTTCTTATTGTATTCCTTCCACATGTCCTTCATGATTTTCCGGCCGTACTCCGTCTCTGCATTTCCCGTGGTTCCCAGCCGTTTCAGCCATTTCCAGGGAATAGACAGGTACATCCATTTAGTATGCTTTAAAAGCCACAGCTCTATGTCCGTGTAATATCTGCGGTGCAGGGAGCAGGAATCAATGGATATAAATCCCGCCGCTTCCCCTGGAAACAGATCCATATAAGCCTGGGAAATATAGCCGCCCAGAGACTGGCCGATAAGAACCGGCCGTAAAATCCCCTCCCGTCTTAAAATTTTATGAAGGTATTTCGCCATATGATCCAGGGAAAAACCCAGATCAAAGGGCCGGGATTTGCCATGAGCCGGCGCATCCCACACCAGGCAGTTAAACTGATCCCCAAGGCCTTCCAGCTGCTTTTCAAATAGTCGGTGATCTGCTGTCAGGCCAGGCAGGAAAACCAGCCAGGGCCGCTCCTCCTCTGCGCAGACAGTCCAGTAATAAATCTCTCCATGAACGGTGTTGCAAATCTTTTCTGTTTTGTACATCTTGTATCCTCCATAAGCGCTTTCCCAGAAACAGTTCTAGCTGCTGCAGACCTCAATCTTTCCCCGCAATTATAAGCTTCTCCTCCGGAAATAACTCCCGCAGCCCGGCGCTGTCTGTATCACAAATCACCCGATCCGGCACCTCCAGACCACACAACCGGCAGCAGGTCGCTGCTCCCACTTTGGATCCTGTACACAAAAGCACCTTCCTGGCACTGTTTTGGAGCATAGCCTGTTTCATAGCCACTACCCGCTCCTCCTTGTCGGAAATTTGATTCTCCGCCGAAAGGCCTGCACAGGAGAAAAACAAAAGATCCACATAATATCCATGTACCATTTCCAGCCCATTCTGTGAAAATGTATATGCCCCCAAATATACCTCGCCGCCGCACAAAATGGTGCGCACCCCAGGGGCATCCAGCAGTCCGGTAAACACCCGCATATTATTGGTAATTATTGTCATTCCCCGATGGCAGGCAATCTCCGGACACAGATGAGCCGCGGTGGTGCTGGAATCCAGAAAAAGAGTCATTCCATCCTGCAAAAGTCTGCCCGCCACCCGGGCAACGCTGGCTTTTTCCTTCACATCCCGGTTCATTCGCAGAAGCAGCGGGGGGTCCGCTGTCTCATCCATATTGTACACTGCTCCGCCCCGCACCCGCTGAAGATATCCATTCTCCGACAACAATGCCAGATCGCGGCGGATCGTGGCAGGACTCGCATACAGCACCTGACTAAGCCTCTCCACCGTCACCTGTCTGCGTGCCTCCACCTCTGCCAAAAGCTCCCTCTGCCGATCATTCAGAAGCATCTTTTTCCCTCTAATTCTGCGTATTTTTGATTGATTGCGCAGTTATTGCGCAGTCTATTGACGCTTAATGATTGTTTTCTTACAATCATAGCATAACAGAATACCCATGTCAAAAGGTCATGAAAGGAGCAGTACCTATGTCATTTTATTTCTACGAACATCTCCGCTATCCCCAGGTTGAGGAGCTGGCAAAGCAGGATGCATTAATCCTCATTCCGGTGGGCATGCTGGAGGAACATGGTCCCCATTTACCTGTTTCCACAGACAATATCATTGCTTCCGGCGTCGCCCGTCTGGTAGCCCAGCGCATCGGCGACCATATCCCCACCATTGTCATGCCCTGTGTGTTTACCGGCTACCACGGTCAATATCTGACCAAATGGGGCGGAAGCGTTACGGTCCGTCCAGAAAGTCTGTATCACTACGTATATGACATGACAGATTCCCTGTGCAAAAACGGCTTCCGCAAATTTATTTTCATCAATGCCCATGGCCAGAATCCTGCCATCCTGGAGATGGTCTGCCGACGCATTACGGACGCCCACAATGTCATCCCCGCCCTCACCTACGCCATGGGCATGATCGGTCCCAGAGGCGCCCAAATCCGCACCTCCAGCCAAGGCGGCGCCGCGGGACATGCCTGTGAAATCGAGACCTCCCTGGTCTTGGCCCTGGCTCCGGAGCTGGTAGATATGAGCCAGGCAAAGGATGAGACCTGCCCCTACCGCTCTGCATTCCACAGAGGCGATTTGTATCCTGACCAGCCTGCCGCGGCCAGGATTTACTGGTCCTCCTTCCATCTGCAAAAGCCTCAATATGGTATCCTGGGGGATGCTACGGCCGCAACCCCGGAAAAAGGACTGGAATTGTTGAATTGTATTGTAGAGACTTATGAGAGATTTGCAGAGGAATATTATCGTTTTGAATGTGAGTGCTCATAGCGCCCTAAAGGAATGTGGAGAGGAGTCATACAAGACAATCCTCTCCATTTTTCTATGTTCGCTTCATCCTGGGATGAGAAATCTGTCTTATTTTTAGCAAGGAGAACACTCAGGGAAAGCTCCTCAGATTTACACTACCATTTTTGATTTTCTCAATCCTTTAAAGAGAAAACAAAAGATATATACAAGAAAACCGTCTAAATATTCTTTATTCATATCAAATATGTTTTTGTACAGCCAAAACATTCTTTACTTTTTCCTATAACATTCTTTACATTCAATAAAGTTTGTGCTACAATTACATTAATTCTACAAGAAAGTTTTCAATAAAAATGAGGTGACATATAAGTTATGAGAGGAAAAAACACTCCTAATTCTTTAGTACGAGAAAGTATAATAGATATTATGCCTCAAGAAGGCTGTTTTTCAATACCTCAAATAAGAGATTTGTTGCTAAAAGAAAAGGGGTTGGTTTTTGGAATGGATTATTCTGAAGGAAACATCTCTAACGCTCTATATGTATTATCTAACTCAGGTTTTTTAATAAAACTTGAACGTGGTGTTTATCAGAAGGCTCCCTTAAAAAATGGATCCTCGGAATTCTGTGATTCCATACACACAGGTACAAATCCTGAATCAGAAGGATTTCCCTCCTATGAAATGAAAGAAGTTTTAAACTTATTTAAAAAAGAAAAGAATAATCTTAGGAGAATTTATCAAGAGCTTTGTTCCTCTCTCAAAAGTATTAATCTATGTACAGAAACTACAGATGAAGAATTTGAAAAATTAAAAGAAGTTTTGGATTTTAAAAATGCATTTGAGGAGCTCTTGAAGAAATTCGGAATATAAGGAGAAAACATTTTGAAAAAACACCGATTCTTTTTAAATCGCAATACCTCCTTTTATGGATTCTGTGAATCCATAAAAGGAGAATACTTTGTCGATAAATCCCAACTCATTGCATTTACAAACAGAAAACTGGGAACAAAAGATAAGTGGATCTGTGTAAGCAGGCCCCGGCGTTTTGGAAAAACTTTCGCCCTGGAAATGCTGGACGCCTATTACACGAAAAACGGAGATGCGGAAGAACTCTTTCAAGGACTGAAAATCAAAGAGTCCGGAGATTTTTACAAGCATTTAAATAAACATAATGTCATATCTATTAATTTTGCGAAATATTTTGAAAGCTCTGCTTCCTGCAATGGCGGCATTTCTGTATTATGCAAACACCTAATGAAGGATTTAACAGCCGAATATCCGGATTGTATTGAGGAAGGCATGGATCTTTCTCTGACTTTTGATGTAATTCACCAGGAAAAAGGGGAGAAATTTATATTTCTCATTGACGAATGGGATAGTATTTTTAGGTATCGAAAGGGAGAAACGAAGGAGCAGGAAAATTTTTTAGGATTTCTGAAGGATCTGTTCAAGGACCGCTCTTTTATTGAGCTTGTATATATGACAGGGATTCTGCCCATTAAAAAGTATAATACAGGCTCTGCACTTAATATGTTTCGGGAGTACACCATTATTGATCCCAAAAGTTTGGGAAGTTTCTTTGGATTTACAAAAGAAGAATTATCTCTGCTTTGTGAGAAAAATCAAAACCTCTCCAAAGAAGAACTGACAGAATGGTATAACGGTTATTATCTTGAAGGCGTGGGAAATATCTATAATCCCAAATCCGTGGTGGAAGCGCTGAGCGAAGGAATCTGCAAGGATTACTGGAACAAAACCGGCGGCTTTACTGAATTAAAGGAATCTTTCCTTTTCCAAAGTCACCCTATAATATTATTCCACATCTGTCTCCTCCATCCCTTCCCATCCCGAACAATCCTCCCCCAGTCCAAACTGAGACAGCATCCGCGCCGCTGTATGCCGGGTGCACTCTGCCAGGCTCTCCGGCCGTTTGTAGTAGGCCGGTACCGGCGGGAAAATCACCGCCCCCATCTGGCTTAGCTCCATCAGATTTCGCAGATGAAGGGTGCTAAGAGGAGCCTCTCTGGCCGCCAGCACCAGCTTTCGTCGCTCCTTTAGCGTCACATCTGCCGCCCGAAGCAGCAGGTTATCGCTGTACCCGCAGGCAATGCCTGCCACGGTCTTCATGCTGCAGGGAACCACAAGCATGCCCATAGAAGCAAAGCTTCCGGAGGCTGGCCCGGCGCCGATATGGCTGTTGGCATGGCACACATGGGCCATGCCCATAAGCTCCTCCAAGCTTACCTTCGTCTCCTGCCGCAGGGTCATTTCGGCTCCCCTGGTGACGATCAGGTGGGTTTCGATCTCAGGATAACGCTCCCCCAGCTGCCGCAGAACCTCGATAGCAAGGGGAGCCCCGGAGGCGCCGCTCATTCCTATGATCAGTCGTTCACCCATGGAGCCACCTCTGGGGATCTACCTCCATAAAGGGCGCCCGCCGGAAGGCCTCTTTCATGGAAAAGGGCACCGTACAGTCGAAAATGGTCTTGCAGCTGATGCCGGTATCCAGGATCGAGGGAGAATAGGCTGCCCGGGAGCTGGGATCCAGGGGATGACATCGCACTCCCGGGATCTGAATCACGTCCCGGTCTCCCTGGAAACGGGTATTCATAGCCCAGAGCACATCATCGGTATCAAAAATATCCACGTCCTCATCCACCAGAATCACATGCTTTAGCTCGGGAAATGCACTGAAGGCCAGCAGGGCTGCCTGTCTTTGTTTTCCCTCGTCTGTGGGCACCTGTTTTCTGCACTGAAGAACCGCCATATATTTTCCGCCTCCGGAGGGATGGGCATATACATTGACGATCTTTCCCGGCAGGGCCCGCTCCACCATCTGAAGAATACTGGCCTCTGTGGGAATCCCAGCCAGGTTCACATGCTCTTCCGAGGGCCCGATCACAGTCTGCATGATGGGATGGATCCGATGTGTCACAGCCTTCACCTTAATCAGCCAGCACTCATCAAAGGCCTGTCCCAAATATCCCGGAAACTCCGGCATGGCATACCCGGTATGGGAATGCTGATCCTCCTTTACCCGGATTCCGGGCTGAATCTCTCCCTCAATGACATACTCCGCATGGGCGATTGCCCGCTCCTCAATGGAGACGCAGTTGCACAGTTCCACTGGCCTTTGCCGGATTGCGCCTGCCACAGACAGCTCATCAAAGCCTAGAGGCGTTGTAGGCGGTTCAAAGCAGGCCCCCACCTCAATGGCCGGATCCACGCCAATGGAAACGGAAATAGGCAGCGGCCGGCCCAGCTCCTCCGCCCGCTCCGCCATGGCTCCAATGTGCCGGCTTCCCGGCTGCAAAAAGATGGACAGCTCATCCTTTGCCTGGATGCACATGCGGTGAATGGTCACATCTGAGACTCCTGTGTCTGGGTGGGTGGCATAGCACATTCCCATGGTAAGATAGGGCCCTGCGTCCAGCGGGGTGTTGGTGGGCGCCGGAATCAGTTGAAACAGGTCAAAGTCCGGATCCTCTGCCCGGTGAATCACCTCCTGACAGGGAGCTTTCTTCTCTGTCACCACCGGCGGAATGGGATTGTGCACACAGGCCCCAAGTTTGCGCCCCAGCTCCTCCTTTTTACACCCCAGCAGAGCAGCCACCCGCTGCCGGCTGGCCAAAAGTCCGATGAGAACCTTTGCATCCGCATGTCCCTTAATGTTGTGAAACAGCATGGCGGGACCGTTTACGTTTGTGGGCCGCATGACGGTGCCGCCGGCTCCCACATGCCGGTATACCCCGGCCAGTTCTGCCTTTGGATCAATCTCCACTCTTGTCTCCACCAGCTGGCCCGACAGCTTTCGCAGAAGCTCCAGCGCGCTTCTCAAATCATTTACCTGATGCTCCATGTCCATTTCCTCCTTTTTGTCGCCTCCAATACCTTCTTTTTATTTTAGCAGGATATCCATGGGCAAACCATTCTAATTCTGCTATCATTGATTCCAAACAGGAATGATTTCCACTGGAAACAAAGTGATCCGTAACAAAGAATGGAAGGAGCCGCTATGACCTTATAGGGACCGCTCTCTGCATGGCAATCCTCTCCCCCTGCCATTCCCATAGGAACCTGTACCTCACGGCTGCACAGAACCTCGGCAATGGCACTGCCCAATCCGCCCATGACATTGTGCTCCTGGGCGCTTACAATAGCGCCTGGCGTATCCTTCTCTGATTGGAGCAGCCAGTTCCCCATCTCCTCACTTCTCCTCACAAACCTGAAAAATATAGAATTTCAGATAATAAGATTCCTCCGCCGCCCAGAGAATGGGATGATCCGGGGCCTGCGTCCGGTACTCCACCTGGCGCAGCCGCTTATGCACATTCCGGGCCGCCTGGTGAATGGTCTGGGTAAACAGCTCATAGGTCATGAAATGGGAGCAGGAGCAGGTAGCCAGGTACCCTCCGTCCCGCACAAGCTTCATGGCACGCAGATTGATTTCCCGATACCCCTTTGCAGCGTTTTTTACAGAGCTTCTGGATTTGGTAAAGGCCGGGGGATCCAGGATTACCAGGTCGTACTGCTCTCCCTGCTCCTCAAGCTTAGGAAGCAGGTCAAAGACATCCGCACAGAGAAAATGTACCCGGTCTGAAAGGCCGTTAAGCTTGGCGTTCTTTTCCGCCTGCTGTACCCCAAGCAGGGAGGCATCCACTCCCAGCACCTCCCGGGCTCCGGCCAGTCCTGCGTTCAGGGCAAAGGAACCAGTATGGGTAAAGCAGTCCAGCACACGGGCGTTTTTGCAGAGCTTCTGTATGGCCAGGCGATTATATTTCTGATCCAGGAAGAATCCTGTTTTCTGGCCCTCCGCCACATCCACTAGATAGCGGACTCCATTCTCCCGGATCTCCACCTGGGGATCAAAGGCAGCGCCCAGAAATCCCTTTTGGAGCTCCATGCCTTCCTGTAGGCGCACCTTGGCGTCGCTGCGCTCGTAGACGCCCCGGATCGAAATTCCATCCTCTGCCAGAGCCTCCTTTAGCTCCTGCAAGAGAACCTCCTTCATGCGGTCAATGCCCAGGGCCAGAGACTGCACCACCAGCACGTCAGAAAACTTGTCCATCACCAGGCCGGGCAGAAAATCCGCCTCGCCGAAAATCAGGCGGCAGCTGTCCGTGTCCACCGTCTGCTTCCGATATGTCCAGGCGTCCCGCACCCGCATGCGCAGAAACTCCCGGTTCACCTGCTGCTGGGGATTGCGGGTCATCATGCGGACACGGATCTTGGAATGGGTGTTCATAAATCCCCTTCCCATCCCGTATCCGTCGAAATCCTCCACCTGCACCAGATCTCCATTTGCAAAGCTTCCCCGGACCTGGGCAATCTCATTATCATAAATCCACATGCCGCCGGCCTTCAGAGCTCGGCCCTCTCCCTTTTTCAGGGTTATCACTGCATCGCTCATCTTTGATCCTTCCTTTTTTCTTACTGGGGCACTCTCCAAGAGCGTTCTGTTCCTCTTTTGGAATGTTCCCAGAAATAATCTATCTCTTTTTATATAGAATCATTTCCGGCCCTGCGCCGAGTACTTTCTACATCTACATCTTTCTTCCGACTACAAAAGCCCTAGCAGCCCCTGATCCTCAAAATCCGGAATAAAGCTCTCCTGGGCTGTCTCTCCCTCCTGGATGAAACCGTTTTCCACTCCCAGCTCCAGGGCATAATTCACCAGGGCCTCATATTCTCGTTTCGTCACCCTGCGGTTAAGCTCCAGATATTTCTCCGGGGAAGCCATGGGCGTAAACTGGTTCATAAGGCTGTAGCAGATCTGGTTCCCGTACCGGGAAAAAGCCTCCTGCACCACCTGCCGTCCATTTTCCACCCATCCGGGCAAAAGGAGATGACGCAGGATCACGCCCTTTTTCATCATCCCCCTCTGGTCAAAAACCAGTTTCCCCTGCTGGCGTACCATTTCCGCAAGGGCCGCCCGGGCTGCCTGCGGATAATCCAGGGCCTGGGAATACCGAAGGGCCCGCACCTCGTCCATGTACTTAAAATCCGTCAGATAAATATCCACGATCCCTTCCAGCATGCGGAGGGTATCCACCCGCTCATACCCGCCGCAGTTATACACAATGGGCAGAACAAGCCCCTGCTTTCGGGCAAGCTCCACAGATTCCCGGACAGACGCCGCATAGTGAGTGGGCGTAACCAGATTGATGTTCTCCGCCCCCTGCTCCTGTAGAATCAGATACAGCCTGGCCAGCTCCTCCATCGTAAGGGTTCGGCCCACATCCCCTCGGGAGATCGCCTGATTCTGGCAGTACACACAGCCCAGGGAGCAGCCGCTGAAAAATACGGTTCCCGAGCCTCGTTCTCCGGAAATGCAGGGCTCCTCCCATAGATGCAGGGAGGCCCGTGCCACCCGAATCCGGGCGTCACAGCGGCAGATTCCCTTTTCCCCTGCGCCCCGGGCGACTCTGCAGTTTCTGGGACAGAGACGGCAGGATGTAAGCCAGTCCTCATCTTCTTTTCCCACGCCTTCCATATCCAGTTCCTTTTCTACTTCCAGCTCCCTCATCTTCTTTTCCCACGCCTTCCATATCCGGCTCCTTTTCTGCTCCTGCTTCCTCTGCTCCTCTTCTTTGCTCCTCCCGATAATTTCGTATGGTTTCCCCAATCAGCTGATAATCCCTCTCAAAAAGCTCCTCACTGATCTGACGATCCAAAAGTTCTCCCGGCACACGTTCCAGAATTTTATTCGCCACAAACTCCTTACTCTTTTCCCGATACCGGGGCATTCCATTCAATTCCTGCAGATGGACCAGCTCAGGCCTCCACAGAAAACCCAGCTTTTTCTTCCTGTCTTTTGCCGGATTTTCTCCCGGAGCGCGCAACATATAAAAATCCACGACTCCAGCCTCCAGCTCTGCTGTGATAATGCCCCACCAGTCCGGCACATGCTCTTCAATATGCATGGCGTGGCGGGTCCCCGCCACCACAAAATTGGTGTCGAAATACCGGTTATAGTCTGCCACCTGCCGTTTCAGCCGGGCATAGGAATCCGCATCACTCTTGATCTCAATCCCCACCAGAGCCTCGGGAAGCACCAGCACAAGGTCCGCCCGGGATCTACCCATACGCTTCTCCTCCAGAATCCGCACCTTCCCATAGGTCTCCTCCAGGAAATCAAACAGAGGCTCCCGGATATCCCGGTCGTATAATCCTTTCTCTGCCATCCTTATATTTCCTTTTATTTTAGATTTCTTGGTTTTGCCATAATCGTTTTCCCTCCGCCCCAGGCCATTCCCAAAAACCTACCCCCGGGCATCACTGGCCGCAAAGGGAAGCCCCGCCTTTTCCGCCAGCTTCCTTGCAAAATCCGCAGCCAGGCAGACCACCGTCTCCTCGTGAAGAAAATCCGTGATATCCGCATCAAAGAGAATATTGGCCTGAGCCGAAAACTCCTCGTCCCCGTCCCAGAATACCACAGTCAAAGGCATACAGGAAAAAACCGGGATCACATAGCCCACATCCCCCTGGGGAATCGGCCTTCCTCCCAGCATGCGGCATGCATTTTTAAGCTCCCCTGCATGTCCGTCAAAGGTCCTGGCCAAAGGCTCCAGAATGGTCCGCTTGTAGGCCGGCTCAAAGGGCGCCGCCCGCTTCACCTGCCGGAAGGGAACAAATTCCCCTTTGACCCTGGCTTCAGGCTTAGAATAGTAAAACAAATGATAGATCACCATCTGAGTATCAAAGGTCAATTCCCTGGCCGGGTCCTCCTCCAGGGTAATCCGTCCATTTTTCTTATCCAGACGGTAGCGCTGACCAAAGTAGGGGACAAACAGGGCCTGGGAATCCTCCTCCAGGTCAAAACGGCTAATCAGCTCTCCATGATCCATAGAAGCAAAGATTTCCCCCCATTTTTCTTCCAGAACCTTATAATTATCCATATTTTTTCCCCCATTCCTTTCGGCATGTGCTATTTATCATCCGTCATTCATTCCCGGCCGCAAAAAAATCCATGCAGCCCCTTTGATAAAACCGGACTGTGTTCCAGGAGCGGCTTCTACAAAATCTCCCGCAGCTTCTCAATATCCTCCCGCCTTGTGGCCCAGCTGGTGACAAAGCGCACAATGGTATGAGTCTCATCCAGCTTCTCCCAAAAGCTGAACGCCGCCTGCTTTTTCAGCTCCTCCATTCTCCCGTTTTCCAAGATCACAAACTGCTGATTGGTGGGAGATTCCAGAAAAAAGGCAATCCCCTTTTCCCGAAGCACCTCCTTCAGAAGCTCTGCCATCTCAATGGCATGCCGGCTGATGGTCAGATACAGCTCATCCGTAAAGAGCGTGTCAAACTGGATGCCCAGCAGGCGCCCCTTAGCCAGCAGCGCTCCCCGCTGCTTCACCAGAGTCAGAAAATGAGGCGGCATATTGCCCTGGGGAAACACCACCGCCTCCCCGCAGAGGGCTCCCACCTTGGTTCCCCCAATATAAAAGGCATCGCAGCACCGGGCAATCAGCGACAGTGTCACATCCGTTTCCCTGCTTGCCAGGCCGTAGCCCAGACGGGCTCCATCTAAGTAGAGTGGAATTTTGTACTTATGGCAGATCCCGGAAATCTCTTCCAGCTCCTTTTTCGTATACAGGGTTCCATACTCTGTGGGATGCGTAAGGTACACCATGCCTGGAAATACCATGTGCTCGTAATTCTCGTCCTGCCAGAATTTCTCCAGATATTCCGTGAGCTCCCTGGGGTCCAGCTTTCCCCTCTGTTCTGGAAGCTCCAGCACCTTGTGGCCCGTGCGCTCAATGGCCCCTGCCTCATGGATGCTCACATGGCCGGTCTTTGCGGCTGCCACGCCCTCATGCTGGCGCAAAAAAGCGTCCACCATAACCAGATTCGTCTGGGTCCCTCCCACCAGGAAAAACACATCCGCCTCCGGACAGCCGCAGGCCTCCCGTATTTTCTCCTTTGCCTGGGCGCAGAACCTGTCATTTCCGTATCCGGACTCCGGCTCCAAATTAGTCTCCACCAACCGCTCCAGGATTTTCCCGTGGGCTCCCTGGATATAATCACTCTCAAACGACAACATTTATTTCTCCTCCTGCCTGTGAATTCTCTGAATATCCTCCCAGGCCTCCTGATCAAATGGGAAATTTCGCCGAAAATAGGGCCTGTCCGCTTCTGTAATCGCCCGAATCACCCTGCAGGGATTTCCCGCCGCCATGGTCCAGTCTGGAATATCCTTTGTCACCACGCTCCCCGCCCCGATAACCACATTGTTGCCAATGGTCACTCCGGGCACAATCACACTGTTTCCGCCGATCCACACATTGTCCCCCACGGTCACCGGGGCCCCGTATTCGTAGCCCGTGTTTCTGCTGTCCGGATGCAGAGGGTGTCCCACCGCGTAAATGGCCACATTAGGCGCCAGCATGCAGTGATCCCCAAATTTCACCTTTGCCACATCCAGAATCGTACAGTTGTAATTGGCATAAAACTTTTTTCCCACCTCAATATGGAATCCATAATCACAGTAAAAAGGCGGGCTGATAAAGGCATCCCCGGCAGTCTTCCCCAAAAGCTCCTGGGTAATCTCCTGAATAGCGTCAAAATCCGCCAGATCCGTGGCGTTAAGCCTGTTCAGAATCCGGCGGCAGGCCCGGTGCTCGTCCAGCAAAGCCTCATCGGCCAGATAAGGCAGACACAGGTCTCTTCTCTCAATGGGTGTCATTTCTTCCTCCTTTTATTCCCGTAGCAGATAGAACTATTATAATACGGAAAGGGCTGGTTCACAATCAAATTTAGAAATCAGGCTTGAAAAAATACTACCATCATGATATAGTCAGAGAAAGCAGATTATTTCCATATCTATAGTCTTTATATCAGACTTCGATTCAACGGCGTTTTGTCGTGTCGTGCCGAAAGGCGTTCCAGAAATTCCTGCTTTGCAATTCATAACACATCATAAGAACAAGCAGGAGATGGAATGTGGGACATGATCCCCGGCGGTGCCGCGTTTCGTTGTTTTCTATAATGGAACGGAAAAACAGCCGGAGCGGCAGGTCTATAAGCTTTCGGATTCCTTCTGCAGAAAAGATACAGATCCGGAGCTTGAGCTAAAAGTAACGGTAATCAATATCAATCCAGGCTGTAACGAAGAGCTGCTGGAGAAATGTGAGAGCCTGAGAGGCTACATGATTTTTGTAAAAAAGGTCCGCGCCAAAAGAATTGCTAAGCTAATTTTAGAGGAAGCAGTACGTCAGACAATGGAGGATTGTATTTCCCAGGGTGTCCTTACAGAGTTTTTCAGGTAGCATAAAGAGGAGGTAGTGGAGATGGGAATTTACGAGTTTGACCAGGAGCTGCATGACAGAGTTCTTTTGGAGGACGGCGAGGCAATCGGAATCAAAAAGGGGATTGAGATTGGTAAAAATCAAGGCATTGAGATTGGTAAAAATCAAGGCATTGAGATTGGTTTCATTAAATCATCAGACTTTACACCTCCCCCTTTCTTCCAGCGCCCTTCTAAACATCTCCAAATCCTGTTCCGTCGTCACCTTAAAATTCCCCTCATCCCCCTGAGAAAAGCAGATATCCAGGCCAGCCAGCACCGCAGGCTCCGTGGACCCGTTCACAGATAAGATTCGATCCGGAAGCAGCGCCCGGTTGGCCTCATCATATTTCCCGAAGAAAAACATTCCGGCGCCTGTCCGGCACAGACCCGCTCCCGGTCCAGCAGGGAGCAGATGCGTTTTCCATCCGTCACATACACCGTATCCTTCATAGGCAGTACAGAGATCACTCCATCATGCCCTTTCATAGCCCTGAAACAGCGGGAAATCTGCTCCGCCTTCACAAAGGGCCGGGCTGCGTCGTGGATCATCACCGTATCGCCAGCCTCCCCGTATTCCCGCAGATCGGTGAGGGCGTGATAGATGGACAGCTGCCGATTGACTCCGGGATCTGAAAATCCCCGAAACTTCCCCTTGCTCTTTGGCCCTTTCTCCCTCTGAGAAACAAAGCCCAGAATATATTCCCTCCAGGCCCTGTCCGCTACAATCTGTACCGCGTCCACCTCCGGATGGGCAAAAAAGGTTTCCAGACAGAAATCAATCATGGGCCGGCCATGGATCTCCACATATTGCTTGGGAATGTCAAGTCCGGTGCGGCTTCCCGTGCCGCCCGATAAAATGACTGCCAGATTCATAGAGACGCTCTCCTTTCTCTTCGAATTCTCTTCCTCCCTTTTCACTCGCCTTTCCCACATGTACTGTTGGTTTTCAGCGCTCCTATTCCACAGCCTTACAGCACTGTCATAACCTTTGTATAATTCTCCCTCTTATCCCGCATGAGCTCCGTTCCCTCCCCCAGCCTGTCAAAGGGAAGTCGGTGGGAAATCAGCTTTTGCGGCGCCACCCGTTTCCGGGCAATCAGATCCAGACATGTATGCCAGTCATCCGTATCCTCATGGGTAAAGGAGGAATTCCAGATTCCCTTTATCGTCAGCTGGTTTCTGAGAATTTTCCAGTAGGTCTGCCGGTCCAGCCTCATATCAGAGGCCGGATTCCCCACCAACATTCCTGTGCCTCCCGGGGCTGTGTGGCGAAGAGCCTGCTCCACGGATTCCTCTGTACCCACACAGTCAAAAAACACATCTGCACCGGAAGGCATCGCTTCCTCCAGCCATTGATCCACATCCTTCTCCTGTTTATTGCAAAAATATGCTCTGTTCGCTCCCAGGTTCCCTGCCAATTCCTCCTGATAGGATTTGTTGCCAATGAGAAAAATCTCTTCCAATCCCATTTCCGTCAAAATCTGATACAGCAGCAAGCCAATGGTTCCCAGGCCGCAGATGGCCGTGGTCTGCCCGTTTTTCAGGTCCGCCCGCTTCACGGCATGCATGGCCACCGCCATAGGCTCCAGCATGGCTGCCTGTTCAAAGGACACAGGTTCCGGAAGCTCCAGCAGGTTCCACACCGGAACTGTCACATACTGGGCAAAGCCCCCGGCAGTGCGGGAGCCCAGGTAACTGTAGCTGCGGCAAAGCTCGTATTGTCTGTTTTGACAGGGAGCGCAGGATCTGCAGGGAATGAGAGGGAATATTCCCACACGTTTTCCCAGCCAGGACTTGTCCACATCCCTGCCGGTCTCCGAAACAATACCGGAAAACTCATGGCCGGGAATCAGAGGATAGGAATAGGTGCCGGTTCTGTAAATCCTGGGGATATCGGAACCGCAGATGCCCGCGGCTTTGACCTGGACAATGACCTCATCGCTGCCGCAGGAGGGGTAGGCCACGTCTGTATAGGTAAAATCTCCGATGGCATTTAACTGGTATGCTTTCATTGGTGTAATTCCTTTCTTTTTCTCTTGTGATGTCTCAACCTCTTTTGGCAACCTCTTTGCCGCTAATAAACGCTTTACACTTCTTGCTTTGATTGCTATAATATTTTTAGGCGCAAGTCAACCATAACACTAGAAAGCAGGTGATTATATGACTGAAGGCGAAATGCTAAAATTGACAGTTGAAGAATTCTCAAGAATCCAGCGTTATATGATGTTGGCCGAAAAGGATTCTGAGGTTTATCTGGCAATGAAAGAAAGATACATTGATTTAAAGGTTATTCTTTCATCATCTGGTGTAAATCTAACAGAATTGGACAGAATAAAAGCATAAGTCAGTCATAAATTCGGGTGTAAAGCCTTCATGGAATATCAGGCTTTACACTCCGATCATGTTCCACAATATCTATTCTCCTCCTAATGTTTTGGATTCTTCTGGATTTTTTCCTCTGCGTTCACTTTTGATTATCCCAGCGCGCCTTCTTTTCCTGTAGCTTTCGACTCACCGGGCTTCTCGTCTACTCCCGGAGCCTTCGATTCACCTGGCGTGTCTTCTTTCCCCAGGGCCTTCGACTCACCGGACTTCTCGTCTACTTCCGGCACTTTCGACTCACCTGGCATTTTTTCTTTTCCCGGGCTCTTCGGCTGGTCTTTCGGTTCTTCCGCTCCCGGGGCTTTCGGCTCGCCTGGCAGTTCTTCTTTTCCCGGAGCTTTCGACTCACCCGGCTTCTCTTCCACACCCGGGGCTTCCAATTCACCGGGCTTTTCCTCTATCGGCGCTTTCGACTCACCCGGCGTTTTTTCTGTCCCGGACGCTTCGCCCTCCTTTTTCTCCCCATCCGGCGTTCCCGTGCCTGATTCCTCCGGTTTTCTCTCCGCTTCCGGCGTTTCCGTTCCTGATTCCTCCGGCTTTCTCTCTGCTTCCGGCGTTTCCGTTCCTGATTCCTCCGGCTTTCTCTCTGCTTCCGGCGTTTCCTGCAGGCCCTCCCCCTTCTCCGGCAGAGCTTCCCCATTTTCCGGCAGAGTCTCCCCATTTTCCGGCAGAGCCTCCCCGTTTTCCGGCTCCTGCACTTCCCGCTCTTCTTCTTTCTCCAGGGCAGATGCGCTCCAGGTAACAGTTACTTTTGGACTTGCCGCCCCGATTTCCGCCCAGTCGCCGTTCCGGTTTACAGCTCCCACAAGCCAGAAGCGATATTCCCGGCCGGTTCCTTTCTGCTCCCCAGCTCCACTCTGTTCCCCAGTTCCACTCTGCTCTTCTGCTCCGGCTTGTTCTCCAGCTCCTCCCTGCCCAGCAGTTCCATCTTTCCCGCCGCTTCCCGGCAAGACAGCATGGAGCACCGCCCCGGTCTCCGGATCAATGGGAATCATCTGCTCCCCGTCAGTCAGAGCCAGATAGAGACTGGCCTCCTGGTCGTCCGCAAACGTCCCATCCTCTGTCATAACAATGGCTCCCAGAGAATCCGGCGAAATGCTGGCTGTCACCACAAGCTCCACATCTGCAATTCCCAGGTTCGTAATCAAAAGAGAATCGCTGGAGCTGCTGTAATCCACCCCGGCTTCTTCCCGCCTTCGAAAGAACAGAGTTGCCCCTTCCTCAAAGGACAGGTTTCCGTAGGCTGCAGCATGCGTCTGGGCGATCAACTCCTGAGGGTCCATAATAAAATCAAATACGTCCTCCGTATTGGCGGGAAATAGCACCTGAAACACATTTTCATTCTCCGTGTCAGGCATCACCTGGCCCGCCCAGGCCTCCCGGGACAGAGCCGGCGTCAGGAAAAGGCAGGCAGACAGCAGAATCCCAAATAGTCCAAAAATTCTATGCCTTTTTCGCTCCTTCTCCCCTGTGATGCTTTTTCTCCCTGCAATCCATTGTTTCAATACGATCCCTCCCCTGTAGCATGCTCTTCGTTTCCTGCACGCTGTCTCTCCTTCATCAAACATTCTATGATCCCATCGTCTGCGGAATGTTCCACCAGCTAGAATTTCAGCCTCCGAATATCCTGTAAAACATCCTTATACGGCCTGTCCCTTCCAAACAAAAGGGTGGTTCCCAGCACAAATCCCCGGACTCCCTTGGGGGCATATTCCAGAATCTTGTCGGCGCTGCAGGCCCCATCCCAGTAGATCTCAAAATCCATGTCCTCCTTCATGGACAAAAGCTTGGTGATTTTCTTGCCCACGTAAGGCAGGTACATCTGTCCGGCATTTCCGGGATTCACGGACATGACCAGAACCTTTTTCACAATGCGCAGCATTTCCATGACCGTCTCCACGGAGGTGCCCGGGTTGATGGCGATTCCCGGAATCATTCCCGCCTGAATAATGCTGAGAAGCGTGGTGGAGGGATGATATTCCGCCTCCGGGTGAATGTATACCGTATCCCCCTTCCGCAGATGCTTCAAGAACAGGTTTATCCGGTTATTGGGATGCTCGATCATCAGATGCACATCCAGAGGCTTCTTGGTAGCTCCCGCTATGTAGCGCATGTCGTTTAAGGACATGGCAAAATTCGGCACATAGCGGCCATCCATAATGTCAATGTGGAAGGAGTCAATGCCGCCTTCCTCCAGTTTTTTTACTTCCTGCTCCAAATGTCCGTAGTTGGCGCACATCATGGACGCCATTAAATCAAATTGGATCTATAAATTCCTCACCTTTCTCCTCTATTTTCCTGATAAAGGCACAGCTGCCTGTCCACTTCCTTCTGACAGCTTATTTCAAAAAGTTCTTATCGGCATACACCATCCGGTATTTACTCCTGTTTCTCTCAAAGAAAAAAGTCATCAGCCTTTCCGAAAGAAATCCCGGATATCGGTTCTGGTATCCGTCCTCCCGCGTTCCTCCATGCTCCGCACATATAAATAGAATGGGAAACAGCCATGCACATAGATCATCCAGTACCCTTTTCCTCATAATAAACATATTACAGGGGGAGTATAAATTTGTATCAAAAAACGCGGAAGCTTTTCGATAATCATCAGGATAAATCTTTTTTATGTAATCCATCATAAAATCCCAGTCGGAAGCCGCATGCCGCTCCCGGTAATTTTGGGCAATGCTTGGGACCACATAAAGAGGAGTTGGCAAAATCACGTCAATCTCTCTGGTCCTCATATCCGAGAGCCATTTTTCCCCCAGGAGGAAATGCCTCCGATAATGCTCCAAACCCACAATCTCCTGCCGTGCATTTTTCCATATCCAGTAAAGAGCCGTCAACTCACAAAATTGCTTGTTTTGGTTCGATATCTGTTCCCCCATATTATCGGTCAGCTGACAAATTCTCTGATCCGTAAGTGCTGCCCCCACCTGTATTTCTCTTTGAAATCGGGATAATCTGTATTCTTGCTCCAGGGGTTTGTCAAAAACAGACCTTGCTATATAAATACACACTTCATCAGTCTGTGTATCCAGTTTCGGATATTCTCGCTCCTGCTCAGCAAAATAGATCTCCAAAAACCGGTCGCGAAGCTCCCGGTCCAACTCCGGCGTCACAGGAATGACCGTTTTCATCCCCATACAGTGCAGCTTTTCTGTAAGTCTGCCGTGATATACCCCTCTGGTTCCCAAATATACCGGCCAGTCTGTCTGAAGCTTTGTAGTTTCATCAAAATGAAGTACGGGAACCCCGTCAATGTCCTTGCGATTTTGTTCCTCATTATCATATAAATAGGCCGCTATTTTTATATCCGGGTATAGTTTTACAAGATATGTTCCTAAGGTCTGCGCCCTGGAATGAGCACCGACAATGTAAATTTTTTCTTCCATGTTTCCCTCTATGCTTTTTAACCTAAATTTCTCCTTTACAGCCATTTCATGCCTAATTCCATGCAGGTATGGAATATTCCAAATTTTGGATTCAACTATATATGTTTCAAAGTTCTGTATACTTTAAAGCGTTCTGATCCATACATTCCTCCAAACATCTGCGCTGAAAGTACGCTGTATCATCCCGGCTCCAGCACACATTTTCTCGTATTACTTTTGCAGGACATCCGGCAAGCAAAACATGATCCCCAAAGCCGGAAGAGGTCACTGCCCCTGCCCCCACAATAGAACCCGTGCCTATATGGGCTCCGGCAAGCAAAAACGTTTTATATCCCACCCCTCTCCGATTTTCAACTCCGCATCAGACACCCAGCAAGCTGCCTGCACCACAGATGTACGATTCCCGATTTTGCAAAGACTATTGTTACCCAGATAAATATCCAACCGGTTTACAGACAGATTGTTTCCTATCTCAATCACATTATTCTGCCCCAAAAAACACACCCGGATATTTTTCGGTATCGTCTCATCAAAGATAATCCGGTTATGAAATTCATCACAATATTCCGTCACAGGCAGCCTCTGAATCAACTCGTCGCTTCTGACAGAATGCTCCGCCGTAAACAACTCATGAATATAGCAAATCTCCGCATCTGCTTCCGCCAATTCCCGTTTGATCACATCCCTTACGGCAGAGAACTTGGGGAATAGCACCACCAATACATGTTTCAACTGCTTCAATTCCTGCAGGCGGATCACGGGAATCCCGTCATATTCCAGTATCTCTGTATGTTCCCATTTTTTATCCGCTAAATAGTGGAACCTTATCCTGCCATCCAGCCGTCCCTTGACCCGCTCATAATTCTGCCCGATGCCGTAGCCCACAACTGTATATCTCCATCATATAAAATCTTATTGATATGAGTTCTATTCTCTTTCCTGCAATTCAATAAATTCACATACTTTTTTATATTTTTCTTTATTAAACTCAACTCCCCTATCCACAGGTATTGGTATCATGTATCCCATTTTCCGCATATAATTTCCCAGTAACTTGTACGTACCATCATCATTTCCAATTTCTGTTCCAAACATGTCATTCAATGTATCGATATAGGCTTCCTTTATTGAAAATTTATGTAAAAGTGCATGATAAAGTAAAGAATATTTATAATTTTCATCATCCATAATGTAAAATTCTGTTGTTCTCACCCTTTTATCCAACATGTCTCTTTCCCATTTTTCATCATAATACCCATCTCCGACCTCACGAATATCTATAGGAATTTTTTTATCTTCAATCATAACAAAATAATTAAATACCTCATCTCTTAATACACGTTATCTGCATGAATCTGCTCTACTAGGTATGCCTTTTCTGGACATAGAATATCTATATCACCTCCCGCATGAATTTCCTCTTCCAGGGTTTCATGGTTGCGTAGAATCACATACTCCAATTCATTTAGTTTAGTAAATAACTCAAACTTCCCACATTAAAAATGGGATTTGCTCCTTGAAAAATCAATACTTTAGCTCACAAAATAGCGCTCAGGCAGCCGCTGAACCGCAC
>JAAWJI010000068.1 GCA_022796795.1 Lachnospiraceae bacterium | reverse complement strand
GCACTCCTACCGTATCAATTCCAGAATTGATACAATTACTGAGGGGAAAGTCGATAATCCGGTACTTTCCACCGAACGCCACAGCCGGCTTTGCCACCTTTGAGGTCAGCACTCCCAGCCTGCTGCCTTGTCCGCCAGCCAGAAGCATGGCTATCATTTCCTTTTTAATCACGCGATCACCTCTTGTTGTAATATTCTATAGGTCCTTGCTATAGGGGCATTATATCACATATTTTGTAAATAGTGAACATTTTTTATAAAATATATGAATTTATTTTCATCATATTGTTTGGACTTTCGACATATTTCTTATAGATTTTATATAAATTATCTTTGATTTCGACTCGTTTCTTGTTTAGTTTTGATATGTTTTTACAAATTTTCCCTACTTTTTCCTAAACTGCACGATTATTTTCCATTTCCCCTTTGCATGTTGCACAAATATAGAGGATCGTTACAACCCTGCCTTTGAGCGTTCCACTAAAAAAAGCCAAACCACAGAGTAATTCCTGTGGCTTAGCGCTTTTTAAGATTCGTTATTCCAAATAAAGTCAAAAACCTCCTATTTTTTATGAATGAATCTGTTCGTATATCTCCATCACTGTTGTTATGGTTCTTTCAATTCCATTTTCTATGTACTGTTTTCCCAGCTTCGCTGTAGCATCCCTGGGATCATATATCACATGTCCGCCGTTGTCCTCTTTTCCGCAGAAGGCAACTGTATCCGCAATCCCCCAGTCCTTTGTCGTCAGAGAAACCCTCCGGTCAGGAAGCTGATTGAGATCCACCCGTCCATGGCATACATACATCTGCATGGAAGTCTCCACGATGTTAGCATGACCCAGTTTTTCATCCTTCTCATGAAGCTTCTGCATGGCCCTCCCGGAAATCACCTTGCAGGATGAGGTATTGGTAAGCTCCCAGGCAAGACGCTCAATGGTGGCAAGCTGTCCCTCGGCGCCATGACCATTCAGAACTACAATCATCTGAAATCCCTGAGCTATGATTTGCTCCAGATAAAGTCTGAGAATCATTCCAAAGGCCTCCTCCGGGAAATAGCAGCTCTTCATGGAATTTGCAGGAACGTCCATTCCCACAATATAAGGTTCATCGGAAAATCCCATACGCCGCAGCTGTTTTGCAGTTCTCGCCTTCTCTGTGCCACAGAATAAAGGCGGAAATACCACGCCTCCGATTCGTTCCGCCGTTCCAATAGCCACCGCCTGGGCATTTAACGGATCCGTGCCCACCGGCAGATGGGGACCATGCCATTCCAGAGGCCCCACCGGCAGATACGCCACCGAAAAGCGTTCCATGGCTTCCTTGATTTCCTCTGGTCTCATTCTCTCATATTGTACCATTTTCATGTTAATCTCCATTGAAATCGGGAGAGGTTTCCTCTCCCGATGATTTCCAGACAGTGGCAAAAGCCTTTCCCTAAAGTACAATATCCTCATAATCTTCCGGTGAGCAGATAACAGCCGGAGTGGCATATTCCAGGGGAATCTCCGTACCGTTTACCAGATGATTTACCACGCTGGTAATAGCCTCCTTGCCTACTACCTTGCCGGAAAAGTAAGATGCAGCGCGAACAACCATAAAGTTTCCGTCTGCCCATTGTCCCACAATCTCGTCACATCCCAGAGTGATAACGCAGGAATCACCGTCAAGGCCTGCATTCTCAAGAGCGGCTGCTGCTCCCATCGCACCGTTCTCACTTGCTACCATAACTAACCATTTCTGAATCTCCGGATGACCCGTGATCACGGCAGATGCGTTATTAAACGCTTCCTCCTGGGTAGTGGTATAGTCTGCGGAATATGTTCTGTTCTCCATTGCATCTCCGATTTTCTCCGCCCAGGCCGCTTTCTCGCCCTCAGTTCTCGGAACACAGGAGGAAACCGTCTCCATGGTCATATAGAGAAGACCTGTGGAATCGTCATCCGGAAGACTGTTGGCAATGGCGTAATCAGCCAGCCAGTCGCCGGCGGCATAACCAATATTGTACGCGTCGATTCCAAACCATGGGGCGATCTTCTCCCCCGCATCGTTTGCCAGCGGATCGTCCACCGCAACAACGGGGACTCCTGCTTCCTGACACTTGTCAACCACTGCTCCGGACATGGTCTGGTCCGGTACGCAGACAAGAATTGCATCGCAGTCGTCGGCAAGAGCCGTATCCACCAGAGTCATGAATTTTTCCGGATCCCCGTCGCAGTTGTTAAAATGCCAGGTAGCCTGGAAACCATGCTCCTGACCCAGCTCCATCAACGTCTTTTCAATGGAATTGGACTCATTGACAAAGTACGCCGACTCGGACTTATAAATGCCATAGATATTCAGAGCTTTTGTCTCTCCCTCGTCCCTGGCAGTCTCGGTCTTCACTTCAGTCATCTCTGTTTCCGCCGCCGCAGGTTTGGTTGTCTTTCCCTCCTCTTTCTGGCCGCAGCCTGCAAGACTAAACACCAGCATTCCTGCCATCAAACATGTCACTACTCTTCTCATATGCTTCCCTCCACTTTCCTTTTATTTACCGCCACGATTCTACGTGGAAATCGGGTTCGTTTTTACAGGTTCTTCATACTGTCCTCCAACAGCCGTTTCGCTCTTGCTTTCTGCCGGTAAAAGTCAATGGCCAGGGACGCAAACAGGAGAAGCCCCCTTGCCACATACTGCCAGTAAGAAGAGACATTTACCATATTAAGACCTGAATTAAAGGCTTGTACCAAAAGTACGCCCAGGACCACGCTTGGAATAGAGCCGATTCCACCCACCATGGAAACGCCGCCCAGGTTTGCCGCCGTAATAGCGTCAAAATGCAGGTTCGGACTGGCTGCCGGGGCGCCGGAGTTCATTCGGGAGGCCAGAATAATACCGGATAGGGCGGCAAACATGGCCGTCATAACATAACAGATGGTTTTCACCCGGTTTGCGTTGATTCCTGCCAGTCTGGCTGCCTCAGCATTTCCACCAATGGCAAAAATACTGCGGCCAAATTTTGTCTTGGATAAAATAAAGCCAAAAATCACAAAGAAGATTGCCATTAAAATCACTGTGACAGGCATTCCGCTGGCCCCTCCGACTCTGGCTTTTCCAAAGGCCAAAAATCCCTGGTTCTGCACGGAAATCGGCTTTCCGTCACAGAGAAGATAGGCCATACCGCGCCAGATAGACTGGCTCACCAGCGTTGCAATGAACGGTACAATGTTTAGCTTCGTCACCATCCAGGCATTGGTGATCCCTGCCACGGCCGAGATGCCAACGGCAAGGAAACAGATGAGAAGCCAGGAAAGCTCTGTGGCCTTTAAGGCCCAGGCTACAAATACTCCAGCAAAGGCCGCCACCGATCCCGCCGACAAGTCGTTTCCACCTGTCATAATCAGGAAGGTAATGCCAATGGAAGTAAGGCCGATCAAGGTGGAAGAAACCAGAATATTAATCAGATTCGTATAGGTGAAATAATTTTTATTGAGACTTGAAAAGACTATGGTAACCACTGCAAGGGCAATTAAAAGCACAAGCTGGTTCCCGGATATATGTACCTTTATTTTCTTCTCCATCATGCTATCCCTCCATCATTGCCATAGTCAATAAAATCTCTTCCGTTGCATCTTCCGCTTTTACTTCCCCTACAATCTGCTTTCCGCGCATGACAATCACCCGGTCGGATAACCCCATGACTTCCGGCAGCTCTGAGGAAACAAGAATAATTCCCATGCCTCTCTTGGCAAATTTACAGATCATGTGATAAAACTCAGATTTTGCCCCGATATCAATTCCCTTTGTAGGTTCGTCCAGAATCAGGATTCGCGGATTCGTGGAAAGCCATCGAGCCACAATAGCCTTCTGCTGATTTCCTCCTGACAACTCCACAATAGGCTTTTCCAGATTGGGCGTCTTAATATTAAAATTGGCTTTTCCCTCTTCGCCCATCTCCCTCTCTCTCTTTGTGTTCATAATCCCCATCGTATGGGCCAGGCTGTCAAGGCTTCCCACTGTTATATTCCTGCCCACGCTCATACGGGGAATAATACCCTGAAGCTTCCGGTCCTCAGGAACCATAACAATTCCATTGGCAATGGCGTCATGAGGCGTCTTGCATAAAATCTTCTTTCCATCAAGAAAGATTTCTCCACCAGTGACCGGATCCGCACCGGTAATGGCCCGCATAACCTCAGTTCTTCCTGCGCTGACCAGTCCAGAAAATCCAACCACTTCTCCTGCCCGTACCACAAAGGAAACCTCTTTTAAATAGGGAGATGTTAAGTTTTTAACCTCCAAAATCACAGGACCAATTTCCTTCTCTTTGTCCAGGCCTTTAAAAACATCGCCCAAATCCCGGCCTACCATTCTCCGTATTAGCTCCTGATCGGATATCTGGTCAATCAGTGATTCTCCTACATAACAGCCGTCTTTAAAAATTGCCACCCGATTTGCTATACGGCGGATCTCTGCCATTCGGTGCGAAACGTAAATGATCACTTTTCCTTCTTCTCGAAGCTTCTGTATGATTCGAAACAGGCTGTCAATTTCCGTATCGCTTAGGCTGGCAGTCGGTTCGTCGAAAGCGATCATTTTCAGATTCTCTCTGCTATAAGCCTTCATGATCTCCACCATCTGCTGGTAGGCCACGCTTAAATCCTTTACCTTTTGAGTAGAGCGCATATCCAAACCAAACTCGTCAATGATTCTCTGCGCTTTCTCGTGAACCTGATCCATTTTTACCCGCCCAAAAAGCCCAGAAGGAAGACGTCCCAAAAATAAATTCTCTCCTACAGATAATTCCAGCATAATCTGACGTTCCTGATAGATTACGCCAATGCCCTCTGCCACCGCTTCCCTGGGATTGTTGAAATGACAGGCCTGTTCATTAATAAGATACTCCCCCTCATCCTGTTGGTAATCGCCATTCAGGATTTTTAATAAGGTGGATTTTCCCGCCCCATTTTCTCCCATCAGCGCCAGAACCTCGCCGCCCCGGGCCGTAAAGCTTACACAATTCAGGGCTTTGACTCCAGGAAAGTACTTGGTGATATTCCGAAATTCAATGACATTTCCCATGTGCGTTTCCCTCCTGTTCTACTGACAGTATAATTGCTCAGTTATTCTTTGGAAAGGCTATTTTCTTTGTGCATTTTCACACATTTTTTAGACGTTTTCATCTATTTTCCATCTGCTATCCCAAAAACTCTTTGAAAAAAGCAGATAGTTTTTCTCTGGATTTCACTCCGCAGACAGTTTCCATCTTCTTAATCCGGTATTTAACAGCCGTCTCCGATATGAAGCATTTCTCTGAAATCATCATGTAGGAATCATTCTGAATCAAGCACTGCATAATCTCAAAATCCGTGTCGTCGCACTGGTTTAAAAGCAGCTCCAGCTTTGCCATAGAAGCGATTTCTTCATCCTCGTAAAAGAGATTTTCTAAAATCCCTTTCACCTCCTGCATGGGCCGGCCCGACGGAATATATGGCCGGTTTCCTGTGGACTCCCGCACATAAAGCTGACTGCGGATCTGTATGTTGACTGCAGAGATAATCTTCTCCTTGACAATCATATTATAAATCCAGATAGCCGCCTTTCCAAAATACTCATAGTTATCGGAAATAGAGGTAATGGTGGGGGAAAATTTCCTGGACAAAAATGTATTTCCGTAGCTTAACACCGGAAATTCCTCCAGCTTGAGATCCCTGCTGCTCCGCATATGCCGTACCAGGGAAACTGCCGCATAGTCGTTGGCGCAGATGGCCCCGTCGAAGTCTCCCATCACCTGGCTAAAGTCCTTGTACATCTGTTGAAAATTGGACTGATTGGTGAAAATAGCCCCGTTTTCTCCTATAAGGCGTTTAAATACGCTGGCCCGCCACGGGTCCGAGGCTGACGCAGGATTCACCCCGTATAGGGCCAGTTTCCTGCAGCCCAGATTCCGAAGGTATTCAATGGCCAACTGCATAGAATCCCGAACGTCCATGACCACGGAACTGAAAATCCCATCCTGAGGAGACGACTGACGGCTGGCCAGCACAATCGGATGAGTTCCCAGCTCCTGGGACTGACGGATCTGCCGGTTGATCCAATGTTCCGTTGCACCTAAGAGCAGAACACAGGCTGTTTCATCTTCCCTTGGAATCATTTCCATTTTTCCAATCTCTGACACTGCCATCCGTTTCTTTCTGGTCTCCTCATAAAGTCCGCGAACAGCCCGGTGGCACCACGGATAATTTTTAAATTTCGGTTCAATCAAAACGTAGATCATAGAATTCCTCCTGGTTTTATGGACATATAAGCACATTATATATCAATCCATTTTTATACTTCAATGGATTTCGTCTTAATTCAGCGTATATACGTTTCCATTTTTTGTCTTTTTCATGTATAAAAAGTAATTTTTATGAAATAAACTAGAAAGTAGAATGCACTTAGAATGCGTGTGATGAATTTTCCGGTTCCCCTTTGCATTTTGCACAAATACAGGGTATACTTACATAAAGTAATTATAGCAGTTCATCCGTGCCCCTTTTGTTGAAAATCACAAAACTGCTATGACAAATCATGAGAAGAGGAAGGGTAACCATGTATCAGATTAACTTTCAAAAGCCTATTCACATTCATTTTATCGGAATCGGCGGCATCAGCATGAGCGGTCTGGCCGAAATCCTGCTGGAGGAGCATTTCACCATCTCCGGCTCTGACAATAAGGAGTCTCCTCTCACCCAGCTTCTGGAGGCAAAGAGCGCTAAAATCTTCATAGGACAGTCCGCCGAAAATATTTCCGAAAACTGCAATCTTGTGGTTTACACCGCCGCCATCCATGAGGACAATCCGGAATATGCTCGTGCAAAGGAACTGGGGATCCCCATGCTGTCCCGGGCTCAGCTGCTGGGCCAGCTTATGACCAACTATAAAACCGCCATTGCAGTCTCCGGCACCCATGGAAAGACCACCACCACTTCCATGATTGCTTCTATATTAATGAAGGCTCAGATGGATCCCACCATTTCCGTAGGAGGCATGCTGCCGCTGATCGGAGGAAATATCCGGGTGGGCGGCTCCGAGACCTTTCTCACGGAGGCCTGCGAATACACTAACAGCTTCCTTCACTTTCATCCCACCATCGGAATCATTCTCAATATCGAGGAAGATCACATGGATTTCTTCCAGGATCTTGCCCATATTCGAAGTTCCTTCCACCGGTTTGCCCTGCTGCTTCCGAAAAACGGGCTTTTGATTCTAAACAGCGAGATAGAAAATTATGAGGAGATTGCAGATCAGGCGGCCTGCCGGGTAGTCACCTGCGGCCTGTCTCCCTCCGATACTTACCAGGCGTCAGACATCCAATATGATTCCAGGGCCCGGGCTTCTTTTACCCTGATCCGCCAGGGAACCGTCTGCCAAAACGTTTCTCTGGGCGTGCCCGGACTCCACAATGTCCACAATGCCCTGGCCGCTCTGGCTCTGGCCGATGCATTGGAGATCCCCCTGGAGACTGCCTGCCAGGGCCTGAAAGACTTTACGGGAACAGACCGCCGGTTCCAGTACCGGGGAGAGGTGCAGGGCTTTACAGTCCTGGACGACTACGCTCATCACCCCACGGAAATCCGGGCCACCCTGGAGGCAGCCCGCCAGTATCCCCACCGGGAAATCTGGTGCGTATTCCAACCCCACACCTATACCCGGACAAAAGCCTTCCTGCCCGAGTTCGCCCAGGCTCTCTCCCTGGCCGACCATGTAGTACTGGCCGACATCTACCCGGCCCGGGAAACCGACACATTGGGAATAAGTTCCAGGAATATCCTGGAAGAACTGGAAAAACTTGGCACAGACGCCTACTATTTTTCCTCCTTTACAGAAATAGAAACATTTTTATTAAAAAAATGTTTACACGGAGACCTGTGTATAACTATGGGCGCGGGAAACGTGGTAAACATTGCAGAAAACCTGATTTCCAGATAGTTATCCACATTATCCACATGTTTATGCACATTTTTCCGCGCAAAAACATGTGGATTTTTTTGTGGACTACCCGTTTACATAAGTTATCCCACCCCGAACCTCCAAAAAACCAGAAAGCCCTCTATTTTGCTGTATTCCCGCCTCCCGAATCGGTTGCAAATAATAATTCTCCACAAAGTTATCCACATTATCCACATTCCCTTCCACTTATGTAAATCTGAAAAACTCCCCCGCCCCCCGAAAAAAACCCTGTTCTCTTTTTCAACATGCTATGTTATAATGTACGCGAAAGCAATGAGCAGTGCCAAATATGTCAGAGGCAAATCGGCTGCTTGCAGACGCATTTGCCTGTGACATATTTGATAGGGCGAAGCCCGTGAATGAGAAAAACCGGCAGGTTTTTCGAATTCCCACTGCGGCCTCCCTTACTGCAGCACAAACCAGCTGCTTCCAGACGCATTTGCCTCTGACATATTTGATAGACCGAAGCCCCTGAATGAAAAAAACCCACAGGTTTTTCGAATTCCCACTGCGCCTCCCTTACTGCAGCACAAACCAGCTGCTTCCAGACGCATTTGCCTC
>JAAWJI010000067.1 GCA_022796795.1 Lachnospiraceae bacterium | reverse complement strand
AATCAGAGACATGATAGAGGAATCCAACAAGTACTATGAGGGCTTGATTGAGGACCTGCGGGAGACAGCCAAGGAGGCGCAGAAAACCGCTCAGGAAATGGAGAGAACTGCCACCGCGGCCTCCCGTGTCAGAAGCCTGCGAAGCGGCGGGAGCGGATTTGCTGCCGGGGGAGTGACCGGGGACGGTGCACTCCAGGGAGACGCAAACCAGCAGACAGATCTGAACGGCTCTATCCAGGGAATCGCCGGCTCCCTTGGGGAAATCCCCGACGTCCAGGAAACCCTCTACGGCCTCTCCGACGCCTTTTTCTCCCTGGGCGAAGCCATCCAGAGCGTTTCCGACGCCCTGGGGATCGGGGAGGAAGGCACCATCAGCAAGGTGGTGGAAGCCCTGAATGCAATCGGTACGGCTTCCCTCTCTGGCGAGGAGGACGGGATTATCGCCCAGTTTGAAAGGTTAAAAGAGGCGGTAAACAACGTGTCTGCCGCTGTCTCCGGCGGAGGCTCCAAGGGAGAGCCCGGCGCCCCCAAAAAGCTGGAAAAAAAGGATGGAAGCGCCAGCTCCCTTACCGATGCCATTACGGAGCTTCGGGAAACCACCGAGGAAGCCCTGGGCTCCGGAGAATCCCAAGAAGGCTCCGGCAAATCCGGCGAAGGAACCGGCGTGATCGGCAAATTTGCGGCCCTGAAAACAGCCGTGGATGACGTAACCAATGCCATTGGCACAGGCGGGGAAGGCGAAAATGAAGAGGGGGAAAGCACCAGCTTAATCGGAGCCCTCCGTGAACAGGATGCCACCGCCAGCCAGGTATTGCCAAAGGAAACATCTCTCTTTGAGGCTTTCCATAGCTCCATTGAGCTCTGCGTCAGCGCATTGAATGCGATGATTGCCGCCTTACAGGAGATCCAGTCCCTGGGCGGACCCGCGGGCATCAGCTCCAGCCCGTCAAAAGCAATACTTGGACAGGCCCTTGCAAAGGGTTACAACGGACTTCCACGCACCATGAAAAACGCCCTGCGCAGCGAATACGGACAGCCGGAATTAACCGTGTATCCCAACGGAAAAACCGAGCTGACCACACAGCCTGTCATGAGCGACCTGCCAAAGGGCACGGTGGTCTATAATGCCAGACAAACGGATGCCATTCTTCGGGGAAAAACAAAGGCAGTCCCCCTGTCCCAGGGAATGGTTCTGCCAGGCGGCCAGACTGTGGTCCCCTATGTTCCCGAAAAATCTGCCCTTCCCTTAAGCAGCCTGAGCCTGATCCCGTCCGCACCTGAAATCCGGCGTGATCCGGTACGGATGGCAAGCGCTGTCCAGCAGGTATCAGTGAGAAACATGCAGCCGGTGGTTCACAATACCGTTCACATGTCCCTGCCCAACGTGACAAACAACTCTGGAGTAGAGTATATCGAAAAGGAGCTGGGACATCTGAGCCTGCGGGCCCTACAGGAGCCACTGAGAAAATATTAAAATTGGGCAAGCGGCGCGTGCCGTTTCCACGTTGACAGCGACAAAAGCGGCCCATGCCGTTTCATTGATGAAGGGAGGAACATTTCATGGAATTAGGAAAAGAGGTATTGCGGTCCATTCAGATCCTGATTGACCGAAAGCTAAAGGATTACAAGGCAGACCGTACCTATAAATCTGTCATCAAAGCAGTCACCGCAAAGGGCTATGTCATTCTTGACAGATCCGGAAGTGAGCGCACCGTCAGGTGCTGTATCCCGGGGATTCCCCTGAAAGTCGGACAGAATGTGTGGGTGAAGGAGCCTATGGAGGACTTGAAGGGCATGCATATTTGCGGTGTCGTGTAATACAAAAATTTATGAAAGGAGGTACTTTTCATGGCCAAGCCTCAACTATACAGGATCGCACCCTTCGATGCCGAGAAGGAGCATGTGATCTCTTTTTTGTGGACCGGCAACCGGGCCCACGCCAACCGAATTATCATCTACGATAATGATACAAACCAGGAGGTCTTTAACGACCTGGTCTCCACCTTTGAGCTGAAACACACCATTCCCCCCGGTGTTTTAACCAACGGCAAAAAATATGTGCTCCAGGTGCAGACCTATGACACGGAAAATATCGGCTCTCCTCTGTCTGACAAGGTATTGTTTTACACCTTCCAGACGCCGGAGTTCCGCTTCAACAACATCCCGGAAAACAGGGTGATTACCACTGCTTCCTTTACCGCGTCTGTGTACTATTACTCCCCGGACTGGGAGGACTTAAGCACCTTTGCCTTTTATCTCTATGACTCCACCAAAAAGCAGCTGTTGCAGAGCACTACCCTGACGGATTCCTTTGATATCAGCTATACTTTCCGGGGGCTGGAGAACAATACGGTCTATTACATCCGTGCTATGGGGGTTACCGTCAACGGCATGGCTCTGGACACGGACTTTACCCAGGTCACGGTGAAATATGAAAATCCCAATGCCTATTCCAGGATCTACACCACCACACTCCCCTCTCAGGGCTGCGTCCAGGTAGCAAGCAACCTGATTATTATCCAGTACAATGGGACGGACCAGTTTACCTATGAGGACGGGATGATTCATCTCGTGGACAAAACCCTGTATTATGATGAGGGCTTCCTCATCAACGGGGATTTTACCCTGCTCATCCGGGGGAAAAATCTGTGGCAGACGAAAGAGCTCTTTAAAATGAAAGGCGGAAAGCTGGGCCTGACCTTGAGCTCCCGCATCTATCAGGACGGAAAGCTTCGCTTCCGCCTGCTGGTACCCAATGGAATCGGCCACTATCTCTTGTATTCCCAGGAGCAGGTCTTTGAAAATGAGGATCTGATCACCATTGCCGTCCGGCGGAAAAATGATGTGTATCAGATAAAGGTGTTCGTGGAGCTTCGGTTTACCCAGGAGGGAAATATGTGGTACGGCATCCAGCGGCCTGTAAAGGGCGCCAGGGAACGGGACACCTGGGTGGATACTTCGGAGGCGGTAAGCTTTGTGGTGGATCGGAACAGCTGCCGCAGCTTTTTGGAACACACAGAACCTATTGCCCCAATTTTGCATGATTTATGGCTGGGAGGTGAATGAAGCACATGTTTATATGCGGCAGTAACTTTGTAGGGGGCGCTTTAGGCTGCTCCCTCACTCCCACGGGCCTGAAGGACCTGGACTATATGGAACTTAAAAACGGGATCTACGACGATCTCTACGTCACAAAGGCCGTGGATTTTGAAATGGACGAGACCTATGAGCGGGAATGGAATTTTGACACGATTCTCTGGGCGAAATTCAATGGCAATACCAATGCGGGAAATGTGGACTGGAGCGTACAAACCGTCTCCCATCTTCTGCTGAAAAGCAGAAACCACGGAGATTTTATCTGGAAGACCCTTTTTGTGAAGGAGATCAATTCGAGAGAGGATTTTGTAGTCAATTACCCGGACTATTTTGCCGCCTCCGGGGCTACGGTGGAATATGCCATTGTACCTGTTTTGTATGGAACCGAGGGGAATTATGCCATATCAACGGCAACTCCTAAGTTTACAAAGCTGTTCCTGATCGAGGGGGATACAGTGTGGGGGACGGATCTTACGGACGGATTTTGTGATACCGCCCGCAGCATTCCCTCCTCCACCGTGGAATTGCTTCACAGAAAATATCCCATTTTTATCCGAAACACCATTGCAAACTATGACACCGGCGCTTGCACAGGCGTCATGCTTCCCTTTGTGGATGAGGATGCCTGTGAGCTGGCCTTTGATCCTCCCTATGACTATCAGAGGATTCGATACCAGAAAGCCTTCATGGATTTTCTCTGCGACGGGATTCCCAAAATCCTCAAGCTGCCGGACGGGCGGATCTGGATCGTGCAGGTCACGCCGGACCCCACTGACACGGCGGATACGGTATACAACAATCGTCAGATTTCCTGGTCCTGGGTTGAAGTTGGAGATGTCAGCTCAGAGGAGGATTTATATTATCTGGGCCTGTCTGAGGTAGGGCCTGAATGGTGGACGAAATAATGGCCGCCATGGTTACACAGGAAGATTTAATGCTTGTTCTCCAACAATCCGTAGCCCCTCAGTCGCCCAAGCTGCGCATTGAAGTGTTAGATCAAAAACAAAAAATCATCGGAATCCTCTCCGGCGTCGTAAGCGGCAGTATGTCCATCTCCGGGGAATCTGATGTGAGGCGCACGGCTGATTTTGTCCTGCAGCCAACCCTGACGGACAACATCAAGCTTACGGAAAACAGTCTGCTGTGGCTGAACAAGGATATCCGCATCTTTGCAGGCCTCTATAACATCCGCACCCGGGAATACCGGTATTACCCTCTGGGCGCCTACGTTTACACGGATACCTCCGGAACCTACGACGCATCCTCCAACAGCCTCACCGTTCACTGTGCGGACTTTATGAAAAAGCTTGACGGCACCAAGAACGGCCAGCTGGGCCCCCTTGCCATTACCTTTCCGGCCTACCGGGAGGATGAACAAACCGGGGAGGTTCTGGAGTATTATACCATCCGAAGCGCTGTCATCGAAACTTTGGAGCGCTTAGGGCACATAACCAACCACCGAATCAACGACATGGGTGAGTACAAGGCCATGCCCGAATACAACGAGCATTGGAAACAATATCGGGAGGAAAACGCTACCTGGAATACCATTCCCTATGATCAGGAATTCTCTGCCGGCTGCAGCGTTTTATCCATCCTGACCACCTTTCGGGACCTGTATCCCAACTATGAAATGTTCTTTGACATGGAGGCAAATACCTTTACCTGCCAGCTAAAGCCCATGTGCTATGAGGACGACGTGTTTTTAGATCATGATTTCATCCAGAGGGTCTTGATCTCCGAGAGCACCTCCGTGGATCTGGCCTCTGTGAGAAATATCTGCGAGGTCTGGGGAAAGGTCATCGAAACGGATTTTTACAGCGACGCCTGCTCCTATGCGGGCAATACCTACACCTCCTCCATCTCCGGATACGAGGAGGCCTATTACAACGGGGACGTGATTGCTCTTCGGATTCCCGCCTACAACCTGGAAAATGCAAAACTGAATATCAATGGCCTGGGCGCCATCAGGATTTACAGTGAGGCTGCCGGGAAGCCTCTGGAAGCCTATACCCTGAAGCCAGGCCAGGTATACGCCTTCCAAATCAAGAAGCAGCGGGTGGAGGGGCGTGACCAGATCCGTGCGTATTTGCTGGGACAATGGCAGGTCCACGCCCTGAATGTGCTGACAAACGGAAGAAAAAGCGGGCAGCTGGTGACAAGCCCGAACGGCCAAAGCTTTGAGCTGTATTCTAAGGAATATTTCCAGAATTTCTACAACTGTGAACGGGTGGATCTGACCATCGTCCCAGGCTCCCCTTATACCGTAGAACGGCTGGGAGAAATCCCGGACATTAAAGTCGGCGGCGAATATGAAAATATCACCTCTGACGACCTGGCCGCGGACCGGGCCAAATGGGAAAACTGGAAAAACAGCAGGCTCACGGATCAGATTACCATCACCACGGCTCTTCTGCCCTTTCTGGATGTAAACAAAAAGGTATCCTATCAGCGCAGCGACGCGGACCAGGAATATCAGTATATCATCACGTCCGTGTCCCATGACTTCTCCGCCTATACGTCCACCATTACCATGTACCGCTTCTATCCCTTATATGAAACCCTGCTGAAGGAGGCCGGCACCCATAAGACATTGGGAGAATACAGTCACGGCGTCCTGGGCAAATATACCCATGAGGAGCTTGCAGGGGTGGTCAGCGGGGATGTGTTGTAGTCACCCCCGCGGCACTTGCCGAATATCCGCACAGGCACGCAGCCTTTGCCAAATATCCGCACAAGCACAGCTACCTGGCTCCTTGTCCGCGGGAATCAAGCCATTCATAAACAACCAGAACACTCTCGGAAAATCGGCCAGAAAGGTGGGGGCAAGGGACTTTCTGAGAGTGTTCAAAGATTAACAGGAGGTGATGTAGTGCCTAATTACAGCACTCACAAAAAATTAGAGCTGCCCCTCAGCACGGAAAAGTACAGTGTGGCAGTGACAAACAAGAACAATACCATCATTGATTCCGAGCTCCATAAGCTGGAACAGAAGAATCAGAGCCAGGACAGCCTGCTGGCCACCAAGGAGGCTCTCCAGGCTCACACAAACAATCAGCTCAATCCCCATGGAGTGACCAAGCTTCAGGTGGGCTTAGGAAATGTGGAGAACAAGTCCTCCGCCGTAATCCGAAGCGAGCTCACAGAGCAGAATGTAACAGCAGCCCTGGGGTATAAGCCCTATACCCCGGCTGAGATCGCGGATCAGCTGTCCCTGCTGGAAGCAGAGCTGGACTGGAAAAAGTCCGTGGAAACCTTTGCGGACATTGCCGCCGCGTATCCGAATCCGCAGGACGGCTGGACCGTCACGGTCCGGGACACGGATTACACCTATCGCTTTAACGGCAGCTCCTGGATCGCCATATCCGCCAACGCCCTCCCCAAGGCCACAGACGGGACGGACGGGTTGCTGAGCAAAGAGGATCACAAACGGTATGAGGAGGCCTATGCCCAGAAGCATGACCATGAAAATCAAACCGTTTTAGACGGTATTACCCCGGAGTCTGTGGCAAACTGGAACTCCGCCCACGAATACAGCATCTCCGGCCACACCCACAGCCTGGTATCCCAGGAAGCCGACGGTTTTTGCCCACAGCTTACGGGAACCGGCCTGAAATATCTCCGGGACGACGGAACCTGGGAGGCTCCCAAGGGCAGCTCTGGAGATGCGGAGCTGCTAAAGCGGATCGAGGATCTGGAAAAGAACGAGCTTCTCTATCAGGATGTGTCGATCGGCGATGTTACAATTCCCACTTATCGCGGATATGAGCCAATCACGGTCCCTCCAATTGGTCATACCTGCTTATTTGCTACAATCGCTACCTGGAGAAATAATTCTGACGCATTTCTCGTACAGGGAAATAACCGCAGTTTTTATCTTGCCGGTACTCCCGGAACTGTGGTAACCGGATTGATATTAAGAATCTGGTACAGAAGGGGCAGCTGATCTCTAAATTTTTGGGGAAACAGGCCTTACACTTTTGAGTCTCCCAAACGAAAAAGGATGCGGCTATCTAGTTGCTTTAAAAGTCTCGCAGCCGGAAGGCGGCATGAGTTCAGGGATTCCCAATGCGCCCTTCAAGACTTTCCTATTTGGTGGAGCGTTCTCTGTCGGGCGCATGCAGGTTTACTTTATAATCAAAAATTTACGAAAGGCAGGAATCTATGGCACAATATGAACAGGAATTCAGCAAATTTCCCACGAAAAAAATAACTTTACACCATTTTAAAAATGTGGATGACACCATCGCAGCTGTCATCAACCAAATCAACACCCTCCGCTCCCAGGGATTGTACGGGCAGGCCTCCCGCCTCATACAGGCGAATAATGATGTTCTCAGCCAGTATATCATTGATGCAACGACCTTCCGAACCTGGGAGGAGGAAATCTATAATACTCAAACCTATGCGAAAATGCAGCAGCAATATATCTACTTCGATGCCCAGGAGCCTGATTGTCAGTATGGGGACGTATGGATTGGAGGATAAGAGATGGTAAATACAATGTCAATCTATCCTGACGGGATTGATCCCATGCTGTTCTTTCAGGATAACGATCTGGAAAATCTGGAGATCATGAATATTTACAATACCTTCATCTCCCAGGGAAAATATGAGGAGGCGAATACCTTTCTCAGTCAGCAGGAAGACCTCCATGGCTATTTTGCTGATTATTTTAATGCAATTGAGCATCGGATTGAACGGCTGCAGGAGCATGTTTTGTCAAAAGGAAAAATAAGTCCTTTTATTCTCTTTGAATCTGGGGATGCGGACAAGGAACCCCCTTCCACTTTGGAGGGAACTATTTGGATTTAAGAACAATGGAAACTGAAAATGCGCGCTCCGGCGCGGGAATCCGGCAAGCCGGATTCTTTTTTACATTATAGGAAAGGATGATTTTATGGCAATCAATGAACAAATCGTAACTGGAAGAAAGTTCCGGAAATTAGTGGACGAGACAAACAAAATCTGGCAGAGAATCTCATTTTGGACAAAGGCAGCGGACGTGGAATTTAACGACGGAAAAACCGCGGAGCAAAAACTGGGGGCCATCAACGGAATTACCTCTGATTTAACCTGCGAAGATCCCAAAATTGCAGCCAGCGCCAAATCGGTTAAGACGTTACATACCACCATTAACAACGTGTCTACCAGCTTGACCTCTGCCTTAAACAATAAGGCAAATGCCTCTGCTTTGGGGACTCAGTGTACCTTTTCTCTATCTGGGACTACGCTTACGATTACAACGAAGTAGATAGGGGAAACTGCATATAAAGTAACTACGAAATACACATAACAAAAAAACTTTATAGGAAATATATCTTTAATTGGTTCCTGGCTAAATGGAGGTTAGTATGAGTATAATTTACAATGGTAAAACAATATCATCAGGAGGGACAATAAAATACAATAATATATCATTAAATAAGATACTCAAACTTCCCACACCGATTGGTGTGCTGAACCTTGAAAAATCAATACTTTAGTCCATAAAAAAGGCACAAACCTGCACTTGATGGTATAATTGA
>JAAWJI010000028.1 GCA_022796795.1 Lachnospiraceae bacterium | reverse complement strand
TGCAGCTTCCTCCTTTCTCTCTGCATTATAGCAGGATATTTCATTCCTCTTTTCATATATCTTGCGGTTTTAAGGACAAGTATTTACCAGTATACAACAATCTACCCCGATAAGAAAGATTTTTACCCATTTTCTTCTGATGGAAAGGAGCCTGGCCCACAAGGTTCTGCGCCTTATGGGCCAGGAAAAAGACGACTTCTTTTTGACAATCAGTTCTTCATATTCTCTATATATTGTGTTATAATTCTTATGTGATTTTGTTTCCCTTATTCTTTCCCTTGGAAATCATCAAATCACAATCGAAATTTGAGAACAAGGTGAGACTATGAAAACATATATTTTTATATTATAATGAATATTATTGCTGCAATCGTATTATTGGGGGCAGGAGCAACAGAAATGAACAATTTAGGAACAAGCATTCCAGCCACTCTTTGTATCGCAGCAGCGCTTCTTTCTATCATCCAAATCAGGAAAGGAGCAAAAGACAAATAGCTTCCAGTTTATCGAACTTTCATCAACAGGAAAGGAAGCCGACTCCTATAAAGCCTCCCCCATCACCCGCCATGCATTCTTCCAGGCAATCTGCTCCACCGCGTCCTGGGAGAGCCCTGCCCTTTCCAGGGCGTCAAACAAAAGCTCCATGGCCGAGGGGTCCGGCACTTCCACCCGGCTCTCAATACCGTCAAAATCTGTGCCGATGGCCGCGCACTCCAGACCGCCCACCTGCACCATGTGCAGCACATGAGCCACAAGGTCGGAAAGACGGCTCTTTCGGCTTAAAGGATTCTTCCCCAGAAAGGCGGAACAAAAATTCAGGCCCGCCACTCCGCCATGCTCTGCCAGGGCCCGCAGCATCTCATCCGTCAGGTTCCGGGGGTGCGGGGACAGGGCTCTGCAGTTGGAGTGGGAGGCCACAAAGGGCTTCTTTGACACCTGTACCACATCCCAGAATCCCCCATCCGACAGGTGAGACACATCCACCAGAATTCCAAGGTCGTTCATATATTCCACGGCCTCCTTGCCGAAATCCGTAAGGCCCTGCTCCATGACCTGGGGATTCTGGGAATTGGGCGCACCGAAACAGTTTACATAATTCCAAGTCAGGGTGATCAGGCTCACTCCCAGGCGGCTGTACTCCTCCAGCCGTTCCATACTTCCTCCCACGCTGCGGCCATCCTCGATGGTGAAAAGGGCAGCCATGCTGCCCTCTTTCCAGACCTGCTCCAGCTCCGCCGCCGTCCGCACCAGGGTTAGCTTCCCCGAATGAGCGCTAACGGTAGTTTTAAGAATTTCCAGAAGTCTTCGGATATAAGCGTCCTCCCACTCTTCCTCCGGCCCCAGCAGATCCCCGTGCTTTCTCCACCAGCCTGGCTTTTCCCGGGGCGGAACAAAGGCCGCGAAAAACTGGGCTCCCGCGCCGCCCTTTTCCAGGCGCTCCAGGTCCACGGAAGCCTCCGGGAAACTACCGATCTCCTCTTTTCCCTGTTCAAATGCCTTTTTTAATGTGTCGCAGTGAAAATCAATATAGCGCATGAAATCCAAGCTTCCTTTCTATGTATGCAAATCCAAGCCTGCCTTCTATTTCTTTCTGTATTCCCTTGTCCACTGAGGGTATTCATCCTTTATTTTCATCAGAGTAGATTCCTAACCCCATATGGCTCCGCCTTCGCTCTCCCCTACAGATTCCATACACAGGCAGATTTTCATTAGTCCCGGCGCACCAGCATAATCACCAGCACGCTCACCAGCATGAGAATCGGATAAAAGGTGTAGGGAAGGATGGCCATGGGCGACAATCCCGTCTGTCCCGCCGCCAGCAGAATCTGGGCTCCATAGGGGATCAATCCCTGGGTAGCCGAAGTAAAAATATCCAGAATGGAGGCCGTCCGCCTGGGATTCACATCAAAATCCTCGCTGATCTCCCGGGCAATGGGCCCTGCCATTACGATAGCAATGGTATTATTTGCCGTAGCCATATCCACCAGCACAGAGAGAATGGCAATTCCCAGCTGGGCTCCCTTTTTCCCGTGAATCCGGGAATGGATCAGCTGCAGAATAAAGGTAATCCCCCCGTTTCGCTTCACCAGAGATACAATACAGGCCACGATTATGGAGATCACCGTAATGTCGTACATAGAGGTCACGCCTGTTCCCATGACCTGAAAGCACTCCCCGAGAGCCAAGGTCCCTGTCCCCACTCCTGCCACAAGGGAGGCCACGGTTCCCACAATCAGCACCACAAATACGTTCACTCCTGCCAGAGCTCCTACCAACACCAGCAAATAGGGAATTACCTGAAAAATATGATAGGCATATTCTGTCTCCAGCTGAAAGCTACTTCCCCTGGTCAGAAGGATGTACCCCACAATAGCCAGAATCGCCGCAGGCAATACCAGCAGAAAATTCTCCTTAAATTTATCCCGCATTTCACATCCCTGGGTCCGCACCGCCGCAATGGTAGTGTCGCTTATCATGGACAGATTATCGCCAAACATGGCTCCGCTGACCACGGCTCCTATGCAGATGGCTATGGAAAATCCTGTCTTTTGGCTGATTCCCACCGCAATGGGAGCCAAAGCGCCGATAGTTCCCATACTGGTTCCCATGGATACGGAGATAAAACAACCGATAATCATGAGACCAGCCACCACAATTCCTGAGGGCAGAAGGGACAGTCCCAGGTTTACCGTGCTGTCCACGCCTCCGGCTGCTGTCACCGCACCGGAAAAAGCCCCGGCTGCCAGAAAGATCAGACACATGGTAATAATATTGTCGTCTCCCACTCCCTCTGCTATGATATGCATTTTCTCTTGAAAACTGTACTCCCGATTTTGCAGAAATGCCACAGCCAGGGCAATGAGAAAAGCCACAATGGCCGGCATGCTGTAAAAATCATGGGATATGAGTCCTACCCCCAAAAACAGAACCAAAAATACTCCGATTGGCAGAAGCCCTGCCAGTTTTCCCTTTTGTTCCCTCATATACATTCTCCCTCACATATTTTCATTTTCCAGTTCTGCCATCCTCTTTCAAACAGGCGCGCCCATTCACAAAGGCGTTTTCTGCAAAGCTTCTCTTAAAAAAGGATTACTCTAATCCCGAGCCTCAATCAGAATGAAAATTCCCTCCGACAGCTCAATGCGCCCTTCCTCCCCCAAAATTTCATTGCTGACTCCAAACCCGGCGCTTCCCGCGCTGGTAAAGGTGTGGTTGGTCAGGGGATACTTAAAACCGATCAGATTCACTCCCTTTACCACACTGGTCAGGGGCAGAAGAGAAATATAATCCCCGTACTGCTCCTCCCTTTTGATGGTCAGGGGAGTCTGGATCAGGCGCACCCGGTTCTTCTCATCCAGCAACTCGCATTCCACTCCGGCCTCTAGGGCCAGGGCCAGGGTCTGCACATTTCCCAGGGTGTGATCCAGGCGGCTTCCCATGCCGCCCAGGATGGTAATCTTTGCGCTGCCCAGCTCCAGAGCCAGCTCCACAGCAATCTGGGTATCCGTGGCATCCTTTACTGGATTAAATGTCCGAATCTGGATTTCCGGACATCCCCGGTACCGCTCCAAAACAGTTGGATCGCTGCTGTCAAAATCTCCTACAATATGGGTGGGCATGATTCCTCGTCCCCACAAAAATTCCAGCCCCCGGTCGGCCGCAATCAGCTTATCCCAAGGCACTTCCTTTAGAAAAGAGAGGGCAAAGTCCTCCTGGATATTGCCCCCGCTCACAATGACTGTATGCATAATTTACCGCCCCATGATTTCCAGGAAATCCCGGACATTCTGCTCCACATCCCCGGAGAATACGGCGGATCCGGCCACGATCACATTTGCCCCTGCATCCAGCACCTTCTGAAGGTTATTAAGCTTCACCCCGCCGTCCACCTCAATATCCACAGAAAGTCCCCGTTCCGTGATCATCCGGCGCAGGTCCTGGATCTTCCGGGTGCAGCCCTCAATGTATTTCTGTCCGCCGTATCCTGGATTTACGGTCATAAGCAGCACCATGTCCACATCCTCCAGCACATACTCCAGCTCTGTAAGAGGCGTGGCAGGATTCAGCACCACGCCGGCCCGGACGCCACGCTCTTTGATGGCGGCAATGGTCCGGTTCAGATGGCGGCAGGCTTCCGCGTGCACCGTGATAATATCCGCACCGCTCTTCACAAAATCCTCAATGTACCGCCCCGGCTCTGTAACCATAAGATGCACGTCCAGGGTCATGTCCGTAACCTTCCGCAGAGCGGAGATAATAGGCGTTCCAAAGGAAATGCTGGGCACGAAATCCCCGTCCATAACGTCAATGTGCAGATACTGGGCCCCTCCCCGCTCCGCCTTCTTAATGTCCTCCTCCAGATGGGCAAAATCCGCCGTCAGGATGGATGGTGATAACAGATTCTTCATTTAATATTTCCTCCTTTGCTTTAATTCCTCATACAACAACACATAATTCTCATAGCGGTTTTGGCTTACAGTTCCCTGAGCCAAAGCCTCCTTTACCCCGCAGTTCGGCTCCTTCAAATGCTGACAGCCCAGAAAGCGGCAGAGCTGCCGCGGTTCCTGAAATTCCGGAAAATAATCCTGCAGCTCCTCCTTCTCAAAATCCGGGATATAGAGAGAGCTAAAGCCCGGCGTATCGCAGATATAACCATTTTCCAGAGCAAAGAACTCCGAATGACGGGTGGTATGGCGTCCCCGCTCTATTTTCTCACTGATGGCCCCTGTCTCCACCTGGAAGTCCGTCTGCAGGAGATTGATAAGGGAGGATTTTCCCACTCCCGAGGGGCCGGCCACCGCGGTGGTCTTCCCTGCCAGAAGCCTCCCAAGCTCCCCGATGCCCTCCTTAAGGCTTGCGCTGGTAAAGAGGATTCCATAGCCGCAGGGCTCGTAAATCTTTCGAAGCCTCTGCTGCTCCTCCTCACTCACCAGATCCTTTTTATTAAAGCAGATCACCGCCGGGACCTGCTGTCTTTCCATGGCAATGAGAAACCGGTCCAGAAGATTCAGGTTGGGCTTGGGCTTGGCCGCAGCAAAAATGACAAGTGCCTGACTGATATTAGCCACAGCCGGGCGGACCAGCACATTCTTCCTTGGAAGAATGGCTGTGATATTCCCCAGCTTCGCTTCTTCGTCAAGCACTGTAATCTCCGCCTCGTCCCCAACCAGAGGTTTAATGCTCTGGCTGCGGAAGACGCCCTTTGCTTTACATTCATACAGGCCGGACCCTGCTACGGACACGTAGTAGAATCCGGCGATTCCCTTGATAATTTTTCCCTGCATATAATTCTTATGGTTCTGCTTTCCTCGTAATTCCAAAGCAGCCAACCTGTGTCTGCTTTGACGGCAGCAGACACATAGGTTCCCCATTCACGGAGCTTTCTGCTTCAGAAATGCATACTAAGGCGTTGTGGTGTTGTCTCCCTCGGTTCCAGTATCTGAAGGCGTCTCAGGTGGCGTGGGCGTAGGCGTTGCCGGCGGCGCAGGCTCTTGTACTTTCTTTCCGCATTTCTTGCAGAGACCGGTTGCCGTATCCACGTCATGTGGTCCATTGCTTAGAACCACATTGATGGTGGTTCCCAGAGGCTGCTCTCCCGACGGACTGCAGGAAATAATCTTCTCCGTTGCAATGCTGTCGCTACAATCATACGAGCGGTTTCCTACTACAAAGCCCCTCTCTGTAATCTTGCCCAGGTCATCTCCCGCACCCGGAACCGTAGCCGTCTTCACCGGCTCCTTGCCCAGGCTCACGGTAACGGTAACCGTGCTTCCCTTGGCCACGGTCTGACCGTTTCCAGGACTGTAGGAAATCACATTTCCCTGGGGGATACTGTCATGATACTGCTCTTTATAGGTTACATTCAAGCCCTTACCCTGGAGATAGCGGGTCACCGCATCCTTGGAGCTTCCGTCCTTTTCCGCGTTTCCAATGTATACCGTGTTGCCTCCCTTGCTGACCACAAAGCTTACCGCTGTATTCTCCGGTACCTGCGTGTTCTTGGCCACACCCTGGGAGATCACATAGCCCTCTTCCACTGTATCGCTGTTTTCATAGGTCACGGAGCCCACTGCCAGCTTGGCTGCCTTCAGCTTTTCCTGCGCCCGGCTCTCCGTGCTGCCCACAATATCTGGCACCTTCACCTTTTCCTCCTCCGGCCCCTTGCTGAGCTCCAGAGTAACCACGCTGCCCTTGGCCGCCTTGCTGCCTGCCTTGGGGGAAGTGGAGATCACTTTTCCGGCAGCCACAGTGTCGCTGTAAGCCTCCCGCACATCCACGGTAAATCCTGCAGCTGTCAGGGTATTTCTGGCCTCACTCTCCGTAATGCCTGTGACGCCAGGTACCTCCTGCTCTTCGCTTCCGCCGCAGATATCCACGGTAATGGTGGTGTTGACCGCCACCTTGCTTCCCGCTTCCTCGCTCTGGCCAATGATCTGGCCTTCCTCGTATCCCTCCTTAGCCTTGGTCTCGCCAAAGGCAATGCCCAGACCCACGCCGTTCAGCGCTTCCTTGGCCTCTGCATAGCTCTTGCCCAGGAGATCCGGCACCTCTATCTCTTCGCCCTCGTCCTTGTCCTTGTCTTTATCCTTGTCCTTATCCTCGTCCAGCACATCCTCAAGCTGGATATCCTTATCCTTGGGATCCGACTTTTTTCCGGATCCAAACCCAAACATTTTGGCCGCAATGACAACAATAATGATAAAGATGATCACCGCAGCGGCAATGCCGCCGATGGTCATAATCTTCTCCAACCGGGGATCCAGATCCCCGTCGCTGTCCTCGTCATCCTCATCCTCGTCGTACTCGTCTTCGTCGTACTCCTCGTCCTCGTATTCCTCATCCTCATAGCGGTCATAGTCGTCGTCCTCCACGTCCGCAAAGGGATTGTCGTCCTCATCCTCCAGGTCCGGCCGGGGCACATGGACCCGCCCGGTCTCCTGCTTGATTTTGTGCAGATCATCTCTGCTGATAGCCACAGTACGGGCCCCGCCTGCATCCAGGGTCTTCACAAAATTTACGTCCGGAGTCACCAAAGACTGCTTCAGATCTGTCAGCAGATCCCCAATATGAGCATACCGGCGATCCGGACTTTTCTCCGTACACTTTAATATAATGTGTTCCAGGCTCACCGGCACATTGGAGGCGTACACCCGGGGCGAGACTATCTCCTCCTGGAGATGCTTCACCGCCACCACCACTGTGGTCTCCCCGTCAAAGGGCACACGGCCGGTCACCATCTCATAGAGCACAATGCCCAGAGAATAGATGTCGCTCTTGGCATCGCTGTAGCCGCCTCTGGCCTGCTCCGGAGACGTATAGTGGACAGAGCCCATGGCGTCTGAAGTATTTGTATTGGAGGAAACCGATTTGGCAATGCCGAAATCTGTTACCTTTACCTTGCCGTCCTTGGAAATAATAATATTCTGAGGCTTAATATCCCGGTGGACAATATTGTTGTTGTGGGCTATCTCCAGGCCTGCGGACACCTGAATAGCAATGCTGGTGGCTTCCTTTACCGTAAGGCGTCCCTTGCGCTCAATGTAATTTTTCAGGGTAATGCCCTCCACCAGCTCCATAACAATGTAATTGATGTTCTGCTCATCCCCTACGTCGTATACGTTTACAATATTGGGATGGGCCAGGGCCGCCGCTGCCTGTGCCTCCTCCTTGAATTTGCGGACAAAATTCTTGTCCTCCACAAATTCATCCTTCAGCACCTTCACCGCTACCAGCCGGTTAAGCTTATGGTCCTTTCCCTTAAATACCTCTGCCATACCGCCGGAGCCGATCTTTTCCAGTATTTCATAGCGGTCTCCCAAAAACATTCCTAATCTGATCATATTTCCACCTCGTCTATTCCTGTTCGATTACCACGACTGCAATATTATCTCTTCCGCCGCTTCGGTTTGCCGCCAGCACAAGCTCCTGCACCTTCTCTTTCGGAGACTTTCCTCTGCTCATAATCTGAAGGATCCTGGAATCCTCCAGCATATTGGTCAGTCCGTCGGAGCAGATCAGAAGGCTCTCCCCTTTTTCCAGCGTCGTGTCAAAATAGTCTGGCTCTACCCGTTCCGATACCCCCACGGCCCGGGTAATAATATGCTTGTCGGGATGATTTCTGGCTGCTTCTCTGGAAATTTCTCCCAGATGAACCATTTCCTCCACCAGAGAATGATCCACGGTAATCTGCTCCATGGAATCTCCTACCTTATACAGACGGCTGTCCCCTACGTTCACCACATAGGCCAGATGGCGCTCCTCATCAATGGTGGCAATGACCAGGGTGGTTCCCATTCCCGTGTAATCCAGAGATTCCCGCGCCTTCTCCAGCAGCCTTTGATTGGCATACTGAATCGCCCCTTTCAGAATCTGAAACGGATTCGTCTGCATACTCTTTGATACGGCCTCCTGTATCATGGACACCGTGTATTCCGAAGCCAGATCTCCTGCCTTGTGGCCCCCCATACCATCTGCCACCAGAAACAGATTCGGCAAATTTCCCACAGGCTTTTCTGAAATAAAGAAGTAGTCCTGATTGATGCTCCGCACCCGGCCCACATCCTTTAATCCATATGATGTCAGCATTGGCTCCTCCCCTCCATATAGCTCTTTCGAAGTTGTCCGCAGGCGCCGTCAATATCGCGCCCCATTTCCCTTCTTATGGTAACATTTATTCCGCAATTTTCAAGATAATTTTTGAAATTATCTACATCTTTTTTTACAGGCTGGGTGAATTTTCTTTCAGTTACCGGATTTACCGGGATCAAATTCACATGGGCGTACAACGGTTCTGCCAGCCTTGCCAGCTGTCTGGCGTCCTCTTTCGTGTCGTTGACGCCGCCTACCAGGCTGTATTCAAAAGTGACCCGCCGTCCGGTTTCCTCAAAGTAAACCCGACAGGCATCCAACACCTGGGGCAGCTCATATTTCCCCGCAATAGGCATAAGGGAACAGCGCTTCTCCTGGGTGGCCGCGTGCAGGGAAAGGGCCAGGGTAATCTGCAGATGCTCCCGGGCAAGTCGCAGGATTCCCGGCACAATGCCGCAGGTAGACACGGTAATGTTCCGCTGGCTTAAATGAAGCCCGCCTTCTCCAGTTAAGAGTCTCAAAAACCGCAGCAGGTTGTCATAATTATCCAGGGGCTCCCCGGTTCCCATGACCACCACATGACTCACCCGCTGTCCGGAGAGCTGTTGGATCCGGTAAATCTGTTCCAGCATTTCGCTGGCCCGCAAAGACCGCTCCAGACCTCCGATGGTGGAAGCGCAAAACCGACAACCCATACGGCAGCCCGCCTGAGAGGAGATGCACACAGAGCTTCCATACTTATACTGCATGCGCACACTCTCGATAACCAGCCCGTCCGGCAGCCGAAACAGGTATTTCTGGGTTCCGTCAAGCTTTGAGGTCTGAATCTCTACAGGCTCCAGGGTAATATATTCATATTCCCGCTCCAGGGTTTCCCGAAGTTTCCTGGGCAGATTGGTCATTTCCTCAAAACTTCCCGCCAGCTTCTCGTGAATCCAGCTGTAAATCTGCCCTGCCCGAAAGGGCTTTTCCCCAAGGGCCAGGATTGCCTCCAGGAGCTCCTCCCTGGTCAGGGATTTGATATCTGTTTTCTCCGTCATTTCTCAGTCCCTGCTTCATCCTTTCCGGAAATCAGCGCCTCCCCTGGCCGTTTTTCCGGAATCCGTCAGGCTCCGTCTAAGCCTGGCAATAAAAAATCCGTCTGTTCTCCGGTCCCCTGGCAGCAGCTGGCACATGCCTCTCCTGCACGCTTCCTCATCCGCAAACCCGGCAAATACCGGAGGAAGAGCCTCCAGCTGAAAGGGGTATTTCTGCAGAAACCAGCTCACATTCTCCTCATTTTCCTGTGGGTTTACAGTACAGGTACTGTAAATCAGGGTTCCCCCGGGCTTTACATACTGCCACACCGTGTCCAGAATCTGCCGCTGCAGCTCTGCCAGAGAGGCAAGGCTTTCCAGTGAGGTGCGGTATTTAATATCCGGCTTCCTGCCCAGGACTCCCAGGCCCGAGCAGGGCAGATCCGCCAGCACCACATCCGCCTTTTCTATCATAGCTGTATCCAGGATCCGGGCATCGTATACCCGCCCCCGGACGTTGGCAACCTGAAGCCGTTCCACATTCTCTTCTATGGACCGGACCTTATAGTCCGTCAAATCCCGGGCCTCCACACTGCCGCTTCCCTCCAGTAGCATGGAAAGCTGCATGGCCTTTCCTCCGGGGGCTGCGCACACATCCAGACAAAAGCTGTCCTTCTCTGCCTTAGCTGCCTCCACGGCCAACATGGAGCTTACGTCCTGGACGAAAAACAATCCCTCCCGAAAGGCCGGAATCCGTCCCAGGGAATCATAGCCTTCTATGTGCAGGACATAGGGAAGCCCTGGCTCCTCCTCTGTCTGAATCCCCTGTGCCTGCAGCCGCTTCTGAAGCTCCCCCGGGGAAATCCGCTGGGTGTTCACCCGGATCGTGGTGCCCGAAGGCTCCAGAAAAGAGGCCAGCATGGATTCCGTCACAGAACGACCATATTCCTCCAGCCATTTCTCTGTGATCCACTGGGGCATGGAATACCGCACAGAGAGATACTCCGCCTCCCGCCCCGGCAGGTCTTCCGGATATTTCAGCTCCTCCAGGCCCCGGGCAATGCTGCGCAGCACGCCGTTGACAAATCCGGTGAGATTGGCAAATCCCTTTTTCCGGGCCAGCTTCACGGCCTCATTGCAGACCGCCGCGTCCGGCACCCTGTCCATGTATTTCATCTGATACACAGACATCCGCAGCAGATTACGGATAAAGGGCTTCATCTTTCTCACCGGAACTTTCGAAAACTGGTCCAGAATATAGTCCAGCTCAAGCATACGCTCCAGGGTCCCTTCCGTGACCCGGGTGAGAAAAGCCCGCTGCTGCTTTTCCATATACTGATATTTGTCCAGCACCTGACGAAGCGCAATATGGCAGAACTCCTTCCCGGAGGTCACCTCCAGCAGGGTGCCTACAATCAGTTCTCTTGTATCTGTCTTAGTCATTGCGCCTTCTTCCCCCGAACAGGAGCATGAGGCGAAGAAGAGACAGAATAGAAGCCGCGGCTGCCGCCACATAGGTCATGGCCGCTGCTCCCAGCACCTTTTTCGCTCCCTTTACCTCCTGTCCCTGCAGCATGCCAGTCCCCTCCAGAATCCGGATGGCTCGATTGGAAGCGTTAAACTCCACAGGAAGGGTCACCAGCTGAAACAGAACGCCCAGGGAAAACAGCATGACGCCAATGTTGATCAATGTCTGAGACGCGGACAGCACCATGCCCAAAAGGATAATGGGAATGGCTGCCTTTGTGCCAATATTTGCCACAGGCACCAGGGTATTGCGGAATTTCAGGGGAAAATATTCCTCCTGATCCTGGATGGCATGGCCACACTCATGAGCCGCCACCCCGATAGCCGCAATGGAAGGGGAACCGTATACCGTGTCTGACAGGCGCAGCACCTTGTCCCGGGGATCGTAGTGATCCGTCAGATTTCCGGAAATATGCTCAATACGGATGCCATACAAGCCTGCCTGTTGAAGAATCCTGGCAGCCGCGTCTGCTCCCGTCATACCAGACATGCTTCGCACCTTGTTGTATTTGGCATAAGTGCTGTTCACCCTGCCTGACGCCAACATAGAAATCAAAGCGCCGATAATAACTAAGATATAAGTAGGATCAAAATAGTACATGAAATTCCTCCTCTCAGGCTGTCTCTCCCCCCAAAATAATCCCTGCTTCCACAGAGTATCCCCGCAGGAAGGCCGCCGTATCCATCCGCTTCTTTCCCTCCAGCTGAAGCTCTGTGACAGCCAGAATATCCTGGCCGCAGGCTATGTGGATGGCCGTCCTGGTGACTCCCACAATCTGTCCCGGCTTCCCTGGGCCTTTTGCGGAATTTGCTCCCATTCCGGAAACGTCTCCTTCCTTCCCGGCTGTTCCCCCCAAAATCTTCACCACCTGGGCCTGCCAGATTTTCAGGGTCTTCCCGTGAAGGCTGGTATAGGCGCTGGGCCAGGGATTTAATCCTCTCACCAGTCTTTCGATTTCCTCTGCGGTTTTGGTAAAATCAATGCGTCCTGCTTCCCTTGTGAGCATCCTGGCATAGTCTGTGGGACTCTCCCCCTGCTTTTCGGGCGTCAAAAGCCCCTGCTCCAGCTTTTCCAGAGCCTCCACACAGGCCTGGGCTCCTGCTTCGCTCAGCTTGTCGAACAGGCTGCCTCCGGTCTCCGTTTCCTCCAGGGGCACCACCTTTTTCAGCAGCATGTCTCCTGTATCCAGTCCCTCATCCATCTGCATGATGGTGACGCCGCTCTCCTTCTCCCCGTCTATGACTGCCCACTGAATGGGAGCCGCTCCCCGGTACTTGGGCAGCAGGGAGCCGTGTACATTGATGCAGCCGTACCGCTTCATGTCCAAAATGCTCTTGGGAATGATCTGACCAAAGGCCGCCACAATGATAGCGTCCGCCTCAGTCTTGCGAATCATCTCCTCCGCCTCTTCCCCCCGGAGCCGCGCCGGCTGATAAACCGGCAGGTTGTGCCTCAAAGCCGCTGCCTTTACAGGCGTGGGAGCCAGCTCATGGCCCCGTCCCTTTGGCTTATCCGGCTGGGAAACCACCAGGGTAATCCTGTGGCCCGCCCCGATGAGAGCCTCCAGGGTTCCCACGGCAAAATCCGGCGTTCCCATAAAAATCAGCTTCATACATCCTCCTCTTCCTCATCCACCACGTCGTAAAGCTCTCCCTCTACCTTCTCCACATACATGATGCCGTTGAGATGATCTACCTCATGGCAGATGGCCCGGGCCAACAGCTCCGTTCCCTCGATCTCAACCCATTCCATATTTTCATCGCAATATTTGGCCCGCACAAAATTTGGACGCGTAACTACTCCCGCCTTTCCCGGCACGCTTAAGCATCCCTCGCTGCCAGTCTGGGTATCCCGGCTCTCCAGGATCTCCGGGTTAATCATGAGCAAAGGCCCGTCTCCCACGTCAATGGCTACAATGCGCTTTAAAACCCCTACCTGGGGCGCGGCCAGGCCTACCCCGTCCGCCTCATACATGGTGTCAAACATGTCGTCGATGAGCTCCCGGATCCGGGGGGTCATCTCCTCTACCACCCGGGATTTTTTGTTCAGTACCGGATCCCCCAGCTCTCTTACCTTCCGAATTGCCATTTCTTTCCTCCTAAAACCCATTCATGGGATTTTTGTCAAATTGTATATGAAGAGAAGCAAAGCATTCTGCCTGTGCTGCCTCCTCCAGTCTCTCCCGGCAGGCCAGGAGCCGCTTCTCCTGTTCTCCTTTTATATAAAGTACCTTCCGGTACTGATCCTGCACCTTGGCAATCATGCCGTCCGCAGGGCCGATAATCTGAAGCTGTCCATCCTGGTTCAGCGCATCCGCCGCTGCCCGCAGGGCCGCTGCTCCCACAGACAGGGCATTCTCCACTGGTCCGCTCATGTAAACCGCCAGAAGCTCCCAGGCCGGAGGATATCCCATAAGCTTCCGGTACAGAAGCTCCTGCTGGTAAAAGCCCTGGTAATCCTGCCTGGCAGCGGCCGCCACGCTGTAATGCTCCGGACTGTAGGTCTGGATCACTACCTGGCCGGGTTTTTCTCCCCGGCCCGCCCGGCCTGCGGCCTGGGTCAGGAGCTGAAAGGTCCGCTCCGCCGCCCGGTAGTCCGAGGCGTGGAGGGACAGATCCGCTGCCAGAGCCCCCACTAAGGTCACATTTGGGAAATCATGGCCCTTCACAATCATCTGGGTTCCCAATAGTACGTCTGCTTCTCCCTGGGAAAAGCTTTTCAGAATCCGCTCATAGCTGTCCCGGGTGCGGGTGGTGTCCGCATCCATACGCAGGATCCGGATCCCGGGAAATTCCCGGCTCACCGCCTCCTCCATCTGTTGGGTCCCGGCCCGAAAGGCCCCCACATACCCGGAACCGCAGGCAGGACATCGCTTTACCTGGGGTTCCTCATGTCCGCAGTAGTGACAGATCATTCTCCCGTCCCGGTGCAGGGTCAGAGAAACATCACAATGAGGACATTTTATCACATGACCGCAGGTCCGGCAAGAGACAAAGCCCGCAAACCCTCTGCGGTTTAAAAACAGCATCATCTGTTCCCCACGGATTAGGCATCCTTCCATGCCCTTTCGCAGAGCCTGGCTGAACATGGACCGGTTGCCCATGCGCAGCTCCTCCCGCATATCCGCCACCGTCACCTGGGGAAGGGGACGGCGCTTTACCCGCTCCTTCATGGAAAACAGCCGGTATTCCCCACGGCTGGCCCGGTAATAGGATTCCAGGGAGGGGGTGGCAGAGCCCAGAACCACATGGGCTCCCGTAAGCCCGGCCCGATAAACAGCTGTCTCCCGGGCGTGATACCGGGGGGTATTCTCACTCTTATAGCTGTTCTCGTGTTCCTCGTCAATGATAATCAGGCCCAGATGGGAAAAGGGCGCAAACAGGGCCGACCGGGGGCCCAGCATGACCTTAATTCTCCCTTTGCGGGCCATCTCAAACTGATCGTGCCGCTCTCCCTGGGAAAGCTTGGAGTGAAGCACCGCCACCTGATCCCCAAACCTCTGGCAGAAGCGCCGGACCGTCTGATAGGTGAGGGCAATCTCCGGAATCAAAAGAATGGCCTCCCGGCCCTGTCCCAGGATATGGGCTATGAGCTCCAGATAGATTTCCGTCTTTCCGCTGCCTGTGACCCCGTGAATCAGACAGGGACGGGAATCCCCTGCCTCAAAGCCTGCCACAATCTCTTCCGTGATCCGCCTCTGCTGCTCATTCAGCGGAATCTGCAGGAACTTTGGCAGCTCCTGAGGGATGGTTCTTCGCACCACGGTCTCCTGTTCCACCTTAAGAATCCCCATCTCCTCCATCTTTTGGATCACCTGAGCCGGAACCTGGCAAACCCTTGTCAGCTCCCCATAGTCCCTGCAGGGCTCATCCAGGAGAGCCGCCAGCACCCGGAAGCGGGCCGACTGTGATTTTCGTTCCAGCTCTTTCAGCTGTTTTTTTGCCTCTTCCAGGGAGAGCAGCAGGCGCACCTGACGCCTGCGTTTTTCCTCTACCTGCCGCTTTACTGGCAGCACGGTCTTTAAGGCCTGATTCATGGTACAGCCATAGGTGCGGCGCAGCCAGGCAGCCAGCCGGATCAGCTGGCTCTCAATCTGCACTCCCTTTTGGGAGAGTCCCCGAAGCTGCTTGATTTTGTCCCGGTCAAAAGCCGCCTCTTCTGTCAGCTCCAGCACATAGCCTGTCAGGAGCCGGTTGCCCTTTCCGAAGGGAATCTCCACCTGCATCCCGGGCTCCAGATGCCCCAGAAGCTGCTCCGGAACCCGGTAGGTAAAGGTTTTATCCAATTTTTCCAGGGAGATATCCACAATCACCCGGGCATACTGTTCCATGCTTTCCTCTTTCCTGGCAAACGCCGCGTCTTCCATACAGCTGCAAGATTTCTCTCAAAATCAGCGCCTTTTCTCTCAGGGACTGTCTTTCCCCAGCTCCTTTAGAATCTCCCGGATCAGCACCCGTTCGTCCATAGGGTATTTTACCCCTTTTATCTCCTGATAATCCTCGTGACCTTTACCAGCCAGCACAATTACATCCCCGGGCTGTCCCTCTGTGATCACATAGCGGATCGCCTCCCTGCGGTCCGGAATTTCTATATAAATGCCGTCTGTCTTTTGAATTCCCGTTTCAATATCCCGAATAATATCCAAAGGCTCCTCAAACCTGGGATTGTCGGAGGTGATCACCGTCAGGTCTGCAAGCCGCCCGGAGACCTCCCCCATCTCATACCGCCGCTGCCGGGAACGATTTCCCCCGCAGCCAAACAGGCACACCAGCCTGGCTGGATGATACTCCCGAAGCGTTGTCAGAAGGCTTTCCAGACTCATGGCATTGTGGGCGTAGTCAAGAAGCAGGGTAAATTTCTCCGATACCGGAATCCTCTCGATCCTTCCCTTGGTGTGAACCTCCCTCAGGGCCCCTGCCATAAGTTCCCCCGGAATCCCGAAATGGCGGCAGACTCCGGCCGCCACCAGAGAATTATAGACGCTGAACCTGCCGGGAAGGTCCATCTCCACATCCAGGTCCAGAAGCCCTGCCATATGATACCGCACGCCCAGCCGGCCCATGCCGCTAACCAGCTCCATGCCCTCTGCCCGGAGATCCGCCCCGGCCGAAAAACCATAGGTTTCCATGACGCAGGTATGTCCCTCCAGCACCTGTTCCCAGCAAGGATCATCCGCATTGACCAGCCCCAGGCGGCACTGCCGGAAAAGCAGGCTCTTGCAAGCCATGTACTCCTCAAAGCTGCCATGCTCGTTTGGACCGATATGATCTGGGGCAATGTTGGTGAAGATTCCGATCTCAAAGGGAATCCCAGCGGTCCGGTGCAGCATAAGCCCCTGGGAGGACACCTCCATGACCACAGCCTGACAGCCTGCGTCCGTCATGCGGGCAAAGGATTCCTGGATGGTATAGGATTCCGGGGTCGTGTTCTCCCCATGTATATGGGTATCCCCGATAATGGTCTCAATGGTTCCCATCAAACCTGTGGAAATACCTGCCCGCTCCAGAATGGAACGGATCATGTAGGTGGTGGTGGTCTTTCCCTTGGTCCCGGTCACTCCAACCACCTGAAGTCTTCTGGCAGGATAATCAAAGTAGGCTGCCGAAATCAGAGCCAGCGCATAGCGGGTATTCTCCACCAGCAGCACGGTGACGCCCTCCGGCGCCTCCACCGGACGCTCCACAACCAGCACTGCCGCCCCCTTTTTTGCCGCTTCCCCTGCAGCCTCATGACTGTCAAAGGAAGCGCCCCGAATACAGACAAAAAGACACTGCTCCGTCACCTTCCCGGTATTGTAGACCAGCTCCGTCACCTTTGTATTCTCATTTCCCTTTAGCACCTGGTAAGACAAATCCTGCAGTAATTCCCCGGCAGTTTTCATACACAAGTCCTTTCTTTTTTGTCTCTGCCCCCTAGTATACCACACTTCCTGCGGATTTCCAATCCTTCCTCCGGATTTGCCCAAACCTTAAAGCTTTATTCAAACTTTTTTTCGAATTTTTATTTTTCTTTTAGAAAATGGACATACTTTCAACACATTTGGGCATTATACTAATCGTAGATAGTTGATTCATTCACTATCTCCCCCCTCATAAGAAAAAGAAAAGCCGGCGGAGAAATCCAGCCGGTTTTTCTTTTTCTATGTCTGCATGGCCCCTGTGAAAATTCGTCCAGACAGGCTTTCCCACCGCCCATGCGGGTCAGACATTCCCTCCGTGATCCATAAGCCGGAAGGACAGCATGAGATACAGAATCTCATCCGGGTCTTCAAAGCGGGTTTCCAAAATGTTCTGAATCTTTTCCAGCCGGTAGAGCAGGGTACTGCGGTGGATAAACAAGGCCTTGGCCGACTGGACCGCATTGAGATGATTATCCAGATAGACCCCCAGGGTTTTCACATACTCCGTGTTCTGGGCCAGATCCAGCTCCTTAAGCTTAAGCAGCTTTTCGTGGCACAGCATATAGCTGGGAAGCTGTCTGGTCACCTGGCTCAACATATAGGGCAGGGCCAGATCGTTGAAATGGTAAATCCAAAGATAGGGCTTCTTTTCATTTCCCAGATGCAAAGCAATGACCGCCTGTTCATACTGTCGGCGCAGATTCCAGTGATTTTTCATGGCACGGCTGTAGCCTGCTTTCAAAAAGCTGTCCCGGATAAATACGGTAAGCTTTCGGGATGCCTCCTCCTCGTCCAGATTGAGCCTGGTCAGGTTCAAAAACACCACAATATCTTCCTTAAAAGGAAAGGCGCAGGAATCCGGAAGCAGCGCCTCCACATAGCGGCAGATAGCCGGGATCGTCAGGTTCTTCTGGTCCAGATAGGTGATCTGCAGAACCAGGCACAGGTAATGGTGTCCCGTATTCCATCCGGCCGTCAGAAGCTGCTGGCTGATCCGCATATAGTCCGCGCTCCGGTCCGACACGGCCCGCTCCAGAGCTTCCTGCAGAGGCCGCTCCTGCACTCCCGGCTGTTCCTGACTGTGAAACAGCACATGGGGCAAGGTTTTGGAAAATATAGACAACACATAGGCGTCCGCTCCCTTCAGAGGGCGCTCTCCCTCCAGAAGCAAAAGCCGGTGGGTAGTTCTCTCATAGCGCCGGATATTCATATTCCAGAACCGCACGCCCATGAGCTGATCCGGAAACAAAAAGGGCTCCTTGCGCTCTTGCATCTCATTGTACAGGGGGTCCTGCTTCAGGGCATTGATGACCTCAATGCTGCCTGTGTTCATGCGGAACAGCTGTTTTTCCGACGGCAGGCTGTCCATGCCCACCTCCCCCACCACCTGAAAATCCGCGGTAAGCAACAGCAGGGGATTTCCCAGCACCTCATAGGTAGCTGTCAGCATCTCCTCCAGGGTTCCATCCTCCATACTCAGGCGTATGGTCTCTTCCTTCCACTCATCGTAGATGCTATATATTTTCAGAATTTTATTATAGAGAGAAATACTACTGACTGGGTCCCGGATCACAAAGAAGGAATTGGCTGTCCGTCCCCCAGGCTCGGCCTGGCTCTCGCAAACCACAAACAGGGACGTGCTGTCCACCGGCAGATCCTCCTCCCAGTGATCCAGCAGGTACACATGCCCCCGCTGAAACTCTGTCCCCTTCTCATAGAACAGGGGACTCCCCAATTCTGTCTGCCCGTCCATGCTGCCGAATGCCGTTATGGTATAGCTTTCACTGAGCCGGTCATACAGCAGCTGCTTGCTGAGCTTCACCTCATCACCCTCTTTCCGAACCTACATGTACCGCCGGCAAACGCGCTCCGCGCTAAGGAAAATGGCTGCTGACACAGCTACGCTCCGGCGCGAGAATCCGGCAAGCCGGATTTTTTTTATCAGATAAAAAAGCTTCGGGCCAGCTCCGCCGCGTCCACTGCATTTTCCGTATAGGCATCCGCCCCGATGCTGTCCGCAAATTCCTGGGTCACAGGCGCTCCTCCCACCATGATCTTAAGCGTCTTTTTCTTATCTGCCTGGCGCAGCCCCCGGACAATCCGGCGCATCTCGGGCAGGGTAGTGGACAAAAGAGTGGAAATGCACACAATGGAAGCCTGGGGATTTTCCCGTAAAGCGGTCAGAAACTGCTTTTCAGATACATCCACCCCCAGGTCAATCACCTCAAAGCCGGAACAGCGGAACATGATGCCCACCAGATTTTTGCCCATGTCGTGAAGATCTCCCTCTACGGTTCCCAGGATCACCAGGCCGATCTTTCCATGATTCTGTTTGACCAGCTCCGGCTCCAGCACCGTAACCCCGCTGCGCATGGCCCTGGCAGCCGCCAGAACCCCGGGAATAAAAAATTCCCCGTCTTTGTATTGCTGTCCAACCTGACGCATGGCTTCCACCATGCCCTGGTTTAAAATCTCCGCCGCCGGAAACCCGTCCTCCAGAGCTTTTTGTACCAGCCGCTCCGCCTCCTTGGGCTGTCCCTGACCGATGGCTCTGCGGATTTCCTCATAAATGGCTTCCGATACTTCTGGCATATTTTTCTCGCCCTTCCCTGATGTATTGTGCTGATCCATTCAACTGTCTGCCCCCGGCACAGCTGAAAGCAGTAGCCTTGCCCCTCCTGTCTTCCCCAAAGGACCTGCAGGATTATTCCAGCAGATAGCAGCTGGTATAGGCGATGTGATCCTTTCCATAATAATACTCCATCTGATTATCCTTGCAGAGCTGCATAACCAGAACTCCGTAGGATTCTACCGAGGAAAAGGCTTTTTCCGGAAACCGGCACGGAGCGTCCGGATAGCTGCAGGAAGCACACACCGTACAGGTGCCGGCTCCCAGCGCCAGAAGCTCCGGAAATTCCTTCCGCAGCACCGTCAGAAAACGGACAAAGTTTTCCTTGTGCCGTTCCTGGGCCTCCATCATGCCCTCGCCGTCCAGCTCATCCTCCAGCTCTCCCACGGTCTGTACCAGAAGTCCTCTCTTAAATTTACGGATTCGCGCCTCGCACTCCTCCAGGGTTCCGCAGGCAGGAGGACAAGCCCAGTTGGTTCCGTACCGCTTGCATTGTCCTGAGGCGCACATGTCCCGCACCTCCTTCTTCAGCTCCATGGTACTGCAGTCCAGCAGCGCCACATTGGTAAACCCTGCTTTCTCTCCCTCTGCCCTTAAGCGTTCAAAATCCATTGCCGGCTCCTCCTTTTCCTCTTCTTCTGTCCCTGAGATCGCCCTTGCGCCATTTTCCCCAAAATCAGGTCCGCGCGCCAGAGTCATCCATTTTTGTAAAGTATAACAGATATTTATGAAAAAGAAAAGGCGTTACTTTTGGCCCCTTTTATGATATTCTTTCTATATCCCCTTGTCCACAGAGGGTAGCAGGGCGATATCGGATACGACCTGCAAAACGCCATCCGGGAGGAGCTGCTGAATCGGAGCATCTCCAAGACCGTGTGCACCGTTATCACCCAGATCATCGTGGACCCCTATGACGACGCCTTCTACCAGCCACTGAAGGTCATCAACCGCTATATGAGCGCAAAGGAAGCGGCAGCCGAGGAGGCCAAGGGCAACTATGTGGTGGGGGAAGAGGGAAAGTGCTTCCGCCGGGTGGTGCCTGCACCCAAGCCAACGGAAATCGTGGAGACAAAGGCCATCCGCACCCTCTGTGACGCCGGTCACGTGGTCATCGCTGCCGGCGACGGGGGAATCCTGGTGTTAAAGCAGCGCCATCACCTGAAGGGCGCCAGCGCTGTCATCGAAAAGGACTACACCAGCGGGAAGCTGGCGAAGCTTCTGGACGCGGATATGCTTTTGATTCTCACAGGCCGGGAACGCATGTGCATCAACTTTGGCACCAACCAGATGAAAGAGCTGGACCGTATCACCCCGGAGGAGGTGGCAGACTATGCGGCAGTCAGACAATTCCCCCGAGCCTCTATTCTTCCCAAAATGGCCGCCGGGGCTTCCTTCCTGTATCAAAGCTGCTGAATAATTGGCTGGAAACCTCATTCATATATACATTCATTCCATCCAGATCACCGGAAAGCAGTGCCTGTACAAATGCGTTTTGTACCTTGCGACATTCTCCAAACCATCCCCGGATCATCTGCAGGAACATAAAGCGAACTTCTGTGTTCGTTAGCTTCAGATCATATTCCATTTCCAGCCGTTCCATATTAAGCTCAGAATGTACAGCTGTTAAATATCCGCTAGCCAGCAGCAGACTCCACACAGCTTCATCTCCCTGATCCAACTGACTAAATACAAGCTGCTCATCCAGAGCTGTATGCAAGCTTTCCCCTTGCAGAAGCTGTTCCATTACCATCTTGATCTCCGGGCTTCCCTCTCTGATTAGCTTGCCCACCAGACTATTGGAACTGGTATTTGCCCAGTAAGCTCCTGCCCTTTTCTTGTCCAGATAGTTTAAAATGGACCATGGATTATAGATATCCGCTCTGCCTCCGAAGACAAAGCCATCATACCATTTCTTTACTTCTTCCCTTCGGTCGGACAGGGAGAACTCCTCTAATGCCGCAAATACCTCCTCCTCCGTGAACCCAAAGCCGTCTTTGTATTTCTCAGAAGTGGCAGTCACAACCTCCAGATTATTCAAATCCGAAAAAACAGATTCCTTGCTCACCCGCGTGATCCCGGTCATAACCGCCCGCTCCAGATATGGATTTGTCTTAAAAGAGGCATGAAACAGGTTCCGGGTAAAGGCCGCCAGTTCTTCCCAGTAGCCATTTACATAGGCCTCCTGCATAGGGGTATCGTATTCATCCAGAAGAATAATCACCCTCTTTTTATAATACCTGCTGAGAAAGTCAGACAGGTTATGAATACTCATGGTAGCATCCTCTTCAACCATATTTTCCCCTATACGGCTGAAATAGGCCTTCTCCCCAGGGTCCAGAAGATCGCTCTCCAACAAAAAACGATTCTGCGAATATAATTTCATTAGGATCTGGTGCATCCGATACCGGGTTTTCTCATAAGTACTCTCCTTTACATTTGCAAAAGAAATGCTGATCACCGGCCAGGTTCCCTGGAGCACTCTGTATTTTTCGTCCTCCCATATGGACAATCCCTCAAATATCTGTCCCTCCCCTGCATATTCTATGGAAAGAAACCGCTCCCGAATAAAATCCGTTTTATCTATATAAAAGCAATTTGAATTTATAAGCTTCTCAAAGATCTGAATTCCTATTCCTATGGTTCTTGCCATGAAATCCACACCTTCCCTCTCCATAGATTTTAACTCAACTTTCTCCAGGAAACGATCCATAGATTGTTGCTTTCTATAAGTATAACGAATTTCCTTTCATAATACAAACGGTTTGTTTTTTTGCATGGTCATTTTTATCTCATATTACTGTTCACTCCGTTCTCCGTAACATTGGCAAATCCACAAAAAAACAGATTCCAAAAGAATCACTCTTCCATCCTCCCCGCATAAGATAGAATGAAAAAGCACGCTGCCAGGCGCGCCGTTTACCCTATCTTATTAAAAAGGGCCATATCCGGCCCCTGCTGGGAGGTTTTTCTATGAATCGGCAATGGACTCTCTATGATCTGAACCCGGGTGATTCCGCCCTCGTTCAGAAGCTTATACATACCGGAAGTATGCGAAGGCGTCTTCTGGACTTAGGACTGACTCAGGGCACCCAGGTTACCTGCGTGGGACATGGGCCCGGAGGCGATCCACGCGCCTATCTGATCCGGGGCGCAGTCATTGCCCTGCGGGCCCGGGACAGCTGCCGGGTGGAAATCCTGCCGCCCTCCCGGGCTTCCGAAAAAAAAGAGCCTGTGGTGGCTCTGGCCGGGAATCCCAATGTGGGGAAAAGCACGGTCTTCAACGGGCTTACCGGCATGAAGCAGCACACAGGCAACTGGCCGGGGAAAACCGTGTCCTGTGCCTGGGGACGCTGCAGCTTTCAGGGACATTCCTTTCTGCTGGCGGATCTGCCAGGCACCTACTCCCTCATGGCCCACTCCGCGGAGGAGGAGGCTGCCCGGAAGCTTCTCTGCTTTGGGGAGCCGGATGCGGTCATCGTTGTCTGCGACGCCTCCTGCCTGGAGCGCAGCCTGAATCTGGTGCTGCAGATCCTGGAGCTGACCCGCCGGGTGGTTCTCTGCGTCAACCTCATGGACGAAGCCCGGCGCAAACAGATTCGAGTGGATCTGGAAGGCTTAAGCAGGAGACTTAAGATCCCTGTGGTGGGAACTACAGCCCGAAAGAAAAAGAGCCTGCAGGACGTGCTGGCCGCTGCGGACACAGTGCTGGCTTCCCCGCTCAGCCGCACATCTGACTCCTCTTCTCCCGTCGCCTACCCCGCTCCTATCCGGGAGGCCGTCTCCCTCCTGGAGCCTCTTCTTGCCCAGAGGGACTGCAAAAAGCTTCCTCCCCCCTGGCTGGCCTTACGTCTCCTGGAGGAGGACGCTTCCCTCTCCCAGGAAATCTGTGACTATCTCTCCTGGGACCCTGCCGGCGACCCGGAACTAAAGACTGCTCTGGAGGATACAAAAAAGCAGCTTCGCCTGGCCGGCCTTCACCGGGACGCCTTGCGGGACCAGCTGGTGTCCGCTCTTTTAAAACAGGCAGAGGCTATCTGCCAGGAGACCGTGCGCTATGAGCAACCAGATTATCTGAAACGGGACCGGAAGCTGGATGCCATTCTCACCAGCCGGCGTATGGGATATCCTCTCATGCTGCTTTTCCTTACCTTTCTGTTCTGGCTTACCATCACCGGGGCCAACCTGCCCTCCCGGCTTCTCTCCCAGGTCTTTTCGGATTTCCAGGAGCCCCTGAACCGGTTTCTCCTCCTGCTCCATGCTCCGGACTGGCTTCGGGATGCTCTGGTTCTGGGCGTTTACCGGGTTCTGACCTGGGTGGTCTCCGTCATGCTGCCGCCCATGGCCATTTTCTTTCCTCTTTTTACCCTGCTGGAGGACTCCGGGTATCTTCCCCGCATTGCCTACAACCTGGACCACTGCTTCCTGCGCTGCCAGGCCTGCGGAAAACAGGCCCTGACTATGGCTATGGGCTTTGGCTGCAATGCGGTAGGCGTCACGGGCTGCCGCATCATCGACTCCCCCCGGGAGCGGCTGCTGGCTCTTCTCACCAACAGCCTGGTGCCCTGTAACGGACGCTTTCCGGCCCTCATCACCCTCATCACCCTGTTTTTTGCCGGAGCAGAATCCGGAGGCAGTTCTATCCGCACCGCTCTTTTACTGGCAGGCCTGATCCTGCTCTCCACAGTCATGACCCTTGCCGTCACCCGCTTTCTGTCCCATACGCTCCTGAAAGGCGTGCCCTCCTCCTTCACGCTGGAGCTTCCGCCCTACCGCAGACCCCAGACAGTCCAGGTTCTCGTCCGCTCTGTGCTGGACCGCACCCTCTTTGTCCTGGGCCGGGCGGTCTGTGTGGCTGCTCCGGCGGGCCTCCTTATCTGGTTCCTGGCAAATGTCCAGACAGGAGGGGAAAGCCTGCTCCTGCACTGCTCCCGGTTTCTGGAGCCCTTTGCCCGCTTCCTAGGACTGGACGGCACTATTCTGCTGGCCTTTATCCTGGGCTTTCCTGCCAACGAGATCGTCATTCCGGTAATGCTCATGGCCTACACAGCCCAGGGGACTCTCATAGAGACCGCCTCCTTGCCGGAGCTGAAAGCATTGCTCCTGTCCCAGGGCTGGACCAGGACCACGGCTCTTTGTACCTTGCTGCTGTTTTTATTCCACTGGCCCTGCTCCACCACCCTTCTCACCATCCGCAAGGAAACGGGTAGCTGGACGTGGACGACCGCGGCTTTTCTGATCCCCACAGCCCTGGGCTTTTTCCTCTGCGCCCTTGTGTCTCATGGGGCGGCATTTTGGGGATAAAGGCTGACAAAATCAGCGGATCAGGAAGCGACGCGGTTTCTGTCCGCAGCTGGCAGCTTTCAGGCAATCACCCCAGCTCGTTAATGGTGGCGGTAATGGTCATACTGCATATTTTCTTGGCAGGGGCATAGACGGCCGCGGCGCCAAACCCCATCACAAACAGGAAAATGATCACAAGCAGAAGCACCGGCAGGCTCCACTCCAGCCCAAAATACTGCGTGAGCAGCTTCGTGTACAGGAAACGGCTCAGGGGAATCCCAATGCCGCAGCCTGCCGCCAGACCGGATACGGCATAGGTAAAGGCCTCCGCAAAGATCATCTGGGTCAGCTGCCATCCGTCCATCCCCACAGCCCGCATGGCTCCGTACTGTTTGATCCGGGCAGTCACATTCATGGAAACGCTGTTCATGATATGAAAGCCGGTAATGGTGGCAAGGATGGTCAGGAAGCTGTACATGACAAAACCTGTGGCCAGATAGGTGGTTTTATCCGACCAGTTGCTTTCCCTCAGATCCATAAAAATCACATCTCTGCCGGCGAGACCGCTGATCCTTCTTATGGCTTCCGCCCCGGCCTCCTTCCCCAGACGGATGCCCACCAGATTGTAATTTTGTTCTCCTGTCAGCTGTTCAAAGGTTTCCGGAGAGCAGATCACACTGTACTCTCTGGGGTACAGGCCGCTGGACAGGGAGCCGGTGATCCGCACCTCCTTTCCCCCTATTGCTATGGTGTCTCCCACCCGCAGGGGATTGTCCTTATCCTTCACAGTCAGTACCTGATTGCTGTCTCCGTACACGGCGGGCAGATTTCCCTGGACCATGCTGTCCCCCATATAATCCATCAGATCCGGGCTGTAGGATACCAGATTTATATGATCGATTTCCCTCTCCTTGCAGGCTGCCGGAACATTCTGCAGATAGGAGCTTCCGAACACGTACTCTATCCCCGGAATTTCCATAATTTGATCCAGCAGCTCCGGCTCCAGCACCAGGGCATTGGCATAACCGCCCAGGGTCAGATCCGGCTGCCAGGGCCGCAGGGAGGGGACCAGTTCCCGGGCAAATTCCAGTCCCACGGAAAAGCAGAGGAATAAAATGATGCTGAGCGAAAAGGAGGCTGTCATAAGGAGCCAGTTTTTCCCGGAACCGGTGGCATGATGCATTCCCAGCCTCCACTGGATTCTGCCAAAGCCAAGGCGTGACCGGCGCCGGACGGCAGGCGCCGTATCCAGACTGCCGGAAACCGCCTCCATGGGAGAAACACGGGCTGCCCGCCTGGCTGGAGACAGGGCTGCCAGCAAAACGGTGGCAACGCCCACCACCGCTCCGCTTACCAGTCCCATGGGGCTTATGGCAAATACGGCCACCTCCCCGAATTCCCCGCCGATCCCGTAACGCAGCAGACCGCAGACCGCCCAGCTGTTGAGCACGCCTAAAAGCAAGCCAATGGGCACTGCTGTTCTGCACCAGCTCAGTGCTTCCAGCTGTACAAAGCGGATGATCTGCCTGCGGCTTGCGCCGATGCAGCGCATCATGCCGAAAAATCTTGTCCGCTGAGCCACATTGCTGTTCAGGCTGCCGGAGATCATGAAGATTCCCGCCATCAGTACCAGCACAAATAGAATCACTGCAATTTCGTAGAAGCTTCCCGCAGTCTCGCTGCCGCTATAGCCTGCCATACCCATAACCGCAGTATTTTCGGAAATGCTGCCCTCCGGCAGACCGTGCTGCTCCAAAAGCTCCGGGATGGCCCTGGATGCCTGTGACGCCTTTTGAAACTGTACATAGCAGACAGGCTCGCCTTGCATACCATTTTCCTCCATCAGGCTTTGAAAGGCAGCGTGGGTCATGGTTACCGCCAAAAGATAGCTCTGTCCCTGGTAATATTCTTCGTCATCCGAGCCAAAACCGGCTATGATAACCTCCCTGTCCCCAGCGGGCGTATGCAGGGTCAACACATCACCCAGCTGTAATCCAAGAGCGTCCCTTCCATTGCAGGACACCATGACCTCTGTGTCGCTTTTGGGAAACTCCCCCTCCTCCAGACCGTTCACAAGCCGGGTCATATATTCGCTGTCCGCCCCATATAGGGTCGCCTTGTTCTCGCCCAGGTAGTAGGGCTGGTCTGCATCGGAGTTGAAAATTTCCCGCCAGCCAACAACTTTCACATCCGGACGCCGGCTGATTTCTTCCTCTGTGTCTTTGGAAATATGCTCCAGCTTTATGTGCCAGTATCCGTGCTTCCTCGCCAGCTCTGCGGACTTTGCCCGCACGATCATATCCGCCACACTGAAAATAGCAGTCACGAGAAACACGGCCATGATAATGCACAGGATGGTCATGCGGTTCTGCTTCTTATGAATCCTCGCGGAAATGGGAATCAGACTTAAATAGCTTTTCATTGACGGCACCTCCCAAAATCCTTCAGCACTCCGTCGGATACCTGAAGCACCCGATCTGCAGTCTGGGCAATCCTCGGGCTGTGGGTAATCATAATGATGGTCTGCTCATATTTTCTGGAGGCCTCTTTTAAAAGGGCAATGACCTCGGTGCTGTTCTGGGTATCCAGATTTCCCGTGGGCTCGTCGGCCAGGATCAGGGCCGGCCGGGTCATCAGAGCCCTCCCGATGGCTACCCGCTGCTGCTGGCCGCCGGATAGCTGGCTGGGCAGATGATTCCGCCGTTCCTTCAGATTCAGTACAGACAGCAGCTCCTCCAGATATCCCTCATCCGGCTTCTGGTAATCCAGCAGCACCGGGAAGATGATATTCTGCTCCACGGTCAGCTCCGGAATCAGGTTAAAGGCCTGGAAGATAAAGCCGATATTTCTCCGCCGGAAAACGGTAAGCTTCCGTTCATTCATGGCAAAAATATCCTTTCCCCCCAGGAACACCTTTCCGGAGGTGGGCGTATCCAGCGCCCCGATCATGTTGAGAAGGGTGCTCTTTCCCGAGCCGGATTCTCCCACAATGGCTACATATTCTCCCCTGGGCACGGAAAAGCACACCTTTTTTAACGCATGCACAGCAGCATCCCCGCTGCCGTAGGTTTTGCTGATTTTGACAACCTCTAATAGATCCATGACTTTAACACCTCTTTTTGTTTTGGTAAAGAAAGAATATCAGAGGATTCCTACAGAAATATTACAGCCAGACTACACTTTTGTAGGAAATAGTTCATCCAGAACACAGTTTGGACGGCAAATCGTGCTGGCACGAATTTGACGTGCAGGCTGTGTTCTGAGGGAGCGCCCGTCTATGAGCAAAGTTAGCTGCGTTAGCAGCGGGAAAGTGCCGAAGGCACCTTTGCGAATGGGCGCGGGCTGAACGGACGGGTTAAACTTTTTTAGTTCATCCCCCAGCAAGAAAATTCATAGTAAAATCACTTCCCCTCCCCAGAGAGCTGTCAGCCTCCACCGTCCCCTGATGGGCCTCTACAATCGCCTTCACCAGGGACAGGCCAAGTCCGACGCCCTGGATATCCTGAGAATACCGGCTCCTGTAAAACCGCTTGAAAATATAGGGCAGATCCTCCGGATGGATACCGCTTCCCGTATCCCTCACGGTAATCTGCACCACAGAGGCAAAGCTCTTCCATTCTATGGATATCTGATCTCCCGGCTCTGTATGGTCCAGGGCATTTTTCACAAGATTGCTCAGCGCCTCCGTAATCCAAATGCGGTCACAGAAAAAGACGGTCTCCTCCCCTCCCTGAAGGCACAGTTCCTTTCCCTCCTGCTCCGCCCGGAACAAAAACTGCTTTCTCACAGCTCCCGCAAGCTCCGCCAGGTTTTCCCAGGTTTTATCCGGCACAATGGTACCTGCGTCCAGCTTTGTGATTTTTAGAAGGCTTTGCACCAGGCACTCGATTCGGTCCAGCTCCTGCTCGGAGAGCATACTGAACTCCCGGATATCCGGAAAATCTTCTGCTGCCTCCTGGATAATCCCATTGTAGATTTCCAGGGCAGCAAGAGGGGTTTTCAGCTGATGGGAAATGTCTGAGATGGTATTTTTTAGAAATCTCTTGGTATCCTTCTCCCTCTCCACATGGGCATTCAGGACAGCTGCCAGGGCATTAACCTCGTGAAACAGACGATACAGCTCCCCCTCGTCGTCACATGCTAGGGAGGCCTCCTGGTTTCCGGCCAAATACGCCCGCATCTGGTCTATGGCATGCTCCATGATTTCATGCTGCTCTCGGAAATACCGGTAACAGAGCAGGAGAATGGCCAGGGTCATGGCCCAGAAGCAGATCAGAAGTACAACGGCCTGGTTTTTCCATCCCAATCCCATGATCAGCAGGGCAGTCAGGGTGAAAAAAAGCGCGCACAGGAGGATTCCCTGAAAGAGAGCTTTGATTTTCTGGTTTACAAAAAGCTTCATCCTTTGCCTCACTCTCCGGGATTCCATTTATATCCCATGCCTCGCACCGTGACAATCCGTCTGGGCTTCCCCGGGTCGTCCTCCACCTTGGTGCGCAGCCTGCGAATATACACCGTAAGGGAATTGTTATCAATATAATTTTCATTACAGTCCCACAGCCTGCCCAGGATCTGTTCCGGAGAGAGAACCTGACCCGGATTTTCCATAAACAAACGCAGAAGCTTATACTCGCTTGCCGTCAGGTCCAGGAGCTTCCCTTCTTTATAGGCCTCTCCCTCCAAAAGCGAAAGCCGGAGTCCGCCGGAGATGAATTCCGTAACCTCTGTGCTGAAATTCTCGCTTCTTCGAAGCAGAGCGTGGACTCGGGAGAGAAACACCGCCAGCTTAAAGGGCTTTGTAATATAGTCGTCGCCTCCTATATCAAGTCCCATAATCATATCCGTCTCCTCGTCTGCAGCCGTGAGAAACAAAATGGGCACCTTAGAGCTCTGGCGGATCTTCCTGCAAAAGTCAAAGCCGGAGCCGTCGGGAAGGGCCACGTCTAAAATCGCCAGATCATAGGCCTCGTCCCGCCACAAAGCAGCCGCCTCCTTAAGGGTACGGGCAATGTGGGTTTCATAGCCCTGCTTTTCAAGGGCAAAGGAAAGGCCGTTGATTAAGCTTAGATCGTCCTCCAGCAGAAAAAATCGTTTCATATATGCCGCTTTCCTCCTATTTTTTCTGTGGACAAAGCATGCACCTGCTTTGCCTGCCGTCCGTTCAGCACGCACCATTCGCAAGGGCGCCCCCAGCTCTTTCTCGCTGCTAACACAGCTGACCTTGCTCATAAGCTGGCGCACCCTCAGACCGCAAAGTGTCTGGCTGAACTGTTTCCTATATAAATAGGGCGGAAAAACCTTTCACGGCTTTCCACCCTATTCTATGTTTTCACCCTGCCAGGTCGGACTTCTGGTCCCAGTTTTTTCCAGTCCTGCAGGCCTTATCTCTTCTTTTCTGTCACTGCTTCTTTACCAGCAGGGAGGTTCCCGTCATTTCCGCCGGCTGCTCCATTCCCATAAGCTCCAGAAGCGTGGGAATAATATCTGCCAGGCATCCGCCCTCGCGCAGTCCATAGGCCGGATCTGCGTTTACCAGCAGGAAGGGCACCGGGTTGGTGGTATGAGCCGTAAAGGGGGCTCCTGTGGCATAGTCCACCAGCTGCTCTGCATTGCCGTGATCCGCACAGATGAACATCTGGCCGTCCACCTCTTTGATCGCCTCCACGGCCCGGCCCACGCAGGAGTCCACAGCCTCCACGGCCTGAATAGCCGCTGCCTCGATTCCCGTGTGTCCCACCATGTCCGGATTGGCAAAATTGATGATAATCACGTCATATTTCCCGGATTTAATGGCCTCCACCAATTTATCGCAGACTCCATAGGCGCTCATCTCCGGCTGCAGATCATAGGTTGCCACGGCTGGGGACTTGACCAGAATCCGGTCCTCTCCCTCGTTGGGCTCCTCCACGCCTCCGTTGAAGAAAAAGGTCACGTGAGCATATTTTTCCGTCTCCGCAATGCGGGCCTGTTTCTTTCCGTGAGCCGCCAGGTATTCTCCAAAGGTATTGTGCAGCTCTACCTTGTGGAAAGCCACCAGCTTGTTGGGAATGGTGGGATCGTATTCCGTAAAGCACACATAGGTGAGCTCCAGGCGTTTCTCCCGGGCAAAGCCGGTAAATGCATCGTCACAGAAAGCACGGGTAATCTCCCGGGCCCGGTCCGGACGGAAATTATAGAAGATCACGGAATCCTGATCCTGAATCAGGGCCAGGGGCTTTCCGTCCCGCTTCACCACGGCAGGCACCACAAACTCATCGGTGACGCCCTCCGCATAGGACCTGGCAATGGCGCTGACTCCGTCCTCTGCCTCCACGCCCTCGCCCCGGGTGAGAGCCGCGTAGGCCTTTTCCACGCGCTCCCAGCGGTTGTCCCGGTCCATAGCATAGTAGCGGCCCATAACCGTAGCCACCTCTCCTACGCCCAGCTCCGCCATTTTATCTGACAGCTCCTGCACATAATCCTTGCCGGACTCCGGAGGCGTATCCCGGCCGTCCAGGAAGCAGTGCACATACACCTTCTTCAGCCCATGGCGCTTTGCCAGCTCCAACAGCCCGTAAATATGAGTATTGTGGCTGTGCACACCGCCATCGGACACCAGTCCGAACATGTGCAGGGCGGAATCATGCTTTTTGGCATTCTCCACAGCTGCCACAAGGGCCTCATTCTCAAAAAATACTCCGTCCTGGATTTCCTTGGTAATGCGGGTCAGCTCCTGATACACAATGCGTCCGGCGCCCATGTTCAGGTGTCCCACCTCAGAATTGCCCATCTGTCCGTCCGGAAGGCCCACGGCCAATCCGCTGGCATTGCCCTTCACAAAGGGATATTCTGCCATGAGGCTGTCCATCACCGGAGTCTTGGCCTCTGCCACCGCGTTTCCCTCTACCTTCTCATTTAATCCGTATCCGTCTAAGATCATTAAAACTGTCGGTTTCTTACTCATTTCCCTTTTCCACCTCTGCAATCGCTGCTTTTTTCATGGGGATTCTGCAATTCCGGTTGCTGCCGAACTCTACAATCACATCCTCCTCCGTAATATCAATAATCTCGCCATAGAATCCGCTGGTCGTCACCACGATATCACCCACCTCCAGGGAAGACAGCATGGCGTTTACCCGCTTCTTCTCCTTGTTCTGGGGACGGATCGCCGCAAAATACATAAAGCCGCCGATGATCACCACATACATGATCAGGATTTCCCATCCCATCGTACCGCCAGTCGCCAATAAATTCATTCTCCATTTCCTCCTAAATCCTGTAAACTGTAAACAACCCCGAAGGGCACTATTGCCATTGTACACAATCCGCGGGGCTAGGGCAAGGGATTTCCGAGATTTTATTAAAAAAGTTCAGCCAGAACACAGTTTGTGCGGCAAATCGTGCTTGCACGAATTTGATGTGCAGGCTGTGTTCTGAGGGAGCGCCCGTTTATGAGCAAAAAGAGCTGCGTTAGCAGCGGGAAGCGCTGAAAGCGCGTTTTGCGAATGGGCGCGGGCTGAACGGACGGGTTAAACTTTCATTCCGCATCTTTCCAGCCATTAAATTTTGAAAGAACTGAGAAATACACGCCGATTTTAAGAAAAAATTCAGCCAGATCATAGCCTCCCCCTGTGTCCAGCCAATCCAGAGCAACGCCTGCCAGGATACATTGAGATATTTTTTCGAAATCATTGGAATCCTCCGGGCAGAGCTTCTTTTGGGGAGCATATTCTGCATAGGACCTGACAACATACAGGCTGATCTCATATAGATACCGAATAAAGTCCTCCCGGCGGGAAAAACGGTAAATGTGCATCAGGGCATTTCTGCGCCTGGATGCCTCCCGGGCCATATGGATCACAGCCCCTGCAGGCGCCTCCGCTTCCCAGTTCTTCTGGAGGGCCTGATCCACCCAGGCCTTCACCGAAAACTCCGCCAGAGCCGGAATGTCCTGAAAATGATAATAAAAGGTATTTCGGTTCAAATGGCAGCGCTCTACAATATCCCTTACCGTAATCCTTCGATAGGGCTTTTCCTCCAAAAGCTTCCAGAACGCATTGCTGATTTCCCTTTGTGTCTGGTTCATAAGACACCTCCGAATTCATACCTAATAGTATACGGAGCGCTTAGAATTTTGAATACGGAGAAAATCCACTGTTTCCCCTAAAATAGGAGAAATCAGGAAAAATGCGCAAATTTTGAGGAAATCCGGATATTTATCCAAATAAAATGCGTTTATTCTATATGGAGAATTCTCTCCATAAACTTATCGGTCTCCCCCTTCTGTATCTTTTCTATCACACTTTCTATGATCCCGGCAAAAATAAAGCTGAGTCCGTCAACAGAAGCATCCACATCCGCCTCCATCTGTCCCCAGATAAATTTCAGGAGAAATCCCAGGAAGGAATAGCAGCAAAAGCTGGCAATCGCCCGCAGAACCTCATCCGGAACCTCCGTCCCATCCGCGTGTGTTTTTACATCCTCATAGAAGAGATGCTCCACCGACCCGAAAATAAAGCGTTCCAGCCGTTCCCGGGAAATGGAGTCTAAAATATGATATACCAGCTTCGGATGTTCCTGTACATAATGGAGTTCCACCTTCAGGCTGGCCGGCCACCCCTTCAAACCCTCTGTCTCTTTCCTGAGCTGTTCTCTTTTCATAAGCATCCAGGCATCCAATAAGTCATAAATATCCCTGTAGTGATAGTAAAAGGTGTTGGAGCTTATCCCACATTTTACCACAAGAGCCGATACGGTTATTTTCTCAAAAGGCATCTGATTCAGCATTTCCTCAAAAACCTGCAGGATAGCCTTTTTCGTAAAATTTGCCATAAAATACGGTCCTCCCCTATCCCTGTGCTTATTTCTTTACTTTATAAAATCATATCGCCACTTTGAAAAAATTTCAACCTTCTTCCTGTAAAAAATACTCCGAAAGCATTTGAAGCTCCTGTCTCATGTTCTTTGGACGCTGCTCAAAAAAATCCCTGATCTTCTCAAGCTCCTCTTGCCAGCGGGTGCTGTCGCCCCCATAAAAGGCCAGCTCATCCTCTATCTCCCGCTCCATCTCCTCTATGACCTCCCCTGCGTGTTCTGGAGAAAAGGCCCCTTCCATCAGCTCCTCCATGATTTCTGTAAAACGTTCTCTCATATCCTCCCTCTGGAGCACAGCCCTTAAGAGCGGAGTGTCCCGGTCCCATCCACTTTCCAGGTATCCCAGAGCCTCTCCCAGCGTAGGATTCGCTGCTTTTGAGGAATCTGTCCGGGCCATGCCCACATCCACATCATACAGGAGAAACCGCCATTTTCCGTCTGCACAGGGGTTGGAATAATCTCCTGTCCGGGAATACCAGCGGTATGCCTTGCAGTTGTTGTTGGGCCAGTCCGGATTAGACAGGTACAGCTCTATGGCGCTGTACTGCAGAAAATTTTCTATATCCAGCATGTCCTGAAGCCGGGCAAACACCTCATCGTCCTGCAGATCCTGATCCTTGTAGGAAAACACTTCGTTCAGCTCCAGCACGGCCCGGATATCCGCCTCATCCTCCGAGGCTGTATTGGCATTTCCCCGGTGCGGGGTAAACACCTGCCAGCGTCCCTGCTCCTGTCTGGTTCCATAATGGGTGTGAAAATAGACATCGTCGTAATTTTCCTCCAGCCATTCAAAGCCGTAGTACTCTCCGTTTATAAAAACAGCAGCCGGCCGGAAGGCCTGGGCATCCCGGAATCCCGCATCCGCTGCCAGCTGCTGGGCCAGCTCATTGCGCAGATAGCCCCAGCCCTGGTCGTTTCCGTGATTTCTCAGGACCACCTTCTTATACTCCTCCAGGGCAGTATTTCCTGCATCACTCCTGGCACCAGGAAACAGCCCGTAGAAAATGCGGGATTTTCCGTATTCCTTTCGGGCAATCAGACGCAGAGACTTCATGTCCGCTGCCCGGGAGGTACCTCCGCTCACACGAATTCCCATATTCTGGGAAACCACGCAGGTCCCCTCCGGCTCCCACATTTCCACATAGGCCTCCCGCTCTCCCTCCATGCCTCTCCAATTATAGTTTGCCGGAGTTCTGGGGGTAATCTCCGCATCGGGATTTTCTGCTATGTAATCATCCCGCAATTTCCCGGGTACCAGAATTCCGTTTTCATATCCATACAAATTCTCCGGATCTGTGGAAATCGCCACCACAATCGTGGAAAAACGCTCCTCTACCTGCTTACCCAGGAAATAGGTCCTGGTATAGACGTCCGTGGCGCTGCCATCCTGATAATAGGCAATGGCCCGAATGGTGGCAGCTTCCACCTCCTCATAAGCTTTCATCAGAATAGGCCCCTCATACAAGCAGGACTCCTCTGTGGGCACACTTCCGTCCATGGTATAGTAGATATCCGAATCCAGCATGGTGGAAAGCTCCAGCCACTGATCTTTGGCGCAGAAACTGTCTTCCACAGAAAAATAAATTTCCTGCTCCCCATAGGCAGCGCTCTCCTTTGCAGAATACAAGCAGGTGATGACCATCAGTATGGAAAGCAGAATTACCGCACTCCACCGATCCCTTCTCTTATACATTCTATTTCTGCCTTTTCTTTCCGTCTTTGGCATAAATTTTAAAAAAATTTTAATCCCCCTGCAATAGACAAAAGGTGCCTCATTGTCTATTGCAGGAAATTAAAAAACATTTATATACTGAATGTCAGCATAAAACCAAAGATAAGACAGGGGTAATGACCTATTAAAAGCCGCAGAATTTTTCACAGATCCATGCAAAAGAAGATACAGGAGGGAGTCCTCCTGGGATATATTTTTTTCTCCTGTTGCCTGTTGATTCACATTCACAGAGCAGAAACCGGAAAGGGCGTCTTTCTGGACATGTCCGCCGCTGTTCCGGGACAACCCATTATTGTGTCAACAACAGGAATCAGACGGACCCAAATTAAAAGCTGCGTCTGGTATGTGGGGGAGCAGGAGGCGCTTCGGGAATCCGCTCTGGTTCCCTACACCCCGTCATTGGCAGATGCAGAGCATTTCATCCGGGTCGCTGTCACACTAAAGAATGGGGAATACTATGAGGATTCCCTCTATTTCAGCATTTTGCCTGTATTGTACCTGGAAAGCGGCACCGCCTATGAGGATGTAGGGAGGGAAAGCTATGTACCGGTCAAAATGAAGCTCACATCCGAAGCATACGATCCCTCTTCCCAATTATATGATGGGGAGGCCCAGATCCGCCTCCGGGGAAATTCCACCAGCGACCTGCCCAAGCGGCCCTTTAAGCTGAGACTGGAGGAAAAAACTGATCTGCTGGGCCTTGCCGAGACCAGACACTGGGTGCTTCTGGCCAATGCCTTTGACTCCACCATGCTGAGAAACAAGCTGGTTTACAATTTTGCGGAACAGATCGGTTCCCTCCCCCAAATGCATTCCCAGCACGTAACTCTGATCTACAACGATACCTATCAGGGCGTATACCAGCTCTGCCAGCAGGTACGGATTGATAAAACCAGCGTAAATATCTATGACTGGGAGGATGCGGCTAAAGAGACGGCAGAACAGATTGCACAGGATCTGGCCTCTCAAAAGCTGATCACCGTAGAGGAACAGCCGGTCATAGCGCTTTTTCTAGAAACCGACCTGCTTTTGGATTTTTCCTGGATGAAAACCCGCTCCTTTGATTTTCCCTGTCTCAAAAGCATAAACCACAGCTATAACCGGCAGCTTCCCACAGAATACCGCCTGGAGAAATATCTGGATTTCGACCAGCTTCCAGACCCTGTCGGCGGTATGCTTCTGGAGATGGACTTTTTTCACATTGACGCAAATTTAAAGACTCATTATGATCTTCCCCTCTATTTTAATACGCCTCTTGCCGGGGACACCTTTGAGGAGCTGGACGCTTATACCCGCACTTATATCCAGGCATTGGAATACGCCTTTCATGACACGGACTTTACCTATCACGACGGATCTCCCCACTACCGGATGCTCGATCAGGGCTGGTTTGACTGGTACGGAGAATACACCCGGCGGGATGTGCAGTATGAGCCTGTCTATTTTTCTGCGCCGGCCTATGACGGAGTCCATTATTCTGAGTTGGTGGATTTTGATTCGCTGCTGGTGAATTTTCTGGTCTGCGAGTTTACGGTAAACTGGGACAGCATGAAAAACAGTGTCTATCTCTATAAGGATATTGACGGACCCTTCTACCTGAGTCCTGTGTGGGATTATGACTGGGCCTGGGGAAACAGCGCCTTTACCATCGATACCTGGGAGCCGGAAATCTGGCAGACTACAGACGAATACTTTGCAAGTGAAAATTATTATCAAACAGTCCAGTGGAATCGGTATCTGATCCGTGATCCCTATTTCCTGGTACGGGTCTATGAGAAATACTGGCAGATTCGGGATTCGGAAATCGAGGCCATGATCTGCCGCGGGGGACTCATCGACACCTATGCAGAGCAAATCCGGACCGCTGCTCAGGCCAACGATGCTAAATGGGGCGGCAGCATGGGAACCTTTAAGGGCCAGAAATTTGAGGAGGGTATCCTTTCTCTCAAGGATTTCATCGGGCAACGCATTGCCTGGATGGATGAGCAGTTTTCCTCCGTAGAATCCCTTCGCGTCTCCCTGGGCTATTACATTACAGATGAGATCCTTCAGGTGGAGCCCGCGGACACCGCCTCCTATGAAAATATGACAGGGATAAGGGTCCGCTGTTCCTCCCCGGACTGCACCGCCATATCCTTCCAGGTCAATGGAACCCATTTCTTTACGGCAGAGCTTCAGGAGGGAACCGCCGTAGGCTTCATTCCGGACAGTGCGCTTAGACAGGAGGAGAACGCCCTCAATACGGTTCAGGTTCGGGCCCTGGATGAGAACGGGGAATATCTGATCAATCCGGAAGGAAGCGTCTGGGGGGATTATACCAATGCGTTGTCCAACTATACGTATTTTTCCAAGCCTTCCTGCGGCACATAACAGGCATATTGCCTGGAAGAAACATTTCTTTGCCCTTGTCGGGGATTTTAAGTGAATCCTACGGAATAATGGCAGGTATATATAGATACGGCACAGCATCTTCCTCAATGCTGCACCGTATCCCCTGCATAAATCTTTTTACTTTGTCCTAATTCATTTCCCTGTATACGCCGCCAGGTTTTCATTCATGGCGTCAATGACAGTCTCATGATCCAGCTTGTCATACTCTTCTATCAATTCCTCCCACACAGTCTCAAAATTCTCCGCCATAATCAGGCTGGCCGTATATTTGGTCCGGGTCTCCACCATCTTGGCCCCCACCTTTCCCAAATCGCTGGTGGTATCCAGGGCGCAGGACTGGGCGTATCCCACATCCACGGGCTTAAAGTGCTCCTTCCACCACTGGTTGGAGTTCGTCCAGCCTAGGGCCTCGTAGGCTTCTTTCTGCCGCTCGCTGAGTCCGATCTCATCCCGATAGGCCTGTTCATCGTACAGGTTGTAGGGCTGACCGTCCTGGGCATAGGTCATGCAGCAGGGCAGGCACTCCATGGGAGGAATATCCATAAGGCCTTCCTTCTTGCCTGTCTCCACGTCTGTGGTGCACTGCATTCGCAGATCCGTGGCCACTCTCTTTCCGTCCTCCACCGTATAGTGTACGCCCTCGATTCCAGACTGCAGCAGAAGCTGTCCCTCCTCGGTGCAGCACCAGTTGATGAATTTCAGAATGCGTTCCGGGTCCTTGCAGTTTTTCGTCAGGCCAAAGGACAAATAGGGATAGGAATATACAGCTGGCGTGGAATAGGGCTGTCCCGCCTGGGAGTCCAGCTGGAAGGGCATTTCAATATAGCTCATCTCCGAATGTCCCGCCTCTGTCAGGGCCTGATTCGCCGCCTTGTTGTTCCAGCTCATATACCAGACCGCCACAGGCACTCCACAGCTCATTTTCTGCAGGGTAATGTCCGCCGTATCCGTAAAGCACTCCTCGTCCAGGATCCCGGCCTGATACAGGTCGTTGAAAAACTGGAAGGATTCCCTGGCCTCCGGATTCAGCAGATAATCCTCAAACTGTTCCGTAAGGGTATTATAGGTATAGTAGTCGTTTCCAACCGCCACATAGGTCTCGCCCTTCTCATAGCCGATGGGCACCACCCCCTGAAGTCCCCAGGATTCCGCCATGGGCACCGTCAGGCCTACCGTAGCCTGTCCGTCATAGGTGGTGGGAAAATCCTTTACCGCCTTTGTCAGAAATTCCTTCCAGTCGCTGGCCGTAACCAGATTGGGCCAGCCATAAAATTCCAGCACATCCGTGCGTACCATCACGTCCAGATGGGGAAGCTGGGTATCCACCTCCCTGGGCGTCTGCGTCTCCCACTTGTATAGGCCGCCGTCCCTGGAAGCCGCACGCCAGTAGGGAATCACATCCGCAAAGCGCTCATAGAAGTCCGGAAGCAGCTCCTTGTAGTCGTCCAGATTCAACAGCGCCCCTGCATCCACATACTGCTGCACCACGTTCTGGTACTGCATATACTGAATCTCATTGTAATCCCCGCCGGCCAGCATGAGAGCCTGCTTTTCCTGGATGTCTCCCGCATAGGCAACAAAATTAAAACCAATGCCAAATTCATCGGCAATATACTTTCCTATGGTCGTATCCATGGAATTGTCAATCACCGTATTGGGAGCCATGACATCAATAATGTACAGATCCTGGCCGGAGCCATTCTCCTGTCCCCCTGTCTCTTCCCCGGACTGTGCCGGAGCCTGTGCGGGCGTCTCCATCTCCTGCTTTCCCGCACATCCCCCCAGAGCCGACGTCAGCAAAACCCACGAAAATACTGCGGCCAACATTCGTTTTCTTTTCCCCATCTCATACCTCCTGTGAAATCAAACTATGCCCTCCATTCAGCCGTCTCTCTTCTGGATGAATGGTACGCAAAATAAGTCTACAGTTACAGCATATCGAGATTTCATCTTTTATAAAATGAAATTATTATACTTTCCCCTAGACAAATTAAACTTTTTATAAATTGGCATAACAGACAGAGCAGCTTGTCTGAACTGTTACAGATTTTCACAGTTTTTGTAGATATTTGAAGGCATAATCCTGCCAATAGGGCATAAACTCATGGCCAAATTCGTGATACAGCCGAAGCTCCTTTTCCCCTCCCAGATTGTTGTACACGGCAAACTGAGTAGACGGATAGCAGACCACATCCTTCAGACCCGTGGTGAAGAATACCGGATTTTTAATCCAGGGCGCCAGATTATGCACATCAATGTAGCTAAGCTTTTTGAATACCTCCTCCTCTCTCTCATGGCAGGGATCAAACCTGCGGAAATACTCGCCGATCTCAGAATAGGGATTCTCATACAGGGTATATACCCCCAGCTCTTTGCTGCGCATATAATCGGACAGAAAGGGACTTTGCACCACGGTCCGCTTGATCTTTTTGTGCAGGGCGCTGCAGGCCAGGGACAAAGCTCCCCCCTGGGAGGTTCCCCAGGTTCCCAGCCGGTTTTCATCCACCTCGGGAAATGCGGAAACGATTCTGGCCAGCTCCACCGTATCCAGAAAAATCTGCCGGTAAAGCAGGTCCCGGGGATCCCCGTCCAAGCCTCTGGTAATATGCCCCCGGATAGTATACCCCTGGTAGGTTCCGTTGTCCTCGCTCATTCCTCCGCCCTGGCCCCGGCAGTCCAGAGCAGCCACGCACATATTTCCCAGCACAAAAGGCAGCTTTGCGAACCAGTCGTCGCTGTCTGTGCTGTACCCGTGAAAAAACAGCACGCAGGGCTTAGGCCCTGGTGTAACAGGCCGAAGATATTTTGCCCGAATCCTAGCTCCCCGGACACCCCGGAAAAACAGGTTAAAGCACTGGGCTCCCTGGCAGGAAAAATCCGCCTCCTCCAGCCTGGCCTTTGGCTCTACCTGATCCAGCTCCTCCAAAGCCTCCCTCCAGAACTCCTCAAAATCCGCTGCTTTGGGCGATACCCCCTGGTACTGATATAATTGCTCCAGTGTCATATCCATTAAATTTTGCATCCTCCTTTCCGTCCTGCTTCTATGGTAATCCCCATTTGTCCTGTCCACAATGACAAAATCAAATAGTTACCTGCAGAATCCCCGAAAGCTCCGCCAACAGTTTCTCTGTCATGCAGGCAAATCCCAGATCCGTGGGGTGCACGTTGTCCACCGTAAGCCCGTCCACACCCTCCGGAAACAGCTCCTTTCCATCTATAAACCAGATTCCGCCCAGCTCCTCCTTAAGCCTTTCCACCGTCTCCCTCTGGAAACGCCTTAAACGCTCCCAGTTCTCCTTTTTCTTCGGAGACAAGAGTTCGAATACATAGGGGAACTTGGAAACCACCACCACAGGCGTGTGCCTGTGTGCGCTTTTTAGCTGACGGATCAGAGGCTCCAGGGTAGATTCCAGACATCCCGCATGCCGCTTCTGATCTCCCGCATTTGCCTCATAGTCCAGGACATACAACAGAGGGTTTGAAATCTCTGTCAGCAGCTCCCCCATCCCAGGCTCTCCCAGTCCGTTTCCGGAGAATCCGAAATTATACGTCCGAAGGTTCAGCTTTCGGGAGAGAAGACTGGCGTAGCACAAGCCGGGCCGGGTGGCGCAGGCCCCCTGGGTGATGCTGGTGCCATACAGCACCAGACTTCCCTCCCGCTCATAGGGGGAAGGCGGCTCTATTACCGCATCCTGGTCTATTCCAAGCTCTATGTGTTCCACGGAGCAGTACAGAGGAAGGTTTATGAGAAATTCGAAGACGGGTGCTTCTCGTTCTCTGTCCTCCGCCAGACATCCTGCCCGAAAATCCTCCACGGCCTCCCGGGGAACCATCTCACACTGGTATTCCTCCTTTGTCAGTTCAAACATGGACACACCCAGACACACCATGTCCTTCCTGTCTCTCCCCACATAGCAGTCAAAGCCTCCCTGGCCTATAGGCGCCATATGGCACAGCTCCGGCGCTGCCTTAAGCCTGGCGCGAATCCACAGGCAGCCCGTATTAGAGCAAAAGGAAATCTGTCCTCCCGCCGAATTTTCTCCCAGAATTACCAGGTTCTCATTTACCTCCCCTAAAATCTCCCGGTATTTTCCAGGAATCCGGTGAAGGCTTCCATCCTCCTCAAAAGCCAGGAGGCCCGATACCCGGACCCCTGGCTCCTGTAAGGATATCCATCGAATTTCTTCCTCTTTATAGTCGAAATTCCCCTGCATATTCTTGTCTAGCTCTGCAATGGACGACATGGTTCATTCCTCCTCGTTTTGCACACCCTATTGGCCGGACTTTGGTTTTGCACCTGTTCCGGCCCAATGGTTTTAATCAAAGTATATGGTCTTATTTGTCTTTGCCGACTCGTAGATGGCCTCCAGGATCTGCGTCACCACCATGGCCTGCTCTGGCTGCACCACCAGGGGTTCCCCACAGGCAACAGCCTGGTAAAATACCTGCTGCTCCACATCCTCGGGCCGGTCCTCGTCTCCCACGAAAAAGTCAACCCCGCCAGGTCTCAGCTCCGGCTTTTCGATACACTGACGCCCATACTGCACCCGGTTAATACGAAGGCCGTCCTTCATATCCGCCCCTGCCCTAGTGCCGCACAGGGAGGTCTTGGCCTCATCCACCTCCAGGCTGTTTAAGGCCCAGGAGGATTCCAGGAAAATCGCAGCTCCGTTTTTCATTTTAATATAGCCAAAGGCAGAATCCTCCACGGTAAATTTTTCCGGATCCCAGTCCCCAAAAGCATTTCCCGTTTCCTTCTGATCCGCCAGCTTCCGGAAGGTGGAGCCTGTCACAGAGGCGGGCTCATAATTGTCCATCATCCACAAGGTCAGGTCCAGGGCATGGGTTCCAATATCAATCAGGGGGCCTCCTCCTTGTTTTTCCTCGTCGATAAACACTCCCCAGGTGGGAACGGCTCTCCTGCGGATAGCATGAGCCTTAGCAAAATAGATTTCTCCCATCTCCCCGTCCTCACAGAACCGTTTCAGGAAAGCGGAATCCTTGCGGTAACGGTTCTGGTAGCCGATGGTGAGAAGCTTACCGCTCTCCTTTGCCGCCTCCACCATGGCCTTTGCCTCCCCGTAGGTCTTTGCCATGGGCTTTTCACACATAACGTGTTTCCCCGCCTTCAGGGCCGCAATGGCCGCCGGCGCATGGGCGTTGTTGGGGGTCAGCACATAGACCGCGTCCAGATCCTCTTTTACCAGCTCCTGAAAATCCGTATACACCCGGGCATCCTCTGTGCCATATTCCTCCCTGGTCTTCTGGGCCCGCTCCTCTATCAGGTCGCAGAAGGCTACGATCTCAAAACCGCCGTGCCGCTTCATGGCCGGCAGATGCTTTCCGTTGGCAATGCTTCCGCAGCCCACAATTCCTACCCTTAATTTCTTCATGGTATTCTCCCTTCTCACCGCTTTGTGATTTTTCTTATATAGTCAATACTTTTTTTCATATTCTCCATGGAATCTCCATAAGGATGCTCATCCTGCTCCACTACCAGCCATTGCACCTGACTGTCCTCCAACTGGGAAAAAATAGCCTTCCAGTCCATCTCTCCCTCTCCCAGGGGCATCTGATCCAGATGATCCTTATTTCGAATAAAATCCTTCAGGTGAATGATAGGGCAGCGTCCCCGGTATTTTTTCAGATACTCCACGGGATCCACGCCGCTGACCTTTACCCAGCACAAATCCAGCTGGGCCGCCAGATCCTCCGGCGCCACGGACCGGTACAGCAGGTCCAGCCAGTATTCCCCGGTATCCGTCCGCTCAAACTCATAGCTGTGATTGTGGTAGCAGACCTGGATCCCGGCCTTTTGGCATCTGGCTCCCATAACGGGAAAATAATCCAGAGTCTCCTGAAATCTTCCCGGATCCCCTCTTCGTCCCGCATCCATCCAGGGAATAGCCAGATAGGAACAGCCAAGCTCCTCATAGGCCTGAACCGTGCCCTCCAGATCCCGGTCAAATTCTCCCAGGGGAACATGGGCGCTGACAGCCTTTAATCCCAGACTGTCCAGACATGCCCGAAGCTCCTTCGGCTCCCTTCCGTACAGACTTACCAGCTCCACACCCTCATAACCCATGCGCGCCAGCCGCTCCATGGTTCCCTCAAAATCTTTCTCCGCCTCTTTGCGCACAGAATACACCTGCGCCGCTACGGGTAATTCTATCATGTTTCCCTTGTCCTTTCTATCTGACAGCCGTTTTCCCCCAGTGGGAAGTCCAATCCCTTCCCGGAAACCGTTTTCCCATGGGGGGCTCCCACAGCTAGTCTTCCAAATTTATCACCTGACGGGTGGCATCCGATTCAAAAATAGCCTCCATGACCTTCATGACCCGCATAACCTGAGAAAGCTTAATAATGCTTTCCTCCCGCTTTTCCAGAACCGCCATTACATTCTGGTAAAACTCCTTCACATTGCCGCCCTCCACCATCACTTCTTCGGTACATATACTGTCGTCCCGTCTGGGAGCCATGGTCTTTGTAAGGCCTGCCGCCGTCCTGACGGGAACCACATCCTCCTCGGTCTTTCCCACGGCCCGGACCACCTGCATATCCTGTCCCCAGTTTGTGATTACCGCAGAGCCGTTGGAGCCCAGCACATACCACCGGGGAAGATTGATAAAGTTGCTGGTTCCCACCTCCACCAGAATGTGCACGCCGTTGGCAAATCCCAGATCCGCCGTAAAACCGTCGTCCACCAGATGATTGGTCACATGGGTCAGGGTCGCGTAAACGGTCTGAAGCTTCACATCCGGGAAAAACAGCATAATCTGATCCAGAAGATGCACGCCCCAGTCCAGGACCATGCCGCCTCCACGCTCCTTTTCCTGACGCCAGTCCCCGGGGATTCCCCGGGAGCCGTGAACACGGGATTCCACCCGGTAAATCTCACCCAGGCTTCCGCTCTCTATCACCTTTTTCACGGTAAGAAAATCTCCGTCCCATCTGCGGTTCTGATGCACGGTGAAAAACATTCCGGTTCTCTCCGCCGCGTCCATCATTTCCCGGAGATCTTTAGAAGAAAGGGTCACCGGCTTCTCCGAGATCACATGTTTGCCGGCCTCCATGGCCCTGATGGCAATCTCCTTGTGCGCGTCGTTGGGCGTGGCCACCAGCACCAGCTCCACCGCCGGATCTGCCAAAAGTTCCTTAAGGCTGCCGTATACGTGAATTTCTTTGGAGCGTGCAAGCTCCCTTTGCTCCTCCTTAATGTCCCAGACGCCTGCCACTGTCAGGTCCTCAAACTCCTCAATCAAATCATAATGCCAGCCGGCCATTCCCCCGAAACCGACCATTGCCAATGTGTGCTTCATCTCTCAAACTCCTCCTTTTTTGCCTCTCAGGCCCAGTACATGCTCCCCCGCTCCTCTTTCATCAACACATTCTGCAGGCACTGAATGGACTTTAAAAGTCCTTCCCTGCCGGACATCAGGCTGTCCTCGTGCTCAATGCTGATGGCATAATCATAGCCGGCCATACGCAATTCCGAAACGATAGCCCTCCAATATTCCTCTCCATGTCCGTATCCCACGGAACGGAAGATCCAGGAACGGTTCACCTCATCGCTATAGTGGGTGGGATCCAGCACGCCGTTTAAAGCCGTATTGTAGGGATCCATCCTGGTATCCTTGGCATGAAAATGGAACAGGGCTCCTGCCTTTCCCAGCTCCCGGATACACCTGCAAGGATCCATGCCCTGCCAGATTAAATGGCTGGGATCGAAATTGGCGCCGATTTCCGGACCCACTGCTTCCCGCAGTCTCAGCAGGGTCTGGGTATTGTAGACGCAAAAGCCAGGATGCAGCTCCAGGGCGATTTTATGTACTCCATGCTCTCTGGCAAAGGCGGCCTTCTGTTTCCAATAGGGAATCAGAACCTCATTCCACTGATACTCCAGAATCCGGGAAAAATCCTCGGGCCAGGGACAGGTGACCCAGTTAGGCATCTTGTCCTCCGGGCTTCCTCCCGGGCAGCCGGAAAAGGTATTTACCACGGGAACTCCAAGCTTTTCCGCCAGCAAAATGGCATTGGTCAGATCGTCGTCAAACCGCTTTGCCGTAGCCGGGTCAGGATGCACCATATTGCCATGGCTGCTGAGGCCGCTGATCTCCAGATTATGCCGGTGAATGGTGTCCAGAAATTCCTTTCTCTTTCCCTGGTCCTCCAAAAGCTCCTGTGTCTTGCAGTGGGCTTGACCCGGAAATCCCCCGCAGCCAATCTCCACCATTTCCACGCCGTTTTTTGCTAAAAATTCACAGGCCTCATCCAAAGGCAGATTTCCCAGTACCACCGTAAAAGTACCTAATTTCATTCTCTATGATCCTCCTTCCACTGTAAAAAACAACTATATTTTTCGTCTTATCTATGGTCTCATTATAAAAAAAGCAGCAGAAGAAATATAGACTTCTACTGCTGTCCTTTCATACGATTCTGCTGTTTTCCTCCACCTCTCCCGGAGTGCATGCAAACCGCCGCTTAAACAGGCGTCCGAAATGATTATAGTCGGAAAATCCCACCGCGTCCGCCACCTCCGTAACGGTACTTCCCCCTTTTTTCAGGAGATTCATGGCCTTCTCCAGACGAATCTCATTCACGTACTGAAGAGGCGCCATACCTGCGCTCTCCTTAAAAAGGTGCTCGAACCGTCCCTGGCTTACGTGCACCAGGGCCGCCAGCTCCTTGTTTGTCACAGGCTCCGTAAAATGGCTTTCGATGTACTGGTAAACCTTGTTCAGCCGTTCCAGCCGCTCCAGCCTTCGGGCGCCTCCCCGCTCGGAAAGCATTTCCGCCGCATAGTGACGCACCAGATAGGTGACCAGCTGCAGAAGCATTCCCTTGCAGGCCAGCCTGTAGCCCAGCTCCTTTTCCTCATACTCCCGGCAAATCTGCAGCATCAGGCTGCGGATCCTGGGATCCTGACAGATGAGAGAACGAAAGATAATATTTTTATCCGCCAGCTCCCTGGAAAAATCACCCATACTAAAGATCACCACCATGGTCTCCATAGCAGGGTCTCCGTTTACCCCCTCGTTAAAGCCTTCATGGAGAATATTGCTGTTGCAGATGATCAGATCCCCCTGTCCCCCAAGGGCGTCTTCCTGCTCCAGACGAATCCTGGTCCGTCCCCGCAGCACATAGTGAAGCTCAATCTGCTCATGCCAGTGCATAGTAAAATACCGCTCTCTGTTCCCACTCTTGTTCATGACCAGCTGAATGGGAAATTCCTTATCCGCAAGTATTTTCTTTTCATAAAACTGCAATGCCTGAGACATATACCGCCTCCTTTTTTCTTTCCCCCATCCCTGACCAAAGCCTGGTCAATGTACGGAACGGTTTCTGTACTCGCCTGGGGTGGAGCCCACAATGGCCTTAAAGCATTTGTAGAAATAATTAATGTCCCGGTATCCCACCCTCTCGGCAATCTCATAAATCATGTCATTTCCCGCATGAATGTATTCCAGGGCCTGCCGGATCCGGAAGCTGTTCAGATACTCGTTAAAGGAAATCCCCATCTCCTTCTTAAACAGCCGCCCCAGATAAACCGGACTGAAGCTGTAAAGTCTGGCCAGCAGGTTCAGGGTAAGGGGCTCGCTGTAGTGATCGCTGATGTAACGGAGAATCTCCGTAATTACGCCGTTGGCAGACAATCGGTACAGGTATTCGAACTGCACCAGATGCGATCCTTCCTGCCCTGTCTCCTCAGAATCCTCCTGGGAATCCCCGCCTCCATACTCCGCCGTTTCCCCGGCGCCAGGTTTTTCCTTCCCCTCTCGGGCATCCAGCTGCTCCCCAATCCGGCTTAGATAGCCGCACAACACCTCTTCATTGATGGGTTTTAGCAGATAATACTGCACCCCGTATTCCATGACAGCCTGGGCGTAGGAAAACTCCCCATAGGCGCTGACAATAATAACCTTACAGGTTTCCCGCCGCATAGACAGCTGGCGCACCAGCTCCACCCCGTCCATTCGGGGCATCTTTAAATCTGTCACAATCAAATCAAAATGCTCCTGAAGCTGCAGCTCCAAAGCCTCCTGGCCATTTGCTGCCGTCTGCACCACCTGAAACCCGTAAGCGCCCCAGTCAATTAGACGCTGCATTCCCTGGCAGACCACCCTCTCATCATCCACGATCATAACCCGGTACATACTCTATCCTCCAAAAGACGGATCGGCAGCTGCAGACATACCCTGGTCCCCGCATCCTGCACGCTGTCAATGGTCAGGTCCGCCTCTCCCCCGTAAACGAGACGAATCCTGTCATACACATTGTGCAGGGCCACAGAATCCTCCTGCTGCCCTCCGTAAACCATGGAGCGAAGCCGCTCCAACTGCTCCTGATCCATGCCCACGCCGTCGTCTTCCACTGTGATCAAAAGCAACCCCCCCAGTTCCTGACAAATGGTGAGAAGAATCCTTCCCTCTCCCCCTTTTGCCTCCAATCCATGACACACGGCATTTTCCACCAGGGGCTGCAGCAAAAGCTTTAGCACCCGACAGCCCAGAACCTTTTCCTCAATCTCTGTCTCAAGAGCGATTCGGTTGTCCAGCCGGTAATTCTGGATCTTAATATATTTGTGAATAAACTCCACCTCTTCGTAGAGCGTCACATACTCCGTCTGCGTATCAATATATCTGCGGAAACCCTCGGAAAAAAGCCTGACAATCTCTGCATTTTCCCGGTCCTCCCGTAAAATCAGGTTCATGCGCAGAGCCTCCAGGGTATTAAACAGATAGTGGGGATCAATCTGGTGCTGCAGAGCCTGAATCTCCGCCCTCTGCCGGGCGATGATCTCATCCTTCAGGGTCTGCTCTGCCTTAGCAGCCGTGTCAATAAGCACATCAATCTGAGCCATCATGTCCATAAAGACCGCATCCAGCTGGACCACCTCGTCCTTACTGTCCACATGTTGTCGTAAGCTTGCAATAGAGCGGATCTGTTTCCGGTCAATATTCTGCATTTTCGCATTCAAATTGTGGATTCCACAGGTAATTTCCTTGGATATTCGCATCATAAGCAGATAGGAAAGCCCCAGCAGCAGGAATCCTGCCAGAATCATAATCCACATATAGCGGCGCATTTCCTCTAGTACATTGCTGTAAGACATCAGATACACAATATGGAGATCCTCGGTTTTCCTCTGCACTGCAATATAAGACTCCCCCTCATAGGTGAGCCGCTGCCAGTCCTTCAAATCCAAAAGCATAGGCCCCTGATTTTGGGCTATCTCTTTCGCCATCCTGCTCACAACAGACCTCTGGTTCGAGGTAATCACCCGGCCCTTTGGATCCATCACAAACACCAGACCAGACTCCACTGGCTGACTTGCTATCTGGCTGTAAAAAGAGTCCTCATCCATGTGAAGGGAAATTACATAGGATATGCCATAGGGATCCTCCTTCTGCCGAACCATCTGGTAATAGCTGTAAACCGGATGATAGGTATTATAGTGGATCTCGCTTTCCTGCCAAAAGCCCAGGGTATTCAATCTGTCTTCATGCAAAATCCCCTTGGAAAACAGCTCCTCCAGCTGATTATTCAGCTCAAAGGAAAAATTGCTGACGCTCTTATTTTTATGATAAATCCGAACCTTAATCCCCTCATAGGCATTGTTGCAGTTCTCCAAAATCGGATGAATATTCTGCTTATAATAATGAAAGCTTTCCGCCGTATTGGTAAAATCCATGGCCAGATAATCCTCCAGCAGGCTAAAATCAGAGAGAGTCCCCGCCAGATGCTCCAGCTTATCCAGCTCATTGGTATAATTCTCCTCCAGCTGCCCCACATACACCGCCGCAGAATTCTCAAATTCCTCCAACGTAGCCTGCTGAATCATAAGAAAAAACACACATTCCATGAGCAGCATAGGAAGCATAGTCACAAACAGGCTGGCAATGGTCATCTTCTTTTGAATACTTGCATTTCTGTACATGGTTTACCTCCTGTCTGCATCTTACTCATACAGTATATCACAAAGCATTGAATATTGTCTAAAAAATTCTGTCATTTTCCAAAAAATAAATCTCCCTTACCGAGAGATTACTAAAACATTTCTTAAAAACAGGCCAGGGGAACGGCAAACTCAAATTGAACAAAATCGCTGCGCGATGGCCTGCCAAGGCTGTGGCATAGCAATTTTCTGTTTTCTATAACAAAAACAGTGGAAAGCAAGTCCTAAAAGTAG
>JAAWJI010000066.1 GCA_022796795.1 Lachnospiraceae bacterium | reverse complement strand
AACCCTTGGAGATGAGAACGTTGTAATTACCGTGGTATACACCAAAGACAACATTGGAGAGACAGACGAAAATGGAAATGACAAGGGAGACGGAATCCCGGATAAGTATCAGGCAGTAGTAACCTATCGTGCAGTGAACGGAACCCTGACAGGTCCGGCTCATGTGGTGGTAACACTGAAGGATGCTCAGGGAGAGAATGCTACAGCAGCCCAGGGAGGAATCGGCCATTTATCGGCAGCTCAGATTCCTGCGGCAGCAGCCAATGAAGGCTATGGAAATGGTGTGTGGACTCCCGGAACACCTTCTGCAGAATATGAGATCAAAGGAAATACAGAATTTGTCATCACCTATTCTGCTAATACGCCGGAAAATCCGGATACGCCAGACACTCCGGATACCCCGGATACCCCGGATACGCCAGACACCCCGGATACGCCAGACACTCCGGATACACCAAATACTCCGGATACGCCCAGTACCCCGAACACTCCTAGTACCCCTAGTACTCCGGATACGCCTGGCACGCCCGGTACTCCAAACGCTCCTGCCGGAGGCGGTGCAGATACGCCGGCCCCGACACCAGCACCTGCAGCGCCTGCAGCCACACCAGCGCCCGCAGCCGCTGGCACAGTAACACCCACAGCACCGGCAGCAGATCCGGCAGCTGAGCCAGAGGTAGAAGTTCCTGATGAGGAGACGCCTCTTGCGGATGTAGATCTTCAGGAAGAGTCTGAGGAAGCTCCGGAAGAGCTTACGGAGATTCTGGATGAGGAAGTACCCCTTGCACCCGGCAAATCATGGGCATTGCTGAACCTGATCCTGATGCTCTGCACCGGTCTTGCAAGCATTCTTCTTCTCGTTGGCTGCTTTGGCAAGAAAGAGGAGGAAGGGAAGAACGAGTACGGCGAGGAGGAGATCTATGGAATAAGACGCAAGGCAGCAATACGCCTGATGAGTTTGATTCCTGCTATTGGATCAATTCTTGTATTCATTCTGACAGAAGATATGAGCAATCCCATGATCTTTGCGGATCGCTGGACCTGGCTGATGTTTGCCATTGCTCTGGTTCAGGTGATTGTGTGCATCCTGGCCTATAAAGAGAAAAAGGATCCCGATGAAAATGGCGGATCTCGTATGACAGCACGCGTATAACGAGTAAGGATGTAACGAATAAGAAAAGGGAATGAAAGAAGCCCCTGTGAAATAGGTGTGTAAGTATCTGTTTCACAGGGGCTTCTCTTGCTAGGAGGCACAGTATTTTCTATTGTAAACAAATCGTTTATGATAGGGTAATAGTATTACTTTACTATTTTGATGAGGATACCGTGGCTTGCCAAGCATACATGCGGTGCAGAAAAGAACAAGGACGGGCAGTTATTACCTGGTTGGCTCGAGAAGGAGGAAAAGGATGGATTATCAGATCACAGAGAAGATGCTGGACAGCTATGAAGAGCACCTGATACAAGGGGAGTACGCAAAAGGAAGCATAGAAAAATATCTGCGGGATATCCGGGCTTTCCTGCGGTGGGCAGGGAAGCAGCCTCTGACAAAAGAACTGACGGGCAGGTGGAAGGAGAAGCTGGTCCAAAGAAAATACGCACCTGTAACAGTGAATTCCATGTTGTCTGCCCTAAACGGAATCCTGGAATTTCTGGAGCTTAAGGAGTATCAGGTTAAATTTATAAAGATTCAGAGAAAAACGTTTCGGGAGCAGGAACGGGAATTAAGCAGAGAAGAATATGAAAGACTGCTTTTGGCGGCTCGTAAAAGAGGAAATATCCGCCTGGAGCTTTTGCTGGAAACAATTTGTGCTACAGGTATTCGGGTATCGGAGGTGCGTCATGTGACCGTGGAGGCTGTGAGACAGGGAAGAGCCTGTATTTCCCTGAAGGGGAAGGTGCGCACCATCCTGATTCCGGCAAAGCTCGGCCGAAAGCTGTCTAAATACTGCCGGAAGTGGAAAATTAAATCCGGAGAAATTTTTCTTACAAAACGTGGAAATAGCCTGACACGAAGACAGATTTGGGGCGAGATGAAAAACCTGTGTGAAGAGGCGGAGGTTGAGTCTTCCAAGGTATTCCCTCATAATCTTCGGCACCTCTTTGCAAGAACCTATTACAAAGTATACCGGGATATTGTAAAGCTTGCGGATATTTTGGGACACAGCAGTGTAGAAACTACAAGAATTTATCTGATTTCCACCGGGGAAGAACATGCCCGTCAGATAGACCGGCTGGGCCTGGTTAGCTGAGAGAACAAATTTATCAATTTGTTTTTAGCATAAGTACAAAATGCTATTCAAATACCTGGATTTCCTAAAAATTATAGCATAGGAAGAGAAGAGATTCAAGATTCTTTAAGAATTTTCCGGGAGTTCCGAATGGCAGATAATGTGGGAAAGCAAGCAATCATTGATAACCTAAAGATTATTTTTTGATTTGTGCAGAGAAAATAGGCCTCTTGAGGAGTTCTTAAAAAGGCCTTATTTTTTTCCTGTCCTTTTTGCGAAAAAAACGATGAAATAGCAAAAAAATTCTTTGCAAAAATGAGACAGAGAAACATATGTAAACAAATTGATAATTTTGTCAAAACAAGTTCAGCCAGAACGGATGGAGTATGGTGATTTTATATGGAAAATTTGTTGCAAAATTCAAATACAATATTGATGCATCAGGAGGAAGATGGGAGTATGCTTACAAAGATCACAGGAAGGCGTAGCATCCCAGGTACAGAGTTATGGGTCCGGGAGATCAGTTTTAAAAGGAATTGTCTGGTGATGGCCGACACCAGAAATATGGAAATTATGATGCCCTACAAGGAGTTGGTGGCAGCTTATATAGAGATTTGCGATGAGAGGACAGGATCCATAGCCCATCCGGATATCTCGGAGGTGACGGAGGAGCTGGAGGGCTGTCTGGTTCTGTATGACAGAGAGTACAGGTGTATCCGGGTGCACCCTGCGGGAGAAGAGAAAAGGGCAGGGGCAATCCTGAAACAGCTGGCTATCCATGTACCCTATCTTTTTTGGGATTATATGCCCTGGATGGATGAGGGAAATCAAGAGGAATTTTTCAATATCCGGCAGATGGTTTCTGCCATGAGAGATGTTTCCGGCACATAGGATCCTTGACCTTAAAGAAGCTGGACTTTACGGAAGAATTTGTAGAACGCTGTGCGGCAGTCAGAGGAGCAGCAAGGGAGGATTGCTGTGAACCTCTGTTCCAGGCCATAGCTTTGTACAAAGGGAATTTTTTGCAGGCCAATGACAAGGATTGGGCCATAGTGCTAAGGCATTATTATCAGACGCTTTATCTGGATGTCTGTAAAGCGGCTTTAACGCTTTTGAGCAATAGGGAGCGGTGGAAGGAGATGAACAGTATCTGTGAGCAGGCTATTGAAAAATACGAAAGCTTCTGGGACAAAATGTTGAGAGAATTAGAAATGTCTCCCACAGAGCGTAAAGTAGTATAAAGTGGAGTTATCAAAATTCTCTATTTTGAGATCGTTGTCATGACCATATTTAGCAGAAAACCTATGCGTAATTATCATTTTAAAAGTGCTTTCTAGTTTAAGAAGGTATTTCATATATTTTTTTCCATATATATTTTTCCATATGTAGGCTCTTCACTTCACTGGCGAGGTTCCTGAGATCTCCTTCTGTTCTTCTCTGTGTTCTGCTTCCATAGAATCCAGCCGTTCCATGACTTCCATAAGCTGATATAGATACATTTTGTTTTTAAAGTGAGTTTTATAAATTAGCCACTGTATATTTTTCAAGAATTTATACTATTTATACATAAATATTTGAAATAAATTTGCATTTTTTTGCATTTATAATTTTAAAAAAATTAATGACAGCAAAAATATAACAATTTCAGACATATTATTTCCATTGTTATCTCTGGTCAGCAGATTCTTTTTTTTCTAAAATAATACCATAAAATAAATCAGCTAGGGGTGTGTTTCTATGAAAACAAGCAATAACAAGTTACATAAATTTTCTGATTGGTTTCTCCACAAGCCAGAAAGCGGCATTATTTTGATTTTAATTATCTTTGTTTTATTTGCTACTTTTGTGAATCCGTCTTTTCTTTCTTACAAAAATGTTATTAATATTCTTCGGGCATCAGGTTTTACCTTAATTAGTGTTGTCGGGATGTCCATGATCCTTATCATCGGTGGACTGGATCTCTCCATTGGATCAGTCTATGCCCTGTCTGCCTTGATCTGTGGAATGTGTATGACCACTATGCAGCTACCTGTTCCCATTGCGATTTTGGCGGGACTGATCGTAGGTCTTCTTTGCGGAGCTGTCAGTGGAATTTTGGTGGTTTATGCGGATATTCCAGCTATGATTGCTACTTTGGGAATGCAATACGTTGCAAGGGGACTGGTATCTGCTCTGACAAAAGGCGTTCCCATCTATCCCCTGCCGGATGCCTTTGTATCCATTGAATCCACAAAATTATTTGGTTCTGTTCCCATTGTGGTACCTTTTTCTATAGCTCTGGCAATCATCGCACATCTGACACTGGCAAAAACCGTATTTGGGCGTTCCGTGTATGCTATCGGCGGAAACAAGGAAGCAGCCAGAATATCGGGAATTCACCTGCGCAAGACAGAAATGACTATTTATATTCTTATGGGAGGCTTTGCCTCTTTAGCTGGTATCCTTATGTCATCCCGGTTGGGCTCTGCTGAGCCTTCTACAGGAACCGGATTGGAAATGAAGGTTATCTGTGCGGCTGTTATCGGCGGAATCTCTGTAGCTGGCGGCATGGGAACTATGCTGGGGGCTATGCTGGGCGCACTTTTTATGGAGGCCCTCACGAATTCATTGACAGTAATGAAAATCTCCGTTTACTGGCAGAACGTGGTATTCGGCGTAGTTTTGATCCTGTCCGTACTTCTGGATCAGTATAAACGGGCCATGATTAAACGGAATTCCGTAAAGGCCACATAAGTGCAATGCTGAGTAGGGAGGAAAACATGAAGCAGGCCATTTTGACTATAGAAAATGTAATGAAGCGTTTCCCCGGAACCATAGCCCTTAAGGGGGTTTCCTTTGAATTATATTCCAAGGAAATCCTTGCACTGGCTGGAGAAAACGGTGCAGGGAAATCCACGCTGATGAAGATTCTTAGCGGTATTTATTCCCATAAAGAGTATGAGGGAAAAGTTACACTGAACGGAAAGGAATGCCTGTTAACCGGGACCGCCATGGCAGAAAACGCAGGAATTGCTATGATCTACCAGGAATTGAATATGGAATTGGATCTCTCTGTGGCAGAAAATATTGTCCTCGGGAAATTTCCAAAGACAAAGTGGGGTTCCATTGACTGGAAACAGGTTCAATTAGAGGCAGAAAAGGTACTGCAGCAGGTAGGACTGGAGCTGGACACCAATACCATTGTCCGCAATCTCAATCCCTCAATGCAGCAGCTTGTGAGCATCGCGAGAGCCCTCTACCGGAATCCCAAAGTACTCATCCTGGACGAACCCACCTCTGTGCTGACAGAGCGGGAAGCTAAAAAGCTTATGCAGATCATCCGAAAGCTCAGGGACGATGGCATCTCCTGCATTTATATCTCTCACAAGCTGGATGAGATTTTTGACCTCTGTGACCGGATCGTTGTTTTCCGGGATGGGGAGAAGATCAGCGAGCACCGGAAGGATGAGGGTTACGACAGCAGTAAGCTGATTGAGGATATGATTGGACGCCGTTTGAAGGCTATGTTCCCCAACCGGGCAGGATATTTAGGAGAGGAAATCCTGCGTATTGAACATTTTCAGGTTCCTCATCCCTTTGCTTATGGAAAAAATATGATTGAAGACGTCAGTCTTACCTTGAAAAAGGGAGAGATCCTAGGACTTGCAGGGCTGGTCGGATCTGGCCGCTCTGAATTGGTTAGCGCAATCTTTGGAGCAATGCCGAAAAACAGAGGTAAAATCTATTTGGAAAATCAGGAAATCAGGATTCAGGAGCCTTATGAGGCCATCCGGTATGGTTTTGGCTTTCTCTCGGAAGACCGCAAAAAGAATGGCTATATCTGGAGTATGAATATCCAGGAAAATATGACTCTGGTCATGCTGCGTTCTATGGTCAAAAAACTATTTGTAGATGCAAAGAAGGAAGAAGCCATGGCAAAAGAATATTTCCAGCGGCTGAAGGTAAAGGCGCCTGGACTGGATACCATGATAACAAGCCTCTCGGGCGGAAACCAGCAGAAGGTAATCCTGGCCAAATGGCTTATGAGCGACATTAAAATCTTAATGCTGGATGAACCTACCAGGGGTATTGATGTAGGAACCAAGTCAGAAATTTACAAGCTTATGCAGGAGCTTACAGAGAACGGTATTTCCATAATTATGATTTCTTCGGAAATGTCAGAGCTCCTGTCTATGTGTGACCGCATTGTAGTACTTGGAAAGGGTGTTGTGCAAAAAGAATTTGCAAAAGACGAAGCAGATGAGATCCGGCTTTTACAAGCAGCATCTTGCATATAGAAATGAAAAAGGAGAAAAGAAATGACCGGATATGAAAGAGTTTCTACAGTTTTAAAGGGCGGGATTCCAGACAGAATTCCAGTAATGATGCACAATTTTCTGCTATCAGCCCGTGAGGCAGGTTTTACCATGCACGAATTCCGCAGCTCTTCGGACTGCATGAGCCAGGCCATGATACAGGCCTGCCGGACCTACGATCTGGACGGAATCTTCCTGGATGTGGATACGGCACTCCTGGCAAGCGCTTGTGGTGCAGACGTTAAATATCCCGTTGATATTGCGGCTGTATGCGAGGACAAACAGCCGAGGAATATTTCTCAGATTATTGAAGATATTCATGACAGAGATATACGGGACTGCGAGCGAGTCAAAATTTATTTGGAAGCAGTAAACAAGCTCTCTTTATGGTGCGAAAAGCATGACGTCTACATGCGTGCAAATGCTGATATAGGCCCCTTCTCTCTGGCCTGTATGCTGACCGGAATGAATGATTTTCTCATGAATCTTCTGGATGAGGATATGGAAGAAGAAATCTATGAACTAATACAGAATACCTATCGCATCAGTTCCCAGATGCAGCATCTGTGTATGGAGGCTGGTGCGGACGGCACCAGCTACGGAAACAGCACAGAAGGCTGCAGCGTTGTCTCACCAGAGGTGTTCCGCAAATTCAGCAAGCCTCTGGAGATGCGCCTTGCAAAGGAACTGGAAAAGGATGGAATCACTACCATCTGCCATATATGCGGACAGATCACTCCTATTTTAGAGGATCTTAAAGAAACTGGATGTCCTGCATACGAAATTGACGCCAAAACCGATCTGATCGCTGCGAAGGAAGCTTCTAAAGGCCATTTTGTCTTATCCGGAAATCTGGATCCGGCACTTTTGGCATCCGGAAGCCCGGAAGAGGTTCGTATAGAGACACAAAAACTCTGTGACATGTATCGGGGTGAGGGCGGATTAATCCTTTGCTCCGGCTGCGCACTATCACCCCTGACCCCAAAAGAAAATATACATGCGGTGGTAGAAACTGTAAAAGCATTTGGTTAGTTGCTGGAAAAAGTAAAAAAGATATACTACGGCATTTGCTGTTGGTATTATAAACATAATCAGGAGGAAACGAAATGAAAAGAAGATTGGTAGCATTTACATTATGTCTGGCTATGGTGATCTCCATGCTTGCTGGCTGCAGTAGTAAATCTGCGGAGCCGTCTGTAACAGGAGGAAACGGTGCATCAGCAGAAGCAGAAGAGCACAAGGAGGCTGGGGAAGCAGACAAAGAGGATTCTGATGAATTATACTTTGTCTATGTATCTCCGTTGCTGTCCCATCCCATCTGGCTGCTGGCAAAGGACGGTTTTGACTCAGCCTGCAAGGAATTAGGCGTGGAGGGAGATTGGGTCGGCCCCCAGGGTATTTCCGCAGAGGAAATGGCTCAGCTGGTAGATACGGCAACTGCACAAAATGCAGACGGTATCATCACTCAAGGGATTTGTCCGGCAGAGCCTGTACAGGCTGCAGTAGATGAAGGAATCGCTGTGTTGACAGTTGACTCTGACATTGCCTCTGTAGATGGACGTCTTGCCCATCTGGGCAAAGATATCAACCGCCAGGCAGAACTCATGTATGAGGAGGCATGTAAATATATTTCTGATGATGAGAAAATCGTGCTTTCCATTCAGTGTGTAGCTTTGAACACGGATTTTTATGTGGATTCCAATAATGCGGTCATCGCTGCTTTTGAAAATCACCCGGGAGGATTTGAATTGGCAAATATCAGTGCCTCCAATGGTGACAAGGCTGTCGGAATTAATGAGTGGCTGAACACCTTCAATACCTATCCAGAGATAAATGTATGTGTGGGCCTGTCCGCAGATGCTGCTGCTGGATGTATCACAGCTTCAGATGAATTAGAAATTACAGATGATCTCATCGTTTTTGGTGTAGATGATACAGAAGAAAATATGGATCTCTTAAAGGAAGGGAAAATCAAGGGAACCGTCGTGGTATCTTTTTGGAACTACGGCTACCAGGCTGCTTACTGGCTGTACCAAAATATTACAGAAGGTCGTGTGCCGGAGCAAAAAATTAATGATGCTGGTACTATGATGGTAACTACAGAAAACATGGACAACTATGCAGAGCTTTTGAAAGTCAAGGTTGATCTGCCAGAATAATTTTATATGTTAAAAACTCAAACTTCCCACATTAAAAATGGGATTTGCTCCTTGAAAAATCAATACTTTAGCTCACAAAATAGCGCTCAGGCAGCCGCTGAACCGCACTCCAA
>JAAWJI010000027.1 GCA_022796795.1 Lachnospiraceae bacterium | reverse complement strand
GATCTGATGCTGGAGGTGGACGCAGTGGATACCTGCCTGGTATACAGCGTGCATCCCTTTGGGGTAAAGTTGTCGGTGCGCAGCTGCGTCAGGGAGGTAAAGGCCTGCGAAATGGCGGAATTTATTACCCAGGGCATAGGCTCCGGGGGCGGTCATCAGGAGAAGGCTGGGGGATTTATCCAGATGGAGCTTCTGGAAAAGGCTTTCCGGTCATGGGGCCGGGACAGGGACGTGAAGGGATTTTTGAAATGGCGTATGGACAGCTACTTTGACGGAATTGAGGTGATTCATTCCGCAAAATATGCGGCGAGCCTGGAGGGCATGGAGTTGTACCGAAAGAGGAGACTGCCCCTGGGGTTTGTGGAGGCGGCTGAGATTTTTCCTGTGGGGACGACCATCTGTGTGCGTACTCTGGAGGGGGACCTGGATGTGGAGGTACAGGAAAATACTTTCATTATGATTGGAGTCAAGGGCGAGGTGTATCCCAGCAAGCGGGAAAAATTTCAGCACAATTATGTGGTGCTGGAGGAGCCCTATGAGTTCCAGGGAGAATATGCGCCTGCAGTGAGGGATCTTGTGGAGGGCAGGCATATTTCCCTGATTCCCCATGCCCGGGCGTGTCTGGCTACAGGGGAAAGCTATATTTACGTGAAGGAGCTGGATCACCGGGTCAAGGTATTTACCGAGTGGGATGATGACAAATATATGCTGGGAAAAGAGGGGGATTTCCTGGCGGTCCGCCAGGATGACCTCCATGATATCTATGTTATTGAGCAGAGTATTTTTGAGCGGACCTATGAGAAGGCAAAGATGCTGAAAACAGGTTGACGCTCTGCCGGGGAACCTGTGGAAATCCGGGCGTCCTGCCGGATTGCAGATAAATAAAAAGGAAAAAAGATAAAAAGGGAAAAAGAGAATTAGAAATCACCATGCCGGGAGAAGAGGCTGTCAGAGGAGACAGAACATTCTTCCGGTTTTTGTTTTCTTCCTCCATATTTAGAGGATTTTTTGAAGTGGCAGGTGGTATTCTTTACCAAGAATCAGGAAAGGACAGACAGCATAGGATGAGAATTAGGAGTAGACTTGCCATCCGCTGCGGTAAGCTGGCGGGTTGGATGATACGAAAACTAAGGAGGGGAAGCGGTATGACCTTTCCCGGATATGTGGCCCGGCTTATGGATCCGGAGATTCTTTCCGTATTGTCCGGAATGGTCCAGGGAGGCGTGATAGCGGTCATGGGAACCAACGGGAAGACCACCACCAATCATCTGCTCTGCCATGTCCTTCGGGGGGAGGGGAAAAGGGTTTTGATGAATGGGACGGGAGCCAATATGCTAAATGGTGTGACGGCTGCCTTCGTGCTGGCCACAGACCGGAAGGGGCGGATCCTGGCAGATTATGCCTGTGTAGAGGTGGATGAGTACGCTTCTGTGAAAATCCTTCCGAAGCTAAATCCTAGCTGTGTGCTTCTCACCAACCTTTCCCGGGATCAGCTGGACCGGTTTGGGGAGGTGGACCTGACCTATGAGAGGATCCGGGAGGCAGTGGAGAGCGTGCCCAAGGCCCGCCTTGTGATCAATGGGGATGATCCCCTCCTGGTTTCTTTACTGGCAGAGTGTGCAAACCCGGCAGTGACCTATGGGATCCGGGAGCAGATCTTTCCGGAGACTTCCCGGTCTCAAGCCTTGGAAAATACATTCTGCCGTTTTTGCGGGACCAGACTGGAATATCAGTTTATACACTATGGACAGCTGGGCAGTTATAGATGCCCCGGCTGCGGTTTTCAGCGGCCGGAACCAGATTACGCAGCGGTGAATATTGCCTTTTGGAAGGACGCCTATATCTTTGAGATAGAGGGATTCCGCCTTCAGATGGAAGCATGTTCTTCCTATAATGTGTATAATACTCTGGCGGCCTATGGGGGTCTGGCGGCCATGGATGCGCCCAGAGATCACTTTCAGGAGGCCGTCAGTCAATATGACTATGGAAATGGCAGGGAGGGGATCTACAGGATCTGCGGCGCCCGGGTACAGCTGCACCTGGCCAAGAATCCCATGGGCTTTCAGCAGAAGCTGTCTTTGTTGGGGCAGGACCTGTCTCCCAAGGATATTCTCATAGAGATCAATGACGAAGCCCAGGACGGTAGAGACATTTCCTGGCTCTGGGATGTGGACATGGAGATTTTGGCCAAGGCTGGGGCAAAACGGATTTTCACAGCCGGGTCCCGCCGCTATGATGTGGGACTGCGGTTGAAATATGAGGGAATTGAAAGCAGTACGGCTTCGGATGTGCGGGAAGCCATTGGCAGGCTTGCCGAAACGGGGACGAAGAATCTGTATGTGATCGTAAATTATTCGGGACTCTATCGGACCAGCAGGATGCTCCGGGAAATGGAGGAGACTTGAGAGTGGGAAAGGAGAAATGATGAAGCTGAAAATCGGACATCTGTATCCGGATCTTTTAAATCTTTATGGGGATCAGGGAAATATTCGCTGCCTTCAGAAGCGGTTGGCCTGGCGGGGGATAGAGGCGGAGGTAAGGCAGGTCCTGTGGGGAGAACAGGTAGATTTTTCTGATCTGGATCTGGTGCTTCTGGGAGGAGGTTCCGACCGGGAGCAGAAGCTGGCCTGTATGCAGCTTTCCAGGATCCGGGAAAAATTCTGCCGTTTTGTAGAGGAAGGCGGGGGGGTACTGGCGGTCTGCGGCGGTTACCAGCTTTTGGGCAGATATTATCAGACCAGCCGGGAGCGTATAGAGGGGCTGGGAATTCTGGACATCTACAGTGAGTGGGAGCCCCGGCGCCTGGTGAGCAATAGTATATTGAAAAGCCCTCTGGCAGCTGCTCCGGTGGTGGGCTTTGAGAATCACGGAGGACGCACCTATATCGGAAAGCACGAGCCCTTCGGACGGGTATTGTTTGGATATGGAAATACCCGTTCCTCGGGGCAGGAGGGCGTGATCTACAGAAATGTGATCGGCACCTATCTCCACGGGCCTTTGTTACCTAAGAATCCACAGATCTGCGATGTCCTGCTCCAGCGGGCCCTGGAACGAAAATACGGGCCGGTTGGCAAGCTTCAGAGCCTGGCGGACGGGCTGGAGCGCCGGGCAAACGACATGATCGTGGAACGGTATTGCGATGGAGCCTATGTGATGCGGGAGAGGCTGCAGAGATTTTTGTGACAGACGAAGCCGGGTTTACTCTTGCGGTATGCCCACGCCCTGCAGGAGCACCATGGGCTTTGCCTCTTCAATAAGCATATCCAGGGAGGGGATGCAGCCGTCCACATTTTGGAGCAGCCAGTCCATGGAAATGATTTCCTCTGGCGTCAGCTCCTCTCCCTCCCCGCTTTTCAGGGTTCCATCCTGGGCGTAGAGGCTGCCCGAGAAGGGATTGTAGTGGAAGGAAGCGATCTCCTTTTTCAGCAGCTCAATAAGCCACTGGGTCTGGGAGGGAATATTTTTGGTGCAGATCACGTCGATCATACCCGAAGAAAGCCCCCACCAATAATTAATGGACTGCCTGTGCTTGCCGTCAGCCTCCTTTTTCCAGACGCCGTTGAGGATATTGTGGATAATGCGCTCATAAAATTTGCCCCAGTGCCAGATAGCGGCAGCTACGTTGACCATTTCTTCCCCCCGAATGTCATAGAGTCCGAATTTCCGCGACGCATTCTGGGGCGTGATCAGATCCTGTCCGGAAATATAAGAGATATTCCGGGAACGGAAGCTCTCCTCCGGATTGCAGTCCCTGACTGTGGACCACTCCAGGTGAATCTTGGCCTTGGGATTGGTCATCTGAACCCCCAGGGCAAAGGCATTGATATTGGCGATCATGCCGCAGATGGGATAATCGGCCAGGTAGCCGATCTGGTTGGACTCGGAGAGGATTCCGGCCAGGGCTCCCGTCAGGAACTTGGCCTCATACAGGCGGCCGTAGTAGGTGCGCAGGTGGCCGCTGTAGGCGTTGAGGGAGCAGTTAAGGATTTTCGCATCCGGATATTTTACAGCTGCCTTGATGCTTGCGCCCAGAAGCTTCGGCGTGGTGGTAAAAATTACCCGGTTCCCCTGGGCCACCGCCTGGTCAATGGTGGAAAGTCCCAGCTCCTCTGTATTGATATTGTCATACCGGGTGGTTTGAATGCGGCCCTGAAACACCTGGTTCAGGTGTTGGAGTCCCAGCTCGTGGCCATAGGTCCAGCTGGAGGTCTCCGCGGTCTTATCGTGGAGAAAGGCGATTTTCAGCACCGGCGGCGTCACGGGAAGCAGCTGGCTGATTACCGAAGGAGCCGCTTCCTCTGGCTGCATCACCAGCTTTTTAGGCGGCTTTCCAGGGAAGATCTGCAGATCCGGCCACAGTTTTTCCAGTTCCTTTCGAAGCTGTGTGGAGCTCTTTTCCCATAATCCCTCATAGCCATATATTTTAAGGTAAGCGAGAAAGGCGTCGCCAGAGGTGAGAGGCAGCTGTTTGCCTCCCTTGGCCTCAAAGACATCGGTAAAGTGGAAGTAGGCGGAGTGGAAATCCACCCGTTCTTCCTGGGTCCACACATGCTCAGGGTCCTTGCCTAGAAGCCGAATCAGCTCCGGATAGCTTCCCTCCTGGCTGAACCACAGATCGTTCACTGAGGTGAGCCGGTAAAATTCCATGAATTCATAGTAGATCTTTACGTCCTTGTCATCGCTTCGCTGGGGAATGATTCTTGTCACGTAGGCAGGGATGCTGACGGCATCGGCAAATTTCAGTACGCTGACCCGCTTGTTTCCCTCCACCACATAAAAGCGGTTCATGAATTCACAGGCGATAATGGGATCCCGAATCCCCTCGTCAATGTGGGCTTGGTAGAGATTGACCCATTTGGACGCAAATTCTGAGTTGTCAGGAAGAAGAGGCATAAAATTGTTGGCAAAGGCTCTGGTCCGTCCGGCTGTGCGGGTTCCCACAATAAGGTCCAGAGGAACCTCCACCAGACCCAGGTCCACCTCAGAGGCGATACTTGTATAGGAAAGAATGTCATCCAGCACCTGCAGATAAGGGTACACCCCTTTCAGAGGCGCCAGACGGTAGGCTTTCTGAGCCATTCTTCGGGCTTTTTCGTATTCGGCTTTCGACATTACAGGCCTCCTTTTTTACATACTGGTTTTACTGTTTTTATTTTCCCATCAAAAGCTGGAAGCGTCAAGGGAAAGGTTAGAGAAGAAATTTTTCGATGATCTCCGCTACGCCGGAGTGATTGTTGTCTCTCCTGGTAATGTAATCTGCATAGGCTTCCATACCGGCAGTAGCATTGGCCATGACACAGGCCGTACCAGAGGCCTGAAGCATGGTGATGTCGTTTTCCGCATCTCCCGCCGCAATGGTGTTATCCGGGGAAACATGAAGGAGACGGCTTAGCATGTGCACACCGCTGCCCTTGTTAATGCCATGGGGCAGGAACTCCAGGTAAAAGTCGCAGGAGAAAAACATATCCAGGCTGTGTTCCCTGGCAAAGGGCTCCATGTGCGATTGAAAATTCCGCAGATTCTCCTTATTGTCCAGGTCGATAAATAAAAGCTTAACAGGGTCCTCGATAAGGGCGGCGGCAGCGTCCTCCACCACCTGATAGGGCAGCAGGGTGGTGCGGGAATAATACTCCATTTCCCGTCCGGCTTTCTCGCACACCGCGTATTCCCGGGAGTAGGTCTGAGCGTGTAGGCCAAAGGAGTAAGCCGCGTCAAAGCTTGGCCGGATCAGATCCCGGGACACGCCGGTCTGAAACACAACGTCCCAGGTGTGGGTGTTGCAGATCAAGGCTCCGTTGGAGGTGATGGCATAGCAGCCGGGTCCTGTAAGCCCCAGGCGTTCCACCTGCTTTTTGGCGCTGCCTAAGGGACGTCCCGTGGTGACCACAATGGAGTGGCCTAGGCTTGCCGCCTTTTCTATGGCGTCCCGGTTTTCCGGGGTAATCTCCTTCTCGTCATTTAAAAGTGTTCCGTCTAAATCAAGAAACAAAATTTTCTTTTCCATCTGTTTTGTGATTCCTTTTCTATTCTGTATGAGTATTCCTAAATATAGTTCTTTCTTCTGCACGATTTTAGCACAGTTTTATTGGAAAGTACAGGATTTCTTGCGGCGCAGGAATAGGGTTTTTGAAAATTTGACATGCTATTCAGAAAAGTAATGGATTTCCCTGCTGCAGGAGCAGGGAAGAAAGGCAGGATGAGATGGAGAGAAAGCTCACAGGAAATTTTGAGGAGGAAAACCGCAGGCTGCATGAGATTTTGCAGATGGACCGAAACTTTGATATTGTGTATAAGCCCTTTACCGTGGCGGGCAGAAGGGCGGGCATTTATTTTATAGACGGCTTTATGCAGGAAGCCATTATGGAGAAGCTTATGGAGTTTTTCTACAAGCTTACCCCTCAGGAGCTGCCGCCCACAGCCCAGGAAATGCTGGACCGGGTAATCCCCTACACGGAAGTGAACCTGCTGGCCGATGAGGATCTTGTGCTGCAAAATCTTTTGACAGGCCTTACCTGTCTTTTCATTGAGGGATATACGGAATGTCTGGGCATTGACTGCCGCACATACCCCATGCGAAGCGTATCAGAGCCGGAAAAGGACAAGGCCATGCGGGGGTCCAAAGACGGCTTTGTGGAGACGATTGTCATGAACGCGGCCCTGATCCGGCGTCGTATCCGAAGTCCCAAGCTTTGCATGGAGATTCTGAACGCAGGAAAAACTTCCAAGACGGACATTGTGCTCTGCTATATGGAGGACCGGGTGGACCGGCCCTTGCTACGGGAGATTGAAAAGAGGATCCGTCAGATCCGGGTGGACGCCCTGACCATGAACCAGGAAAGCCTGGCGGAATGTATCTATGAGCGCAAGTGGTACAATCCCTTTCCCAAATTTAAGTTTACCGAGCGGCCGGACGCGTCGGCTGCAGCGATCCTGGAAGGAAACATTGTGATTCTGGTGGACAATTCTCCTCAGGCAGTCATTGTGCCCACCTCTATTTTTGACATTATTGAGGAGGCGGACGACTATTACTTCCCCCCTGTCACCGGAACCTATCTGCGGCTGTCCCGGTTTTTGATCGCCCTGATCACATTGTTTTTGACGCCGGTATTTCTTCTTTTTATGAAGAATCCCCAGTGGATTCCTCCCTGGCTTTCCTTTATCCAGGTAAAGGAAACCATTAACGTGCCCCTGATCTGGCAGCTTCTCATGCTGGAACTGGCCATTGACGGTCTTAGGCTGGCAGCCATAAACACGCCCAGCATGTTGAGCACTCCCCTGAGTGTGGTGGCCGGTATTGTGCTGGGGCAGTTTACCGTGGATTCCGGCTGGTTCAATTCGGAGATCATGATGTATATGGCTTTTGTGGCTATTGCCAACTACACTCAGTCCAGCTATGAGTTGAGCTATGCCCTGAAATTTATGCGGCTCATTTTGCTGATCTTGACAGCCGCTTTCAGCTATTGGGGATTCCTGGCAGGCACCTTGTTTACCGTAGTTGCCATTGTAAGTAATAAGACCATAGCGGGAAAGAGCTATATTTACCCGCTGATTCCCCTGAATCTGAGGCAGCTGAAGAAGCGGTTTATCCGTTCCCGGCTGCGGGGAGAGGGATGATACGGGGCTTGTTTTTCTAAGCTTGAGAGCTTATAATAGACGTGGAAACAGTTCGACAAAAGCTGTTACAAGGAATCGGAGGAGGAATCCATGTCTATTGCTATTGTACGGGAATATTTAAAGCAGTTTGAGGCCAGCGAAAGAATCCTGGAGTTTCCGGTTTCCAGCGCCACCGTGGAGCTGGCGGCGGAGGCCGTGGGCTGCCAGCCGGCCCGGATTACAAAGACCTTGTCCTTTAAGCTGGGAGAGGGCTGCATCCTGGTTGCCGCTGCCGGAGACGCCAAGATTGATAATGCCAAATATAAGCAAAGGTTTGGAGCAAAGGCCAAAATGCTGGACCCGGAGGAAGTGGCGGCTTTCACGGGACACGCAGTAGGCGGGGTCTGTCCCTTTGGGGTACCCCAGGAGGTCCAGGTCTTTTTGGATGTGTCCCTGAAACGGTTTGAAACGGTGTTTCCGGCTGCGGGAAGCAGCAACAGCGCCATTGAGGTGACCCCGGAGGAGCTGGAGCGGTTTTCCAGGGCCCGGGGCTGGGTAGACGTATGCAAAGGGTGGGAGTGAGATGAGCGTCTGGTTTCCCCTGTTTGTGGATCTGTCTCAGGAGAAGGTCCTGGTGGTGGGAGCGGGCAGAATCGCCTCCCGCAGGATCAAAGCGCTGCTTCCCTTTGCTGGACAGATTACAGTGATTGCGCCGGAGGCGTCCCCGGAGGTGCAAAAGTTTGCACAGGTGGGAAGCGTCCGGTATTTACAGCGCTCATACATAGTAGGTGAGATTCCCGGGGACACCCGCCTGGTGCTGGCGGCTTCCAACTGCCCGGAGGTAAACCGGGCGGTTTACCGGGAATGCAAGGAAAAGGCCATTCCGGTGAATGTGAGCAGTGAGAAGGAGCTGTGTGATTTTTACTTTCCCGGCATTGCAAGGGAAGAAGATCTGGTGGCAGGGGTGACCGCAGGAGGCCGGGATCACGGTTTGGCGCGCCGGGCCACGGAATCTGTCCGCCAGGCTCTGGAGGCCTTTGTGAAAGAAGAGAAACATATTACGGAGAGGATGAAGAGCAATGGAGATGACAATAAGACCCAGGAGGCTTAGAAACGGAGCGGTACTGCGGAAAATGGTGCGGGAGACGCGGATGGATAAAAGCTCGCTGATCTATCCCATGTTTGTGCGGGAGGGATCCGGGATCCGGGAGGAGATTTCCACTATGCCAGGACAGTTCCGCTACAGCGTGGACCAGATGCCCTACAAGCTGGAGGAGCTTACAAAAGCAGGGGTGGACAAGGTGATGTTTTTCGGCATTCCAGATCACAAGGATGCCTGCGGCAGCGGGGCCTATGCCCAGGACGGCATTGTGCAGAAGGCGTTTTGTAAGGCAAAGGAGGAGTTCCCCCATCTGTATCTCATCGGGGATGTGTGCATGTGCGAGTATACCTCCCACGGCCATTGCGGCATTCTGCAAGGGGAGTATGTGGACAATGACAGGACTCTGGAATATCTGGCAAAGATCGCCCTGTCCCAGGTCCAGGCCGGAGCGGATATGGTGGCTCCCTCTGATATGATGGACGGGCGTATTGGGGCGATCCGGAGGATTTTGGATGATAATGGATATGTGGAGACTCCCATTATGTCCTATGCGGTGAAGTATGCCTCTGCCTTTTACGGTCCCTTCCGGGATGCGGCGGGCAGCGCCCCTTCCTTTGGGGACCGCAAAGCATATCAGATGGATTATCACAACAGCCGGGAGGCTGTGAAGGAGGCTCTGCTTGACGTGGAGGAGGGGGCGGATATTATTATGGTAAAGCCGGCCCTGTCCTACCTGGATGTGATTACCCGGGTGCGGGAACTGGTGGATCTGCCGGTGGCTGCCTACGGAGTCAGCGGGGAATACGCCATGATAAAGGCAGCCGCCTCCCTGGGATATGTGGATGAGGACGCCATGATCTGTGAGACCGCGGCCAGCGTGTACCGGGCAGGGGCGGACATATTCCTCACTTACTACGCGGAAAAGATTGCACGGTTTATGGATGAGGGGAGGATAGGATAATGACAAAATCAGAACGGCTGTTTCAGGAGGCGCTTACCTGTATTCCCGGCGGGGTGAATTCCCCGGTCCGCGCCTTTGGTTCCGTGGGGGCTGTGCCCCGGTTTATGGAAAAGGCCCAGGGCGCATATATGACGGATGTGGACGGACGCACCTATGTGGATTTTGTGGGGTCCTGGGGTCCCATGATTCTGGGGCATAATCATCCCAGGGTCCGGGAGGCAGTGCTGAAAGCCTGCGAGAAGGGCTTAAGCTTTGGGGCGGCCACAGAGGCGGAGGTGGACATGGCCCGGCTCATCTGCCAAATGGTTCCTTCCATAGAAATGGTGCGCATGGTGAATTCCGGTACCGAGGCGGTTATGAGCGCTGTGCGGGCAGCCAGAGGTTTTACCGGGCGGGATAAAATCATAAAATTTGCCGGCTGCTACCATGGACACAGCGACGCCATGCTGGTAAAGGCCGGCTCTGGGGTAATGACTGCCGGAGTTCCGGACAGCGCCGGAGTTCCGGGAGGCTGCAGCCAGGATACCCTGACGGCTATCTACAATGATATGCAAAGCGTGGAAGCCCTGTTTGAGGCCTGGAAGGGAGAAATCGGGGCGGTGATCCTGGAGCCTGTGGGCGCCAATATGGGCGTGGTGCCTCCGGCGGAAGGGTTCCTCTCCCGGCTTCGTAAGCTTTGCACGGATAACGGGGCTCTGCTGATTTTTGACGAGGTGATCACAGGCTTTCGTCTGGGAAGGGACGGAGCCCAGGGATATTACGGCGTTACGCCGGATCTGACCACTTTTGGGAAAATTATCGGCGGAGGCATGCCTGTGGGCGCCTACGGCGGCCGAAGAGACGTTATGGAGCTTATTGCGCCCACAGGCCCTGTATACCAGGCCGGAACCTTAAGCGGAAATCCGGTGGCCATGGCGGCAGGCATGGCCCAGCTTGGTCTTCTGCAGGAGACAGAGGATTTTTATGAGAAGCTAAATGAAAAGAGCAGATGGTTCTTTGACAGGATTCAGGAGCTCATAGAGAAAAGCGGCAGAGGCTATCAGCTGAACCGTGTAGGATCCCTGGGCTGTCTGTTCTTCACCACAGAGCCGGTGGTGGACTATGCATCGGCAAAGACCTCGGATACCAAAGAATTTGCAGCCTATTTTAGGCATATGTTGGAGGCAGGCATTTACCTGGCGCCCTCCCAGTTTGAGGCCATGTTCCTGTCTGCAGCCATGACGGAGGAGGATCTGGAGCGGACCCTTACCGCTATGGAAAGATTCTTTGACAGATAAGGAAGTTTCGGAGGGATTTTCTGAAAAACCCGGTTACAAATAGGAAAAATTATGCTATACTGTGTTGTAGATCAAAATATGCGTAAAGGTTAGTGAGGAAAAACAGATGGACAAGAAAAAGTATGTGGCATATGTGGGAACCTATACCCATGGAAACAGTAAGGGAATTCATATTTATGATCTGGATGTAGAGCAGGGGCGCATGGAGGAGCGGAAGGTGATTCCTATTAACAATCCCTCCTATATTAAGAAGTCCCACAATGAAAAATACCTGTACTCCATTTCCGATGAGGGAGTGCAGTCTTTTGAGATTCAGCCGGACGGGGATCTGCGTCCCATGAATTCAGCGCCCATCGGCGGCATGCGGGGCTGCTATCTGTCCACGGACCAGGAGGATAAATATCTGTTTGTGGGAGGCTGGCATGACGGCCGTGTATCGGTACTTCGCCTGCATCCGGACGGAACCGTGGGAGAAATCACAGACGGCATCTTCCACAAGGGACTGGGAAGCGTGGCGGAGCGGAATTTCCGGCCTCACGTAAACTGCGTAAATCTGACACCGGACGGGCGGTTTCTCTGCGCGGTGGATTTAGGCGTGGACCAGGTAAAAATCTACAAGTTTAATTCGGAAACGGGAAAAATTCATCTGGTGGATATGCTGCACTGTGAGCTGGAGAGCGCGCCTAGGATCATTAAATTCAGCCGCAGCGGGAAATTTGCCTATGTGATCAGCGAGCTGAAAAACTATATCAGTGTATACAGCTATGACGGCAGCAAGAAAACGCCGGAGTTTGAGCTGATCCAGAAAATGCCCACCCTGAACGAATACCATTCCGCTACCAGCGCGGCCTGCGCCCTTCGTTTTTCCAAAGACGGCAGCCTGGTGCTGTGCACCAATGCGGGAGACAACAGCGCGGGAATCTTCCGGGTTGACCAGGAAACCGGCCTGCTCACCAAGATTTGCATTCTGCCGGTCAGCGGCGACTATCCCAAGGCCATCGACTTCTTTCCGGACAACCGGCATATTCTGTCCCTGAATCATGAGACCAATACTATCACCATATTCAAGGTAAACTACGAGAAGGCTTATTTTAGTATGTGGGGACAGCCGATTCCCATTGAGACGCCCAACTGCGTTCTGATCTCAGAGCTGCCCCAGGCGTAGGACTTCCGTTCAACCCGCGTCCATTCGCACTACGCAGTGTCCTGTAAGGAAAGGTGCCTCTGGCGCTTCCTCAGAACACAGTCTGAACTGTTGTACTATAAAAAGAACATCCCGATACTTGCAAATTTGGGGACAAAGGCCTAAAATGAAGGTAAAGCCGTTTAAGCGGCGTTACGATTATAAAATACCAAGAAGAAAAGGAGATATGCACCATGAATTTTATCGTTGAAACATCCGCACGTCACGTACATCTGACCCAGGAGGATCTGGAGACTCTGTTCGGCAAGGGACATGAGCTGACCAAGAAAAAGGATCTGTCTCAGCCGGGACAGTATGCCTGTGAAGAGCGCGTAACCGTGGTAGGCCCCAAGAAGGAGCTGGCCGGCGTGTCGATTCTGGGACCGGTTCGTCCTGCAAGCCAGGTGGAGATTTCCCTGACAGACGCCCGTTCCATCGGAATCGCAGCCCCCATCCGGGAGTCCGGCGATGTGGCGGGAAGCGGCGCATGCAAGCTTGTAGGTCCCTGCGGCGAGGTGGAGCTGAAGGAAGGCGTAATCGCAGCAAAGAGACACATTCATGCCACTCCCGAGGATGCGCAGAAGCTTGGCGTTGCTGACAAGGATGTGGTTTCCGTAAAGGTGTCCACTCCGGAGAGAAGCCTGGTATTCGGAGACGTGGTGGTGCGCGTAAGCCCCAAATTCGCTCTGGCTATGCACATTGACACCGACGAGTCCAACGCAGCAGGCTGTGGCCGCGAGGTGTACGGAGAGATCGTAAAGTAACAGCTTTGCTGTGAAGAATAATCAGATAAGGGAGATTACATACCATGAAAATTTTAGTTATCAACTGCGGAAGTTCCTCTTTGAAGTATCAGCTCATCGACATGGAAAACGAGTCCGTGGTGGCAAAGGGACTCTGCGAGCGCATCGGAATCGAGGGATCCAAGCTTACCCACAAAGCAGCCGGCAAGGAGGACTATGTGGTGGAGAAGGAGATGCCCACCCATGTGACAGCCATTGAGATGGTCATGGAGGCTCTGCAGGATGCCCAGTACGGCGTGATCAAGGATACCAGCGAAATCGCGGCTGTGGGACACCGGGTACTGCACGGAGGAACGATTTACAGTGATTCCATCGTTGTGAACGAGGATGTAAAGCGGGTGATTCGGGAGTGCTTCGACTTAGGACCTCTGCACAATCCGGCAAACCTTATGGGAATCGAGGCCTGCGAGAAGGCAATGCCCGGCACGCCCAACGTGGCCGTATGGGATACAGGATTCGGTATGAAGATGCCGGAGAAGGCCTACACCTATGCCATTCCTTATGAGTATCAGGAAAAATACAGCCTGCGCCGCTATGGCTTCCACGGAACCAGCCATCTCTTTGTCTCCGGCGAGGTGCTGAAATTTGCTGAGCTGGATCCGGAAAAAGGTAAGGTAATCGTATGTCATCTGGGCAATGGTTCCAGTATTTCCGCATCTGTGGGAGGAAAGTGTGTGGATACCTCCATGGGACTTACCCCTCTGGAAGGTTTGGCTATGGGTACGCGAAGCGGCGACGTGGATCCGGCTGTGGTGCAGTTTATCTGCAATAAAGAAGGCAAGGATGTAAACGAGGTTCTGAACATCCTGAACAAGAAGTCCGGCGTGCTGGGAATCAGCGGCGTGTCCAGTGATTTCCGGGATCTGGGCAAGGCGGCCGAGGAAGGCAACGAGCGGGCAAAGACAGCTCTGGATGTGTTTGTATACCGGGTGGTGAAATACATCGGCGCTTACGTGGCAGCCATGAACGGCGTGGACGCCATTGCCTTTACCGCAGGCGTAGGTGAAAATGATGCCAAGACCCGCAAGGAAATCTGCTCCTATCTGGGATATCTGGGTGTGGAGATTGACGAGGAAGCCAACAACTGCCGCGGAAAGAAGCAGATGATTTCCACCAGGGATTCCAAGGTGAAGGTTATGGTATACCCCACCAACGAAGAGCTGGCAATCGCAAGAGAAACCCTTCGTTTGGTTCAGTAGAAAAGCAAAAAAGCAGTTGACAAAGGTACGTTCTCTATGTATAATGTTCAAGTGTGCATTAGGAGAATACTATGCAAATAAACATAACCGATGTTTTATCCTGTGAACAAAAGAGAATGGAATGGACAGCCCCTGTGGAGCTGGAGGCCTTTGTCTCTGCTCTGGGAACCTTTCCCCTTAGGGAAAAGAGTCCCTGTCGGCTGACTGTGACAAATCTGGGAGACGACAGGCTGCGTGTGGAAGGCATGGCGGAGCTCACCGTTGTGATTCCCTGCGACCGCTGTCTGGAGGAGGTAAAGACTCGTCTGGAGCTTACCTTTGACAGAGAGCTGCTGGTTCGGCCTGCCGGAGAAGACGGGATGACAGGTTTGGATTGCCAGGCGTCCGGGAGAGAAGATCCCCAGGAGGATTCTCCGGATGATACGGAATTCATCTTTGGATACAACCTGGATGTAGACGAGCTGGTCTACAGTGAGATGTTGATGAATTGGCCCATGAAGACTCTGTGCAGCGAGTCCTGTAAGGGGATCTGCCGGAAATGTGGAGCAAATCTCAACCATGGCCCCTGCGGCTGTGACACAGTTGAATTGGATCCAAGAATGGCAGCAATTCTCGATATCTTTAATACTGTAAATGAGGAGGTGTGACCGATGTCTATTTGTCCCAAAAATAAATCTTCCAAGGGAAGACGCGATAAGAGAAGAGCAAACTGGAAAATGGGCGCCATGAATCTGGTGAAGTGCAGCAAGTGCGGAGCCCTGATGATGCCCCATAGAGTTTGTAAGTCCTGCGGAAGCTACAACAAAAAAGAGATTATTTCTGTGGATTAATCTGAAAAAGGGTCAAGGATCTGGCGCAGAAGCCGGGTCCTTGATTTTTATTTACACAGTTCAGCCAGTCTGCAGAGCACCTGACAAATCGAGCTTGCTCGAATTTGGCAGGCGTTCCGCAGGCTGAGGGAGCGCCCGCTAATGAGCAGGGTTAGCTGCGAGAGCAGCCAGAAAGCGCCGGAGGCGCCCCTGGGAATGGGCGCGTGCGAAGCGGACGGTGAGAGGCAGTCCGCAGGCTGAGGGAGCCCCTGGGAATGGGCGCGTGCTGAACGGACGGCGAGAGGAGATCTTGGAGAAAAAATCTAACATTAATTTTGTTCAAATATACGGTTGATTTCTCAAATAATATCTAGTATGATGATATAGAAATAGGGAGGGAAGATCCATGCAGGAATATATCAGAGTTGCAGTGGATGCAATGGGAGGAGACCATGCGCCGGATGAGATCGTCAAGGGTGCGGTGGATGCCGTCTTGAGCCGGAAGGAGATCCGGGTGCTGCTGATTGGGCAAAAGGAGCTTTTGGAAGAAAAGCTGAAGCCCTATACCTTTCCCGGGGAGCAGCTGGAGATTGTGCAGGCCTCTCAGGTCATTGAAACGGCTGAGCCGCCGGTGGCAGCCATCCGCTCCAAGAAGGATTCCTCAATTGTGGTGGGAATGAAGCTGGTAAAAAACGGGGAAGCAGACGCCTTTGTCTCAGCGGGAAGCTCTGGAGCTGTTCTGGTGGGAGGACAGGTCCTGGTGGGAAGGATTAAAGGCGTGGAGCGTCCGCCTCTGGCGCCGTTGATTCCTACCAAGACGGGTGTATCCCTGCTGATTGACTGTGGGGCCAATGTGGATGCCCGGCCATCCCATCTGGTGCAGTTTGCCAGAATGGGTTCCATCTATATGGAGCATGTGGTGGGGATTAAGAATCCACGGGTAGCTATTGTCAATATTGGCGCGGAGGAGGAGAAGGGAAATGCTTTAGTGAAGGAAACCTTCCCCCTCTTAAAAGAGTGCAGGGACCTGAATTTTATCGGGAGTATTGAAGCCCGGGATATTCCTCATGGATATGCGGATGTGATTGTTTGCGAGGCCTTTGTGGGCAATGTGATTCTCAAGCTGTATGAGGGCGTGGGAGCCGTGCTCATCGACAAGATAAAGGGCGGCATGATGTCCAGCCTGCGCAGCAAGCTTGGCGCGCTGCTGGTAAAGCCGGCTCTGAAGCAGACAGTCAAATCCTTTGATGCCTCCGAATACGGCGGGGCGCCCCTGTTGGGCTTGAAAGGTCTTGTGGTGAAGACACACGGCAGTTCTAAAGCAAAGGAAGTGAAAAACTCCATTATCCAGTGTGTCACATTCCAGGAACAGCATATCAATGATAAAATCAAAGAGAATATTCTAAGAGAGGATGGATAAGAAAATGGAATTTGAAAAACTTCGGAGTATTATTGTAGAGGTGCTGAATGTAGATGAAGATGAGATTACCATGAATACCACCTTTGTGGACGATCTGGGAGCCGATTCTCTGGATGTGTTTCAGATTATTACGGGAATTGAGGACGAGTTTGACATTGAGATTCCCCAGGAGGAAGCAGAGAAGATCGTATCCGTGGGTGATGCGGTGGAACAGATTAAAAACGCGATTGGCTGACAGCGGATGTACGGAAAAGCCCCCGAAATGTGGGGCTTTTCTTTCGGTATGGACAGGAAAGAGAGGAAGAGTGTGAAAAAGCAGCAGTTGGAGCAGAAAATAGGGTATCATTTTCAAAATGAGGCGTATTTGGAGCAGGCCTTGCGGCACAGCTCTTATACCAATGAGCGCCACATGGACCGTCTGGAGAATAATGAACGGCTGGAATTCCTGGGGGATGCAGTGCTGGAGTTGGTGACCAGCGAGTATTTGTACCAGACCTATCCAAAGATGCCGGAGGGAACTGCCACCAGGACCAGGGCCAGCATTGTGTGCGAGCAGACGCTGGCCTTGTGCGCCAGGGAACTGGAGCTTGGAAAATATCTCCGCCTGGGAAAGGGGGAGGACATGACAGGAGGCAGGCAGCGCCCTTCTGTTACTTCTGACGCCATGGAGGCGTTGATCGGGGCCATGTATCTGGATGGTGGTTTTGCTAGTGCAAAAGAGTTTATTCACCGGTTTATTCTGAATGATATAGAGCACAAGCAGCTCTTTTATGATAGCAAGACTATCCTGCAGGAAAAAATACAGGGGGATTTTGGACAGGAGGTTCATTACAAGCTTTTAAAGGAAGAGGGACCAGACCACAATAAGAGCTTTACGGTCTGCGTCCTTATGGGAGAACAGGAGCTGGGAACCGGCACGGGACGGACCAAGAAGGCAGCAGAGCAGGAGGCCGCATATGAGGCTATTCTGAAGATCAGAGAGAAGACGGAGACATAATACATGTATTTAAAGAGCATTGAGGTGCAGGGATTCAAATCCTTTGCCAATAAGATTCTGTTTGAATTCCACAATGGAATTACGGGCATTGTGGGGCCAAACGGCAGCGGCAAGAGCAATGTGGCTGACGCCGTGCGCTGGGTGCTGGGAGAGCAGCGGATCAAGCAGCTGCGGGGCGGCACCATGCAGGATGTAATCTTTGCCGGGACGGAAAACAGGAAGCCCTTAAGCTACGCCTATGTGGCCATTACCCTGGATAATTCGGATCACCAGCTTGCGGTAGACTATGAGGAGGTGACGGTGGCCCGGCGGATTTATCGCTCCGGGGAAAGCGAATATCTGATCAATGGGACAGCCTGCCGGTTAAAGGATGTTAATGAACTGTTTTATGACACGGGAATCGGCAAAGAGGGCTATTCCATTATCGGACAGGGACAGATCGACCGGATCTTAAGCTCCAAGCCGGAGGAATCCAGAGAGCTTTTTGACGAGGCCACGGGAATCGTGAAATTCAAGCGCCGGAAGCGGACGGCCCAGAAAAAGCTGGAGGAAGAGCAGCAGAACCTGGTCCGCATCCAGGATATTCTGGCAGAGCTGGAAAAGCAGCTGGGGCCTCTGGAAAGACAGTCAGAAACGGCGAAGAAATATTTGCAGAAAAAGGAAGATCTGAAAACCCGGGAGGTGAACGTCTTTATTCTGGAGGTGGATCGGATTGGACAGCAGCAACGTGAGCTGGAGGAAAAGACCAGGATCGCCAGGGGCGATTATGAGGACACGGTGCGGCAGTACGAGAATACCCGGGTGGAGTATGAACAGGCGGAGGAGAAAATCGGCGACTTAACCACCCAGCTGGAGGTGGCTAGGGAGGAGCATACCCAGGCCGGGATTCGAAGACAGCAGCTGGAAAGCCAGGTGGAGCTTTTAAAAGAGCAGATCCATTCTGTCCAGGCCAATGACGTTCACCTGAAGGAGCGTCTTGCCAGCATTACCCGGGACCAGGAGGAAAAGAGCCGGGAGCGCCGGAAGCGGGAGCAGGAGAAGCAGGAGCTGGAAGAGCAGGGAATGAAGGCGGCGGACCAGGCTTTGGAGGCAGAAGACAAGCTTAAACAGATCCGCAGCCGTATTGAGGAAGTGAATGGAGAGATCGAGAGAGGGAAGAATCAGATTATCGGCCTTCTCAACGACCGAGCTTCCACAAAGGGAAAGCTTCAGCGCTACGACGCCATGCAGGAGCAGATTCAGATCAGGAAAGCTCAGGTGAGCCAGCGTTTGCTGCAGGCAAAGAGTCAGGAAGAGGAGATTCTGGAGCAGTGTGCCGGATATCAGGAGGAGCTGGATAGGATTTCAGACCGGATCCGGGAGCTGGAGAAACAAAAGGCGGAGCGGGAAAACGGGATTGCCGGGCTCCAGCGGGACCTTTCCGAGTACAGCCAGCAGATGAACGTGGGACAGGCCTCCTATCACCGGGAAACCTCCCGCCTGGAAGCTTTGAAAAACATGACAGAGCGCTATGAGGGATATGGAAACAGCATCCGCCGGGTCATGGAGTGCCGGGAGAGGGTTCCGGGAATCCTGGGTGTGGTGGCGGATATTATCCAGGTAGAGAAAAAATATGAGACGGCGGTGGAGACGGCGCTTCGGGGCAGTATCCAGAATATTGTGACGGATACAGAGGAGACGGCCAAGACCATGATCGCCTATCTGAAGGAGCATAAATATGGACGCGCCACCTTTCTCCCCCTGACCAGCGTCAGCAGCCGGGGAGGCTTTACCAGAAAGGAAGTCCTGGGAGAAAAGGGGATCATCGGCCTTGCCAGCACTCTGGTACAGGCAGAGGCCAGATATGAGGGCGTGGTGCAATCTCTTCTGGGCCGGGTACTGGTGGCGGACAGTATTGACGCAGCGATCCGCATTGCCCGAAAATATGGACATAGCCTTTCCCTTGTAACGCTGGAGGGAGAATATTTAAGCCCCGGGGGATCCATGACCGGGGGAAGCTTTAAAAATGCCAGCAATTTGTTGGGAAGACGAAGGGAGCTGGAGGAGCTGTCCGAGAGCATCCGGCTTCTCCGGGAGGATCTATCCAGGCTGCAGAAAAAGACAGAGGAGGCCCGGGAGAAACGTACAAATCTTCGGACAGAGCTGGAGGCCCTGGGAGAACAGCTGCAGGAGCAGTATCTCCTGCAGAATACGGCCCAGATGAACCAGGATACCGCAAGGACTCAGAGGGAGAACCTTATGGAGAGTCTGAAAAGCCTGGCGGCGGAGCAGCAGGAGATGGAGCAGCAGGTCCGGGAAATCCGGGGAAGCCAAGAGCAGATAGACCAGGAGCTGAGGGAGTCCAGGGAACAAGAGGAGCAGCAAGAGAAGGACGTGGCCCATGCCCAAAGCCGTATGGCCAAGCTTCGAGAAGAGGAAATGCATTACACCCAGGAGGCGGAGGCCGTACATCTGGAGGTATCAGGGCTTCGCCAGAAGCTTACCTTTGTGGAAGAAAATCTTCGGAGAATTCAGGGAGAGGAAAGCAAGCTTCAGGGAGAGGAAGAGGAACTTCGCAAAAATGTAGAGCAGGGCCAGGGAGATATTGAGACCCGGGAGCGGGGCATTGAGACTCTTAAGGAGGAGCTGGAGAAGAATCAGAGACAATCTCAGGAGCTGTCAAAGAGCTGTGAGAGCATATCCTTGCAGAAGGAAAAATTTCTGGAGAGCCAGAAATCCTTCTTTACCCGCAGGGAGGAGCTGTCTGAGAGAAAAAATGCTCTGGATAAAGAGCTTTTCCGTCTGAACAGCCAGCAGGAAAAGCTGGAGGAATTGTCTGAGAACCAGATGAACTATATGTGGGAAGAGTATGAACTGACCTACAACGCAGCTTTGCCTCTTCGGGATCCGGACCTTTCAGATCTGCCCGGACTAAAAAAGCAGATCGGGGCCTTAAAGGAAGAGATTCGCAAGCTGGGAGATGTGAACGTAAATGCCATTGAAGACTTCCGGCAGGTGTCGGAGCGGTATACGTTTATGGACACCCAGCGCAAGGATCTGGTAACAGCAGAGGAAACCCTGCGGGAGATCATTGCGGAGCTGGATGCTGGCATGCGCAGGCAGTTCCAGGAGCAGTTCGCCAATATCCGGGTGGAGTTTGACCGGGCCTTTAAGGAGCTGTTTGGAGGCGGAAAGGCCACCCTGGAAATCAATGAGGAGGAGGACCTTCTGGAGGCAGGCATCCGGATCATTGCCCAGCCCCCAGGAAAGAAGCTGCAAAATATGATGCAGCTGTCCGGAGGAGAAAAGGCACTGACAGCGATTGCCCTGCTGTTTGCCATTCAGAATCTGAAGCCCTCTCCCTTCTGCCTTTTGGATGAGATTGAGGCGGCCCTGGATGATTCCAATGTGGGACGCTTTTCAAAATACTTACACAAGTTGACAAAAAATACACAGTTTATTATTATAACACATAGGAAGGGAACCATGGAGGCAGCGGACCGGCTTTACGGAATCACCATGCAGGAAAAGGGAGTCTCCGCCCTGGTTTCCGTAAACCTGATCGAGGAGGAGCTGGACGCTTAAGCAGAATGAGGAGGGCAGATATGGCAGAGGAGAAAAAAGGATTTTTTGGACGGCTGGTTTCCGGTCTGGCAAAGACCAGGGATAATATCGTAGCCGGGATTGACAATATTTTCAGCGGTTATTCGGATATTGACAGTGACTTTTACGACGAGATTGAGGAAATTCTCGTGATGGGAGATATTGGAATCAATGCAACCACAGCCATTATTGAGGATTTAAAGGCAAAGGTAAAGGAGCGCCGTATTAAGGATCCGGGAGAATGCAAGGAGCTTCTCATCGCCAGTATCAAGGAACAGATGCGGGTGGAGGACGTGGCTTACCGTTTTGAGCAGGAGACCTCGGTGGTCATGGTCATCGGCGTCAACGGCGTGGGAAAAACCACCTCAGTGGGAAAGCTTGCCGGGAAGCTTAAGGACCAGGGGAAAAAAGTGGTTCTGGCAGCGGCGGATACCTTCCGGGCGGCCGCCGGGGAGCAGCTGACCGAGTGGGCGCACCGGGCAAATGTGGAGATCATCGGCGGAGCTTCCGGCGCGGATCCCGCCTCTGTGGTCTACGACGCGGTCTGTGCGGCCAAGGCCCGGAAAGCGGACGTGCTGCTGTGCGACACAGCAGGCCGTCTCCACAATAAAAAGAATCTGATGGAAGAGCTGCGCAAGATGAACCGCATCATCGATAAGGAATATCCGGAGGCCTTTCGGGAAACCCTGGTGGTGCTGGACGGAACCACAGGACAGAATGCTTTGGAGCAGGCCCGCCAGTTCCGCCAGGTGGCGGATATCACCGGAATTATCCTGACCAAGCTGGACGGAACGGCCAAGGGAGGCATTGCCGTGGCCATCCAGGCGGAGCTGGGAATTCCCGTAAAATATATTGGCGTGGGAGAGAGCATTGACGATCTGCAGAAATTTGATGCGGACGAGTTTGTAAACGCCCTGTTTCACCAGGAAAAGTAGGATTGCCAATGAAGATCAAGAAGGAAAGCGAGACGAGAGTTATGTTGACATTAGAGAAATTTGAGGAAGCGTCGGAAATCGTAACCAAGGTGGCCACCCAGACGAAGCTTGCATACAGCGACTATTTTAGCGAGCAGACGGGGAATAAGGTGTATCTAAAGCCGGAAAACATGCAGGTCACAGGCGCCTATAAAATCCGTGGTGCTTACTATAAAATCAGCACCCTGACCCAGGAAGAGCGGGAAAAGGGATTGATTACCGCCTCTGCCGGAAACCATGCCCAGGGAGTGGCCTATGCAGCCAAAGCCTACGGGTGCAAAGCTGTCATTGTCATGCCTACCACCACGCCTCTCATCAAGGTAAACCGGACCAAAAGCTACGGCGCCCAGGTGGTGCTGCACGGGGATGTATATGACGAGGCCTGCGAGCACGCCTATGAGCTGGCCCGGGAAAAGGGATATACCTTTATCCATCCCTTTGACGATCTGGCGGTAGCCACAGGCCAGGGCACCATTGCCATGGAGATCGTAAAGGAACTGCCCCTGGTGGATTATATTCTGGTGCCGGTGGGCGGAGGCGGGCTGTGCACAGGGGTGTCTACCTTGGCAAAAATGCTGAATCCCAATATTAAGGTTATTGGGGTGGAGCCTGCAGGGGCCAACTGCCTGCAGGAATCTCTGAAAAACGGAAAGGTGACCACGCTGCCCACAGCCAACACCATTGCCGACGGTACGGCGGTGAAGACGCCGGGAGAAAAGATCTTCCCCTATCTGCAGAAAAATCTGGATGATGTTATCACCGTGCCGGACGATGAGCTCATTGTGGCATTTCTGGATATGGTGGAAAATCATAAGATGATTGTGGAGAACTCTGGCCTTTTGACTGTGGCGGCTTTGAAGCATCTGGATGTAAAGGGCAAAAAGATCGTATCCATCTTAAGCGGCGGAAACATGGACATTATCACCATGTCCTCAGTGGTGCAGTTCGGTCTGATTCAGAGAGACCGGATCTTTACCGTATCTGTGCTGCTGCCGGATAAGCCAGGAGAGCTGGCTCGGGTGGCGGAGCTTATTGCAGAGCTGCAGGGAAATGTCATCAAGCTTGACCACAACCAGTTCGTAAGTACCAACCGCAATACGGCAGTGGAACTGAAGATTACCATAGAGGCCTTTGGCACAGAGCATAAAAAGAAAATTGTGGACGCACTTCATGATCGGGGGTATCGGCCGAAGCTGATTCGGGTTATGATGTAATGACAGTATTAAGGAAACTATAAGATTTTCCACACAGAACTTTAACAATCTGCCCCGCCTCTTTTGGTAAAATAAAAAGAGACTATTTTATGATCGCAGGAGGGACAGGCATGGCGGCAAAAATCTTAGTGGTAGACGACGAGCAGGAGATTGCGGATCTGGTGGAGGTTTATCTGGTTAACGAGGGCTTTCAGGTGTGTAAGTTTTATACAGGCCGGGAAGCCTTAAGTTGCGTGGAGCAGGAACACCTGGATATGGCCATTCTGGATGTGATGCTGCCAGATGTGGACGGGTTTGTGATCTGCAGGAAGATCCGGGAACATCACCATTTTCCTATTTTGATGCTGACGGCAAAGGAGGAGGAGATCGACAAGATCACAGGCCTTACGCTGGGAGCAGACGACTATATCACCAAACCCTTCCGTCCTCTGGAGCTGGTGGCCCGGGTAAAGGCTCAGCTGCGCAGGGCCACAAAATATAATACTAGCATCCAGGAGGAGGAAACTGGGGAATGTCTGCTGGTATCCGGAATCCGCATGAACCGGGGGACTCACGAGTGCTGGCTCAATGAACGTCAGCTGTCTCTGACGCCCACGGAATTTGAGATCCTTTGGGTGCTCTGCGAGGACCGGGGACAGGTGGTTTCTTCGGACGAGCTGTTCCGGCGGGTGTGGGGCGAGAAATATTTCAGCAGCAACAACAACACGATTATGGTACATATCCGGCATCTGCGGGAAAAAATGCAGGATTCCACCGAGCATCCCCGCTATATTCGCACAGTCTGGGGAGTGGGGTATAAGCTTAATGGATAAACTATGGAAGCTCTGTAAACGGCTGGGCACTTTTCTGGTAGTATTGTTTGCCACCCTGGGCTTTTGTTTTGCTGTGGTGGATTTTTTTGATACGTATTTAAACCATGTGGTCTGCGACGGCATTTACTGGCTTTTTATGAGCGGCCACACTATTTCCGAAGGCGGAAGGGAGATTACCTTTTATGAGCCGGATTGGAACAGTCTGAAGCTGTTTATCAGCATCAGCTTTTTTGTGCTGATGTTTTTGCTGGTTTTCGGAGGCTGGCTGGTGGCCATGATTTCCGCTAATATTCAGAAAAAGAAGCTTGGCCGGGAGCTGGAACGGATCAAGGCGGAAAATCAGCATCATGAGCTCTTGCTCCAGGCAGAGGTCCAGCAGAAAAACGATCTGATTACCTATTTGGCTCATGATCTGAAGACCCCTCTGGCTTCCGTGATCGGTTATTTAAGCCTTCTGGACGAGACTCCGGATATTCCGGAGCAGCAGAGGGAAAAATATACAAAGGTTGCACTGGATAAGGCATTTCGTCTGGAGCAGCTTATCTATGAGTTTTTTGATATCACCCGTTTTAATCTGCAGCAGATTGTGCTGAATAAGGGCACGGTTCATCTTCAGCTTCTTCTGGAGCAGCTGGCGGAGGAATTCTATCCCATGGTAGAGCCGGACGGGAAGCAGATTACGGTACATGCGGAGGCGGAGCTTACCTATTGGGGAGACGGGGACAAGCTGGCCCGGGTATTTAACAATATTCTGAAAAATGCCGTGGCTTACAGCTATGCAGATACAGAGATTGCTCTGGAGGCCCACAGGGAAAAGGAGGATCTGGTGGTGTCCTGCTCCAATCAGGGAGATCCCATTCCGGAGCAGAAGCTGAAGACGATCTTTGAGAAATTTTATCGTCTGGACACCTCCAGATCCAGCAAAACCGGAGGCTCGGGCCTGGGCTTGGCCATTGCCCGGGAGATTGTGCAGGCCCACGGGGGGACCATTACGGTGGTCAGCGACCGGGAGAAGACAGTGTTTACGGTAAGGCTTCCCTAGAAGGGCGCTCCCAAAGACCCCAGAACAATCGTCAAATACGCGCATACCTGGTTGACGTCCGTTTAGCCCGCGTCCATTTCTATTTAGCTAAATCCTAATGATTTCATAAGACATTTCTAAGGTTTTCTACCTATCTTGTATAGAAAATAAAGAATGATTCCTGCTATGGTATATACATAAAACAAATGTACAGGTCGGCTGGGGGATTGGATCCGCCGGCACTGGGCCGAAGGAGGTTTTTATGAAGGGTACCGTAGCAGTTCTGTTTGGGGGATGCTCCAGCGAGTATGGAGTGTCCCTGGAGTCTGCATATTCTGTTAGCAACGCGATTTCCACGGAAACATACAACCGCATTATGGTAGGAATCACCCAGGGGGGAGATTGGTATCTCTATGAAGGTCCTTTGGAGCTGATTCCAAAGGATACCTGGCAGGCAAAGGGGCCCTGTAGTCCGGCTCAGATTTCTCTCCAGCGAAAGGACCATGGACTTCTGGTATGGCGGGACGGGCAGATGGAGTGTATCCGTCTGGACGCTGTACTGCCCATTTTGCATGGAAAAAACGGGGAGGACGGCACGGTGCAGGGGATTTGTGAACTGGCGGGAATTCCGGTGATTGGGTGCGGAAGCCTTTCTTCCGCCTTATGTATGGATAAACACCGGGCTCATCTTCTGGCAAAGCAGGCTGGGGTGGAGGTGCCCCGGGGCTATTGCTATGAGGCGGGGACGCCGGTGGAGCAGATCCAGCGAGAGGCAAAGGCTCTGGAATACCCCCTCTTTGTGAAGCCTCTTCGGGCAGGTTCCTCTTATGGGATCACCAAGGTGGATACAGGAGAAAAGCTTGAAAAGGCTGTGGAGCAGGCTTTTTCCTATGACAGTGTGATTGTGGTGGAGGAGCTGGTGGACGGCTTTGAGGTGGGCTGCGCCGTGGTGGGAAGAGAGGAGCTGATCACCGGACGGGCCGATGAGATTGAGCTGTCAAAGGGATTTTTCGATTTTACGGAGAAATATACCCTGAAGACTTCAAAGATTCATATGCCTGCCCGGGTGGACCTGGAGACGGAGTCCCGGATTCAGGAGACGGCAAAAAAGATTTACCGGGCTCTTGGCTGCAGCGGCTTTGCCCGGGTGGATCTGTTCCTGAAGCCGGACGGAAGCCTGGTATTTAACGAGGTGAACACCATTCCCGGATTTACCTCCCACAGCCGGTTTCCCAATATGATGAAAGGCGTGGGATATTCCTTTGAGGAGATCGTGGAATTGCTGTTGGAGGAAGGCTTATGAAGAGAAGGAGAAGAAGCGGATGGAGTCGGATTGTGGGAGTATCTGCGCAGTCTTTGCCCTCTGTGGAGCCATTCATCCAAAAGCAGTCTTTGGCTGGGACGGCTTGCGGGGAAAGGACTGAGGAGACAAAAGAATGTGTGGAAACCCTCTGGCTTCCCAGAGAGCGGACTGCAAGGGGACCCTTGATCCTGGTGAATCGGCAGAGGCCTCTTTGGGAAGGCTGGGAGACGGATCTGGTTTCCTGGGAGGGAGCCTGGGAGCCCTTGTCCCATGGAACCAGACGCCCTTTTCTGCTGGAGCGGGAAACAGCGCGTATGCTTCAGTTTGTGCTGTGCAGCCTGTCTCTGACGGGGGAAATTAAGCTTGTCAGCGGTTACCGGCAGCGGCAGGAGCAGCAGCAGCTTTACGCCAGCTCACTCGTGGAGCATGGAGAGGTGTTTACCAGATCCTATGTGGCGATTCCCGGGTGCAGCGAGCATGAGACCGGCCTTGCGGTGGATCTGGGGGAGGCCGGGGAGGAGACGGACTATATCAGACCCTCCTTCCCCTATGAGGGCAACTGCCAGCGGTTCCGGCAAAAGGCGGTTTCCTGCGGCTTTGTGGAGCGGTATCAAAAAGAAAAGCGGGGATATACCCATATTCAGGCGGAGCCCTGGCATTTTCGCTATGTGGGAATTCCTCACGCCAGGATTATGGAAGAACAGGATCTTTGTCTGGAGGAATATCTGGAGTTTTTAAAGGGATTTCCGGAAGGAGAGGAGCCTTTCCTCTGGCAAGAGGAGTGCTGGGAGTTTCGGATCAGTTACCAGAGAGCCGAAGAGGGGGAAACGCCAATTCAGGTACCGGCCAATCAGCTGTACCGAATATCCGGAGATAATCAGGGCGGATTTATCAAGACTGTGTGGAGGCGCATATGAGCGGGCGAAGTCCGGGGCGGAACCGGAGTCTGGATCTGTTTCGCATTGTGGCAGCCATTCTTATTGTGGCGATCCATACCTCTCCTCTGGAGACCTATTCGGAGCTGGCGGATTTTATTCTGACCCGGATCGTGGCCCGGGTGGCGGTTCCCTTTTTCTTCCTGGTGACTGGATATTATGTGCTTCCTAAATGCCTGGGATCTTCCGGAAAGGGAAGGAACCCGCGCAGAAGAAGCTTCTGGAACTATGAGAAGAAGAATCTGTACCTGTACCTGGGAGCGATTCTCCTGTATCTGCCTGTAAACTGGTACGCGGGGAATCTGAAAGGACCCTGGACCCTAGGAGGCCTTTTGCAGGAGCTGGTTTTCCAAGGAACCTTTTATCATCTGTGGTATCTTCCTGGGCTTCTCCTGGGAATGCTGCTGGTCTATGGGCTGGGAAAGCTTGTTCCCTACCGGATTTTGCTGGCTATCAGCGCAGTCCTGTATGTGATTGGGCTTGGGGGAGACAGCTATTACGGGCTGGTGAGCCAGTGGAAGCCTCTGGAGGCCTTTTACGGCTGGATTTTTGCTGTGAGTCCTTATACGAGAAACGGCGTGTTTTTTGCACCCTTGTTCCTCTGTCTGGGCTATGGGCTGTCCAGATTTTTCCGCCGGATGGCAGGGGGGTCCCGAGAAAACAGCAGGGGCCGGGAGGAAAGAGAGTACAGGGAGCTTTACGCCCAGCGGTGCGGGATCGGCCTTCTGGTCTTCGGATTAGTCATGCTGGCGGAGGGGCTTTGGCTCCATGCCTTAAAATGGCAGCGCCATGACAGCATGTATGGGGCGCTTCCCGGGGTGATGATCTGCCTCTTCTCCCTTTTGCAGACAGGGGAAAGTGGAGAGAAACAGGAAAAAGGAAGGGCTTCCCGGGGAGGCGGATTTTCCGTGGCGGTCTGGACCACCTGGATCTATCTTCTGCATCCTCTGGGAATTCTGCTGGTCCGGGGAGGGGCCAAGGCGGTAAAGCTTCCCATGCTGATAGAGAACAGCCTTTTGCATTTCCTGGCTGTGGTGCTGGTCAGCATGGCGTTGGCAACAGGGATCTGCCTGTTTTTAGGAAGATTAAGACGCAGAGAATAGAATTTTTGGGGATCCAGGGGAAAGGGATAGAATATGAAGGATAGAGTGGAAAAAACAGGGGCGTTTTTCGGAAAAGAGTTTCGGTGCTGGCGGGAGATCTCCCCGGAAGCATATGGAAAAAATTTGAAGGAGCTTTCCTCTTTTTGCCGTCCGGATACTCGGGTTATGGCAGTAGTGAAAGCCAATGCCTACGGGCACGGAATGGTGGAGACAGCCTGGATCTTACAGGAGCAGTATGGAATCCGGGATTTTGCCGTGGCATGTCTGGAAGAGGGAATCCGCCTGCGGTCCCGGGGGATCCGGGGCAATATACTGATTCTGGGGTATACCTGGCCTCAGGCGCTTCCCCAGGCGCGGGTCTATGATCTGCAGCAGACCGTGGTGGATGAGGCCTACGCCAGGGAGGCGGCCCGAAGGACTCCCGGGCTTCGGGTTCACTTGAAGATTAATACAGGCATGAACCGTCTGGGAATCAACTGGGAGGAAACGGAGAAGATAGAAAGGATCCTGGGAATGACGGAGCTTTCTGTAGACGGCATTTTTTCTCATCTGAGTATGGCGGACGGAGAGAGCGGCCAGGAGGAGGCGTTTACGGAAACCCAGATCCGGCGTTTTTGCAAACTTGTGGAGGAGCTGGAGAAAAAGGGGATCTGCCCTCAAGATCGGCATCTCCAGAGCAGCTATGGCATTCTCAAAGGAGCAATCCCAGGCTGCAATCTCATTAGACCTGGGATTTTTCTCTATGGAGTGCACAGCGATCCGAAGCGGAACAGGCAGGGGCTTTTTCAGGGAACCCCGGCGCTTTCTCTCAAGGCCCGGGTGGCCATGGTACGGCAGGTGGAACCGGGAGAATGGGTGGGCTATGGACCGGCGTTTAGGACAGACAAGACCATGAGGATTGCCCTGCTGACCATTGGATACGGGGACGGGATTCCCAGAGGCTTAAAAGGAGGCTGGGTGCTGCTCCACGGAAAAAGGGCCCCCCTTGTGGGAAGGATCTGTATGGACCAGATGGCTGTGGACGTGACAAAGATTCCGGAGGCAGGCCCGGGGGATACAGCGGTTTTACTGGGCCGGGACCAAGAGGAGGAAATCCGGGCTGAGGATTTGGCGGGATGGGCCGGAACCATTACCAATGAGCTTTTGTGCCGTCTGGGGGAGAGGCTTCCGGTGACGGTGAAGACAGAGACAGAGGGGACGAAAAGAGCCTGGGGAGGATGCAGGATTCTCTTCCCCGGAAAGAACGACCGAGATCGAAGCGCAGAGAAGGCAAGGCGCTATGAACAGGGCAGACAGAGGGCGTGCAGATAAAAAGAGAAGAGGTTAGAATTCACACCCACGCCAATCAGCGGAGTGATTGGCGGTGTGAATTGTAACGAGAAGAGGATCTGCTTGAGAGAGCGGCATTCTGTGGGAATTTACAAAGAAGTAGAAGCGTGTTAGAATGAAGAATATCCCCAGCGGACAAGGGGATCAAAAGGAGAAGATCTATGCTCATACCTGTATTGTTTGTGCTGTTGCTGCCGGGGCCTGTTTTTACCTGTATCAATATCTGGAATCAGATCCGGGGGAAAGAACGTACAGGACGCTTTGAGACGGTGGCATTTTCCATGGGAATCCTCTATACGCTTATGCTCTACGGCCTGCTTTCCCCGCGACCCTGGGACGAGGCTGTCTGGACTTTTGGGGATATCTTTGCTTTCCATGAAATCATTTCCCGCGTTCACATGCCCACCGTGGCTGTCTATGCGGCGGCAGGCTTTCTCAGCTATACTCTGTTGAAAAACAGGAGAAAGGAATGGCCGCCCCTGGTTCAGGTGCTGTGTATATCTGGGCTCTATATGGGAATCCTCATACAGGCCCTTTTCCTGGTACAGCTTGCACGCCATCTGCCTCTGGGAGAGCTGCTGGCAGGAGACGCCCATTATAGCCAGGAGAGCTGGCTGTACTGCTTTTACTTTTCCCTGGTTCCCTTTAACTTTATCCTCAACGCCCTGGTTCTGCTGGTACGTATCATCCGAAGCCGGGGGGAGGATCAGATGGAATACAGCTATAGAAATCCCTGGCTTCAAAAGAGTAGCAAGCTTTTACAGAACACTGGAAAATGGGCCTGGTATGCATTGCTTTTGCTTCTGCCCTTGTTGGTGCTTCTCACCCTGGTTCTGCTGGTATTCGGGCAGCAGGCGGACAGCACCATCCGGGCCTTTACGGAGACCAGCGACTGGACCTTGTCTGCGAAAATTTCTCCGCCGCCCATTGAGGCTGATGCCCATTACCTGTGTACCGTGGCCCTTAAGGGAGATGAAAAGCTGGTGAAGCCTCTGCGCTATGGGATCCGGAGAGGACAGCGCATTGTGGTGAACCGGCAGCTGTGCGTCGCCAATGCTTTTGAACAGCTTTTGGAGGAGCGCACCCCGGCCTTTCACCGGTGGGTCCGCCATGTGTATGACGCCTGCGGATATCCGTTGTCCCTGCATCTGCAGACGCCTTTGCGGGCAGATTTGGCGTATCTTCTGATGAAGCCCCTGGAATGGTGCTTCCTGCTTGTCCTCTATCTCTTTGATGCAAAGCCGGAGAACCGTATTGCTTTGCAGTATCTGCCAGGTTATGAATTGACGCATTCAGAAAGGGAGGGGATTGATCAACAGAGCAAAGATTGATGAAAATACGGACAGAAAATCCACGGAGCGAATGGGAAAATCCCAAGCTTTATAAAAATTTTAGAATTTGTTTTGAAAGAATGTCTTGAACAGCAGAAAAGAAACGTGTAAACTTTTACCTGACAGTTTAGCCTGTGTCAGGAAAAACAGGCTGGGCGGGTTAAGGCAAGGAGGCGGCGTGATGCTGGACTATGTGGTTTTATACTGCAGCGAGACGGGAAATACCAAACAGGTGGCGTATCAGATTTTTTCTGCGCTTCCCGGACAGAACAAGGATATTCTGGATTTTGGAGAGCTGGACGGGATTCCCGAGGCGGCCCTGTATTTCGTGGGCTTTTTTGTGAATAAGGGGAGTTGCAGCGTGCCGGTAATCCGCTGTCTGGAGCACCTGGGGGGAAAACAGATCGCTCTGTTCGCCACCTGCGGAAGCAAGCCGGTGCCGGAGTATAAGAAAAAGATCGAGAGTCAGGTTACGGTCTTTATTGAGAGTGACAACGCTTATCTGGGCATGTTTTTGTGCCAGGGGAAAATGCCCATTCAGATCCGCCATAAATATGAGCGGCTTCGCACGTCGGAAAACTGGCAGCAGGTGGAGAGACAGCTGTCCAACTTTGACGAGGCCATGCTTCATCCCAGTGAGCAGGACCTGGAGGAAGCCAGGCGATTCGTGGGGGCCATGCTGGAAAAGCAGCGGCAGGTAAAATGGTGAATTTTATCAAAATGATACCAAATAAGGGGATTTCGCACAGCGAGATCCTATTTTTTGTGCTAAATGCACAAAAAAGATCATGAAAATTCTCCACTAATACACAAAAATACGTTTAGCGTATTGACAAAGAAAAGAAATCCTGTATAATGAGACTAAAGAATTAAAACGTTTTAACGCCTGGCGTGGAATAGAGGCAGTATGAAGAAGATCAAGAAGCGGGCAACAGTAAAGGATGTAGCGGAGAGAGCGGGTGTGACCATTGGGACGGTTTCCCATGTGATTAACGGGACTGCGCCCATCTCAAAGCAGACGGTTGGCCGTGTGCGTCAGGCAATCGAGGAGCTGGACTATGTACCCAATTCCGCGGCAAGGAATATCCGGAAAAAGGAAAAGAATCTGGTGGGAATGTTGATCCCAAAGATCACCAACAGTTTTTATTCTTTGATCGCAAGTACTTTTATCGACGAAGCAGACCGGGAGGATATTACGGTCAGTCTGGTGGGATATGAGTATTCCCTGGAAAAGGAGAGGCGGGGGCTTTATAATCTCATGCAGAATAACGTGGATACCATTGTGATTGCAGGGGGATCCGCAGGAGACGAGGAGTATATTCGTCCGCTTCTGGACCGGGGGTTGCACGTGGTTCTTGCGGACCGCAGGAGCACCTTTTCCAATGTGTCCAGTGTGGAATTTGACAATCAACGGGTGCTGTCCCAGGCTGTTGGATATTTAAAAGATAAGGGATACGCAACCATTGGATTTCTGGGAGAGTCCCTGGTACTGGCCAACCTGTATGAGCGCCTGTATGGGTACCGAGAGGCCCTTGGGCAGCACGGCTATACCTATGGAGACCAATATGTGTTTATCTCCGATGCGTTTTATCAGGATCATGTGGAGAATGGATATCTGTTTACGAGAGAGATTTTGAGCACTCACAGGCGGGAGGAGCTGCCGGATGCTTTTATTATCACTTCGGATCTGATCGCCATTGGCGCCATGAAGGCCATGCGGGAAGCCGGCTATAGGGTTCCCGGGGATTTTGGGGTAATGGGCTTTGACGATTTGGAAATTTCTTCCTATGTACAACCGGCCCTTACCACCATCAAGCAGGACCGGGTGCTGCTGGGAAAAGAGCTGTGGCGTCTGGTAAAGGCAGGGCGGCAGGGAGAAGCCGCAGAGCATGTGAGATTGGAGCAGGAGCTGATAATTCGGGATTCCTGTTGATATGGAGCGGGGCAAATAGCCTCCGATAAATTTTTATTTTCTGTAATTAAAACGTTTTAACTAAAAGAAACGGCCAGATAAGGAGGTGGATAAAACCGTTGTAGGAGCTTAAAACGTTTTAAAAATAGTAAGTTTTCAAAGAGAAAGGAAACACAGGAGGTTCACATGAAAAAGATGAGAAAAATGTTAGCGCTTATTATGACAGCGGCAATGGTATTTGGACTTGCTGCATGCGGCAGCAAGAAAGAGGAGACACCGGCAGAGCAGCCTGCACAGAGCAGCGGCGAAAGCAAGGAAGACGGGGGGGCAACTCCGGCAGCATCCGACAAGGACTATGAGATCGTGGTAGTTCCCAAGGATTCCTCCAATCCCTGGTTTGTGCGTATGGACGTAGGCGTAAAAGAGTACGCATCTGAAACCGGCCTGAATGTATACCAGAAGGGTACGGACGTGATTGACGCCACCAAGCAGGCGCAGCTGGTACAGGACCTGATCGCACAGGACGTAGACGCCATCTGTGTGGTACCGGTTGACCCGGAGTCTCTGGAGCCGGTGCTGAAGCAGGCAAAGGATGCGGGCATTGTGGTAGTTGCTCATGAGGGCGCAAGCCTGACCAATGTGGACTATGATATCGAGGCATTCTCCAACGCAGGTTACGGTCAGTTCATTATGGATAACCTGGCAGAGGCTATGGGAGAAGAGGGTGTGTACACCACCATGGTGGCAGACGTGACCAATGCTTCCCATAATGAGTGGGCAGACGCGGCTGTGGAATACCAGAAGACTGCATATCCCAACATGACCCTGCTGGAGGCGCAGCCCAGAGTAGAGTCTCATGACAACGGCGATACCGCTTACAACGTGGCAAAGGAGGCCTTTAAGGCATATCCGGAGCTGAAGGGTATTATGGGAACCTCTTCCTTTGACGCACCGGGCATTGCACGTGCTATTGACGAGCTTGGCTTGATCGACAAGGCATTCACCACAGGAACCGGTATGCCTGCTGACAACGCAGAGCTTCTGAAGAGCGGCGTTATCAAGTCCCTGACTCTGTGGGATCCCGCAGTAGCAGGAAAGGCTATGATCAGCCTGGCAGTGAAGATTCTGGACGGCGAAGAGATTTCCGGAACAGTTGATCTGGGAGTTGAGGGTTATACGGCTATGACCTTCCGTGAAGGCAGCACCACAGTATTAGAGGGTGAGGGCTGGATCGTTATCAATGCTGAGAACGTAGATTCCTTTGGATTCTAAATTCTAAGATAAAAGCGGGCCGGGCGGGATTTTCTGTCCGGCCCAAAATATGAAAAAATGTGAGGAGGAGTTCCATGTCGGAATATTTACTCAGAGCGATTGACATACGGAAATATTTCGTAGGTGTAAAAGCGCTGGATGGGGTGTCGCTGGAGATCAAGCCAGGGGAAATCCACTGCCTGGCCGGGGAGAACGGCTGCGGAAAGTCTACTCTGATCAAGATTATCTCCGGAGTGTATCAGAGGGATTCCGGAACCATTGAGTTTGACGGAAAAACCTTAAATAAGATTACTCCGATCTCTGCCATTATGAGCGGAATTCAGGTAATCTATCAGGATTTCGCTATTTTCCCCAACCTGACGGTGATGGAGAATCTGGCTATCAACAGTCAGCTGGTGCAGAAGAAAAAGATTGTAAGCTGGAAAAACATGCGCGAGATTGCCAAGGAGGCTGTGGCACGGATCGATTTCCAGGTGGATCTGGACGCACAGCTGGGAAATCTGTCTGTGGCGGAAAAGCAGATGGTGGCGATCTGCCGGGCGCTGATGTTTAACGCAAAGCTGATTATTATGGATGAGCCTACCACCGCGTTGACAAAAAAGGAAGTAAAGGCCTTGTTTAAGGTAATCATGCAGCTGAAAGCCCAGGGGATTTCCATTCTTTTTGTCAGCCATAAGCTGGATGAGGTGTTTGAGATCGCCGAGCGGTTTACGGTATTTCGCAGCGGTAAGCTGATCGCCAACGGAGATACGGAGGAGCTGGATGACAAGAAGTTTACCTATTATATGACGGGACGTGAATTTGAAGTGGTTCCCTTTACCCCCAAGAAGATGACGGAAGAGCCGCTTCTGGAGGTGGAAAACTTAGGGCTTGAGGGCTTCTACTCGGACATCAGTTTTTCTGTGAAAGGCGGGGAAATCCTGGGCGTCACCGGTCTTCTGGATTCCGGGCGCACGGAGCTGGCGCTGTCCTTGTTCGGTATGCTTCCGGCGGATAAGGGAAAGATCCGTATCCATGGCAATGAGGTGGAGCTTAAGGATCCTCAGACGGCTATTGCCAACAAGATCGGCTTTGTGCCGGAGGACCGTCTCAGCGAGGGATTATTCCTGGATCAGAGTATTGGCGACAACATTGCCATATCTGAGATTGACAATCTGACCAATAAGGGCTTGCTGGACAAAAAGCAGTATCAGGAAGAGATTGACCGGTGGGTGAAGGAGCTGACCATTGCCACTCCCAATCCGGACAACGCGGCTTCCACCCTGTCCGGCGGAAATCAGCAGCGTATTGTGCTGGCGAAATGGCTGGCCTGCAAGCCGGATGTACTGATTCTCAACGGTCCTACCGTGGGTGTGGATATCGGCTCCAAGCACGACATTCATGTGATTCTGCAGGCCCTGGCGGATAAGGGCATGGCAGTGATTATCGTCTCCGACGACCTGCCGGAGATCCTGGAGAACTGTTCCCGTGTGATGGTGCTGCGGGACGGACGTATGTCGGGAGAGTTCCTCACCAGCGATGCGTCTGAGAAATTGATTCTGGATAAGATGATGTAGGAGGGTGATTGGATGGATAAGATAATCAAAAAGCTTTTAAAGCGGACGGAGACGTACATATTCCTGATTCTCCTGCTTCTTTCGGTACTGATCCAGGCCCGTTCCGGACAGTTTTATACGCCGAATAATATTGTAGACATTATGTCTGCCATGATCGTGCCGGGCCTGTTTGCCGTAGGCGCGTTCCTGGTAATCCTGTCAGGAGGTATCGACGTGTCATTCCCGGCTCTGGCATCCCTGACAGCCTTTGCCACCACAAAAATGTTCCTGGATATGGGATATGAGGGCAGTGTGCTTCTTCCGCTTTTGGTGGCAGTTCTTATTGGCGCTGTGCTGGGTATGATCAACGGCTTTTTCATTGGCTATCTGAAGCTGCCGGCCATGATTGTGACGCTGGGAACCTCCAGTGTGTTTAAGGGATTTATGCAGGGTACTCTGGAGTCCAAGCAGCTGGCAGTGATTCCAGCAGGCATGAAAAGCTTTGGAGTCAGCTCCCTGTTTACAGCAACCAATACCCAGAGCGGATTATCCTCCAGACTGCCGGTGGCGTTTCTGGTGCTGGTGCTTGTGGTATTTGTAAGCTTCCTGGTGTTGAAGTATACCATGTTCGGCCGTGGAATCTACGCCATTGGCGGAAATGAGGCGGCGGCTTATAACGCAGGTTTCCGGGTGAAGTGGACGAAATTCCTGCTCTATGTGTTTGCGGGAATCATCGCCAGCATTGCGGGAATGATCCGCGTCTGCATGATGCAGCAGTGTCATCCCACCAATATGCTGGGGATGGAGATGAATATTATTGCCGGCGTGGTGCTGGGAGGCACAGTCATCGGCGGTGGAAGAGGAACCATGACAGGCTGTGTGCTGGGTACCCTTCTGATTGTGTTGGTGGAGAACTCCATGATTCTTTTGGGAATCCCGGTGGTTTGGAAGGACGTATTTGTAGGCCTTCTCATCGTAATCGGTACGGCCATCAGTGCATATCAGGTGACGCGTTCCAGCCGTAGAAAAGGAAACCGGAAACAGACAGAGGAGGTGGCGTAATGGCTGAGAAGCTTAAAGTTTCATGGAAAAAGGACTCCCATATCTGGCGCCTTCTGATCATTATGGTTGTCTGGTTTGTATTTATGGGAATTACAAAGGGCGGAAAGTTTTATTCGGTGGTGAATTTCCAGACTATGTTTGCCCAGTTCCCGGAGTTTGGACTCATGTCTCTGGGTGTAATGGTGTGCATGATCACAGGAGGTATCGACCTGTCCACCGTAGGCGTGGCCAATGTAACTGCGATTACCATGGCTCTCTTTATGCGCAAGATCGGCGCGGGAAGCGATACGCTGGGACTGCATTGGATTGTGATTGCGTTTATTCTGGCCCTGCTTATGGGCGCTGTGGCTGGTGCGTTTAATGGAATTCTTGTGTCCAAGTGCAAAATTCCTCCCATTTTGGCTACCCTGGGTTCCGGTCAGCTCTTTACGGGAATCGGAATCGTCATGACAAACGGAAGCGCTATCAGCGATTTCCCCAAGGATTTTGCATTTTTGATTAACAACCGGGTGGCGGGAATTCCCGTACAGTTTATCCTCTTTGTGATTGCGGCGGCTGTGCTGGCGTTTCTCCTGAAAAAGACCACCTACGGCAAGAAGCTGACACTTCTGGGAAGCAGTCACAATGTGGCTCTTTACAGCGGTATGCGGGTAGATCTCTTGCTGATCAAAACCTATCTCATCTCCGGAATCTGTTCCGCTCTGGGTGGTATGATCATGCTGGCAAACTACAACTCCGCCCGCTCGGATTACGGCTCCAACTACACGCTTCAGTGTATCATGATCGTGGTTCTGGGCGGTGTAGATCCGGACGGCGGCCGGGGCGATATTGTAGGCGTGCTGCTGGCTATCTTCCTGGTGCGTGCGCTGGAGACAGGTATCAACAGGTTCCCGCAGATCAGCAGCTACTACATTTCCCTGATCTGGGGTGCAGTTCTGCTGCTGGTTATGGTGCTGAACTATCTGTCCAGCCATCATATTAAGCTGTTTAAAAAGAAATAAGAACTCATAGAGAGATGGGGAGGCAAAGCCTTCCCATCTTCCACAGGCGACCCGCGGCCGGGTTGGGAGGAGCGCATGGCAAAGCAGATATTTGGGCAGATCGGCAGATTGAAGAAGGAGAAGATCCAGGAATATGTGGAGCTTCACCAGGCAGTCTGGCCGGATGTGCTGAAGACAATCAAAGAATGTAACCTGGAGCATTACTCCATATTCCTCAAGGGGGATCTGGTATTTGCCTATTTTGAGTATACGGGAATAGATTATGAGGCGGATATGGAGAAGATGGCGGCGGACGAGACCACCCAGAAGTGGTGGACTTTTACCAGGCCCTGTTTTGAGAAGTATGACGCGGACAGCGAAGAGGCTTTTTATGTGGACATGAAGTCTATCTTCTATTTGGACTAGAAAGAGAAATCTTAGCAAGGAAAGGAGAAAGCTATGAAGACAGTGAAAGATAAGCAGATCTTAGTGGGGGCGGACTTTGCGGGATTCCCCCTGAAGGAAGCAGTGGTGGAGCACCTGAAGAAAAAGGGGTGGACGGTAACGGATATCGGAGTTCGTTCCGCAGATGACGAGGACAAAGAAATGTTCCACCGGATCGGTCTGAAAGTAGGAGCCAAGATCTCCGAGGGAGAATTTGAGCGGGCGTTGATTTTCTGCGGTACCGGCATGGGAATTCACATTGCGGCCAGCAAGTGTCCGGGCGTACATGCGGGTGTGGTGGAGAGCGTGCCGGCGGCTCTTAGGGCCATTACCGGAAATGGTGTAAATGTGCTGGCTATGGGCGCATTTTATGTGGCTCCCCAGATGGGAAAAGATATTGCCGATGCCTACCTCTCTCACAGCCTGGGAGACGGCTATGAGTGGTGGCCCAACTTCTATGAGTTCCATAAGCTGGCCATTGATGAGCTCAACGCTTTTGACTATGAGAAATTCAAGGCAAACGGATTTGAGGTGGAGCGTCTGGGCGACTATCCCCTGGAGCTTTTGGATAATCCCAAGGTAAATGTATAGAATCTCCAGGAGAGGGCAGGCGCCGTCCGTTTGGAGAAAACCAGATTTTTTTCTGGAAAGAAAGGGTCTGCAGGAGAGCTGAGAAAGAAGTAACAGATGAATCAGGAAAGAGAGGCAGGAACGACATGAGCAAACGAGTGCTGTTGGCAGGGGAATCCTGGATGAGTTATACCACCCATGTGAAGGGTGTGGACGCCTTTTATACCTCTACCTTTGAGACGGGAGAGAAATGGTTCCGACAGGCCGTGGAGGCGGCTGGCTATGAGTATATCTTTTTGCCCAACCATGAGGCCACAGACGGGTTTCCCTTCAGCGTAGAAGAGTTAAAGAAATATGACTGCGTGGTGCTTTCCGATATTGGAGCCAACACGCTGCTGCTTCCCACGGCTACCTTTACCAAAAGCGAGAAGCGTCCGGACCGGACCAAGGTGATCCGGGACTATGTACTGGAGGGCGGGGCCCTCTTAATGGTAGGCGGTTATCTCACTTTTTCCGGTGTGGATGCCAAGGGAAAATGGCACGATACAGCAGTGCAGGAGGTGCTTCCGGTGGAGGTGCTGACCGTAGACGACCGGATGGAGCACTGCGACGGGGTTACTCCAGTGATCGTGAAGGAGCATGAAGCCCTGGCCGGACTTCCGAAGGAATTCCCACAGGTGTTGGGCTACAACAAGACCATTGCCAAGCCGGAGGCCGATGTGGCAGCTTTGGTGGACCAGGATCCCTTTATTGCCTTTGGCTCTTATGGGAAGGGAAAGAGCGGCGTATTTACCACCGATATGGCGCCTCACTGGGCGCCGCCGGAATTCTGTGAGTGGGAACACTATAACAAGCTGTTTCAGGGAATTCTGGAGTATCTGATGAAATAAGAATATGGGGTGTATGAAAGGGGCGGTCCGAAGGAGAAGCGGATCGCCCCTTTTGAGAAACAGGTCAGGCGAAGCGTACAGGATGGTAAGTGGTGATGAATTTCTCAATAGAGAATAGGACGTTCCAGAAATTGATGGATATAAAAGATGGCGGCCCCAACTGCATTGTCGTTGTAGTGGGACAGCACAATATCCGGCCGCTGCATATCCTCATAGAAGTTTTGATCCAGAAGGCCGCTGGGCATTACATCTCCCCAGTGGGCGGAGCGGTTGATAATGATGGCGCCTCCCAGGTTAAAGTCAATATCCAGAAAAAAACAGTCCTGGATTTCCGGGTGATTCCACAGCGTGTGGTCCGCCAAAGCCTCCGTATCATGGCGAAGAGTACAGGGAAATACCACATAGGGAGCCAGTCCTTCCAGGGAGAAGCTTCGGTTGTTCAGAAGGGCGCCGTAGATCATCCTGTTGCCCTGGCGGTTGGATAGTCCCTGGACGGCAATGCCAACGCCCAGAAGGATATCCTTTGTGAAATTGCAGGAGATAAAAAAGTTGTTGATGGCGTTTCCCAGAAGAAAATAATACGTCTCACTGTTTTCATAGAGGAGTTCCAGCCTGATTTCCGACAGAATGTCACAGTAAATATTAACTGCCACCAGACGGATATGATGCTGGTGGATTTCCACGCCAATGGCAATCCGGCAGTTGGGCAGGCTCATAATGGCAGCGGCTTTGCGCCCCACAGAAGACTCGTATCTGTAATCGTCTCTTAACAATCCTTCCGTTTTCAGTTCATTGACGCACTGGGTAACCGTGGGAAGGCTGATGCCCAGGGTATGGGCAATGCTCTGTTTGGATATAATTTTCTGACTGTAGACCAGCTGAAATACCTTTAAGGTATTGGTTTTCTTAACATCTGCTGTATTCATGATAATCCCTATATCAATGGTAGTTTTTAGAAGCGAAGACCGCTGTTCAACCGAAGTCCGGAATATATGGATACGGTGGAAGGAGCCCTTCGGGAGCCTTTGTCCGTAGGAATGCATGCTGTCAACCGTTCCGGGACTAAGCTTGGACAAAACGCGCTGGTTTTAGGCGCGGGCTGCATTGGTCTTATGACTATTGCTTCTCTTCGGGCCATGGGAGTGGGCCCCATAATGGTGTCGGATCTCTTTGACCTGAGGCTGGAAAATGCGTCCCGTATGGGGGCGGATGCGCTGATACACGCAAAAGACTGCAATGTGTATGAGGAGGTTATGAGGCTTACCAATGGTCAAGGCGCGGATGTGGTATTTGAAACAGCCGGGAGCAAGGTGACGGCTGCCCAGACCATAGAGATGGGTGAGACGGGGCGGGAAAATTGTCATGGTGGGAAATGTCTATGGGGAGACACCCTTCCGCTTTATTGACGCAAATAATAAAGAGGTGGATATCCTTTCCGTGTTCCGGTATGTGAACATCTATCCCATGGCCATGAGAGCCGTTTCCAGTAAAACAATACAGGTGAGGCAGATGATCAGCCGGACTTTTTCCTTTGAACAGGTGCAGGAAGCTTTTGACTGCGTTATTCATGAGAAGGATTCTGTGATGAAAGTGCTGATTGCATTTGAATAAGCTCCAAGGAGATGTGGAGGGATAGATTCAGAAAAAGATTGGATTAGGCAGCCGCAGGAAGCTTAAGCTTTTAGGGCTTTCCATATCTGCTGCCAGGAGGATGGCAAGCCGATTTTGGATACAGGGTCTGCGGGAAGGAATGAAAACTGCTTGAAAAGATTTGTGAGAGAGGGCAGTTTCAAACAGATGGCTGTGGAATAGAAAAAGAAAGGACAGAGAAGATGAAAGGTACATTTTTTTTAGGATCAGAGCAGGAGGCAAAATTTCAGGTCCGGGAAATGGAATTCCCCCCTCTGGGACCAGATCAGGTTCTGGTAAAAAATTATAGCAGCGGGATCTGCGGCACAGATGTACATATTTACCACGGGGAGGAGGGTTCCGCTGCCGTGAATCCGCCGGTAGTGCTGGGACATGAGTTTTCCGGTATTGTGGCAGAGGTAGGGGAGAAGGTAACGGATCTAAAGGCAGGGGACCATGTGGCCATTGATCCGAATATCTATTGTCAGCAGTGTATTCCCTGTCGGATGGGTAAAAAACAAAATTGCGAGCGCCTGTTTGCCCTTGGAGTAAATGTGAACGGCGGATTTGCAGAATATGCACTCTGTCCGGCGACTCAGTGCTTAAAGGTGAGGGAGGATCTGGACTTTGACGTGGCGGCCATGGCGGAGCCTTTGGCCTGCGCCATCCACGGCATTGACCGGGCCGGGATCCAGCCGGGACAGCTGGTATTGGTGATTGGGGGAGGCACCATTGGGCTTCTCATGGTACAGCTGGCAAGACTGGCTAGAGCTTCCACCGTTATTCTAAGCGAACCCATTGCCATGCGCCGGGAAATCGGAATGGAGGTGGGGGCAGACGCGGTGATTGATCCCCTTCATGAGGATGTTTTGGGACGAATCCGAGAAATCACGGGACGGGATGGAGCTGATGTGATCATTGAGTGCGTGGGAAAAACCTTTGCGGTGGATCAGGCGTTTCAGGCAGCAGGCTTTGGGGCCACGATTCTGCTGTTCAGCGTGCCTGCCGTAGATGCCCGGGCGGCTATGCCTCTGTTTGATGTGTATAAGAAGGAGCTTCGCATTGTAGGCTCCATGATTAATCCGGATACCCAGCTTCGGGCCGTAAATCTTTTGAACAGCGGCAGGCTGGAGATCAAAAAGCTGATTACCCATGTGTTTGATCTGGAGCATCTGGAGGATGCCATTAAGATGCAGATGAGCAGTGAATCGATTAAAGTGGTGGTGCATCCACAGATAACTTCAAGAGATTAGGATTTCCATGGCCGCAGACTCCCATGACCGCCGCAGATTCCCCTGGCCGCTGCTTGCGGGAATTGTAGGAATGTGCTAAAATTCAGACAGAAAAAGAGATTTAAGGAGGAAGGGCTTACGGATGGCCGGTTATGAGAAGGATATCCTCTATCACTATACGGATTTTCAGGCTCTGGATGGAATCCTGCGCTGCGCCCAGCTGCGGGTGAACAATGTGCTGAACATGAATGATGCGGCGGAGATGCGTCTGTTTATGACAGGACTGTGTGATGCGGTGATGAAGCGTCTGAAGAAGGAGGGGGACCAGGAACGAGGGGGAAAGGTCCGCCTGCTTTTTCAGGAGGAGCTGAAAAAGGAGTTTTTCTATTCCGCCTATGCGGCCTGCTTTTCCCTGTACCGGGACGACGCAGCCCAGTGGGAGCGGTACGGAAACAGGGGCCGGGGCGTGTGTATTGCCTTTCGGGGAGATTACCTGGAAAAGATGGCAGAGGGAGAATTATCCCTGCAGACGGTTTTCTACCAGGATGACATGACGGAGCATCATCTGGTGGATGTGTTTTACCGGCTGGTAAAGGGGGAGACCAAGATTAAAGGGGATAATCCTCGTATCAAGGGAGCCATGAAGGCTGCCTGGATTCAGTCTGTGGTGTTTAAACACCCTTCTTTTTCCTCGGAGAAGGAAGTGCGTCTGGTGGTCTCTCCCTTTGAAAAGGAATACTTTGATGTGGAGCCCTGCTATCATGTTACCATTGAGCGCATTAAGAAATACTATCCGCTGGATCTTATGTCCATGTGCCGGAAAATAGGGATTGGTCTGGAGGATCTGATTTCGGAGATCATCATAGGGCCGGAATCCACCCAGTCCCAGTCCATTTTGCAGGATTATCTGCGGGACAATGGGTTAAAAGGGCTGGCGGAGCGGGTATCCTTGTCCAGCTGTCCTCTGCGGCGGCCGCCGGTGTAAGGGCAGTTTATGTGGGGATCGGCCTGAATTGCTGCGGGAAGTTGTCTCATAGTTTGTTCCGACAGCCCTTTACCAGCTCTTCCAGCTCTGCCTGGGTGCGTGCAATGGCCTCTTGGACCTGCAGCTTTTCCTCCAGAAGCTCATACACCCAGCGGCATACGACGGCGTCTATGTCATTTTGAGACAATATGGTGTGATCAGGAAGCTCCGGGGGCAGGGTGGGCTTGGTATACTGGTAGGTAGAGTGGTATAAGGGCAGCCAGGGATACAGCTTCACCAGCTCGTCGTTGATGTAGGTGGAGGTAATGGCAGTCTGCCCGCCCAGAAGGGCAAAGTAGTTGGCAATCTGTTCTTCACAGATCCACTGAAGGAAGGAGAGCGCCTCCTGTTTTTGGGAGGTGCGGCTGCTGACTCCTAAGCTCCACCCCCCAAGAAGCGGACTACGCCCGGGAATATGGTGCCAGCCTATAGAGCCGGTCATGCTGCTTTTTCGCAGGTCCGCCACATCCGTGAGAAAAGAGGGATAGGTGATCAGCATGGCAGTATCTCCCTTTAAAAAATCTTGGACAGCAGTTATGTCCGTGGCAGTGCGGTAGTCCGGCTTAGCCAGGCGCACGGAGCGCAGAAAATTGATGTAGGCCTTGAGGGTGGCGTCCTGATCCAGGCAAGCCTGTCCCGCTTCGTCAAAGAGGCGGCCTCCGAAGGCCCGAAGCCGCATGTATAGCTCTGGCGCCAGACATTCGTCGTAGGCGGCCGGAACGGAGAGGCCGTATGCAATGGCGTCTGTGTGATTGGTAAAAAAGTCTGCAATGGTATTGAATTCTTTTAAGGTGAGAGGCGGGCGCAGGGTAATGCTGTTTTGCCGCTCATAAGCAGTCTTTAGTTTTGTATTCTCAAATAAATCCTTTCTATAATAGAATATTTGCGGCGCGTACATAAAAGGCAGTCCAAAATATCGGTCTTGAAAGCGGCAGAAATAATTCAGACAGTCTGGAAAGAAGATGTCCAGATCCATATTTTTAAGCTCCGGGGTCAAATCCTCCAGAATCCCGTGGGAGGCCAGGGCGGAGAGCCAGGGAATATCGTACATGATTACATCGCAGCTCCTGTCAGTTGACAAAATTTCCTCGTACAGTTGATGGTGAGGAACGATGGAAACCTGGGTTTTCAGATGACGCCGGTTTTCAAAGTTGCGGAGAAGTCCCAGAAGGGTGTGTACCTGGGGCGTGTCTACCATTAAAATGCGAAGCACTTTCTCAGAATGGGCGTGTTCCTGCCTGAGAAGGGGAGGCCGTTGACAGAGGGGCAGCTTTTGCCTGTCCGGAAGAGGCCGTTGACAGAGGGGCAGCTTTTGCCTGTCTGGAAGAGGCCGTTGACAGAGGGGCAGCTTTTGCCTGTCCGGGCAACGCGTGCCAAGGGGGGCCGTATTTTCCAGGATGACCCGCTCGTTTTCCTTGGTAAGAGGAGATTTCAGCTGATCCAAAAGGAGCGCAGCGGCCGTCTGTCCCAGTTTTATAGCAGGCCGGGGCAGGGAGCGGGTGGCAAAGGAATGGGTGTAGAGATTCCAGTGCGCCTCCCCCAGGGTGAGAACGGGAATTTCCTCTGTGGTGTATCCCAGAAGGTTGATGGCCTCTATGGTGCCTGCGGCCACAGACTCAGAGGTGGCCACAAGGGCTTCCGGCGTCTGGTTTCGAAAGAGCTGGATGGTTTTCCGAAAGGCGTCCTCTCGGCTCAAATTGGTCTGCAGAAGCTGTGCGGGGCTGGAAAGGAGCCCTGTACTCTGAAAGGCATCCTGGAAGCCCCGCATACAGCCGGATTCACATTCAAAGGCCTGGGGGCCGCTGATGAGGAAAAGCTGTCGCAAGCCCTGGTCCAGAAGCTGCCCTGTGATGTGACGGATCATGGAACGGGTGTCAAAGGACACAAAATTGGCGTCCAGGTTCCGGATATCCCGGTCGATAAGAACCAGGGGATGCCCCTTAGAGGTAACATACTGATGGTAAAACTCCCAGCTGTTTGGCTGGCAGGAAATGAGAATAAGGCCCTGGATCTGTTTTTTCAGAAAATTGTGGAGAATGGCCTGCTCAAAATCCGGAATGTCATAGGAGAAAGCCAGATTGGTGAAATAACCTGTATTCTGAAAGGCATTTTCTATCCCCTGAAAAATCTGTACATAGTAGGAATCGTCAAAGTTGGGGAGAATGATACCGATATCTGTGTAGGCGTTGGATTTCAGGCTTTTGGCTGATAAATTGGGGGAATACTGCAAAGCTTCCACAGCGGCTTGCACCTTGGAAGCCGCCTCCCGGCTCACTGGCTTTGTCTGATTCAGATAGTTGGAAACGGTAGCGATGGACACGCCTGCCATGCGGGCCACGTCTTTGATGGTTGCCATGGGGTGCTCCTCCTAAAGATTTTTCTGTTAATATGGTAACATGAAATTATATCCCTGTAAAGTAAAACGTTTAAATGAAATATAGAGTTATTTTACTTTAAAACATTGACGGCGCACAGACAAGCGTTTACAATGGGATACAAGGGAACCCATGGTCCTGGAAGCCAGAGGAACCAGGGAACAACCGGAAAAATCAGTAACGCTGAAAAAGCAAATGCAACAGAAATCAGGAGGGAAAAACCTATGGCAGAGCATGGAAGTATTCGGATACCGGATGAAGAGTACAAGGAGAGGGCGCAGCGGGCGGCCAAGATCCTGCAAAGGGAGGGCCTGGATGCCCTGATTGTCAATTCCAATGAGGCGGATTATGCAAACGCAAGATATTTCTCCGGCTACTGGCCTTTGTTTGAGCGGTGCGGCGTAGCCATTGCTCCCACCGGGGAGGCGGCGCTGATGGTGGGTCCGGAGAGTAAAGAGTTCGGGGCAGACCGTTCCCGGATCGACAAAGTATTTGTGTTAAAGGCCTACCGGGAGGGCGCAGATCCCGCCTACCCGGAGCTGCAGGCAGACACCTATCAGGATGTGTTTAGGGCGTTGGGCATCACGGGAAAAAAGCTGCGGATCGGCGTAGCCAGTTACCTGGATACCTCGGTGGTGATTATGGAGTCTATTCGGGAGGCGTTTCCGGAAGCGGAGATTGTGCGGGCGGATCACATGATGGTGGAACTGCGCTCTATAAAATCGGTGAATGAAATCAACTGTCTGCGGGAGGGATACCGTATTGCCCAGCTGGCTACTCAGCAGGTCATCAGGGAGATCCGTCCGGGTATGACAGAGCTTCAGATGGTGGGCGTGGCCCAGAGAGTGGTTTATGAAAACGGTGCGGAGTACGAGGGACTTCCTATGTATGTGTTCTCCGAGGCATCCACCCGGCACGCCATTTCCCGGTCGGGCTACCGGAAATTTGAGAAAGGGGACATTGTACAGCTGAATCTGTCCGCAAAAATCGACGGCTATTCCGCGGCCATTGGTTACCCTATCGTGCTGGGCAAGCTGGAGGGACGGCGCAGGGATGTGGTGCTCTTTGGCCTGGAGGCCCACAGATGGACCCAGAAGCAGGTAAAGGCCGGTGTGATTGCGGCGGATATCGCTAAGAAATTCTATGACTACTATGTGGAAAATGGATACAAGGATAATTTTGTCTACGGGCCCCTTCACGGAACTGGTATGATCGAGGTGGAGGCTCCCTGGGTGGAGACCATCTCTGACTATGCCCTGCAGCCCAATATGACCTTCCAGATCGACACCTTCATCTCCTCGGATACCTTTGGGGTGCGCTGGGAGAAGGGAATCGCCGTGACAGAAGAGGGCTGCCAGATTCTCTCCCCGGAGATCGGCACGCTGTATGAGCTGGATTTCTAAGCGCTGCTAAACGGAGGGTTACTTTTCGTATATATGTGAGAGGAGGGCAGACAGGTATGCAGATGGTAGATATGTTTTATCAGGAGCTGGAGGATGCGAAAAAGCGCAGGGTTCCCTATGTGATCCCCATAGGAACCATTGAATATCACGCCCTGCACGCCAGCTGTGGTACAGACACCATGGTGATCACAGGAGTGCTGCGGGAGCTGGAAAAGACAAAGGAGATGATCATATGTCCGCCTATCTGGTACGGTGTGGCAAGCTATGCGGTGGCCGGGCCAAAGAGCGGTACCATCCAGGTGGACGTGGATGTATATGAGAATTACATGTACTGCATTTTAAAATCCCTGATCTATGGAGGGGTAAAAAATATTTACTGCATTGCCCATCACCAGACCGAGGAGGGCGGCCTCATGCCCATGACGCTGGCCTGCCACAAGGCGGCCAAGAAGGTGCTCATGGAGTATATGGAGGAGACCCGGGGAAAGGGCTGGTGGGGAAGCAATGCTTATGCGGATTACTATGAGAATCTGGGCTCCGGGGACGACCCCTTTTCCTATATCAAGGTGATTCCGCTTCTGAGTCCGGAGGCTCAGCACAAATGCGGCGGATTTGACCATGCGGGAAAATACGAATCCAGCCTTATGTATGCGCTGTATCCGGATCATGTGGATCTGGAGCGCGCAAAGCAGAATACAGAGTGGTTCGCTAAAAATTCGGTGGAGACAAGCATGGAGTTGGGACAGCACATGGTGCGGTGCGCGTTGGAAACGCTGGATCGGATCATAGTATAGACAGTATGAGCTGACAAAATACTGCCGGCTCATGAACGCTTGCTTTCATAATATACAGGGTAGGATCGAGGAAAAAGGGCCGTCTGCAGGTTTGCAGCGGCTCTTTTCCGAAAATAACGCCTTTAAAGCAAAAGACACGACAAACGCATGAATATATAACAAGAAATATAGATATCATATCAAAGATACTATGACGCAAACAAAGGTACAAAAATAAAATACGACTATATTCACGGGGAAACAAAGGCTGAAAGCGATGTTGATAATTGCAAGTACCCCGAATGAAAGGAGCGTATGCAGAGCCTTTTACAGAATGGCGAAAAGGTTACGCCGAAACAGTGGAAAGCCGAGATACAGTCTTTGCAGTCCGAGTATGACAGTATTGGTAAGGAGCAGACCAAGACCATCACAGAAAGTTAAGGCAAAACATACCGCAAAAACAGTGTGTTTTTAGACCTTTTCCAAGATAAAAAGAATTAAGTGGAGGTAGTAACGATTATGATGAGTTTATTTGATGATGAGCAGATTATGAGGACTTATACGAAAGATATTGAAAAAGAATCAGAAAGACAGCAGAAAGAATGATAAAAAAGGGAAAATGACATTGGAGGAAATTGCAGATTATATTCCAGCATTATCTTTTAATGAATTAAAAGAAATTGAAGCCGAGGTTATGCAGTTAGCATAATCAGAGAAACAATTTAATATCAAAATAACAGTGTAAAGGCGCATGGAACGGTAAATTGTAAACCATGCGCCTTTTTTGCGCCCAAAAGGAGGAACATGAGCGACAACATTCAGACCAATACCACAGGGCGATTAATGCCCTGTTTACAACAGAAGATCGACAAGACAAGATATTTAGTCGAGGTACATTTCTCTGATACAAGTACCCCAAAAAGAATGGCAGACCTGCCCACTGTACGGGGAACGGCTCACAGAATACCTGTATCACGTTAATTGCCCTAGTACTCAATTATTTCATTGATACAGCCATCTGCGCCATAAGAAAAGTGTATGACTTGGCTCCCGTCATATTCCTCCAGCATTTTTTCATATTCCTCTGCATTTGACTCGGCTTCCTTTCCGTCTATCATAGAAGTATAGTGCTCATTTCCATCCTCATCATATTCTACATATACACCCTTTTTCAGATAAAGTTCTCCCTCCTTTTCGGAAATGGCATATTTCTCTATCCTATGTCCGGATGCGGCAAAAATTCCGTCTTTGGAAAAGGAAATCGGATAGGCCGTTCCATCGCTCATAATAGTTCCAAGATTTATTGCCGCATCTTTCCCGTAATAATATACGGTACAATAAATAGCCGCCTGCCTTTCTACTCCTGCATCATACAACCCATCTGAGGTTACCATAACATAATTTTTATAATCCATGTCGAGAAATGCATAGGCATCCTCATCTCCCAATTCCGAAACTGTAGCACCATAGGGATTTTCTTTTTCCTTATGCCCGCAGGACGTAATGCATATCACGATTATCAGCAGTCCAGTTATTACTATTTTCTTCTTATGAGTCATCTCTCTTTTTCCCCTTCCATTTTTCAATCGTATAAACCATACTCAAAATAACTCCGATTGCAATTAACAAAATTGCAGGAGCCATAAGCCTTCCATAATCAATGGGAGCGCTTGAATACTGTCCGGTTACTATGTACCGGTACAACATATACTCAATGCTGTTGGTACTACTTTCAATCGCCACAATAAATAATGTGGCCAATGCTCCAATCATAAGAAAAAACAAACCGCTGATCAATAAAACTGTCTGCTTTTGATTCCGTTGGTTTATTTTTATCATATCCTGCAGTGAAATTTTCTCTTCCCTCACAGACTGTTCCCCTTTCATTAAATCGTCCAAAGAAATCTCAAAGAGTTCGCATAAAGCAATCGCACTATCCAGATCCGGAGATGAAATTTCCTTTTCCCATTTTGAAATTGTTTGTCTTGATACATTCATTTTTTCAGCAAGCTCTTCTTGTGTCATCCCTGCCATTTTTCTGATTTTTTTAATTTTTTCGCCTACGTTCATCATGGACCTCCTTGGGTTCATCTTATTAAAAACCATTGTTTTTTTCAAGCAATTACTTTTAACATTCCTGATAAAAAGCTTAACATGGGGGTTTGTATTCTTATTGTACTATCTGATATAAAGGGAGTCGTCTGAATCATCACTTTGAACATCTGCGGCGAACTGCCTGGGACAGAATCGGAAAACGCCTGGTATTCCTTTGTAAAGCAGAATTTTTGCCATCTCTTTCCCAGGATCTGCTGCCGCACACGGTTTAAAAGAGGTTTCCAAAAGGAAGGTTCCAAAAAGGATAAAAATTTTTCTTGCATATTTTAAATAGATGCTTTATAATGGTTACACAAAAGTTGTGTGCTGTCTTTTTAAGAAGAACAGTACAACCAGGACAAGGGCTTGTACTGGTTTCGACGGGGGTTTTGCAGCTGGTGAAGCTATCCGCAGGCGATGCGTCAAATCGCAAATCTAAATATAAACGCTGAAGATAATTTAGCATACGCTGCCTAATGGCAGCTGTCGG
>JAAWJI010000065.1 GCA_022796795.1 Lachnospiraceae bacterium | reverse complement strand
AACGGTACTTCTCACCTTGGAAGTAGAAGTACAATCTCTATATAACAGAATCATAATTTCCTATAACCGTAAAGGTCACATAGCCTTTGCGGTTTTTCTATATCTGGAATGTAAATTTTTTGTGAATTTGATTCAAAAGGTCCTTTACAAAACATCACCGGGTAAATGGGAGCAATACTTATGAGGATCTGCCCGTGGAAATGGGAAATGGAACCGTTAAAGCCGAATTTACCTCTTTCTCCCTGGTTGTGATTGTAGTGGAACAGCCAGGAGTAACCGCAACGGTGAAAATGGGCCAGTATCACCAAAGACAGGTGAGAACTCTGTCATTTATGTATTGGAGGCGGTGGTTATGCTGTCGCTTTTGGGACTTTTCAGGCCGGACCTAAAGGAATGGACCGGCCTGTTTTTCTGTATGCGGCCCTTTCACAGTAAAGGAAAAAAGGAGCCAAATTACTTAATATCCAAATGTTAAATCCGAATGGTCTCAATCACATTCTGCTTTTTCAATGCCCAAGATGAGATCTGAACTGTCCCCCACATCACGGCAAAGGAGATAAGGATTGTAGTCCCCATGGCTGCCCAGGGCATCTGGAAAGGGATGGGGAAGAGCATCTGTACGCTGTATTTCAGCAGGAGAACCGCCAGGATTCCCACAGGAAATCCGATTATCAGGGCTTTTCCGGCGCAGAGAATACTTTCCATGTTCAGCATCTTCTGCAGGGATTCCGGCGTCATCCCCACGCTCTGGAGCACTGCAAACTCTCTTGCGCGCATTTTGATTTGAAAGCTGACAGCGCTGATTACGTTCAGGATACCGATGAATCCCAGCAAAAAAACAAAGGCGTAGAGGAAAACTGCGGTCAGCACAATGGATATGTTCATAAATTTCGCAAAATCCTGGGCGCCATAGACACGACTTACATAGCCGGCTTGACCATATTCCAGGCCGTTTTGGGGAAAGTAGGTTTCCAGCAGGTTTCTTGCATATTCCATATAGCCCTCCTCATTTTCCGGAGAGGCCATCCAGGAGTAGCCACGTACCTCTGCCTCTGGGACTACCAGACGGATGGGATTGGTATTGGGATATAAAAGCTGCAAAGGGATTTCTTCTGTTGTCAGGATACCTCCCACCTTGATCTCAGTGGAGCTTCCGTCTGCCTCCTCCACCTCCAGGGAGGAGAGGGTCATGGGAAAAGGAGAAATATGCCGTTTAGTTCCCCGGTCATTGTATGTATAATCGTTGAGGAGGATATTACTGCCCCAGGGCGCCCCTGCCAGTTGGCACAATTCCCGGTAGTGCCTGTTATCCAGGATTATCCGCTCTACTTCCAGCTGGATCCTTGTCTGGCCATCCTGGACCTGACCGGCCAGAGCGTTTTGCATTTCCTCTGTCAGCTCTGCCAGCTCATAAACTGCCACATAGGTGGTATAATCCTGGCCGCAGCCGTAAATATCAGTCCCTTCATATTCAGAGAGCTTCCCGGTGATTTCCTCTGCCAGAGCGGAACTGATCTTTTGGGCGCAATGCCGCTGCCTGCGTCCGGTTTGGGGGTGAATGGTATCTTTATAATTTGATGTATAGTCGGCCACTACCGTACAGCCGTAGTCAAAGGCCATATATTCCTGGATGCCGTCTGCGATTTCCTTTAATCCGCTTATAGTGACAAACAGCAGGATGCTGAGGGAAAACGTGTTGACTGCGGACCGCATTCGTTTGCGGTTGGAGGCTGCATTTTTGCGGGCCATCTGATATTCCAGATTCTTTCCGGCCTGGAGATTGATTTTGGTGCGTTTATAGTTGGAGGTATCCAGTTGCCCGCCGTTTCGAAGGCAGTCCAGGGCCGGGATCACCATGGCTTTTCTTGCCGGCAGCATGGCTGCAAAAGCAGCCGTTCCCAGGGAAATGACTGCGGACAGGAGGAGAGCGGCAGGGGAGAACTCAAAGGTGAGATCAAGGCTTATCTTCTTGATCATCATGCGCATCAGAGTATTCAATTCCTCTGTGTAATGATTGGTGATTCTGATTCCCAGAAAGCTTAATGCATACCCCAGCATAAGTCCCAGGGGAATTGCCACGGTGCACAGAAGGAGACATTCATACATGATCGTCTGATAGATCTGCTTTTTTGTGGCTCCCACACATTTGAGGGCGCCAAACTGGGCCACCCTTTCGTTGGCGCTCATGCGAAAAACATTGGAGATGACAGTCACGGACATAGCCACAACCAAACCACCCAGGAAGAGGGATGGAATCAGAAGTAAAGGAATATAGGCATTGCCATATTCTCCGTAATTCTTGCCCAGAAATCGTGTGAGCATAGCATGGCCGCTTGCTGCAAAATTAATCACTGCAGTAAGAAGAGACGTGGACAGACTGATGGCGGAAACGGTGATAACAGTTCTGGTTTTCTTTCGCTTGACCTGGCTTAATGCCAGGGCGCACAGGATATTCATCAGCGGATCACCTCATCTCTTAGAATTTTTCCGTCGCAGAGGGTGAGAATCCGATCCGCCTGCAGGGCAATATGCTCGTCGTGGGTGATCAAAATCAGTGTCTGTTTGGATTTGCGGTTGGCTGCCAAAAGCAGCTCCATGATTTCCCTGCCGGCTTTGCTGTCCAGATTTCCCGTGGGCTCGTCGGCTAATAGAAAAGCGGGATTATTGATGAGAGCCCGGCCAATGGATACCCGTTGCTGCTGGCCGCCGGAGAGTTCTCCCGGGAGATGGGTTCTGCGGTGAGATAATCCCAGAGTCTGGCAGATCTGTTCCAGCTTCTGTCCATCTGGCTTTCGCTGATCCAGCAGGCAGGGAAGCATAATATTTTCATCCACGGTCAGGTTGGGGATCAGATTATAAAACTGATAGACAATTCCGATGTTTCTACGCCGGAAAATAGCTAGTTCGCTTTCATTCATATCAAAAATCTGTTTTCCGTCTATGGTAACTCTGCCGGATGTGGGACGGTCAATGCCGCCGATCAGGTTCATGAGCGTGGATTTCCCCGAGCCGGATGCCCCCACAATGGCCACAAATTCCCCCTTTTTTACCTGAAAGCTGACGTGATGGAGAGCTGTCACCTGGTTGTCCCCGCTTCCGTAGATCTTTGTCAGGTCCTGTACATTTAAGACTTCCATAATTTCCCCTTTTCTCAATTTCTTTTTCCGTAAGGCAGCACAAAGCAAACGGATTGCTAAGGCTTATGTTTTCAGTTTTCCGTATTTTTCGTAGCCGTTGTACTGGGTATCATAATAAATGAGAAAAGTGACTCTTCCGTGACTATTTATAAAATTTCATCACAAAAGTTGCTCCCTCTCCCTGTCCGCCGGGCATTACCTGGATTTCCCCATTTTGGGCCCGCATAATGGAGAGGGCCAGAGGAAGCCCGATTCCGTATCCGCCTTCCTTGGAAGAGCTTTCAAATTTGCAAAACAGGCTGGAGAGCTGCTCCCTTTTCAGGCCTTCCCCTGTGTCTGTGACGGAAATCCAGCGGTAAATGGGATTTTCGCCGCAGTCCACCAGGATTTCGCTGTTTTCCCTGGAACATTCGGAGGCATTTTTCAACAGATTGATAAGAGCCTCCCCGGTCCATTTGGGGTCGCAGACCAGAGAGAGATCCTGTTTCAGGCTTACAGTCTGATTCCGGATATCCAGCAGGATTTCCACGGATTCCAGAGCGCGATCCAAGAGCTTGCGAACCTTAATTTCCTCTGCATGGAAATGTACTCTGGAGGAATCAAGCTTGGCCATCTTTAAAAGGGCGGCTGTGAGCCATTCCATGTGACGCACCTCTTTTTTGATGCAGAGCAGGAATTCCTTTTGCCTTTCCTCCGGGGCGTCATCCAAAAGCTCTGTCATAAGAAGCAGGGATGAAATGGGAGTTTTTAATTGATGAGAGATATCGGATAGATATTCCGCCAGCTGTTGGGTTTCTTCCATGGCGGCGCTTCTTCGTTCCTGCTCTAAATGAGTCAGGGTATAGAGATCATTTTTTAAAATACTCCAGGGGCCCTCCTTTTGATCCCGAGGATCAAAAGCCTGTCCGTCAATGGCCCCGCGGATTCCCCGGGACAGATTCAAAACTTCTTTTTTACTGATCCACACGATAACCGATCCCCCTGACTGTTGTAAAATGAACCCCATCCCCCAGCTTTTGCCGCAGGCGCTTGACATACACGGTCAGCGTGTTGTCTTCCACAAAGTCGCCGCTGATATCCCAGATCCGCTGCAAAAGCAGATCTCTGGTCAGGAGAATGGATTGGTTTTCTGCGAAAATCAGAAGCAGCCTGTATTCCAAAGCTGTCAGAGGAATCAACTGGTTTTCCATAAAAACCTTTCCGGCATCCCGGTCAATGACTGCATTTCCGATCCGCAGAAACTGTGATGTCTCCCAGCCTTCCGGGGTGTGGGAGAGGGCTTTTTTGATCCGGGCCAAAAGCTCCCGCATCCGGAAGGGCTTGGTAATATAATCGGAAGCGCCATCCTCCAGCGCCTGTACGATTTCGTCCTCATCATCCACAATCGTCAAATAGATCAGGGGAGTGTGACGGGAAATAAGCTTTTGGCCAATCTCTTTTCCCAGTCCATCCGGAAGCTGCATGTCAAGGAGTACAAGGTCAAAATGCTGTGTGTCTATTTTTGCCAGGGCGTCGGCCACCCGCTTGCAATGTGTTACCACATAGCCCTCTTTTTCCAGGGCATAGATCAATCCCAGGGCAAGGGAATGGTCGTCCTCAACGATCAAAATACTAGCCATATCATAATCCTCCGGCTTTTTTGTTTAGGGCTCTGATTTCCCGGCTTTGCGTTCCGGGAGGTTGGTGCAGCTGTCCATATGATTATTATAATTGGAGAATATAAAGAACGCAAGTGCCGGTCCTATTATGATTCCACACCAGAGAGAAGGGGGAGGCTGTGAAAAGAAAGGCAACAGAAGAAAGGCCACAGCTTTTCCCTGGATTTATTCCCCGGCCTCAATAGACGGAGCAATCCCCATCCTAGCAATGGAGCGCAGGGGAATCGCCGTTGCCAGGAGACAGGAGGCGATAGAAATCACTGCAGCCGCCAAAATGGACAGCCAGGGAACCGGCACAAGCTGCAGCTGATCTGTGACTGCCGCATTGACAAATATTGTGCCAAGATATCCCAGAGCTCCTCCTATAAGGGATGCTATGATTCCATAATAGGCACCCTCCCACAAAAAAGTCTGATACAGGCTGGCCGCGCTCATGCCCATGGCCCGCTGCATGCCGATCTCCGGGATGCGGGTATGGATGTTGCTGTAAACGGTGTTGATGATATTCAGGATTCCGATGAGCCCGATAAAGAGGATCAGACACCAGCAGAGCATCTGGATCTGGGCAAAGCTTTGAGCCAGCTGGGTCTCAGTCTGCCGGTAAGAGAGCCAGTGACTGCCGGGATTTTCCTGGCACCAGCTGTCTAACCACTCCTCAAAGGCCTGGGGATCTCCCTGGGAGCATAAGGTAGGATAAACCTCCGAATAGCGGTCCGTGCCTGTCAGGGCGTCATAGGCGTCCTCATTCACAATCACCTGAATCCCGTTTATAAAGCCCTGGTTGTTGATGGTGACGGGATTATCCGCAAGGCCAACCACGCGAAGCTTCCGTCCATTTACAGACAGAATCTGGCCGTATTCCAGATGGGTGGCTTCCACAGCCTGCCCCTCAAAGGATATGGCAATGGGATTTTTGGCAATACAGGCATCTCCGGACAAAAGCTCCTGTTTGTCCTGCTCCGACAGTCCTTCTGCCAGAGAGAGAAGACGGGTGTCGTCGATCCCCGCAATGTGAAAGGCCTCCCAGGATTGCAGGGGGAGGCTTACATCCACGGAAATGTTTCCCGCTTCATCTTGGGTGTAGACAGAGAGTTTTGTCTTGGCCAGGTGTTCCACCCACTCCTGTTCCTCCAGTATGGCTACGCTTGCGGGATCTATGCCCAGGGTTTCATTGGTGACGGAAAAATCCCCTATATGCATGCTCTGTACCTGCTGGCTGGTATCCAGGATGGAGCTGAAGCTTTGCAGAGCCACAAAAACCGTAATACTCATAAGCAGAGAGAGAATGGTAACGGCCGTGCGTCCCCTTCCCCGTTTTAGGTTCAGTCTGGCATAATAGGCCTCAAAGCTGCGGATGGTTTTTGGCTTCCGGCTTCTGCGCCTGACTGTGATTCTCTGGCCGGTCATAGCCAGGGTGGGGGAGACATGAGCCGCATACCGGGCTGCGGGAAAGGCTGCCAGCATGGCAAAGAGAAGGGTTACGCCAATGCTCACAGCATAGGGGAGCAGGCTTTTGGAAGTGGTGGCCCGGATGGTTTCGCTAAGCTCTTCCGTGCTGTTTGCCAGAAAGAGGTCCGGATTCAGCACGCCTGTGGCGGCGGTCAGGATCGCCTTGGAGGACAGGGCGCCGGCCAGGAGACCTAGGGGGATTCCCATGCCGCAGAGAACCAGAAGCTCCAGGGATACCAGGCGGTAAAGCTGGCTGCGCTGGCCTCCGATTGCGCGTAGGATTCCAAATTCCCCGATTCGCTTTGTCACGGATATTTTCAGGATATTATAGATAACCAGCCCGGCTGCCAGCAGGACCAGGGCCCCTATGAGGCACAGAGTCAGTGACATAAAGGAAAAACCAGTGTCTGTGTCAGAGGCGTCTTTTTCCTCATAGGAAATACCCAAAGCGTCCAGCAGAATCCAGTTATACTGAATATGGGAGGAATCTACCTCCAGGCTGGCGGCAAGCTGGTTGAGAATTTCCTGAAAATTTCCCGTATCCTTGGTTTTAAAGTCCGTGGAGTAGAGACGATATTCCTCCGGCAGGATAGCGTCGGCTGTCCCTTCTCCCAATACAGCGTCCAGAGTTCCGGTGGAGTAGCCCACATAGTTTGCCTCCAGGATTCCGCAGACAAGAAAATCCGCGGAATATTCGTAGGCCGGGATGCTTCCGTCCATGAGGCCGATTTCCGCCTGCGGGGAAATCGTATCTCCCACGGAAACCTTGCCATCCAGATAGGGAAGGGCATTTTCCGGCAGAGCGATTTCCCCTGGGGCGTCAGGAAGCCTGCCTTCCTTAATTTTGTTGATGGAGGGATAGGCTTTTAGGGCGTCTCCCAGAAACTCCCGGGCATAAAGGGTAAGCCCGCTGTTTCCAAGCTCAATGGTTCCCACGTTAATCAGGCTTCCCACATCAAAAAGCCTGGGATCCTCCTGGAGTTTTAGCATTTGCTCCTGGGTGAGCTGGTGAAAGGTGGCATAGCGGTTTCCGTTCAGGGAAGCCGCCTGTTCCAGCCGCATGGCCTGCAGGATTCCTAAGGATCCGCTGACTGCGGTGGTCATGGTGCTGGAGAGGATCAGGGCAATGAGAATCAGGGAGGCCATGACCTTTTGCGCTTTTAATTCCTTCCAGGCAAAGGATAAATAGGATTTCATGATACAGTCACCTCCGAAAGCTCTCCGTCCACAATGGTAAAACGACGCCGGGCCATGCCGGCAATGCGGGGATCATGGGTGATGACCACCAGAGTCTTACTCATGTTCTCCTGAATCCTGCAGAGCATTTCCATGACCTGACTGCCGCTTTTGGTGTCCAGGTTTCCTGTAGGCTCGTCGGCAAAGATAATATCCGGTCTGGCAATGAGGGCCCGGGCAATGGCCACCCGCTGCTGCTGTCCTCCGGACAGCTCATGGGGCAGATGGGTGAGCCGGCTTTCCAGTCCCAAAAGGCAGGCCAGCTCCTGGAGATATGTTTCGTCAGCCTGCTTTTTGTCCAGCAGCAGGGGCATGAGAATGTTTTCACGGGCGGTGAGAACAGGGAGCAGATGAAATTGCTGAAAGATAAACCCGATTTTCTGCCGGCGGAAAGCAGAAAGATTCCGGTCGCTGCCCTGGTGAATATTTGTGCTGCCATAGGTGACGCTGCCGGAGGTGGGAAGATCCAGCCCGCTGATCAGATGGAGCAGGGTGCTCTTTCCACTGCCGGAGGGGCCCATGATGGAAATGAAATCCCCCTGGTGAATGGTTAGAGAGGCACGGTTCAGAGCCACCACCTGGTTCTCCTGCGTGCCGTAGATTTTTGAAAGTTCTTTTACTTGGATTTCCATAAAAAACACTCCTTATTGATCTTTTTCAGGTACTGATAAGGAGTGTAAGGGATAAAACTCAAGATTTTCTCAAAAATTGCGAAAACGCTGACTATTTCGAACCAGTTCGCCTGATATGCTGGCAGTCCTGCCGGATATTCAGTGTGGCGGTCACAACAGCCCCGGTCTGCCCATTGCTGATTTCCACACAGCCGCCATGCTTTTGGGCCAGCAGCATAGAGCTGTACAACCCCATTCCGAAATGTTGCGCATCCTCATTTCCCTTCTGAAAGGGTTGGATCCCCTTTTTCAAAAGGGCAGCAGGAAAGCCGCTGCCATCGTCGGCTACAGAGAAGGTTAGGATCCCGTTATCTGCGGAACAGGAAACAGAGATTTCCTGACTGGCAAACCGAAAGGCATTGGACACCAGATTTTCTGCAACCTGAAACAGGATGGATTTATCCACAGAGACAAACTCTGGGTGAGGATCAACCTGAAACTGTACGGCAAAGGGAGTGTCCTGCTTCCCATTTGCCCCTATGAGAGAAATGGTCTGCCCCAGCTCGGCCACCAGGATCTTCCAATCCACCAATTCTTTCACCAGGGGAATTTCCTCCAGACGCTGCACACTGCTCATGGTCTCTATATACCGCTCAATCCGGTCTGTGTAATTCTCAAGAAGGGACAGCTGCTGGCTGATCTCATCCATATTCATGGTATGACTTGCAATTCCCTTTTTCATTATTTTGGCGGAACCTTTCAGGACTGTAACCGGATTTCGCAGGTTATGGGCAAAGGCGGCGTTGAGCCTTCTGCGCTCCTCCATCTGTCTCCAAAGCTCCCGGTTGTTGGAAAGCAGGGTATGGCGCATGGTTTCAAAGGCCTGGCAGAGCTGCCCCAATTCATCTGGAGAGTGAGCCTTTATAGTAAAATCCAGATCCTGGCCTATGATGCGGGAGGCGCCTTCTGTGAGAACGGCCAGAGGTTCCTGCAGTTTTACCCGGTAGAACATGGATGCTGTGGAGATCAGGGCTATGGTAAAGGTCAGAAGGGGCAGTGCGATCTGCAGGAGGGAGAGGAGATCTGCCAGCAGAAGCATCGGTCTTGGCGGCTCCGGAAGTGTTGTGGTCGAATTAGAATAAAGGTCCATCTGGGTCCCCTGTGGAGCAATGACAGAGCTTAACTCACTGCATCCCAGGAAGAAAAGCAGGGAGAAAAGAAACGCGGCGACAATATGAAAGAGCACTATGGTGAATAAAGCCCTTTTCAGGCTCATCTGTTTTATCCGTTCCATTTATAACCCACCCCCCAGACAGTTTCAATATAGCTGTGAGACGAAAGCGCTGCAAATTTGGCGCGAATCTTTCGAATGTGCTCCATGATGGTATTGCTGCTGCCGTCTCCCTCCAGGCCCCAGACGGCTTCGTAAATCCGTTCCCGGTCAAAGACCTGCCTGGCATGGAGGGAGAGGAGTTCTACGATATCAAATTCCTTTTTGGACAGAGAAATAACCGCGCCCTGGATGGAGAGCTCCCGCTTCCCGTAATCAATGACCATCTGGTGGAAAAAGCGAAGGGAGGACTGCTCCTGATGCCTGTGTTCCCGGCGAAGATGGGCAGCTACCCGGGCTCCCAGCTCATCCAGGTCAAAGGGCTTGACAATATAATCATCGGCGCCAGCAGAAAAGCCAGTGATTTTATCAGCAGTTTCCACCCGTGCCGTGAGAAAGAGAATGGGGCAGATGAGGTGCTCCCGGATATTCCGGCAGAGCGTTAGGCCGTCCATATCCGGCATGTTGATATCCAGCAGGATTAGGTCCGGCAGAGAGGACAGCTTTTTCAAGGCCTCCTGGCCGCTGCAGGCAGTGAAGACCTGATAGCCGGACATTTCAAAATAGTTTTTCATAATGGACAGGATGCCGGGCTCGTCGTCTACCAATAGAATTTTGGGTTTCATGGAGACCTCCTTGTAGGAATTAAGTTTAAAAAAAGTAACTGTCTATCGCCCAAACTGGGTTCTGGATGAATGGTAGCATGTAAATCTCAAGAATTTCTCAAGTTTTTGTTTGCACGGCTGTTTTGCACATATTCAGATGGCGTAAAGGAAGTATACTCAAACTTCCCACATTAAAAATGGGATTTGCTCCTTGAAAAATCAATACTTTAGCTCACAAAATAGCGCTCAGGCAGCCGCTGAACCGCACTCCA
>JAAWJI010000026.1 GCA_022796795.1 Lachnospiraceae bacterium | reverse complement strand
GCTCATAAACGGGCGCTCCCTCAGCCCCCAGATCAACTGTCAAATTCCAGCGTGCCCTGGGGGCACTTAGCTGGATTTGCCAGCCGTCTGGAGGCTGGCTGAACTGTTGGGCTTAAATTCCTGTGAAATTCATTCTGGACAGAGTTGTATAGAGCCAGGGGGATATGCTACAATGTGAGTATACATTCCGCTGATACGTGGATGGAAAGGCTGCTTTTGGGGTTTTACAGGCAGTAGATAAAGAAATGGAGAGAAAGGTATGGAGAGAACAAGACCGGTTTTTATTATCGGGCACAAGAATCCGGATACGGATTCCATCTGCTCTGCGATTGCTTATGCATATTTGAAGAATACGCTGGAGGGCGGCGGGTATATTGCCGCCAGGGCGGGCCAGTTGAATCAGGAAACCCAGTATGTGCTGAATTTTTTCCAGGCGGAAGCGCCCATTTATATTGCGGACGTAATGACCCAGGTGCGGGATATTGAGATCCGGAAAACAGAAGGAGTGAAGGGGAATCTTTCTCTGAAAAAGGCATGGAATCTTATGCGGGAGCTGGGTGTTGTCACTCTGCCTATTACCAAGGAGCAGAAGCTGGAAGGCCTGATTACCATCAGCGATATTGCTACCTCCTATATGGACGTCTATGACAGCAAGATCCTTTCCACAGCCAATACCCCCTACCGGAATATTGTAGAGACCCTGGACGGCACCATGCTCATCGGCAATGTGGAGGATTATTATCAAAATGGAAAGGTGCTGATCGCAGCGGCGAACCCGGATCTGATGGAAGATTATATAGAGAAGGGAGACCTGGTGATTCTGGGAAACCGTTATGAGTCTCAGCTGTGCGCTATTGAGATGAAAGCCGGGTGCATTGTGGTCTGCGAGGGGGCCAAGGTGTCCCTGACCATACGCAAGTTGGCGGAGGAACATGACTGCGTGGTTATCAGCACGCCTCACGATACGTTTACGGCGGCTCGTCTCATTAATCAGAGTATGCCTATTGCGTATTTTATGAAATCTCAGAATCTGACAAAGTTCAATGTGAGCGATAAGACAGAAGATATCAAGGAAATCATGGGGCAGAAACGCTATCGGGATTTCCCGATTCTGGACAAGGAAGAGAATTATATCGGCATGATTTCCCGCCGGAACCTGTTGAATCTCAAGCGCAAGCAGCTGATTTTGGTGGATCACAATGAGGAATCCCAGGCAGTGGACGGTATTGAGCATGCGGAGATCCTGGAGATTATTGATCATCACCGGCTGGGCGCGCTGGAAACCATGGCTCCTGTTTATTTCCGCAATCAGCCGCTGGGCTGTACAGCTACGATTATGCATCAGATGTATCGGGAGCGGGGAGTGGAGATTCCGCAGAAAATCGCAGGTCTTCTCTGCTCGGCTATTATTTCCGATACCCTCATGTTCCGCTCCCCCACCTGTACGGCAGTGGACCGGGCTGCTGCGGAGGATCTGGCGCAGATTGCGGAAATTGAGATTGAGGAGCTGGCTATTGACATGTTTTCCGCAGGAAGCAATTTGGGATCCAGGACAGCGGAGGAGATTTTTTATCAGGATTTCAAACGATTTGCCGTGGGTGATATGACCTTTGCGGTGGGGCAGATTAACTCCATGAACAGCATTGAGCTGGAGGAGATTCGGGAAAAGCTGCAGCCCTATATGCCTATCGCCTACAAGGAAACAGGCGTGGACATGATTTTCTTCATGCTTACCAATATTGTGAAGGAGAGCACGGAGCTTCTGTGCTATGGGGCCAATTCCAACTCCCTGGTGCAGGAGGCATTCCGGCTTCCGGAGGATTCGGAAACCTATCTGCTAAAGGGGCTGGTGTCCAGGAAGAAACAGCTGATTCCCAGCCTGGTAAGCACTCTGCAGCAATAGATAAGCTGAATTTGTGGGGTTTTTGGAGACCCTGGAGCCAGGATTGCTGCCAGATCTGGCACAGAATACAGGAGGAGAGGGAACAGTTATGGCAAAACAACTGTGGAAACCGGGAAATATGCTGTATCCCCTGCCGGCGGTTATGGTCAGCTGCGCCAGACAGGGAGAGAGACCCAATATCATTACCCTTGCCTGGGTGGGGACGGTGTGTACCAACCCGCCCATGGTATCCATATCTTTGCGGCCCAGCCGATACTCCTATGATCTGATCCGGGAGACAGGAGAATTTGTCATTAATCTGACTACAACCGACCTTGCCCGGGCGGCAGATTACTGCGGGGTCCGGTCCGGCCGGGACATGGATAAATTTGAGGATACAGGACTTACACCGGAGCCTTCCCGGGAGCTTATCACAGCCCCGGGGATTTTGGAGAGCCCGGTGAACATGGAGTGCCGGGTTTCACAGGTCCTGGAGCTGGGAAGCCATCATCTGTTTCTGGCCCAAGTGGTTTGCGTCCATGTGGAGGACCGGTTTTTAAAGGAAAACGGAAAGCTGGATCTGGCAGGCACCGGGCTTGTGTGTTATTCCCATGGGGAATATTTTTCCTTGGGGGAAAAATGCGGAAGCTTCGGCTATAGCGTCAGAAAAGCGGAGAAGATGAAAAAGACGGGAAAAGCAGAAGGGCAGAAGCGGTCTGGAAAGACAGAAAAAGCCAATGGGCAGAAGCAGTCTGGAAAGACAGAAAAAGCCAACGGGCTGGAGAAAGGGAACGGGCAGAAAAGCAGAGGGTCCATGGAAGATGGAAAAGGCTGGAAAAACAAAAGGCGAGAAAAGCAAAAGGGACAGAAAAGATAAATAAAGGAATAATCGAGGATCGTATGGGGAACAATATTGTATTAATCGGTATGCCGGGAGCCGGGAAGAGCACCATGGGCGTGGTGCTGGCCAAGGTGAACGGCATGGATTTTATTGACGCGGATTTGCTGATCCAGGCCCGGGAAAAGCGCTTGTTAAGTCAGATCCTGGAGCAGGACGGTGTGGACGGCTTTCTCCGGGTTGAGGATGAGGTCAATGCATCCATACAGGCGGAGAATGCGGTGATCGCCACGGGAGGCAGTGTGGTTTATTGCGAGAAAGCCATGGAGCATCTGCGCAGGATAGGGACGGTGGTGTATTTACGGCTTTCCTATTCCACCATTGAGTCCCGGCTTTTTAATATCCGGGGCCGGGGAGTGGCCCTGCGGGAAGGACAGACTCTGCGGGATCTGTATGAGGAGCGGTGCGTTTTGTATGAAAAATACGCCCATGTGACTGTGGATGAGGAGGGCCTGGGCATAGAAGAAACCGTAGAAAAAACTTTACAAGTTCTGAAAATGTTGCTAGAATAGAATTGTTACGAAAATATTACAAATGAAAGTTGCATAATTATCAATGAGGAGAAAATTATTTTTTAATAAAAGGTCAAAGCTGGTATTTATCGAGGCGGTGGTTATTACCTGCGGCTGTATGCTTCTGGGGGTGCCCCTTTTGGGCTCCGGCTTTGGAAAGGGAACCAGTTACTATGAGGTGACGCTGGAGGGCCAGGTGGTAGGCTCGGTCAAGGATCCCAGCGTGGTAGAGCAGGCTTTTTTAGATGCAAGAGCCCGGATTTCCCGGGAGACAGACGGCCTGGTGCTGGCAGATGTGGAGTACAGCATGGAGAAGATCGATAAAATCTTCGGATCCACCATGGATATGGGAATGCTGACGGATGCCATCTATGAGGAATTGCACAAGGATGTCCTGACAGCCAAGAAAAAGGCATATCTGATTAAGATAAATGAGTTTACCCTGACAGTTGGAAGTTATCAGGACGTGTTGGATATTCTCAACGCCACAAAGGGTAAGTTTGACACGGAAAATGAGTTTGAGATCGGGATTGTCTCAGAGGCGGACCGGGAGCTGAATGTGTACACGGCACAGGTGAGACACCGGGTGGATCTCCAGGAGGCGTCTGTGGCGTCTGCGGCGCGCCGTCCGTCTGTGCGTGCCATGTTTCCCCAGGCAGGGATCGCGGCCTATGATCTGAGCCCTCTGGTCAGCGATATTGTTACGGCTACGGTGACGGAGGAGCTGCTTCGTCAGGAGGAAAATGCGCCGGAGGACGATCTGACCCAGGTGGCCGGGGATGGACTGCGGGAGCTGCATTTCAGTGAGAAGGTGGAGATTGCCGAGGCCTATGTGAGTCAGGATCAGATTACCCCGGTGGAGGAAGCTATAGATCTGGTGACAAAGGATACGGAAAAGAATCAGGTATATGAAGTGCAGCCAGGGGATACGCTGTCTGTCATCGCTAACAGCCATGATTTGAGGGTGAAGGATGTACTGGCATTGAATGAAGGACTTTCGGACAGCACGGTGCTGCAGATCGGAGATGAAATTGTCATCACAGTGCCGGAGCCGGAGCTCTCTGTGGTAACCGTGGAGGAGACCACCTATGAAGAGGACTACTATGCGGAGACGGAATACATTCTGAATGACGACTGGTTTACCACGGATACGGTGGTGCGCCAGGAGGGAGCTGCCGGACATCATCAGGTGACAGCTCTCATCACCCGCAAAAACAGCACGGAGACCGGACGGGAGATTATTGCGGAGACTGTGCTGGCAGAGCCTGTGCCACAGATTATTGAGAAGGGTACCAAGATTCCGCCCACCTATATGAAGCCCCTGTCAGGCGGACGCTTTACCTCCGGTTTTGGACGTCGGTGGGGTCGAATGCATCAGGGTGTGGACTGGGCCTGCCCGGTGGGAACTGCTATTATGGCATCCTGCGGCGGCACGGTAATACAAGCCGGCTGGTATGGAGGCTACGGAAACTGCATTACGATCCGGCATCCAGACGGACGGATGACCCGGTATGGACATCTGAGCAAGATATTGGTTTCCTCTGGTCAGAGCGTGTCTCAGGGCCAGAAGATTGGACTGAGCGGAAATACAGGGCGAAGCACGGGACCCCATGTGCATTTTGAGCTATTTATCGGCGGTTCCCAGGTGAACCCATTGAATTATATTTAAAAGCTTTCCTGGGAAAGCCTTACATTCCATTTATGTGGCGCCAATACAGTGGTAAAAATGCAGAAAAATCTGTGCTCGCATTTATAGAAAAACGGACTTGAATGTGCGCAAAATGCCGTAGATCCTGGATTCTACGGCATTTTGGTATTTACAAATTTTTGGATTGTGGTATACTAAGCTAAGACGTAAGGTCTGAAAGAGGAAAAATTTTACTTTTGATAAATAGAGCGACTGAATGGAAAGCGGAAAAGAATCCGCATCTTTCTGAATAGCAGAAAGCAGTTTGTGATAAGATAAGAAGGATGACAGAACGGGACTTCAGATTCTGGATGAGAGCGGTCTTGGGGCGGCAGCACAGGTCTGCCATAGGTATTTGCGAGAGAGGGACGAGGAGGACTTATTCAGAGGAGTTTCGGAAAAAGGATATTGTTTTCCGTGTCAACGGATGGAAGAAAGGACGCGGAAAAAATGGGAGTATATTATGGAACAGTATGTGATCAAGGGGGGAAACCCTCTGGCTGGCGAGGTGGAAATCGGCGGAGCGAAAAATGCGGCTCTGGCCATCCTTGCGGCTGCAATTATGACGGATGAAACCGTTCTGGTGGAGAATCTGCCGGACGTGAGAGATATTAATGTGTTACTCAATGCAATGACAGAGATTGGCGTCCGGGTGGAGCGCCTGGACCGCCATACGGCTAAGGTCAACGGCGGATTGATCGGGGATTTGAGTGTGGAGTATGAGTCCATCAAGCGGATCCGTGCTTCCTATTATCTGCTGGGCGCGCTTCTGGGAAAATATAAGAGAGCCCAGGTGCCGCTGCCGGGAGGCTGCGATATTGGAACCAGGCCCATTGACCAGCATCTGAAGGGATTTCGGGCCCTGGGAGCAGATGTAAAAATAGAACACGGTTTTATCATTGCAGAGGCTGAGCATCTGCGGGGGAGTCATATTTATCTGGATGTGGTCAGCGTGGGGGCAACCATTAATATTATGATGGCTGCGGCCATGGCAGAGGGCGGCACAGTCATAGAAAATGCAGCCAAGGAGCCTCATGTGGTGGATGTGGCCAACTTCCTCAACAGTATGGGGGCCAACATCAAGGGGGCGGGAACGGATGTGATCCGGATCCGGGGCGTAGAAGCCCTGCACCAGACAGAATACTCCATTATTCCGGACCAGATTGAGGCAGGCACCTTTATGTTTGCAGCAGCGGTCACCAAGGGAGATGTGACGGTAAAGAATGTGATTCCCAAGCATCTGGAGGCCACCACAGCCAAGCTTTCCGAGATTGGCTGCGAGGTGAAGGAATTTGACGATGCAGTGCGCGTGGTCTGCTCCAAAGGCCTGAAGAGTACTAATGTGAAGACCCTTCCCTATCCGGGATTTCCCACGGACATGCAGCCCCAGATCACCGTGGCTCTGGCTCTGGCCAATGGGACCAGCATGGTTACGGAGAGCATTTTTGAGAATCGCTTTAAATACGTGGACGAGCTGGCGCGTATGGGAGCCAATATCCGCGTCAAAGGAAATAATGCATTTATAGACGGTGTGAGCCGTTATACAGGGGCCCAGATCTGTACACCGGATCTGCGGGCAGGGGCTGCTCTGGTAATTGCGGGTCTTGCGGCAGAGGGTATCACCATGATTGATGATATTCATTTTATCGAGAGAGGCTATGAGCGCTTTGAGGAAAAGCTTCAGAGTCTGGGGGCCCAGATTGAAAAGATTTCCAGTGAGCGGGAGCTGCAAAAATTTAAGCTGAAGGTAAGTGCGGACAGGCATTTCAGCGTGGTGGTAGACCGTACGCCTGTTGCTCCCAAGGGGAAAAAGCCTCAGATGAATAGCCAGGATAACCAGGAGATGAGCCGGCAGCGCCTTGAGGAGACCTGCTGAGAAGAATAGAAATGTAGGAAAGCGTCAGAAATAGTTGATCCAGACCGCAGATAAGCGGCAAATGGTGCTTCCATCCATTTGACGGTTGTCTGACGGTCTGAGGGAATGTCCATACAGAAGCAAAAAGAGCTGCGCAAGGCCAATGGACGTGGCTTAACTGTTATGAGCGCCACTCTTATTCGCCCACTTTTTGGGACTCACTTTTTTCCGAAATAATCTTGACAATTCCACAAAAAAGCAGTAGAGTATGTGTTAGAAAAAGTCCATAAAGAGCATTTTTCTCTTATTCAGAGTGATGGAGATACAAAGGATCTGTGAAGTCACGGCAACCCCACCTGCAGGTGGAAGGTGCCAACCTGAGCGAGTAAATTCGAACAATAAGAGGATTTGATGTGAAATATATCGAGTCCACTTATGTGGGCTTTTTTTATTCCCGCGGGCAACGGGCCAAGGGACTGTCTGCAGTGGGAGCTTTGACTTTAACAGTTCAACAAGAACAAAAGTTTCACGGAAATGACTCTGTGGGACAACAGGTCACGCAGGAGCAAAAACGCCCCTGGAGAGAAGCAACGTACAGAAGGGAGAAAAACAAATGGAAAAATTGTTATTTACTTCGGAATCCGTAACAGAAGGACATCCGGATAAGATCTGCGATCAGATCTCCGACGCAGTGCTGGACGCGCTGCTGGAGCAGGATCCCATGAGTCGGGTTGCCTGTGAGACAGCTACCACTACAGGTCTGGTGCTGGTTATGGGTGAGATTACCACCAAGGGATATGTGGATATCCAGAAGGTAGTGCGCGACACCATTCGGGAGATCGGCTATGACCGGGGAAAATACGGATTTGACGCGGACAACTGCGCGGTAATCACAGCGATTGACGAGCAGTCCACGGATATTGCCATGGGCGTGAATAAGGCCCTGGAGGCAAAGGAAAACACCATGTCTGAGGATGAGCTGGAGGCTATCGGCGCAGGAGATCAGGGCATGATGTTTGGCTATGCCAGCAACGAGACACCGGAGCTTATGCCCTATCCCATTTCCCTGGCTCACAAGCTGGCCCTGCAGCTGACCAAGATTCGCAAGGACGGAACGCTGCCCTATCTGCGGCCGGACGGCAAGACCCAGGTAACTGTGGAGTATGACGAGAAGGGCCGCCCGGTGCGGCTGGACGCTGTGGTGCTCTCCACCCAGCATGGGGAGGAGGTAACCCAGGAGCAGATTCACAAAGATATCAAGAAATATGTGTTTGACCAAATCCTTCCGGCAGAGCTGGTGGATGCGGATACCAAATTCTACATTAATCCCACAGGACGTTTTGTCATCGGAGGGCCCCACGGCGACAGCGGCCTCACAGGCCGGAAGATCATTGTGGATACATACGGCGGCATGGCGCGTCACGGCGGCGGCGCGTTTTCCGGAAAGGACTGCACCAAGGTAGACCGTTCCGCAGCCTATGCGGCCCGGTATGTGGCCAAAAATATTGTGGCAGCCGGACTGGCGGAGAAATGTGAGGTACAGCTTTCCTACGCTATCGGCGTGGCACGGCCCACCTCCGTCAATGTGGATACCTTCGGTACTGGCAAGCTGTCTGACGCAGCCTTTGTGGATTTGATTCGGGAGAATTTTGATCTGCGTCCCGCAGGCATTATCAAGATGCTGGATCTGCGTCGTCCTATTTACAAGCAGACCGCAGCCTACGGACATTTTGGCCGTACAGATCTTGATCTGCCCTGGGAGAAAACGGATAAGGTAGAGCTTTTGAAAAAGTATCTGTAAGAGATGTGCCTGGGGCATAATCTCTGGTTCAGAAAACAAACGACAGCCGGTTCTCAAGAAACGTGGGAACCGGCTGTATTTGTATCCAGAGAAATTCAGAATTTATTTCGTACAAACCCGGAAACCCCATGGAGCTCTCCATAGGCGGACCGCAGATATTGCTTGCTGTAGCCCACATGGATTCCCTCCTGGGTGATTTGCCTGCGGACAATGAGCAAAAGCGCTTCCCCCTGCTCACAGCCCAGCATAGCCTGGATTTCCTCAGGCCCGGTTACAGCGCGGATATCCAGCTGGGTGTAATACCTGAAGGATGCGGTCTTTGCAGAGGCAGCGTCCGGAAAGACTGCAAAGTCGATTTCCGATTCAATGGAGGGAAGTCCCTTGGTATAGGGGAGATATTTGATTTCGATTCCGATCTGCTCATTCTGCACATAGTTTCCCCGAAAAACTGCGATGACCTTCTGACTGGAAGGGATTTGAAGGGCTTCCTGAATCTCCGGGCTGGGCTTCATAATCCGGATATCCTTAAAACGGCTTGTACTTTCGCAGATATAGTCGGGAAGCTTCACGGTAAATTCGTTGTGCTGAGGGGAGTTTACAAAATATCCCCGGCGGGGGCGGGAGAAAATAAGCCCTTCCTCTTCCAGGCGCTTTAGTCCCTTGCGCACGGTTTCCCGGGTGGTGCCGTATTTATTGCAGAGCTCATTTTCGGAGGGCAGAATTTCTCCCGGAGCCAGGGAACCATTTACGATCTGTTCGCAGAGAGCAGAAAATATGGTCATATATACAGGTGTATGTTCTGATTTCTTATTCATCGAGACCTCCGGTTAAGATAGGCCCGGCAGGCGTTAACAGTATCGGTAGGTTCGTAGGCTGTGGCGTCTGCGTCAATCCAGGAGAGGATTTCCGAATCAATACAGCCGCCGCCCAGAAGGATAAAAACCTGATCCCTCAAGCCAGCATCCCGGATAGCGTCTACCGTCCGCTTCATGGAATCCTGGGCAAAATGCATCATGCCGCTTAGAAGCACAATGTCCGGCTTATAGGTCTTCATTCCGTCTATAAAGGTCTCAGGGGATACGTCAGTCCCCAAATCAATCACATCAAAATTTTCCGCGGACAGCAGGCCCACAATGATGTCTTTTCCAATATCGTGGATATCCTGTTCCACCACGCCAATGAGAATTTTTCCGTCCTTTTTGCTGCTGGAAGCCTGCTTTTGCAGAGGAAGAATATCCAGTACAGACCGGTAAAGCATGCCGGAGTACATGAGATCCGCGATAAAATATTCTCCGGATTCGAACAGGCTGCCCACCCGTTTCAGACCGTCATTGAGGCAATGCTGGATGTCAAAGGAGGAACATCCCTTCTCTAACAATTTCCTGGCATAGGTGAGAAGAAGCTCTTCCTCTAAACCTGCCATGGCCTGGGTAAGATTTTCCTTTAGTTTTTCCGTGTCTGACATGATTCGCAGTCCTCCTGATAAATTCGGCTAAGATCACTGGGGCAGAGGGTGGCATGGGGCGGAAGAAGCAAAAAGCGCTTAGAATCCCAGGGACCTGTAAGCAAAAGCTGCAGATACTGAATGGAAGCGGCTACCACAGTAAGGTTCAGGGATAGGGCCTCCCCAATCTGCAGGCCCTGGGCCATACAGGCATTCAGGTCATAGCATCCCGTATCCAGCAGAGCCAGCCGCCGGTAATTGGCGAACATCATGGAAAAGATACTGGCAGTCTGCTCCTTTCCGTACTTCTTGAGGGAATACTGATATTCGTTCCAGATATTAGCGTCTCCCTTCAGCCATCCCTCTGTTAAAAAATAGGAATCCAGCCAGGGAAGCTTATTCTGATATCCGCCCAGAAGCAAAGAAGTACAGTCGTCTACCCGGGGAATCACCAGGGGGATCTCCCGTACTTCAAGACCCGCTATGGCGTTTCCGCAAAATCCGGTGGCCAGCAGAATATGGTTAAAGCCTGAGGCAGTATCCAGGATTTCCTGAACCGCATTTTTCAGTTTTTTCCTCACATTGTGAAGGCGTGCATCCAGCCACACGATTTCATAGCTGTCCTTGCAGCGGGAAAGCGCGGCTGTCAGCTCATTTTCCAGAGTGCGGCAGCCAATGATGAGATTCTCCATGATTTCCGCCATTCCTTTCCAGGCCTCAAATAAGTTGTGAAGGATTTATCAAATTCGTTCCCCTTCGCCTGCCAATATATACAGGATTCAGCCAGATTTCATCTGACAGAATGATGGATGCTCTTATCATAGCTTTAATCCTGGGAGAAGTCAAGGGAAGGAAAAATAGGAATGTGAAAAGTGCACAAAAAAGACGTTTCTATCTATCTGTTTTTACCAATTTTTTATGATCTCATTGACAAGTACATACATCTTGTCTATACTAGATGTATGTACTAGAGGAGGAACACGTATGATTATCATTGGAGAAAAAATCAATGGAGCAATTCCGTCCGTCAAACAGGCAATCGGGGAGCGAAACGCGGCTCTGATCCAGGAGCGAACTCTTGCCCAGGCAGAGGCAGGGGCTGATTTTCTGGACTGCGCCCCCAGCACCTCCACAGATGTGGAGTATGAGACCATGCTTTGGCTCATAGAAACCATGCAGGCAGTAACAAAGGTGCCTCTTTGTATTGACAGCCCGGATGCCGGTTTACTGAGGCGAATTCTGGAGGAGGGACATGTGAAACAGCCGGGAATGGTCAATTCCGTCAATGAGGAGGGGACAAAGTGTGAGACAATTTTTCCTCTGATTGCGGGAACTGACTGGCAGGTTATCGGATTGACCTGTGATCAGGAGGGGATTCCCATGGATCCGGAAAAAAAGATTGATATTGCAAAGCGCATGATTGACAAGGCGGTTCACTATGGGGTTAAGCTGTCCAATTTTCACATTGATCCCTGCGTCATGGCCCTGGCCACCATGCCTTCCGCCATGAAGGATTTTGAGCGTTGCATTATGGGAATCCACCAGTATGCGCCGGAGGTAAAGGTGACAGGAGCCATTTCCAATATCAGCTTTGACATGCCGGCCAGAAAGTATGTAAACGCCAGTTGCATGGCCTATGCCATTGGGGCTGGGCTGGATTCCGCCATTATGGATCCCTGCAATGTGGATATGAGGAGCGCCATTTACGCCTGCGAAGCCCTGTGCATGAAGGATAAGAGCGGAAGGAAATACAATCGGGCCTATCGGGCAGGAAAAATAGGAGTGAAAAAATAATCGAAAAGGAGAAGGAATATGATTGATTTTGAAAAATTGGCAGAAGCAATGGGAGATCTGGATGAGGATACCGTGAAGGAGCTGCTGACTCAGGTAGTAGATGCGGGAGGCGCAGATTCCGGAAAGGCCATGGAGGCCTGCCAGAGGGGCATGGACCTTGTGGGGAGCCGTTTCGAGGATGGAGAGTATTTTGTGGGAGACCTGATATATGCAGGGGAGCTGATGACAGATGCGGTGGCAATCCTAAAAGATACGCTGGTAAGTGAGGAGGCTGCAGGGCCCAGGACAAAGATGATTCTTTGCACGGTAAAGAATGATCTCCATGATATTGGAAAGAATATTGTTCGGTCCATGCTGGAGGCAGCGGGATTTGAGGTACTGGATCTGGGCATTGACGTGGCGGCGGAGAAGATTGTAGCCGAGGCAAAGGAGCAGGGAGTGGGAATCATCGCATTATCCGGAGTACTGACCCTGGCAATCGATTCTATGAAGGATACGGTGGAAGCATTTCAGAGGGAAGGCATGCGGGAGAAGGTTCATATCATCATCGGCGGAGCTCCGGTCAATGAGGAAGCAAAGGCCATTACAGGAGCCGACGAGTGGGCTCATGATCCCCAGAAAACCGTGAGAGTCTGCCGGGAGTGGGCGGCGTCCCAGGGGTGACGGATGACAGAATTGAAATGCGGCAAATGCGGGCTGACGCTGGTGAAACAGAAGACGGTTTTTCAGTACATGGGATATGAAGTCTATGAGGAGCTTCCCCGCTGTCCGGCTTGCGGGCAGGTTTACCTAGGCATCCTGGCAGGAATGGTCTGCAAGAATGATACAGGGAATTGCGGTGCTGACCTTACTTGGAACAGCGGTATTGACTATTTTCAGCGCGGTTCCCATGATCTGGTATCCCTTAAACAGAAAGACCATGGAGCAGGTTTATATAAGAAAGGACGCGGCAATGAGCGGAACAGGTGAAAATATTGGCGGGGTACAGGAAAAGTGAGGAGACGAAGCGGAAAATTATTGAGTCGGCTGCAGAGCTGTTTGCGGAGAATGGATATATTAACACCACGGTGAAGAATATCTGCGAGCGCAGCCATGTTTCCGTAAGCCGGGTGAATTATCACTTTCACTCCAAGGCGGAGCTGGCGGAACAGATCTGCGAGATGTTTTTAAACAATCTCTATGACGCGGTAAAGACATTGCTGGAAAATACGAAGGAGTATTCTCTTCTTTCAGAGGTTATGCGGTTGAGATGCTTCGTACATATTTTTCACTTTGAGGATGAGAATCCTTATGCCAAGTTTTATCAGGAACTTATTGAGACGGGAACTATTGGAGACGCTTTTACGGTAGTGGCCAGACATATGTTTATGCGGGCAAAAGGAACCTTCTATGTCCATCAGACAGAGGGACTGGCCGCAAATATGGATTTGTATGCCCGCACCTATGCAGGCGCTTTTACAGCTATTGTACGGACCGATGAGGGGCAGGATACCCAGGAGACGTGGACGGATCGGAAGGATATGTTTGCCAGGCTGTTTATGCAGCTTCTGGACATCCCTCATGATGTGCAGGACGCCATTCTGAAGCGGGCAAAGGAATACGATTCCCAGCTTGGCATGGAAATGCTGTCGCTGACAGAGGTTCGGATGTACTGGCGATAAGGATGAATGACCGGAAATAGAAGGAAGTGAAAAGAATCCCCAGAGTATCAGATGCGGACGCCGGGGTAGTGCCTCAGGCTTCCCATGGCGGAGCGAGTGCCGAAAGGAATATTCATATGGTTACCGGACAGGGAAAAAATATGTCCCCATGTCCGATAACCGTAAGGATCCTACGGAAACAGTAGTCCAGCCTTTTCTGCGATTTTTTTCACTTCCTCCTCATCCAGCTGAAGAATAGCTGCAGTCTGTGTCACGCTTTTTGTTGTGCGCAATGCATTTGTTATCAGCTGTTCTCGCTCTTTACGTGCTTCTTTAAGTCCTTCTTTAAGACCTTCCTCACGCCCTTCCTCGCGTTCATAATAAAGTTCTTCCCAAGCCTGCATATATTTAATGCCCACCTCCTCACTTCTTTTTGCCTTACATACCTGACGGTGGATCCGCTGGATTCGGTCGCTGGAAGATTCCTGTGCGGCCAGGTCCGTGGTGTTTTCCAAATAATGCAGAAAATCAATCAGTTCCTTTGAAATCCCTTCCGGACGGGTTCCGCGTGTATTCAGAAAAATTCGCACAGCGCCGTCATCCAAGGTGCACTCTGGTTCTTCCTTGTAGACATTGTAAAAGGTATATTGATACCTTCCAAATCCAAACAAGTCAAAGGGCATGATCATAATAATGAAGGAGGAACGCAGCAGATTATAATCGGGAACGCCTGGTGCAAGCAGAGCGCTGTCTATGAGGAATTGATAAAACCTGCTTCTTTTAGCCAGATCATTTTTACGCTTTTTCTGCATTTCTGTGTTATAAATGACCTGATCTTCAGACATGGTAAACATATCCATGCGGATCGAGTGCAGCAGTGGGGATATGCGCAGCTCTTTTTCGGTTTCCCCTTTTTCTAGCAGGGGGATCTCTTTTCCAAAAATAATACTGAGTATATCCTGCTGGGTTTGCAGATCCTCCATTACAGTGTCAAATAGAAAACGGTCTGTAAGGTTTAAGTCCTTTAATGGTATTATTTTTCTCTCTTGTTTCAATATGATTTCTCCTTTATTCTAACACATGCTTATAATTTTTCCTAGTACTGTAGAAGCTGCCTTTCATATTTTCGCAGAGTTAGCTTTTGTAATAGTTAAAGAATAGAACAAATTTTGTATCCATAGACCTTCCTCCTTTCAACAGATATTTTCTGACATAGTGGAAAACGTCGGCGAACGCCTGGAAAAGAATCCATGAAAGAACAGATTCCAACAGAAATTATAGCATAAATATTTTTAGAGTAAATACTGACAGGCAAATTTATAAAACTTTAATGCTTTCAAGAATTGACATGTTTTTTTCTCTGTACTATAATAAAAACCGTCCGACCGACTGGTCGGACGGTTTTTGACATCATATCGTCTGGCAAGGAGGACAACCGATGATTGCGAAACTCAGCGTGAAAAAACCGTACACGGTACTGGTGGCAGTGGTGTTGGTGATTATTCTGGGCTGTGTGTCATTTACCAAGATGACTACGGATCTGTTTCCCAATATTAATCTGCCCTATGTGATTATTATGACTACATATCCGGGAGCGAACCCGGAGACTGTGGAGATGGTGGTGACTAAGCCGGTGGAGCAGTCCATGGCAACGGTCAGCAATATTGAAAATATCAGTTCTATTTCCAGTGAGAATTATTCCATGGTAATTCTGGAATTTGCCCAGACGGCCAATATGGATTCAGTTTCCCTGGAGATGCGGGAAAGCCTGGATCAGATCAAGAGCTATTGGGATGATTCCGTGGGAAATCCCATTATTATGAAGCTTAATCCGGACATGATGCCGGTGATGGTGGCGGCCATTGGCGTGGAAGGCATGACGAATTCAGAGATTACGGATCTGGCCAATAATCAGTTGGTTCCGGAGCTGGAAAGTCTGGAGGGAGTGGCTTCTGTGACTGCCAGCGGACTGGTGGAGGAGCGTGTTCATGTGGTGATCCGCCAGGAGAAAATCGACGCGGTGAACCTGCAGGTATTCGGCTTTGTGGAGAGTGAATTTGCGGATGCGGAGCAGGATCTGGAGGACGCAAGGAAAGAGCTGAATGACGGGCAGAAGGAGTTGAATGACAGCACCAGGGAGCTGCGGGATAATGAGGCGAAGCTGCGGGATAATGAGGCGGACCTGGATGAGGGTCTGGATGAGATCCGTTCCGGCATCAAGGAGCTGAACAGTAAAAAGGAAGAGACTGCAAGGCAGCTGGCGGAGGCCCAGGTCAAGATCAATGACGGCAGGGCTGAGATTACAAGTAAGCTGGCGGAGGTTAATATTGGGCTGGAGGGCTGTAATACGGCCAGGGGACCACTGCAGGAAACGGTAAACGCCCTGGATCAATTCCGGACCATGCTTGCGGCTTTGCTGGAGCAGGCCCAGGCGGCAGAACAGGAAGCGCCTGGAACCGGGGACGCGGTGGTGGCTGCGGGAATGGAGCAGATCAAAGCTTCCCTGGCCGAGGCAGGCTTGGCAGAGCTGGTGACTGAGCTGCTGGGTGGGCTGCTGGACCAGGTGGACAGCATTGAGGACCTGCAGGCACTTCTTGCAGAGGTAGAGAAAAGATACACCGAGGCAGCGGAAGGGTTAGCAGAGATTGATCAGACCATTACCGAGCTGACAGCCGCCAAGGTACAGCTGGAGGAGGCCCAGGCTACCTTGAGCCAGCAGCTCACGGAATTGAATATGGGAGAGATGCTGGCGGCTGTGGAGATGGGAAGCGCCTCGGCTACTCTGAATATTACCAAGGAGCAGTTGAAATCTGCAAAGGAGCAGCTGGAGAGCGCCCAGGACCAGCTGACGGATGCCTGGGATCAGATTAAGGACGCTCAGAAGCAGCTAAGCGACGGCTGGGAGCAGCTGAAAGACGGCGAGGAGCAGCTGGAAGAGCAAAAGGAAAATGCTCTAAACGCGGCGGATATGACCAATATCCTGACAGTGGACACCGTGAAATCCCTGCTGGCTGCCCAGAACTTTTCCATGCCCGGCGGGTATGTGACGGAGGAGGGCATCGAGTATCTGGTCCGCATTGGCGACAAGCCGGAGGATGTGGAGACTCTGGCCAATATGCCTTTGATGAATCTGGATATGGAGGACGTGGACACCATTTACCTGAAGGATGTGGCGGACGTGTTCATGACAGATAATTCCAAGGAGAGCTATACCAATATCAATGGAAACCCAGGGGTTCTTTTGAGCCTGCAAAAACAGACTGGCTATTCCACAGGAGATGTGTCCAAAAAACTTAATGTCCGTTTTGCAGAAATGATGGAGGAGAATCCTGATCTGGAGATCATTCCCCTTATGGACCAGGGAATTTACATTGATCTGGTTATGGACTCCATTATCAGCAATATCCTCTTTGGCGCGGCCCTGGCAATCCTGATTCTGATTGTGTTCCTGCGGGATGTGCGGCCCACTTTTGTCATTGCCTGTTCCATTCCCATCAGTCTGGTGACAGCTCTGGTGTGCATGTATTTCAGCGGTGTGACGCTGAATATTATCTCCTTGTCAGGCCTGGCCCTGGGCATTGGTATGCTGGTGGACAATTCCATTGTGGTAATCGAGAATATTTACCGTATGCGGAGCGAGGGCGTGCCTATGAAGGAAGCGGCTATTGAAGGAGCCAGAGAGGTGGGCGGAGCCATTATGGCCTCCACTCTGACCACGGTCTGCGTGTTTGCACCCATAGTATTTACAGAGGGAATTACCCGGCAGCTGTTTGTAGATATGGGACTGACCATTGGATATTCCCTGTTGGCAAGCCTGATTGTGGCCATGACCGTGGTGCCTGCCATGGCGTCCAAGGTATTGGTCCGCACGGAGGAGAAGAAGGAGAGCCGCTTCTTTGGGGCGCTGTGTGGCGGATATGAGAAGCTTTTGTCGGTGTCCCTCAGGATAAAGCCCCTGGTGATACTGGGAGCAGTGGCGCTTCTGGCGGTTAGCGCTCTGGCGGCTGCCTCTAACGGTACGGCGTTTATGGAGGACATGGACAGCACCCAGATTACCGCATCCGTAGAGCTTGCCAGGGGAGCCTCTCTGGAGGATACCAGGGAGATGACAGACGAGGTGATCCGGCGGATCATGACTCTGGAGGATATTGAGGATGTGGGAGCCATGAGCGGCGACGGCAACAGCATGATGCTGCTGGGCGGCGGCGGAAGCGATAATACCGCGTCCCTGTATATCACCCTGAAGGAGGACAAAAAGGAGAGCAACGAGGAGATTGGACGGCAGATTCTGGCTCTGACAGAAGACCTGGACTGCGAGCTGACTGTGGAGACCTCCAGCATGGATATGTCTGCCTTGGGTGGAAGCGGGATTCAGATTATTGTCAAGGGACGGGAGCTGGATACTCTGCAGGAGCTGGCTACGGATCTGGCGGCAAAGCTGAAGGAAATGGAAGGTCTGACGGAGATTTCCGACGGACAAGAGGAGACCACCGGGGAGCTTCGGGTCATTGTGGACCGGGATAAGGCCATGGAGCATGGACTGACCGTGGCACAGGTATTCTCTATGCTGAACACCAAGCTTGCGGATCCTGGCAGCGCCACGACTCTGACCACGGAGATCAAGGATTACGATGTAATGGTTATGAACGGGGAGGATATGGAGCTGACTCGGGATAAGGTGGAGCGACTGATCCTGACCGTGAAGGGACAGGACGGAGTCTATGAGAAGGTGCCCCTTTCCGAAATCGCCCGCTTTGAGCGGACAGAGGGTGTGAAATCCATTCAGAGGGATGCCCAGAGCCGTATGATCAGTGTGACAGCCTCCATTGCCGACGGGTATAACATTGGGCTGGTGGGCACACAGGTGCAGCGCATGCTGGATCATTATGACCTGCCTGCGGGCTACAGCGTGCACCTGACTGGTGAGAATGAGACAATCAACGATGCCATGGAGCAGCTTTTCTTAATGCTGGCTCTGGCAGTGGCCTTTATGTACCTGATTATGGTGGCCCAGTTCCAGTCCCTTTTATCGCCCTTTATCATTATGTTTACCATTCCCCTGGCATTTACAGGAGGATTCCTGGCTCTGTTTTTAGGCGGTTTTGAAATCAGCGTCATTGCCATGATCGGCTTTGTCATGCTTTCCGGTATTATTGTAAACAACGGAATCGTGCTGATTGACTATATGAACCAGCTGCGGGAGAATGGAATGGAGAAGCAAGAAGCGATTTTAGAGGCGGGGAAAACCCGTCTGCGCCCGGTGCTTATGACAGCTTTGACCACCATTCTGGCCATGTCCACCATGGTATTCAGCAGCGATATGGGAGCCGATATGGCCCGGCCCATGGCGGTGGTTACCATCGGCGGCCTGTTGTACGGAACGCTTCTGACCCTGTTTGTGATTCCCTGCATCTATGACTGGTTTATTCGGGGAAAGAAGAAAACGAAAGAGGAGGCGGTTTAAATGGAGCTGAGACCAAAAGCCCTGGCCGTGTATGAGGCTGTGCTGGATTTGCTGGACGGGGGGGCGGATTTGAACAGCATTACCGTATCAGAGATCGCAGAGCGGGCCGGGATCGGCAAGGGAACCGCTTACGAGTATTTTTCCAGCAAGGAGGATATGGTGGCCAGCGCGATCATGTTTGAGATCAACCGTCTCACAGGAGAGCTGGAGGAGATTATAGGGCAGGAGGAAACCTTTGAGAAGAAGATCTATGGGATTTTTGGCCGGATGGCCCTATATTCTCAGGAGTATCAAAGCTTTTCCGGATTGATCAGGCTGATCCGACATTCCTTTGATCTGGGAAAGGCTGTCTGTCAGGAAGTGGAAAGCCGCAAGGATGAAATTCAGGGGCCCCAGAGAGTGCTTACGGAACTGTACCAGGCTGCCGTACAGGAGAAGCTGGTGGAACGGGAGCCTCCCCGGACCATCGGGATCATGACGCTGATCGCAAGATTTTTTATGTATATGATGTATCTGGAAAAGAAAAAGGAGATTCATGACGTGCAGGATCAGGAAATGCGAAGGTATCTGTACCAGGGGATTTTGTCTGATCTTCGCTTCTCCACATAATATTGCAAAGGATGATGCTTCAAAGGGGCCTGGCTAAGGGCCCCTTTTTCCAATGGTTTTATTGCCGTAAAGATTTTAAGCTTTCCTTAAACTTTCTTAAATAAGCAGGGATTTTCTTGATTAATTCTGCATATAGTGCTAAAGTGGAACGTATATTTTAAAGGGAGGATACTGCCATGGGCCTGCATGGACAGGCATTGGCGCAGCAGAAAAGAGGAGATTATATTGAAAAAGAAAAAAGGGAATGTCAGGTTTACAGTTACTTCCGTCATTCTGGTAATGCTGGTGGCGGTATTTGCCTGGACACTCAAGTATAAAGAGAGAAAAGAGGAGCCAACGCCTCCGGTGGAGCAGGGAAATGAGATGAACCAGACTGCGGAGGCAGATCCGGGCGTCCAGGAGCCTCAGGAGGAGGAGACCCAGGAGCCTCCGGCGGAACCAGAACCACAGCCGGAACCGGTACCAGAGCCTCCGGCACAGGCGTCGGGAGATGAGGAGATCGAAGCCCAGAGGGCGTCCTTTGTGACAGATTATGAGAGCGCGCCTCTTCTGAATACCACCCCTATCAAATACCTGACTATGCAGCAGGGAGGAAGTCCGGGAGAGGTGAACTTCAATTGGTTTTCCCCCAGCGGGGCCAAGGGACAGGTGGTTCTCTATGAGGTGTCCGGAGGGGATACCCAGACTATTTCCGCCCAGACAACGGCATCGGCCACAGAGGCTGGCTTTTATTACAACAAGGCAAAGGTAACGGGATTAAAGGAGAAGACCACCTACGCCTATAAGGTGGGAAACGGAGACGGCTGGTCGCCGGAATATCAGTTTACCACCAAGAATTTTTCCGGGGATTTTTCTTTTGTGGTGACCTCGGACGCCCAGATCGGACAATCCCAGACGGAGGATATTCAGACCACCATTGACAACTGGGATAAGGTGGTGAACCGGATTACAAAATATATGCCGGATGCGGCGTTTCTGGTGCACCTGGGAGACCAGGTGGCAGGCTACAACGATCCGGAACACTACCAGGGCTTTTTTGACCATCTGGGTCTTTACACCATGCCCCTGGTTCCCATTGTGGGAAATCATGATGTGGACTGCTGGGACAGCGGCGGCGGCCCCTGGTTCTATGAGCGTTACTATGTGCCCAACCGATCCAACATCGGCTGTAACTGGGCTGATACGGACGGGGATTACTGGTTCCGGTATGGGAATGTATTGTTTATGGTTCTCAACACAAACACCGTATATCCTAAGGATTGCCATGAGGAGTTTGTAAGGCAGGCCTGTGGAGTGAATCCGGATGCAACCTGGAAGATTATCCTGGAGCATTACCCAGCCTACAGCAGCGTACAGAAATATCAGGACATGTGCTCCGGAAACCAGGGAACCTTTGCCTATATGGCGGCGAATTTAGGGATTGACCTGTACCTGAGCGGACACGATCACGCCTATACCCGGACGGCGATCATGAACGAGGCCTGCGAGACCCTGGGGGAATATGACTATGAAAGCGGCTCGGTGGCTCAGGACCCTGCCGGAACCTTGTATGTGACCACGGGAACAGCCAGCGGCTGCATTTATCAGCCTGTGACGGACAACTATGCGGCAGTCAAGCAGGGACAGCCGGAGACACTAACGGCGATGCGGGTGGATGTGACGGATACCACGCTGAAGCTGACTACATACCTGATGGACAGCTGGCAGGTATATGATGAGTATACGTTGCAGAAAACTTCCCAATAACCGTTTATTCAGAGGCGTCTTTCCTTACAGGACATGGAGCGGCGCCAATGGATTTGTCCATTCCTGAGTCACTTTCTTACGAACCATGAGGCAAGTGTAAAGTTCTGTATGAACAGGAACGATGAGAGATTTAAAGGGTTTAAATGGCCTTGACAAACCTGTAAAAGACTAATATATTAATAGGAGAAAAGGCGCAGAAGAAGAGGAGTACATGGGAAAAGACCTGGCAGAGAGAATGGTCCGCTGGCTGAAAGATCATTTGAGGTAATCCCCGTGGAAGGTAGCTTTGGAGCCGGAGCCGTGAGAAAGGATCCTGCATAGCGGGAGACACAGCGGTTCCCGGTCTTGCCCCCGTTACAGGGCCCGAAAGATATATGCAGCATTGCATATAAGTAAGGTGGTACCGCGCAGATCAACGCCCTTTCTCTTGAGAAAGGGCGTCTTTTCTTAATGAAAGCCCAGTCTAGGTGAACAAAGAGATGGGGGTTCATACGCCGGATTGTCCAGGCGCTTTCTATAGAAAGAAAGCGCGCGTAAACGTAAAGGAGAGTACACGAATGAAAGAACTGAGTAAGACCTATGATCCTCAGGGAATGGAGGATCGGATTTATGCCAACTGGCTCAACAAGAAGTATTTTCACGCAGAGGTGGACAGAAGTAAAAAGCCTTTTACCATTGTGATTCCGCCTCCCAATGTAACGGGTAAACTGCATATGGGTCATGCTCTGGATGAGACCCTGCAGGATATTCTGATTCGCTATAAGCGCATGCAGGGATACAATGCCCTGTGGATCCCGGGGACTGACCACGCCTCCATTTCCACAGAGGTGAAGGTGACCAATCAGCTGCGGGAGGAAGGCTTTGACAAGCAGGAGCTGGGGCGGGAGGGCTTTTTGAAGCGGGCCTGGCAGTGGAAGGAGGAGTATGGCGGAGCCATTATTAATCAGCTGAAGAAGCTGGGCTCTTCCTGCGACTGGGACCGGGAGCGGTTTACCATGGATGAGGGCTGCTCCAAGGCTGTGCTGGAAGTGTTTATCCGCCTGTATGAGAAGGGATATATTTACAAGGGGTCCCGTATCATCAACTGGTGTCCGGTGTGCAAGACTTCTATCTCTGACGCGGAGGTTTTGCATGAGGAGCAGGAGGGACATTTCTGGCATATCAACTATCCTTTGGAGGATGGAAGCGGCGTGGTGGAAATCGCCACCACAAGACCGGAGACCATGCTTGGGGATACGGGCCTGGCAGTAAACCCGGAGGATGAACGGTATCAGCACCTGATTGGAAAAACAGTAATTTTGCCCCTGGTGGGAAGAAAGCTTCCCATTGTGGCGGACGCTTATGTGGATAAGGAATTTGGTACCGGTGTGGTGAAGATGACCCCAGCCCATGACCCCAATGACTTTGAGGTGGGAAAACGGCATAATCTGGAGGAAATCAATATTCTCAATGACGACGCCACCATTCATGAAAACGGCGGCAAGTATGCGGGAATGGACCGCTATGAGGCCCGGAAGCTTATTGTGAAAGAGCTGGAGGAGCAGGGCTTTCTGGTAAAGGTGGCTCCCCATGCCCACAACGTGGGAACACATGACCGCTGCGGAACCACCGTGGAGCCAATGATTAAGCAGCAGTGGTTTGTGCGTATGGAGGAGCTGGCAAAGCCAGCCATTGAGGCTGTGAAAAACGGGGAGCTGACCTTTGTACCGGAGCGCTTTGACAAAATCTACCTGCACTGGCTGGAGAACATTCGGGACTGGTGCATTTCCCGGCAGCTGTGGTGGGGACATCGGATTCCGGCCTACTACTGCGATGCCTGCGGGGAGCTGGTGGTGGCCCGGGAGATGCCCAAGACGTGTCCCAAGTGCGGTCACACCCATTTTACGCAGGATCCGGATACCCTGGATACCTGGTTTAGCTCGGCCCTGTGGCCCTTCTCTACCCTGGGGTGGCCGGACAAAACCGAGGATCTGGAATACTTTTATCCCACAGACGTGCTGGTGACCGGTTATGATATTATTTTCTTCTGGGTGATCCGCATGGTATTTTCCGGGTATGAGCAGACGGGAAAATCCCCCTTCCACCATGTGCTGATCCATGGCCTGGTGCGGGATGCCCAGGGTCGCAAGATGAGCAAGTCTCTGGGGAACGGCATTGATCCTTTGGAGATTATCGGCAAGTACGGAGCAGACGCCCTGCGTTTGACTCTGGTGACGGGAAACGCGCCGGGGAATGATATGCGCTTCTACATGGAGCGTGTGGAGGCCAGCCGCAATTTTGCCAACAAGGTGTGGAATGCCTCCCGCTTTATCCTTATGAATATGGAAAAAGCCCAGATTCCGGAAACCATTGATTTGGACAAGCTTACCAGCGCCGACAAGTGGATCCTGTCCAAGATGAACACCGTGGCCCAGGAAGTGACGGCCAATATGGACAAGTTTGAGCTGGGTATTGCAGTGCAGAAGATTTACGATTTTATCTGGGAGGAATTCTGCGACTGGTATATTGAGATGGTGAAGCCCCGTCTGTATAAGGATGAGGATACCACCAAGGCGGCGGCTCTGTGGACCTTAAAGACTGTCCTGGGCAATGCCCTTAAGCTTCTCCATCCCTTTATGCCCTTTATCACGGAGGAGATTTACTGCAACCTGACCGGTGAGGAGTCGGTGATGATCGCTTCCTGGCCCGAGTACCGGCAAGAGTATCATTTCGCCGCTGACGAGACGGCTGTGGAGACCATCAAGGAGGCGGTGCGGGGGATCCGCAATGTACGTTCCGGCATGAATGTGCCTCCCAGCAAGAAGGCTCACGTATACGTGGTATCAGAGAACGAGGCGGTGCGGAATATCTTTGAGAACGGACGGGTATTCTTTGCCACCCTGGGCTCTGCCAGTGAAGTGACGGTGCAGGCGGATAAGACAGGCATTGATCCGGACGCCGTATCAACCATGGTGGCGGAGGCCTCCATCTACATGCCCTTTGCAGAGCTGGTGGATATGGAAAAGGAAATTCAGCGTCTGAAGAAAGAGGAGGAGCGCCTGACCGGGGAGCTGGCCCGGGTAAACGGCATGTTGAGCAATGAGCGTTTTGTGAGCAAGGCGCCCCAGAGCAAAATTGACGCGGAGAGAGAGAAGCTGGAGAAATATACCCAGATGATGGCACAGGTACAGGAGCGCCTGGCTTCCCTGCAGAAGTAAAACCCAGAGGCAGTTTCCCAGGCCTAAAGAACAGGGTCTGGACTGTCGGCAGTTCTAAATGACAGAGGAACAGGAGCCAGGGGCAGAATCACCAAATCTGCCCCGCGCCCTGGATTTCTCAGGAGAGAGGAAACGATGAACTACAAGACCATGACCTATGAGGAGGCTGTCGCATATATTGACGAGACGCCTAAATTTACCAAGAAGAATACGCTGGAGAATACCAGAGCTATCCTGGAAAGACTGCAAAATCCCCAGGATCAGATGAAAATTCTGCATGTGGCGGGGACAAACGGAAAGGGCTCTGTGTGCGCTTTTCTGTCCTCTATTTTGACCACGGCGGGAAAGCACACCGGCCTGTTTACCTCCCCTCATCTGGTGGAGATCAACGAGCGGTTTCAGATTGACCAGGAGCCGGTGCGCAATGAAGAATTTCTGGCTGCTTTCCGGCAGGTTATGGAATGTGTGGAGGAGATTCAGGCAGAGGGGTATGCTCATCCCACCTATTTTGAGATCCTGTTTCTGGTGGGAATGGTGCTGTTCTCCAAGGCCCGGGTGGAATATCTGGTGTTAGAGACAGGCCTTGGGGGCCGGCTGGACGCCACCAATGCCATCGGACATCCTTTGGCTGTGATCCTCACCTCCATAAGCCTGGATCATGTGGAGTATCTGGGGAATACCATTGGGGCTATAGCCGGGGAAAAGGCGGGAATCATCAAGGCGGGAGCGCCGGTAATCTATGACGGTACCAGTCCGGAGGCAGAAGAGGTGATTCTGGCAAAGGCAGAGGAGATGGGCGTGGAGGCATACGGAATCCGGTCCTCCATGTACAAAATTTTGGAAGAAACGGATAAATATGTTGATTTTTCCATTTGTTCTGGGTATTATGAATATAGTGGGCTTCGTATATCCAGCGTAGCGGAATATCAGGTGATGAATGCGCTGGAGGCGATTACTGCGATCCGTGTGATAGATCAGGAGGGAATTTTTACAGAGGATATCATAAGTCGGGGAATCACAGAGATGAAGTGGCAGGGCCGCATGGAGACCGTGCTGCCGGGAGTGATCCTGGATGGAGGGCATAATAAGGCGGGTGTGGCAGAGTTTGTGAAGACGGCCCGGCGCCTGGAGGAGAAACATCCGGTTGCCTTGCTGTTTTCAGCAGTGAGCGACAAGGATTATGAACATATGATAGAGATCATCTGCCAGGAGCTGCATTTTCACACAGTGGTGATCACAGAGGTGGGCTGCGACCGGTCCGTAAGCACCGGGGAGCTGGCAGCTTGTTTCGGCAGATTTTCAAAGGCGGAGATCATAGAAAAGCCCCAGATTGGGGAGGCTTTGGATACGGCGCTGAAGAGAAAGGGAGAGGAAGGGATTTTGTTCTGTGTGGGATCCCTTTATCTGGTGGGAGGCATTAAGAGAGAGTTGAGAAGGAGGAGCGCATGATTAATTTTGAGGAAGAGTTGAAAAAATTTCATCCAAGCTTAGAGGTCGAAGAGGTGGAAGAGAACGTATACCATCATAAACCCATGGATATTACGGATCTTCTGCAGGAAATGCTGAAGGAAATGAAGAACCAGAACCAGGACCAGGATCAGTATTAAGGACAGGAAAGCAGGGTGAATATATGCTTTGTATCAAGTGTGGCGCAGAGCTTACGGGGCAGGAATACTGTCCTGGATGCGGCGTGGATGTGAAGAGTTTTAACAGGCTGGTGCGGATTTCCAACAGGTATTACAATTCGGGTCTGGCCAAGGCAAATGTGAGAGATTTATCCGGAGCAATCCAGGATTTGAAATACAGCTTAGAGGTAGATAAAAGGAATATACAGGCAAGAAATCTGCTGGGATTGGTTTATTTTGAGATCGGCGAGGTGGTGGATGCCCTTACAGAGTGGATCATCAGCAAGAATCTGGAGCCGGAAAAAAATATTGCGGATAAGTATATCCAGGCTATCCAGGCCAATCAGGCCCGCCTGGAGACTATCAATCAGACGGTAAAGAAATATAACCAGTCCCTGCTGTACTGCCAGCAGGGCAGCGAGGATCTGGCTATTATTCAGCTGAAAAAGGTGCTTTCCTTAAATTCCAGGCTGGTGAAGGCGCATCGGCTGCTGGCTCTTCTCTATATTAAAACAGAGAATTATGAGCGGGCGGGCCGGGAACTAAAGCGGGCCCTGAACATTGACCGCACCGATACCTTATCCTTGCAATATCAGCAGGAGCTGGATGAGATTCTGGAGAAGGCGGGAAATAAGAAGGAGGAGCCCAAGGATGTGATCTCCTACACCAGCGGGAATGAGACTATCATTATGCCGGCTACCTACAAAGACAATTCCGGCGCCAATGTGATTGTGAATATTATCATCGGGCTGGTGGTGGGCGTGGCCCTTATGTGGTTCCTCATCATACCGGCCAAGATCCAGTCGGCCCGCAGCCAGGCCAATCAGCAGATTGTGGAATACAGCGATCAGCTCTCCGCCCGGCAGGCCACCATCGACAGCTTGAATCAGGAGCTGGAGAATTTGAAGAACCAGATAGCGCAGATGGAGGAGGAGCCGGAGGTGGAGGAAGAGACCTCCAGCGCAGCGGATCAGCTTATGGAGGCAGCCGCCGCCTACAACGCAGCGGACCGGGAGGGCGCCAAGGCTTTGCTGGCTGAGATTGATACGACAACGCTTTCCGAGCCGGCTATGGCTCTGTTCCGGCAGATTGACATTACCCTCAACCCGGAAGCTTACAAGGAGGCCTATGAAACGGGAAATCAGGCCTATGAGGCAAAGAACTATGAGGAGGCTATTACACAGCTGGAGCCCATTGTGCTGGCTGATGCATCCTACGAAAACGGATATGCCCTGTATTATCTGGCCCGGTCCTGCGAGAGCGTAGGACAGATCGAAAAGGCCATTGCCTATTTCAGTCAGTTTGAGCAGATGCTGCCGGGAACAGAGCGGGCCAACTACTCCCGCAATGCGGTGAAAAGGCTGGAGGCTCAGGTGGGACAGCAGCCAGAAGAGGAAGAACAGCAGCAGTAGCAGCAAGGAAAGATGTGAAAAAGAACGCAGGAGAAACCCTGAAGTTAGGGGACATACCATGATTGGTGTGTCTCTTTCTTTTTGTGTAAATTTAGATTTTCTACACTCGCATCCAGAGAGACGCGGCGTATATCTAAAAAATTTGTGGATAGCAGCCATAAAAATGGTGAACTGTCAGAAAAGAAAAATTTAGGGACAGGTATAAAAATAAGGAACTGTGAGAAAAAAGTAAAATTTTAGGTACAGGCATAAAAATAATGGACTGTGAGAAAAAGGTGAAATTTGGGGACATGAATAAAAATAAGGAACTGTGAGAAAAAGGTGAAATTTGGAGGAAAGGATATGAGGAACGGAGTTTATTGCTGTGAAGGAGAAATAGGCATGAGAGCGGAATTCCCGAAATAGTGACATTAAGTTAGGAAGAAAAAGGAGGAGCTAAGGATGATGAACAGAGTCAGATTGACGGAGCAGAAGGGAACGCTTTTGGTGGTTCGGGTTCCGGAGGAGCTGGATCACCATGCGGCGGATGAGGTACGGGAAGAGACGGACCGTATTTTAAGGACAGAGGATATCCACAGGTTGATTTTTGATTTTTCCCGGACCGTTTTCTGCGACAGCTCGGGCATCGGGATGCTTATGGGGCGGTATAAGATTATGCGGGCCCTGGGGGGCGAGATGCTGGCGGTGCATGTAAGCGATCATGTGGAGCGGATCTTAAGAATTTCAGGCGTTATGAAATTAATTTCTGTCAAAAAGGATGAAAGAGGAGGAGCGTATGAAAAAGCAGATTAAGAATCAGATGAAACTGGAGTTTGACAGCATCTCAGAGAATGAGAGCTTTGCCCGGGTGGTGGTTGCGGCTTTTCTCACCCAGGCAAATCCCACCCTGGAGGAGGTGGCGGATGTGAAGACTGCCGTGTCGGAGGCTGTGACCAATGCCATTATTCACGGTTATGAGGGAGGCGTACATACGGTAACCATAGAGGCGCGTCTGGATGGACAACAGCTGGAGCTGGAGATTTCGGATACCGGAGTGGGGATCCCGGATGTAGAGAAGGCCATGGAGCCTATGTATACCACAAAGCCGGAGCTGGAACGTTCAGGTATGGGCTTTTTGTTTATGGAAGCGTTTATGGATGAAATCCAGGTAGACTCCAAACCTGGAAAAGGGACAAGAGTCCGGATGCAAAAGCTCTTGGGAAAGCGGATGGAATAAGCCTATGGATCGGTTGTCAGAGCTTATTCTGCGGTCACAGGAAGGGGATAAATCTGCCAGAGAACAGCTGATAGAGGAAAATATGGGTTTGGTACATCACGTGGCCCGCCGTTTTTTCGGACGGGGAGTGGAGGCGGAGGATTTGTTTCAGATCGGAGCTATTGGCCTTATGAAGGCCATTGACCGCTTTGATCTGCAGTTTTCCGTGAAATTTTCCACCTATGCGGTGCCCATGATTGCCGGGGAGATTAAACGGTTTCTGCGGGATGACAGCATGATTAAGGTGAGTCGTTCCCTAAAGGAGCTGGCTATGCGGGCAGGCTTTGAAAAGGAACGGTTCTGTATGCGGGAAGGCCGGGAACCGGATGTGCAGGAATTGGCGAAAATACTGGGGGTGGAGAAGGAAGAGCTGGTACAGGCTCTGGACAGCAGCGCAGAGGTGGAGTCTTTGCAGCGCACCCTCTATCAGAGTGAAGGAGACGGTTTTTGTCTGTTAGACAAAATGGCGGAGGCAGCCACGGATATGCAGGAGGAAACCTTGCGCAAGGTGATGCTGGAACGGGTACTGTCCCAGCTGGAGCCCAGGGAGCGGGAGCTGATTCTTCTTCGGTTTTTTTATGATAAAACACAGGTACAGGTGGCGGAGCGGATGGGAATGACCCAGGTGCAGGTGTCGCGAATGGAGAAGAAGGTGCTGCTGCGTATGCGGGGAATGATTTTATAAAACCATTCTTTTCTTTTGAAATGGGAAAGTACATCGCCGTTTCCTGATTCGTTATACAAAGGACCAGATGTATAATATGGAGATACCAGGACACACTAAGGGCATAAAACCCGCGACAGAAGATAACAGAGAGATTTGGCGGGAAAAATGGAGGAATGGTATGAACCGCATGAAATACAGGGTCTGTCTGGTAGTATTGGTGCTGGCGGCCGCAGTATTTGGCGTCCTATATTATGTGTTTGGCGAGAAAGAGCAGGAGTCCTACGAAGGAGGAACCTTTGTCTGGTATAACATGGATTCCCATTGGGATTTCCAATGGGTCAGTTGTCCGGCGATTGTGCTGGAGCCGGAAAAGGAGGTCCTGCTGTGAGCGATATTCTCTATATAAAATTTGAAAAAAATATGGCGGTCCGCACCCAGACCGTGGCTCTTGGGGACGTGGCGGATCTGGAGTGCAGCAATCAGGCAGTGGTAAACAAGCTGAAGCCATTGAAGCTCTTTACCTTTCAGAATATTAAAAAAGGATCTCACACCTGTGCGGCCCGGCAGATTTGCTCTGTGGTGGAAGTGGTACAGAAAATTCATGAGACCTGTCCTAATCTGGAGATCCAGAATATGGGTGAGACGGATTTTATTGTGGAATATTCTACCAGGGATGGGGACCCTCCCTTGTTATTATTCCTGAAAATAAGTCTTGTATGTCTGATTGCATTTTTTGGATCGGTATTTTCCATCATGGCCTTTAACAATGACGTATCCACCACCAAACTCTTTGCCCAAATCTATGAGATGGTAACCGGGGAGGCCTCCAATGGATTCACCATCCTGGAGCTGACCTATTCTCTGGGACTCTCTGTGGGAATTATCGCGTTTTTCAATCATCTGGGAGGACGGCGGCTTACCAAGGATCCCACGCCCATTGAGGTGGAGATGCGACAGTATGAGGATGATGTGGATACCACCCTGATTATGACTGCGGGCCGAAACGGCGTGCATAAAAAGGAAGGATGAGGGAACATGTGGTGGCAGCAGACATTGCTGGGGCTGGTGGGACTCTCCGCAGGATTTGCCGTGGCGGGAGGATTGTTTGCCCTGATTATCGCCCTGGGGGTGGTGTCCCGGTTTGCAGGAAAAACCCACACGGCCAAATATGTATTCTGGTATGAGGACGCCATAGCTCTGGGCGGAATTCTGGGAAATCTGGCCAGCGTCTATGAGGTGATTCTGCCGGTGGGCCGCATTGGCGCTGGTATATTCGGGGCGTTTGCCGGAATCTTTGTGGGAGCCTGGGCCATGGCGCTGACAGAGATTGTGAACATTATCCCCATATTTACCAGGAGAATTACCCTGCGACGGGGAATGGAGCTTATTATTTTGAGCATGGCTTTGGGGCGTACCCTGGGAGCCCTGCTGTTTTTTGCCCAGAGGTGGTAGAGAAACCTGGGGGGCGGCTAGAGAACAGGAAATGCAGCAGAAAACAGAAGGCATTGAGGGATAAAAGGCGCTGGTAAGACGAAAGCTATTGAGAGATGAGACGGGAAAGAGAGGAGCAAGAAGCATGGCAGACATGGAAAACGGAGACAATCAGACCAGAAAAGATCAGGAAAAACAGCAGGAGAAGGAGCAGATCCTGCAGGAGCTTTCCGTTCAGGACACCCTGGATGCGGAGCAGAAAAAGAAGTATGGCGAGTATGTGAAGCAGGTGACGCCCACCCACAGCCTTCCCCTGGAGATGCTTAAGGCCTTTATCACCGGCGGGATTATCTGCTGTATAGGCCAGGGAATTCTGAACATGGCCGGCGCACAGGGATTGGACAAGCAGACGGCGGGTTCCTGGTGTTCCCTGCTGTTGATTCTCGCCAGTGTGGTTTTGACCGGATTGAATATTTATCCGGGCATAGCCAAATGGGGCGGAGCCGGAGCCCTGGTACCAATCACCGGGTTTGCCAACTCCGTGGCGGCGCCGGCCATAGAGTTTCAAAAAGAGGGACAGGTGTTCGGAATCGGTTGCAAGATCTTTACCATCGCCGGGCCGGTGATCCTGTACGGGATATTTTCCAGCTGGGCGCTGGGGCTGGGGTATTGGGTTGGAAGATGCGTTGGCTGGTGGTGAGAAGCGTTATATGAGTGGTACGAAAGGCAGGATGACAAATGCCGGGAGGTGTTTGGAGATCCTGTCTTTTGCCTGTCCTATTGGCGGAGCGAATTTTAAATGGATTTGCGAATGTTACTGGGAACGGAGCGAACCGTAATCTGGAATAGGCTTGTATTATGCTGATGTCTTGACGTATTGTGTTATGTGTGTCATGGAAGCGCAGTCAAAGACTCGTGACAGCTTTGATATGGAGGAAATTGTACTAATTGATGAGATTGAGACTCATCTTCACTTAGAGTTACAAAAAAATATATTGCCTATCTTAACAAAACTTTTTCCGAATCTGCAGTTTATTATTACCTCACATTCGCCTTTTGTTTTAAGCTCCCTGGATCATGCGGTTATTTATGATCTGGAGAAAAATATTCTGGTGGAGAAGGGGATGCAAAATCTTCCCTATGAAGGGATTGTGGAGGGATATTTTGGAGCGGACCGCTTATCAGGTGAATTGAGAGCAAAATACGACTAATACAGGAATCTGGTACAGAAACGAGAGCTGTCCGATGAAGAGTATGCAAAGCTTGATGAGCTGGAATATTATCTGGATGAAATACCGGATTATCTGGCGTCAGAGCTGACAGCGGAGTACAGCAGATTAAAGCTGGAATTTGTAAACAGGAGGCAGACAAATGGTTAAAATCCAGAGAAGCCCTGTTCCTCCGGCTTCTTTATCCATGGAAGCCAAAAAAGCTTGTGGCAGCACGCCAGCATCGGTTATGAGATGTTAAACCGTTCCAGTAAATTCGCAGCGTTTAAGCGGACTTATATCAAAAAGCATATAAGAGATTATCCCGAATTGGCGGAGCTGGTATTAGAGGAATAGTATTCATAACAAAGAAATAATCGTTACCACCAGCTTAGTCGGTGATAACGATTATTTCAACTTCCAGATATCTACGCCGCAAACACCCGTCCGTCTTCCTGGGGCATAGAGACCTCCGGCTTGGGGTCTGCCTTTGTCACAGTGCGCGTGGTTCCCCCGGATATATAAGATTCGCCGCACTCCGGGCAGATGCCTGTGTGCAGGGTCACGCTCTGGCTTACCACCTTGCGATCCTCCCGCTGGGCTCTCGCCTGCTCATGGGCCACATGCTCCAGTTCATGACCGCGGACTGCGGAGGCTGCCGCTTCCGGACTGATTCTGGTGGGAGTCTGATAGGAAACGCTCATATCGTCGGATCCATCCTGATACTTGCGCTTCTCGCAGGTCTGACATTTCCCCGCTTCTCCAGCCTCCTGCACATCTCCAATCTGTGCTTCGCTTTGGAACTTTTCGGTCCCTTCCATTCCGGCTTTTGCTCCCGGAGCTTTTGATTCCGGTCCCACATATTGAATGCGCATGCGCACTGCCAGCTCCGCCGGATCTGCGGCGCCGTTTAGTCCGGCCGGAGTAATGGCTTGCTCCCCGGATCCTGCGGATGGAAAGACAGGACGGGAAGAATTCTGCGTCTCGCCTGTTCCGGCTGCTGCCTGGCTATGGGCATTGCCTTCAGCTTCGGTTCCCAGCCCTGCATATTGGACGCGGAATCTGGCGGCCTGCTCTGCCGCGTAATTTTCCGACCATACCGGCATAGCCGTGACAATGGGATTTACCTCGTCCCGGCTTACGGGAACGGCAGGGCGAACCGGCTGTACCGGTGTCTCGGGACTGGCGGCCCGGTGGGCGGTCATAACGCCCGTGGATCTCCAGACAGCCTGGGGACGCTGGACAGACGACACAGCCTGCCAGGCGCCCTGATAAGAACTAAAACCTGAGATTGCGTTTACCATAACTTACACCTCTGTTGTTGCTTCTCCTTATGAGATGCGGGAGCCATGACGCAGGATTTTCCTGGGCGTTGCGTCCCCGCAGCCTCTGGTATTATTATAGCAGATTACCGGAAAAAAACAACTAAATTAACTATTGACAAAGAAATATCTAAGTGATATGATTTTGATATCAAAAAGAAACAGGAGGGTTTTACAATGGAAGAAAAAATTTTAAAGGGAAATAAGAATGGCATGAGTATGATGCTTCTGCTCTTCTTCCTGTACGCTCTGGGAATTGGAGCTATTGTGGCGGGGGCCGTTATGGTTGAGAACAAAGCCACCCCATTTTCCGTGGCGCTGCTAGTGCTGGGAATTATTTGGGTGTCTCTGGGATGGATTCCCTTCCTGGGTCTGAAGGTTTTAAAGCCCCAGGAGGCCCTTGTATTGACTTTGTTTGGCAATTATGTGGGAACCCTGAAGGAGGAGGGATTCTACTATGTGAATCCTTTTTGCACCGGAGTGAATCCTGCGGCCAGGACGAGACTGAATCAAAGCGGCGATGTGGACAACGGTTCCGGAAAAATGCTGGAGATTACCACAAACGCAGGGGGAAACAAAGAGGAGATCGTGGGAAAGAAGATTTCCATGAAGATTATGACTCTGAACAACAGCCGGCAGAAGATCAATGACTGTCTGGGAAATCCCATCGAAATTGGCATTGCCGTTATGTGGCGTGTGGTGGACACGGCCAAGGCCGTGTTTGAAGTGGATAATTACAAGGAATACCTTTCCCTGCAATGTGACAGCGCCCTGCGCAATATTGTCCGCATTTATCCCTATGATGTGGCTCCGGGGGTGGATACCACCGGGGACGGGATTGCAGACGAGGGCAGCCTGCGGGGTTCCAGCGAGGTGGTGGCAGCCCGGATCCGCAATGAAATTCAGCAGAAGGTGGAGGAAGCCGGACTGGAGATCCTGGAGGCCCGGATTACCTACCTGGCCTATGCGCCGGAAATCGCGGCGGTTATGCTGCAGAGACAGCAGGCATCGGCCATTGTGGACGCCCGCAAGATGATTGTGGAGGGGGCCGTGGGCATGGTGGAATTGGCCCTGGATCGTTTAAACGAGAAAAATACAGTGGAATTGGATGAGGAACGCAAGGCGGCGATGGTATCCAATCTGCTGGTGGTTCTGTGTGGAAACCGGGATGCCCAGCCGGTGGTGAATTCCGGAAGCCTGTACTGATATGGCGGATACCTCCAAAAAACAGATTCCTTTACGACTATCCGCCAAGCTGTATGGTGAAATTGCCGCCTGGGCAGAAGACGATTTCCGGTCTGTAAACGGCCAGATTGAGTATCTGCTCTCCGAATGTGTCCGCCAGAGAAAAAAGAACGGAAAGTACGTATCAGAGGAGCTGGATAAGCCTCTGGATATAGATATTTAAGATACCCTGGTCATGCGGCTCCTGCGTCATAGCCGTTCCTGCGATAGACCCACAGGAACAGAGCCGCGGCCAGCAGAATTTCCCCTATGATAACGGCCAGGCCTGGGAGAGGAAGGACAGGGGAATCCTCCACCAGGACATGGGCCGTATTGGCCAGTACGCCTGTGAAGAGAAAATCGCTGATCCGTTTCAGGCCCGCGTTAAACGCGCCGAAGCTTGGGACTACGGCCAGAAACAGCATGGGAATGGTGGAAAAGGTACTGGCGCTCATCTGATCTCTGGTACAAATACCGAGAACCATTCCCAGGACAGCGCTGGCCACGGCGCACAAGAGAGAGACGCCGATCCAGGCGGCCCAGCTGGACAGGGAAAGGGAGAGGCCGGATACCAGAATCAGCAGACCATTTACCAGGGTCATGAGGAACACCACAGGCACAACGCTTCCCAGAAAGAATTCCAGACCATTGACAGAGGAGGTCATGAGGGCGCGCAGGGTGTGCTTTTCTTTTTCTTCCGCCAGAGACATGGCTGTACAGAGGATTCCGGTCATGGTGATATTCATAGTGGCGCCCACTCCCAGGGCCATAGCCCGCAGATAATCCGTGAGAACATGACCCTGGCCCTTGGCTATAGACTGATAGAGCAGCAGCATGACAAAGGTGATCCCTATGGAAGTCAGAGGCATGATGATAAAATTTTTGGAAAACAGCCCGCGCCACTTCATTTCCAGCACGGCTGCCAGCTTGTGTTTGTGAATGGTTTTCATTGCAAAGACCTCCCTGTTACGGTTAAAAATACGCTCTCCAGCGTAGGCTCGCAGGAATGAAGAGTGCTGATCTGATCTTCCAGCAGCAGGCGGGAGAGATGTTCCACGTCTTTTGGTGTCTGCCCAAGCATAAGCTTTGAGCTGTCAGACAGCAGGATGCGATAGCGCTTATCCTGATTATAGCGCAGGCACAGCTCCTCCGGGGTGCCGTATTCCACAATCTGCCCGTCATTGAGCAGGGCTACGTGATCGCAAAGCCTGGCCGCTTCTTCCATATTGTGGGTGGTAAGGAAAATCGCCATCCCCTCCTCCCGCAATTCCATGAGCAGCTTGTGAATGGACTGAGCGGTGGATGGATCCAGACCGCTGGTGGGTTCGTCCAGGAAAAGCACCTTGGGCTTATGAAGCACGGCCCGTGCCAGTACCAGCCGCTGCGCCTGGCCTTTGGACAACTTGCCCGCCGGTTTTTTCCGGTGCTCGTAGAGCCCGATCCGCTCCAAAAGCTTGTCGATCCGCCCGGGATTTACCTGGAGAATCCGGGCAAAATACCGGAGATTGTCATAGACCGTGAGCCTCTCATAGGCGCCGCAGTGGTCTGTGACAATACCGATCTGTTCGTAGATGGTTTCGTCAATATTTTTAATATGGGTGCCCAGGATATAGGCATCGCCTCCGGTAGGCTCCAGCTGCCCGGTGAGAATTTTAATCGTAGTGGTTTTTCCTGCGCCGCTTGGCCCCAGGAATCCCAGGATTTCTCCCTTTTGAAGAACCGCGCAGAGATCTTTTAATACGGTTGTCTGGCCGAAGTCCTTTGAGATATGCTCCAGCCGGATATATTCGTCAGTCATAATAGTACTCCTTGTTTTAGCAGCGCTGATTTAGCAGTCCGGGACAGGAGACATTCCCGTCCCCCTACCAGCAGCCGGTTGTGCTTGAGATCAATCTCCTCAATCTTGTTGAGAGCCACCAGGTATGCCCGGTGGGTGCGGAAAAAGCCCTCCCCGATCTCCGTCTCGATTTCGTTAAGGCTGCCCAGAAAGTCCAGGCGGCTAGTAGGCGTGTGGAGGATCACATGGTGAGACTTGGGCGCTGTTTCAAAGAAAAGAATATCATCCAATGGAATGTGGCGCAGGGTGTCTCCTGTCCGCACCGTGAAAACCTGGGCCGGATCTTGCTGCTCCGCCAAAAGTCTGCGGTAAATTTCCTCCAGGCAGCGGCCGATGGAGGCCTCCAGCTGATCCTTGTCTTTTATAATATAGTCAAAGGCCTCCAGGTGATACTGAAAGGTACGGCTGGCCAGATCCCCAAAGCTGGTAATGTATACCAGGGTGCCGTGGGGATCCCGCCGCCGAAGCTCCTGTCCCAGCAGGAAGCCGTCCCAGTTGGGATCCTTCAGGTCCACATCCAGAAAATAAATGCCCCGTTTGGCCCTGGACTGCTCCAGGGTCTTCAGAAGATCCTGGACGCTTCCGACGCTGCATGTAAGATGCATGTCGTAATCTTCAATCAAAATTTTCCGTTCTATGATGGTTTGAATCTGATGCCGTACAGCGCTGTCGTCATCGCAGAGATACATATGGATCATGTGAACCCTCCCCCAAAAGCCGTTTTTCTATTCCTGGGCACATCTTACCATGGATGAAATCAGGTGTCCAGCTACTCAGCAGAGGAAAAATCATTGGTTTCCAAAGGGGAAGCCGCTTCTTTTCCTTTCCGGAACTGCTTTGACAGCAGAAAGCTTCCGAAGAACAGCATATTGATTACAAGAGCCAGAGGAACCATGCTCCAGGTAACCTCCTGATACTGCAGCACATCCGCGGTCTGGATGGGACTAAATACCACGGCCAGGTTATTGTTCAGGAAATGCAGGATCACCGGAACCCAGATATTCTGGGTTTTCTGATAGGCATAGGCAAAGAAAATGCCCAGGGTAACGCAGGTGATGATCTGATTGGTGAGCTGGATAAGCCCGTTTTCCGGCCGCACGTAAAAGAAAAAGTCCAGAGGCAGATGCCAGAGTCCCCATACAACGCCCAGGAGCAGCACGCCGCCCCGCAGTCCGAATTTTTTCTGCAAAAGGGGCTGCAGATAGTACCGCCAGCCATATTCCTCACCGAAAAATGCAATGTAGGACAACACAAGATTGACGGGAAGGAATAAAAGCATGATCCAGGTACCCGGACTTTTTAAGAGATCCAGGAAAAGCTGCAGCTGTCCATCCAGGCCATAGGCCAGCAGAAACCGGGCGAGATGCAGCAGGAAAAACAGCAGAATACAAAAAAGGGAGGCTCCCCAGTTTTTCCAGCGAAGCCCGTAGGCCTCCCGTTTGTTCTTTCCGGCGATAAGGGTGCAGATGAAACAGAGGATGCTTCCGCCGATCATGGCATACTGCAAAATCATCAGCCAGATATTTACAGCCAGGTCGCCGGATCCTATGTACATATCCGGAAGGACCACAGAGAAAATGGAGCATGCGATCAGGATTGCTGTTACCAGGAGATAGCTTACAAAAAATGCCCGGGGCATTTGTGGGTCCTTTTTGCGCGTCAGAAGATATGCCAGCATAACGCCGGCTGCCGGGTACAGCATCTGGGCGTTGGGAAAGGCAGCTGTGGGAAGCTGTCTGGTATATCCGTACCACAGCGGGATTCCCATGAGAAAAGTAACGCCGTAGGCAATGATAATAAAAATAATCAGCTGCTTTTTTTCGATTTTTGTATCCATCATAAATTCCTCCTTTTTATTGAGCAATTTTAGTTTACATATTTTTTTACCTTTGGGGGGGAATATTTCCTGAATGGAAGGCGTGAGTTCCTGAAAGGTCTTGGATGATCCGGATAAGCTGATCTGGATAAGCTGACCTGGAATCTAATCTGGAAAACATCTGGGAATATTGCTATTTGCATAAAAATTTACTATAATGGACATACAATGATAAAATCTGGAGGAAGATGAGATGGGAAGAGAGCGGGCGAGAAAAGCCATTTATACCTTTGCAGGCATATATCTGATATATCTGGCCTATACCATGGGAAGAGACTGGAACCAGATTCCTGATAAGGAGAGGATTTTCGTGGGGATTGCCCTGGCTGCCTTTGTGGTAATCGGCGCTGGGCTTGCGATTTGGGGAGCCAAGGGTGTGCTCCGGCAGCCAGGGCAGGATCAGGGCATGGATAAACAGGAGGAAATCAGGGATGGGGCATACGCTTTTGGCGCAGAGCCGGCGCTGGAGGAGACTGGATCTGAGGAGAAGACCAAAGAGGAAGAGGAGTAACGCTTGGGAGGCTTGTTAAAAAGCGGGACAAGTCTGGCATATAGGGAGGCTTTATGGGCATCTGTTGAGGCAGGTGCTCTTTTTTGTTTTCCGGAATATGAAGTTTTGGGATTAGATTCAAATGCATAAACCTTTTTACTTCTGGGGACAATGAGCGAAAAGAGTATAGAATAGGAATGAGGAATCATGACACAGATACTGGGAAAACAGAGTATTCAATTTGAGAAAGCGCCCCATATTCTCTGCGGGGCATCCATAGTGGGAAAGAAGGAGGGGGAAGGCCCTCTGGGCAAGCTTTTTGATGAAGTTGAGTGGGATCCCATGGCGGGAAAGAGTTCCTGGGAGGAGGCGGAAAGCGCTTTGCAGGAGAAGGCGGCCAGGAAAGCCCTGGAAAAGGCAGGAAAGACCTGTCCGTCTGTGCGCTATCTCTTTGCAGGAGATCTTCTGGGCCAGCTCATTGCCACCTCCTTTGGCCTTAAGGATCTGCAGATTCCCCTGTTCGGCCTGTACGGAGCCTGTTCCACCATTGGGGAGGCCCTGATGCTGGGGGCTATGACCGTACAGGGAGGATATGCGGAGGCCGTTATGGCCCTGACCTCCAGCCATTTTGCCAGCGCGGAGAAGCAGTTTCGTTTTCCCCTGGAATACGGAGGACAAAGGCCCCTTGCAGCTACCTGGACCGTTACGGGAAGCGGAGCCTTTATCCTTGCCCCCAAAGGAGGAAAGGCCCGCATATCGGGTGTGACCCCGGGAAGAGTGGTGGATTACGGCCTGAAGGATTCTCTGAACATGGGGGCCTGTATGGCGCCTGCGGCCTGCGATACCATTTACCAGCACCTGGTGGATTTTGGGCGAAGCCCTAGAGATTATGACGCGATTGTCACCGGGGACTTGGGCAGCGTAGGGCAGACCATTTTGCTGGATCTCATGAAAAAGAAGGGATTTGATATTTCCGGGCAGCATCTGGACTGCGGCATGCTGATCTTTGACTCAGAGACTCAGGATACCCACGCAGGGGGAAGCGGCTGCGCCTGTTCTGCGGTAACTCTGGCTGCTAAGCTTCTGCCCATGCTGGAAAAGGGGCAGTGGAAGCGGATTTTATTTGTGCCCACAGGAGCGCTATTGTCCACAGTCAGCTATAATGAGGGACAGGCTGTGCCAGGGATTGCCCACGGAGTTGTGATCGAGCACTGCTGACCGGGTGAGCATTTGAAACTGACCAGGGATGGGAGACCGCCGGGGCAGGGGACATGTGTGCAGAGTGAAAAATGGAGGTAGAGGGAAATGGACTATATGAACGCATTCTGGGTCGGAGGGCTGATTTGCGCGCTGGTTCAGATTTTAATGGAAAAGACAAAGATGATGCCGGGCCGTATTATGGTGCTGCTGGTGTGCAGCGGAGCAGTGCTGGGAGCCGTTGGGCTATATGAGCCCTTTCAGGAATATGCCGGAGCCGGGGCCAGCGTGCCCCTTCTGGGCTTTGGCAATGTGCTCTGGAAGGGAATCAAGGAGGCTGTGGACAGCGACGGATTTCTGGGGATCTTTAAGGGAGGCTTTACGGCCAGCGCTGTGGGAATCTCGGCAGCTATGATATTTGCATATCTGGCTAGTTTGATCTTTCAGCCGAAGATGAAAAAATAGAGAGAAGCTGGTATCGGAGCATTTGGGATTTCTAAATTATAAGAACAGAAACAAAGCACAGGAGCGGCAACAATGCATAGAAAGGATTGTTTTTTCTCCTCATACCTGTTATACTGTCTTTTGAAACATTGACAGAGGCAGTAAACTGCCAGATAGGAGGAACACCTTGCGTAAGGTTGCCATTATCACGGACAGTAACAGCGGCATTACCCAGGAGATGGGAAAGGAATTGGGAATCTATGTACTTCCTATGCCGTTTACTATTGATGGAAAAGAATTTTTCGAGGGAATTACCCTTACTCAGAAGGAATTTTATGAAAAGCTGGTTCAGGATGCGGATATTGCCACCTCTCAGCCTTCTCCGGAATCTGTACTGGAATTGTGGGAGGGAGCATTAAAGGAGTATGAGGAAGTGGTGCATATTCCCATGTCCAGCGGTTTGTCCGGCTCCTGTGAGACAGCCATTGCCCTGGCACAGGATTTTGACGGTCGGGTGCAGGTGGTGAATAACCAGCGAATTTCCATTACCCAGCGCCGCTCTGTTATAGATGCCATCGCACTGGCAGATCAGGGAAAGAGCGCCGTGGAGATCCGGGAGCAGCTGGAGGCGGAGAGGCTGGAATCCAGCATTTACATTACTCTGACAACTCTGAAATATCTGAAGAAGGGCGGACGGATTACCCCTGCCGCCGCGGCTATCGGTACCATGCTGCGGTTAAAGCCTGTGCTGCAGATCCAGGGGGAGAAGCTTGATGCCTTTTCCAAGGCCCGGACGCTGAACCAAGCTAAGACTACGATGATCGACGCCATCCGCAATGATATAGAAAACCGTTTTGGAGGCTTGGACGCCCATGAGGTGTACCTGGATATTGCCCATACCAACAATGAGGCGGAGGCAGAGCGCTTCCGGGCAGAGGTGGAGGAGGCGTTTCCCGGCTATAAGGTAGGGTATGTGGATCCCTTGTCTCTCAGCGTTTCCTGCCATATCGGGGACGGAGCCCTGGCTATTGCGGCTACGAAGATTCATGCAGGCTGAGGTGAAAGAAAGATGTTATCAGAGAAAAAATGAAGGACAGATAAAGACGGGTTAGAAGTGGCTGCTTTGGCCCGTCTTTTCATTTTAATACAATCGGAATCCCACACACCATGCGCACCACCCGCTCTGCCTTTTGGGCCAGCAGCACGCACATGCGCCCGGTCTGCTCCCGACAGGCCCGTGCCTCCTCACTGGCCGGGATGATGCCGCTGCCCACCTCGTTGCAGATGACCACCTTTTTTTCCAATAGTCTGGGGAGCCAGGCCTGGGAATTTAAAGAGTCCCGGGCAATAAGATGGTGCAGCCCGTCTAAAACTGGGAGGTCATCCCATAACGAACAGGAAATCTCTTTTTCTGTGTATCCAAGACTTCTCACATAATCCCGTTTCCCGGAGGCTTCTGCCCCAATAACCAGCAGCATGGCACAATCCCTCTCTTTTCCCAATTCTTTTGCTTTTTTTCCAGCATTTTTCCAACTGCAGATTCCCTGGGCTCCATCCATGCTGTCCCCCATTTTCCCTGGGTCTGTAACAACTTCTGTTTGCAGGGTATTAGCCTCTATTAGAGTATCAGCACAACAATCTCTCAGCACCTCCTGAACAGAAGCAGGAAGCTTCCCCAAAAGGAGTCTGGGAATTCCCGCCGTTACCTCCACCACAGCGTCCATGGTCCGGGCCGCCAGGCAGTTAAGCTTTCCAAGATCTGTCTGGTATTCCAGAGTAGAGTCCGGATACTGAGGCCAGTCGCTTCCCACGTCATTGGTAACCACGATCAGATTTTCGCACTGGGATCCTAAGTGTTTCAGCCCCCGCAGAATATGCGGCACAACCTGCCTGGAACGATCTGCAAGCTCGTTGTCCAGCAGGTTGCAGAGACACTCCAGCAGCACGGTTCCGCGGGATGGAAGAGAAAGGGAATCCAGATCCCGGTAGCGCTCTATGGTCTGAAAGCCTTTCCGGTCGTGGGAGACCCGGTGCCGCTGAATCCGGACCAGGGCCTCCGGGCCGTAGGGCTTCATGGCGGCCAGGTAATAATGGGGGCCGGGAAGCCCTATGGCCAGCCTTTCGGCCAGGGTACTTTTTCCGTTGGCGGAACCGCCTGTTAACATAAGCTTCATGACAAATCCCTCCGCTGTCTGTACAAGTTCTGCATCCATGTAGAGATAAGCTTCATGAGAGCGTCTTCCATTGTCCGTACAGGTTCTGCATCCATGCAAATACATCCATGGAATAGACCGCATTCAGGTGCTCTGGGGTCATAACCTTTTCCACAGGACCCACGGATACAATGCGCCCTTTTTGCATGAGAAGAGCATGGGTTCCGTAGGCGCGGGCCAGACTCAGGTCGTGAACCACGGAGATCACAGCCCGACCCGGCTCTTTCACCCATTCCTGAACCAGGTGGAAGACCTGCTTCTGATAGACCAGATCCAGGTGATTGGTGGGCTCGTCCAGGATCAAAAGCCGCGGATCCTGGGCAAAGACTTGAGCCAGGAAGGTGCGCTGCAGCTCGCCGCCGGAGAGGGTGAGCACAGACTGTCTCAGGCAGGATTCCAGACCCGTCTTTTCTATGGCATCCAGGACCTTTTTCTCCCCGTCGTCCCTGCCTCCTGTTAGCAGGCCGGGAGCATGGGCATAGCGTCCCAGACGGATCACCTCCTCCACGGTGAAGCCATAGCCTACATAGTGACTCTGGGACAGAACGCCCATACACTGAGCCAGCTCCCGGCTCTTTCGGCGTTGAACATCTGTTCCGTCAAAAAGAACCTGTCCGGTGTAGGGGACAGCCCGGGAGACAGCGCTGATAATGGTGGTTTTCCCGGCTCCGTTGGGACCCACCACCATAAGCCATTGTCCGGGAGAAACAGAAAAGCTTATATCGTTTATAATCGTCGTATTACCAAATCGAACCGTGAGATTTTTTACTTCCAGCATCTTTAGTCCCCCTTCCTGGATGTGTAGAAGATATAGATAAACAGGAGAGAGCCTACAAAGGATGTGACTACGCCCAGAGGCAGCTCTCGGGGATTCAAAAGGGTACGGGACAGAAGATCGGCCAGCATGAGGAAGCAGGCGCCGCCAAACAAAGTAGCCGGAAGCAGGCGTTTATGATTGGGGCCTGTGAGGCTGCGCAGCATATGGGGGGTGACAAGCCCTACAAATCCAATGGTACCGCTGATGGACACGCAGACGCCAATGAGCACGGAAATGGAGATGAGGACCATAAGCTTTACCCGGCGCACATTCACGCCGATGTTGCGGGCATTGTCCTCCCCCACCGCAAAGGCGTTAAGCTCCTGAGAGTAGCCAAGGAGCACGCCGCCGAAGAGGACCAGAGTCCCCAGGAGTACCAGGGCATTTTCATAGCTGCTTCCCTGAAGAGAGCCCAGGGTCCAGAAGGTAATGGTTTTTACCCTGTCGCCGGCAAAGGTAATCACCAGGCTGGAAATGCTGCTGGCAAACATGGAGAAAATCACGCCTATGAGGATAATAGTGTTGGTGGACAGGGAGGAATCCAGCCGGTAGGCCAGAGTCAGAATCAGAGCCAGGGACAGGAAGGCAAAGAGAATAGCCGAGAGCATGGTTCCCCCAAAGGAAATCCCCGGAATGGAAAGACTAAAGGCAATGGCCAGCACAGCTCCCAGGGAGGCTCCCGAGGAAACACCCAGGGTCGTGCCGTCTGCCAGAGGATTTTTCAAAAGTCCCTGCATGGCCCCTCCGCAGAGGGAAAGGGAAGCTCCCACCAGGGCCACGCACAGAACCCGGGGAAGGCGCACCGGCAGTAGAATATTGGCGGCCAGCTCACTCTCCGGGAATCCGGCGCCTGTAAGGGCGTTCAGGAGAACGGTCACCGTGTCTTTCAGGGGAAGCATAACGCTGCCCACACAGACGCACAGCAGCATCACAGCGGTTGTGACAGCAATAAAAATCAGGTATTCCAGAGGCCGAAAGCTTTCCGGACGCTTGTTACTCTTCAAAATCAGGTCCTCCTGTAAAAAACATGTCCGCAGAGGGAAAAACCCAGATTCTGCGGACATGATGGGATCAAATCTATTCTCCGTACACAAAATCGTACAAAATCTCAGCACCATCCTTCAGGCGGGGGCCTGGCCGGGATAATTCGTTATTCTGCAGATTCAGAATTTTTTTGTTCTGAACCGCCGGAATGTTTTCCCATCCGGCCCGGGAGAGAATCTCCTGATCTGGCGTAGGACCGTCGCCAAAGTACATGGAAATGGTCACAATGTAATCCGGGGCCCGCTGCAGCACCTGTTCTTGGGAAATCTCCGCCCAGCCGCTTACATCAGAGAACACGTTGGTAAGCCCCAGCATCCGGGCAATCTCATCCATAAAGGTATTGCTGCCCGCTGCCCACAGACCGTATTCCAGAGGGGAAACCTCGAAATATACGGTTTCGCTGCCGTCTCCCGTGGAATTTTCCCGGATCTGGGCAAAGGCGTCCTGCATCCCGGATACCATAGCTTTGGCCTCCTCATTCTTGTCCATGAGGGCGCCGATCAGGGTGATGGCCTCATAGACGCCTTCAATATCCTGGGCGTCGCTGACAACCACATGGATTCCGGCATTTTCCAGGGCTGCGATCTGCTCCTCGGTCTGGGCCATGGTGCTCATGAGAAGAACCTGGGGATTTAAGGCGATAATCTGTTCAATATTGGTGTTTGCTCCGGATTCCACAGAGGGAACCTCTGTTACCTGGGAGGGCCAGTCACAGAATTCTCCCCGGCCTACCAGGGTATCTCCGGCTCCCAGGGCATACAGGATCTCGCAGTCCGCAGCAGTCAAGGCCACGATTCTTGTGGCAGGCTCGTCCAGGGTAATCTGGCGGCCACTCATATCAGTTACCGTAACAGCAGCGCCATTTTCGACCGCCTGGGGTTTGACGGACTCTTCCTGACTCTGGGAATCGGAAGTCTTGGTATCAGCGGGAGTTTCCGCGGTTTCAGGCGTCTCCGTCTGGGACGGCGTCTGATTGTCTGTGGCTTTATTGCCGCATCCGGCCAGCAGGCACAGGATCAGCAGCAGTGATACAAAATGTGTCAGATGTTTCAAAAGGAATCTACCTCATTTCTACAAAAATATTGCGTATTCTCTACGATTTTCCAGCCCTTTTGCAGGGGGCCGCTGGAAAACGCAGCGAAACCTTTTTAAGATCAACAACCACATTCTAGCCGGTTTACACAGGAAAGTCAAGCCACCAGCAATGCTTGCCAGAAAAATTGTCTTATGGTAGAGTATTACAAAAAGGTTATGGGGGGAATCGCATGTCTCATTTGGAAAGTCTGATCAGGGAATTTGGAATATCCAGCAAACAGCTGGCAAATTACCTCAGCGTGGATTGCTCTCTGGTAAGCAAATGGAAGAGTGGGAAGCGGAAGATCAGCTCAGAATACGGGAACAGAATTGCCGAGCTGTTTTTAAAGTTGGATGCAAAGAACAGCTATGGGCGGGTGAATAAAATCTGCGGATTTGACGTTTCACGGGATCAAACCTTTCAGGAGCAGATTCAGAAGCTGGAATACTGGATTTTGTCCAGTTCCCCTGCTGGGGGAAACCACTCCCTGGAGCAGTACCTTCCGGCTGGTACGGAATCCGGAAATTTCTATGCTTTTTACGGAGAGGAAGGGAAGCGCACTGCGGTCAACATTTTTTTAGAATATATTCTGAACTGTGAGGAAAAGACTACTCTTTGGCTTTACGGCAGGGAGGATAATAAGTGGTTTGACGATGAGGATTTCATAAAGAGCTGGCAGAAGAAAAATATTCAGATCGTTCGCAATAAACACAACATCAATGTGATTCATCCCATCGACAGACGTCTGCGGCAGGTGGCGAACTCCTTATTTTGCTGGCTTCCTATCCATCTGGTGGGGGACGCCAGAGCCTATTATATTCCACAATACCTGACGCCGGATATTAAAGAGACCATATTTTTGGCAGAAGACAAGGTAGTCATAATTGGGATATCCTCAGACCGATACACCAAGAAAAGCGTCACCTATCTGACCGCCAACAAGGCGGTGCTTCAGAATTGCTCTGCCATTCTCCAGGACATATTTTCCACCAGCCACAACCTGTTTGAGCATATGGGATTTGAACAGGACGGGAAATTCTTCACCCAGTTCCGCAAGGTTATTGCAGATAACCGCAAGGTGTTCTATTTTTCCGGCGCGCCTATTTTGTACATGCTCTCCCTGGAAATGCTGGAAAAGCTGCTGACTGTCAATGACCTGACGGAGGAGATGCAGAGAAAATGCCGGATTGTCATAGGACAGACTTCAGAGGAAGCTTTAAACAGTGTGGAGGAAAAGCCCCTGATTACCTATGTGATTCAGACCGGACAGCTTCGGGAGCTTTTGCGCATGGATTCCGTAATGATGCGGTTCTTGTCCCACTGCGTGGGATTTCCCGTGTATGCGCCCAGAGAGCTGTTCCGGGACATGATGCGCATGGCGGCGGAGAAATTTCTGGTTTCGGATGGGTTTGAAATTCTGCTGACAGACCGGACGCTGATCCATTCCTATGAGAAGGTGGCACTGTGTGTGAAAGAGAAGAATATGGCCTGTATTGTGGGAACACAGCATCATACAGAGGAGGGAGCCTGCGCTCTTGTTACCACGGAGGATTTCACCATTTCCGCCTTGTATCACAGCTGTCAGCAGTTTGTGGAGAGTCATTCTCCCCAACAGCGTGAGAAAGCAGCGGTTTACAAAGAACTGCTTCGTCTCATTGAAGAGAGTACATAAAACAAAAAGCCTGTTCCCTGCCTATGCGTTTATTCATGGGAGAAGGATTGGCCTATATTGCAGGGAATACTGTTTCAATAATCGGGCAATCATTCCCACAAGAACAGCGGCTATGAGGGTGCCCTCCCGAACGCCGTTTACTTTCCCGTACAAAAGAAGACTGATGCCAATAGCCAGCGCTGCCAGAGAGGAATCAAAGATTATTTTTGTTTTTCCGAAGTCCGTATGGTAGGTCATGGAAACAGCATTTACAAAACATTCTCCGGGAAGCATGACTACATTGGCCGCCACCTCTATAAATACGCCAAAGCCTAATACGAAGCAGCCAACCAGAAGCAAGAGCAGCTTCTGTGCATAATGATCCGGCTTCAGAAAAGCCAGTAGCTTCATGGAAAAGTCAATGAAGTAAGAAAACAGGAAGGAAACAGGCAGCTGCAGCAGATATTGCCGAGGAAAGCTTCTGCCCAGAATCAGCAGCTGTAGAGCAATAAGGAACAGACTCATATAAAGAGTAAAGGTTCCCAGGCTGGGGGCAAAGCCTAAGCTTAAGACATAGGGAATACTAGAGATGGGGGAGGTGCCAAGGTCTGCTCTGGTCACAAGAGTCACTCCCAAAGAATTGATAAAGAGTCCGATCATAAAAAGCAGGTATCTTCGGATCCGTTCTTTTTGTTTTGTCATAATTTCAATCCTCCTTTTAAAATCATCGTTCTGAAACTGCCAGTTGCTTGTGGTTCAATCATGCAGATGGAACCACAAGCAGATTACTCAACCGAAGTGGAAGGTTACATTACACGAATACCATAGTAAAATAAAATTGAAAAGTGTATTGGCCAAGCTGGCACGTTTTAGAGCTTGACAAAAAGTTGACAGGGCACCATAAAAGGTGTCCATTTTTTGTCAATTTGAAAAATGTGACAATTCCACAAAATCCATTGAAAATAAAAGACTTTTTTGTGAAAATAGTTGCATAAATCCAATTGGAATAGAAAAGGCGCTGAATAAAAATAAAATACAGAAAGGATGGAGATCAATGATTACAACAAAGGAATATGATGTGGTTGTCTGCGGAGGAGGAGCCTCTGGCGTATGCGCGGCTATTGCTGCCGCAAGAGAGGGAGCAAAGACCCTGTTGATTGAGAGGGTGGGAACCCTGGGAGGACAGATCAGCTTTTCCGGCCCTCCGGGATTTGCATTTGCACATCTTTTTAATCCCTTAGGAGAGCAGGATGCGGCAGGCCTGATCGAGGAAATGCATTCCCGTCTTTTGAAGGAGGGACACGCGCTCCCCCATATTAAGCCAGAAGAGAGACTGGCAGCAGGCTACACCTTCTCCTATATTGATCCGGAGTGGTTTAATTTCCTTCTGTTTGAGATGATCGAGGAAAGCGGCGCGGAGCTTCTCCTCCACTCTCTGGTGGTGGACGTTGCAAAAGAAGGCGATGTGGTCAAGGGCGTGATCGTGGAGAACACCAACGGACGTATGTTGATTCCTGCCAAAATCGTGATTGAGTGCACGGGAGAAGGAGATATCGCAACCAGAGCCGGAGCGCCCTTTGAGATGGTGGACCGGGATACCATTCAGCCTCACACGGTTTCCTTTACCGTGGACGGCGTGGACTGGAAGAAGCTGCTGAAATATGTAAATGAGAATCCGGATCAGTTCTCCTACTTTGAGTACACCCTGCCCCACTGGTCAGAGGAGAAAGTACAGGAGACAAAGGAAAAGGTGCAGGAGTTCCTGCGCAATGCCACAGACATTACCCAGATCGGAGAGCTCATGGGCTTTTATAAGTTCCGGGATGAGGCCTTGAAAAACGGAGAATGGCATGATTACAGCGGCGTGGGATTTTTCCTCACCCCCAAAGAGGGAGGCGTGGTGCAGGCTCACTTCCAGCATTCCTCCCAGTGGCCCAATGCCCTTCCCACTGATGCATGGGATTTGACCAGAACGGAGATCGAGTGCAGAAAACAGAATAAAATGGCCTTTCAGTTTGTGAAGAAATATCTGCCGGGCTTTGAAAATGCCTATATTACAAAGATGTGTCCGGAGGTACGGATCCGGGAAGGCCGCAGAATCATGGGAGACTATAAGCTGACCAGAGAGGATGTAAAGGCTGGGCGCAAGTTTGACGATGTGATCGGAAAGAGCCACTTTAAGGCAGGCGCGCATCATGTGTGCAATACCACTACCCTGGAGACAGTGGCCAAGGTTTGCCCGGAGAACGGGGGCTCCTATGACATTCCCTACCGGTGCCTGGTTCCCCAGAATGTGGAGAACATGCTGGTGGCAGGAAAAATGGTGTCCACAGACCGGGATTCCTATTTAAGATATGTGCAGCAAAATATGGTGACAGGCCAGGCTGCAGGAATTGCGGCGTATCTCTGTGTAAGGGATAATATTACGCCCAGAGAGCTGGAGAAAAATGTGAAAGAGCTGCAGGAGAGACTGCAGAAACAGGGAGCCATTTTGTACGGCACACATTAAGATACATGCCAGGGCAGAGGAGGTAGATTCTAGTGAGAACAAAAAAATATTTACAATTTGGGATTCGGCAGAGATTATACCAGGGCTCCGGATGCATTTCCATGATTCCGGAGATTCTGGAGACAGAGGGGTGGAAGCGGGTCATGCTGATTGCAGACCCTGCTTTATATAACATTGGTGTCATTGAGCCTATTGAGAATCTTCTCAAGGAATCGGAAGGGGTGGAGTACTGCGTCTTTACAGATGTCCGTCCCAATCCTGAGGCAGTGACCATTGACACAAAGGCAGTTCCCATGTATCAGGAGTTTCGGGCTGATGTGATGATTGCCGTGGGCGGCGGCAGCACCATGGACACGGCCAAGGGGGTGGCCATTGTAGGGGATTCCGGAAAGAAATGCATGGACTTCGTGGGGATTCCTCAGCACAAGCCCCTGGCCCATCATACCTATCCCATGATTGCGGTTCCCACCACGGCGGGGACGGGAAGTGATGTATGCATCAATGCGGTGATCTGCGATGAGAAGGGATTTAAGCTGGTTCCCTCCCACGACTGCCTCCTGCCTGCATATTCTCTGATGGATCCGGATCTGCTGGCGGGACTGCCCTTTTCCGTGGCAGCCGCCACATCGGTGGACACCTTAACGCACGCCCTGGAATCCTACACCAATATGAATGCCAACGACTTTACGGAGCTGTTTTCTCTCCGCTCCCTGGAGCTGGTGGGAGAGGCAATCCGGCCCTTCTGTGCCAATCCGGCAGTTGACGAGTATGCCAACAAGATGAGTCTGGCATGCATGTATGCAGGATTTTCCCTGGGCATCGCCAGTATCGGTCAGGACCATGTGATTACTCATCCCATGTCCGAGGAGCCCTTTCACATGCCTCACGGAGATGCCTGCGGCATGGCGTTGCCTGCAGTGATCGAGTGGAACGCCATGGGCTGTAAAGAAAAATACAGAAAGGCCTACAATGCCCTGACAAAAAAGCAGGTGGCGCCGGAGGACTTTGATGTAAAGATGCTGATCGACTGGGTCATTGAGCTGAACCGGGATCTGAACATTGCCCAGAACAAAACCTTCGAGGAGTGGGGGTACAATGACAAAGAGGTTTTGGAGCTCATGCTGAAGCACCCTATTTTCAACAACAAGGATAAGACCAGGAATCCGGACTGCAATTATCCACGGGTAACCAGGATGAAGGAGTTTGCCCACATTATCAAACGGATTAATTATTATTCCAAGGTACAGGCGGGAAAATCGGAGAATTGACAAGGAAAAGCATACCGGCAGCAAAGGAACTGTTTGCTGCCGGGGCTTCCTATAGGAGAAACGCATATGAAAATGTTGATAAATGGCAGAAAGGTGGATGCCAGCGACGGCAAAGTGATTCCGGTCTGTAATCCTGCCACTGGGGAAAAGCTGGATACTATTCCCATGGCTACCCGGGAGGACATGGATCAGGCCATGGAGGCTTCGAAAAATGGTCTGAAAAAGTGGAAGGAAGTTCCGCTGAAGGATAAAGAAAAAGTTTTTGACAGGTTTATCCAGCTTCTGGAGGAGCACAAAAAGGAGATTGTAGGAATTCATGCCCTGGAAAGCGGGTTCAGTGTGCGGACTTGTCTGTTTCAGTACCAGGGAGTACCGGGGCTCTTTCGGGGATATGTGGAGGCGGCCAAGAGACTGGACGGAACCGTCCTGGTGCCAGGAACAGAGCAGGGACACGACGGAAAGACACAGAAGGACTTGCAGCTGGTGCTGCACCAGCCTGTGGGAACGGTTCTTTGTATTGTTCCCTTTAATGCGCCGCTGATGCTCTTTGCCTATAAGGCGGCCTCGGCTCTGGCCGTGGGGAATTCCGTGATTGTGAAGCCGCCTACCACCAATCCTCTGGGTGTGATCAGGATGGCAGAGCTTCTCTGGGAGGCAGGAGTTCCGGGAGATGCCCTGCAGGTGATCACAGGCTCCGGCGAGATCGTGGGGGATTATATGGTGAAGGATCCCAGGATCAACGCCGTGTCTTTGACGGGAAGCACGGAGGTGGGAATTTCTATTGCCCAGTCTATGTCAAAGCGGCTGGCGCCCTGCGCCCTGGAGCTTGGGGGGAATGATCCCTACATTGTCATGGAGGATTGCGATGTGGAGGCGGCTGCCAGAGAGGGAATCCGCTGGAGAATGAATGCGGCAGGTCAGGTCTGCATTTCTCCCAAACGTTTTATCGTGCAGAATTCTGTAAAGGAACGGTTTATTCAGGCAGCTCTGGAGTTGGTTTCCGGCATTGAGATGGGCTATGACGTGGATATGCACAAGGAGGTAGAGCGCTTCCTGAATAGTGACTTTAACAGCTTACCACCCGGAAGCATGAAGATGAACAGCCTTATTTCCGAGAGGGCGGCTATAGAAGTGGAGGAAAAGATCAACCATACCATCAAGCAGGGGGCCAGGCTGCTCTGGGGCGGGCACAGAAAAGGAGCCTTTATCGAGCCTACCCTGCTTGTGGATGTGACAAAGGATATGGATATTGCCAGAGATATGGAAATCTTCGGCCCTGTGGCTCCGGTCATCGGATTTGACACCGTGGAGGAGGCTATTGAAATAGCCAACAGTAGCAGCTATGGCCTGTCCGGCTGCGTCATGACAAGAGACTGGAAGCTGGGCATGCGCATCGCCCAGGAGGTAGAGTCCGGCGGCATGGTGGTCAACGGCGTAGGCATGTACCGCAATATGATGCAGCCCTTTGGGGGCATGAAGATGAGCGGCATGGGCAGAGAGGGCTTTCAGGCTCTGGAAGAGCTGGTAGAGACAAAGGTGATTGTCCTAAAGGAATTTCTTTCCTGAGAAGGACAAGGCCGGGAAAGGAATGAGGACCATGATTACAGCAAGAGAAAATATTCTCATGGCATACGGCCATGCAGAGCCCTATTGGGTACCATCCCAATACCTGGATCAGAATACCTGTGTGTATACGGCCTCCCAGGAGGGAGCTCACGGATATGGATTAAGGCAGATTGACTGCCTGGGGGTATCCTGGGACTTTATGCCAGGGATGGAAGGACAGATGGTTACCCCGGGAACCCAGCGGCTGGAGGACATTACCACCTGGAGAGAGGAGCTGACCTTTCCTGATCCGGAAACCTGGGACTGGGAAAACGGGGCGGCCAGAGACACAGCGTCCTGGGACAGGAAAAATAAGATCAGCAGCGTCATTGTGATTAACGGATTGTTTGAACAGCTTCACAGTCTGACGGGATTTGAGGATGCGGCCTGCTATCTGCTGACAGAGCCAGAGGCTACAGAAGATTTCCTGGATGCGCTGACAGATTTTCGGGTTCGTCAGATCCAGCTCATCGCAAAATACTATAAACCGGATAAAATTCAGTTTCATGATGACTACGGCGACGGAAGAGACATGTTCATGAATATAGAGACCTGGAGGCAGTTTTTTAAGCCCAGATTGAAACGGGTGGTGGAGGCAGTCCATGGGGAAGGACTTTTGTATGAACATCATTCCTGCGGCTATATTGCGCCGCTGATTGAGGATTTTATTGAGTTAGGGTTTGATGCGCTGAATCCGCTTCAGATTAAAAATGATCCCTTTGGGTTAAAGCGGAAATACCGCCGCAAGCTATGCTTTGTAGGCGGATTTGACAACCAGGGAATTCTGGACCGGCCCGGAGCTACCTATGAGGAGAGATATAAGGAAATCCTGGACCGGATTCACCTTATGGCTCCTGGGGGAAGCTGGGTGGCTCATCCGGTGATGCTGGATCCAGATATTGGCATTGCCTTGACGGATGCGTTATATGATTACAACCGTCCACTCTGGGAAGCGGTGGGTTATACGCCGCCGGAAAAACCTACACAGGCCATGAAAAATGCCTATACGGCAGGCCATGAAGAGTAACTGAAATCAGAAGTACATAGAGAAGGAGAAAGCTTATGTTGTCTAGCGGAACCATAATCATATTGGTTATGATAGCCTTGGCGCTTACCATTGTAATGGGTATTTTTAAGAAGGATTCCAATATTGGGCTGATTGGCATGGCATTTGCATTTATCATCGGTTCCTGGATTGGAGGCGCAGGGACTTATGAAATTATTGGGTATTGGCCTACCAGTATTATGTTTATTCTCATAGTGACCAGCTGGTTTTTCGGCTATGCGTCCTTAAACGGAACCCTGGCAGGGGTGGCGGACCGGATCGTATACGCCACCAGGGGATGGCCCTGGTTTTCCCCCATTGCCGTTTTTCTCACATCCTTTATTATCTCCGGTCTGGGGGTAGGCGTGTGGGGAATTGTCTTTGTGGCTCCCATTGGTCTTGTGATTGCCAAGAGAGGAAAATTTAATCCCCTGCTGGTTCTCATCGGAACCAATGTAGGCGCTCTGGCAACGGGAGGCCTGCAGTGGGCGGCAGGAGGACCCACCAACGCAGGACTTCTCATGACGGCAGGCTGGCCTGTGGAGGAGGCCACAGATCTGGCTGTTGCTTTTGGATACGCTTCCATTCTTCCCTGCATCATTGCATTTCTCATTTGCTATGTGCTGCTGGGAGGCTATAAGGCTCAGAAGGTGGAGATGGAAAAACCGGCTCCCTTTACGGATGTGCAGAAAAAGAACCTGGGGATTATCCTGGTGGTGCTGCTGGCAAACCTGCTTCCTCTGGTGCTGAACTTTATCTGCCCCTCTCCCGCTGTTACCTATTTGAAGGACCACTGTAACATTCAGTTTTGGTCCATTATGGGAGCCATTGCCTGTATGCTGCTGAATCTGGGTGACGAGAAGGAAATTATTGCCAAAAAGATTCCCTGGAACGCACTTCTTCTGATCTGCGGCGTGTCCATGCTGATTCAGGTGGCTGTGCGGAACGGACTGGCGGATATTCTGGGCGGCTGGCTCAATGACAGTATTCCGGTGTGGATGATTCCTGCGGCCTTTGCATTGCTGGGGGGCGTGCTCAGCTTCTTCTGCTCCGCCATGTCCGTGGTGTATCCGTTGATGCTGCCTATGATTTACGGCATGATTACAAACGGAAGCAAGGTAAGCGCTCTGGCCTGCGTCACCGCCCTGATTCTCACCGCCTGCTATACAGGCATGTGTCCCTTCTCCCAGAACGGGGCCCTGATGCTGTCCACGGCAGATGAGGAGACGAAGGAATATCTGTTCTACCGCTCTATTTTGTGGTGCGTGGCGCTGCTGATTATCAGCGTAGTCTATGCCCTGATCGGCGGCTATAATCTGGGAGGCTGATGATGGTTACGCATATTGTTCTGTGGAATTTCCGGGCAGAAGTGCCAGAGGAACAACGGGCGGAGATTGCCGGGAATATTCATCAGGTCATGCAGGAGCTTCCGGAAAAATGCCCGGGCCTTCAGGAGATTGGATTTTATTATGGGAAAACCCCGTGGAGCAACCGGGATCTGGCTTGTATATGCAGGCTGGACTCCTACCAGGCTCTGGCTGAATATCAGGTTCAGCCAGACCACCTGGAGGTGGCAAACCGGTATGTAAAGCCAGTTACTAAGGAGCGTATCTGTTTTGATTTATGCAGTTGAACAGAAAGGAAAAAGGATGTA
>JAAWJI010000025.1 GCA_022796795.1 Lachnospiraceae bacterium | reverse complement strand
CTCCCGATATGACAAATGGCGAAAAAGCCTTAAAATCCAAGACTTATCGCCATTTGCCGAGATATGAAAAGATAGGTTGAAAATTTGCTTGAGGTTTAAGAGAAAATTTTGCCAGTTGATGAATTGCCATGGTGGCTGTAACCTCCGGCATCCCCTGGGAAATACTGCGGAAATCTTCCTTTTCCTCCGGCAGCAGACAAGAACTCTCCAGCAGAAAGCTATGGTCATAGTACAATTCCGTAAGAATCCGGTTTATTCTCTGGACCGTTAACTCATAACTCCTTTCTTTTACATTTGCAAATGAAAGACTGATTACCGGATAAGTCCCCTGCAGCTTCCTGTATTTTTCCTTCTCCCAGATGGAAAGGCCCTGAAACAGGTCGCCCCGGTTGGCATACTTCAGAGAAAAGAACTGCTCCACCATGCTCATGTTCAGGGTTTTTCCAAAACGACGGGGACGGGTGATCAGCGTTACGCTGTCCCCGCCCTCCCACCATTCAGAGATGAATGGAGTTTTATCTATATAAAAGTAGTTTTCTCTTCGAATCGTCTCATAATCCTGACAACCAATGCTTATGGTTCTGGCCATATACCCTGCACCTCCCTGGCTTTGATTTTATCTTACCATAGTTTGGGCATACTATCCAGTATCTTTTCCATGCAATCAGTGGGAGCAGATCCCTTACCAGATCCTCCACCCCCCTCAAGCCCTTTTCCTATACTTCAAGGCCGTATCATAAATAGCCATAACCCTCTCAGGCGGCACATCCGCCTGAATATTATGGGTGGGAGCAAATATAAATCCTCCCCCGGGAGCAAATATCTCTATCATTTCCTCTACATGCCGTCTGAGATCCTCCAGAGATCCCTCCATAACCCGAAACTGCATGTCCGCGCCGCCGCCCCAGAATACAATCTGATCCCCATATTTTTCCTTTAGGCGCCTTGGCTCCATTCCTGAAGCAGATATCTGTACCGGATTCAGAACATCCACCCCGGATTCTATGAGATCCGGAATCAGAGGCTCGATGGCTCCGCAGCAGTGAAGAGCGATTTTCTGTTTTGGATAATGCTCCTTAATGTGCCGGAACATTCGGGTGTGGTAGGGCTTAATCAGTTCCCGGTATCGCTCCTTTGACATCATAAGAGAGGTCTGGGTTCCCAGATCATCACAAAACCGGATGAGATCAATGTATTCATTACACGCCCCCAGCACCCGATCCAGATCCCGGATATAAATTTCCGTCAGGGTTTCCAGATAATGATGCACCATATCCTCGTTGGTCATGATCTGAATCAGCCATTCCTCAAAGCCCCAGCCCCGCATACCTGCCTCAAAGGTCCTGTTATACACCGGATACATGACTGCCTTATCCGTCTCCTCATGAAGCCGCCTGCTCTCCTGGGCAAGATAATCCACCTCCGCGTCGCTGATCCCTGTCAGGTGCAGGGCATCAATCTCCTCCATCTCTTCCACTCCCACATAGGGAAAATCCACCTGGTCAAAGTAAAATCCATTTTGGGGCATCCGTGCCAGAGTCTTTCCCTGTTCATCCCGAATCTCCAGTCCTTTCTCAGTCTCCTTTGGCAAAAATCCCCCCGGAACCAGACAGCGGGTTCCCTGAGGAAAGCTCCACTCCTTCCAGTCCTTTAAGGGTATGTCAAAGTTGGGGGCATACCGTTTCAGCTGGACAATGTCTCCCCCCATGCGCTCCAGCATTTCCATGGAAGGATCAGCCATCATCAAAAACAGTTCATAAAGCCGTGGCAGCTGATCCTTGTCCAGCTGCAGATACTCCCGCAGCTTATCATAGGCAAAGATGCTGATCCCTGTGGAGGTGGAGGATCCAAAATCAATGGCCAGCCCCTCCGGCTCCTGGTGGTTCAAGGTCTTTAAGACGCGCTCCCTTGATGTTTCTCTTTTACTCATCTGCTCCTCCCTCGTCTTACTTTACATATTTTCTGGCCACCTGAACCGCCCGCTGGATTCCGGGAAGCCCCTGGCCGCTGGCTTCTTCAATACAAACCCAGCCGTCAAAGCCATATTCCTCCAATATAGAAAATACTTCCTCAAAATCCACCAGCCCATCCCCGATCCCAATGGGAGTCCAGCTTCCCACCGTAGCCGTGTCATTCATATGAACAGTCCAAACCTTATGGATCACCTTTCTGAGAAGCTCTCCCGGATTTGAGCCGCAGGCCACCGCGTTTGCCGTGTCAAAGTTGATTCCCATGGGCATATCCTGGATCTCCCGGGAGATGGCCAAAAAAGCCTCCGGCTGGAAGGAAAAATCAATAAGCGGCCACGCGCCAGGCTTGGAGTGATTTTCAAAGACCAGCTTCACCCCATATTTTTCGGCTGCAGGCAGCACCTTTGCAAAGCAGTCCGTGCAGCGCTTTACTCCCTCCTCCAAAGTAAGTCCAGGATGGCTTTGGCCGGCTGTTGTCCGCACATATTGAAATCCCAGCTCTGAGACCAGCGCCAGATCCCGGCGGAAATAATCCATCTGCCGCTCCCTTTCCATGGGATCCGGATGGGTAAAATCCGGATAGCAGCAAACCATCACCGGCTGTATGGATATCTCTTTCTCCTCCAGTTCCCTTTTGATCTGCTGCAGGGCGGTGGGAACCGCGCTGGGATAGAATAAAATACTGGTATCAAAACCATCCACCGGAAGCTTCTGGGCAAATTCCGCCCATTGGGCCACGGTCATTTCCTGGCTTGACAGCTTGGAAAACAAAGACACGGGAAGTACACTCAGTTTCATAACTCAATAAACGCTCCTTTCTCTATTATCAGGTCCTTTTAAGCCTGACAAACCTTTATCACAGCAGGCTTGGTAAAAATGTACAGATGGGAGGTACCAGAACAATCAGCGCCAAAACTACCAACATTCCTATAAAGAAAGGAATAAATGCCTTTATCACATCCGCAATAGAAATCTTGGCAATCCCGCAGCTGATGAAAAGGCATACTCCCACAGGAGGGGTAAAGAGGCCGATAGCCAGGTTTACCACCATAATAATCCCAAAATGCAGAGGCTCCACCCCCACAGCCGTGACAATGGGCAGCAATATGGGAGTAAACAAGGTGACTGCAGGCGCCAGATCCATCCACATTCCCACAAACAGCAGCAGAAAGTTTACCAACAGCAGAATTACATACTTATTGTCTGTGACGGACATGAGCGCATTGGCGATCTGCTGGGGAATTCCCTGACTGGTAAAAAACCAGCCGAGAGCCGTAGCCGCAGAAATCATCAAGGCCACAATTCCCATGGTGAGAGATGCTTTGTAGATGAGTCCCGGAATGTCCCGCAGAGAAAGCTCCTTATAATAAAAGATCGCCAGCAGCGCCGTATAGGCGCAGGCAATTCCCGCGGCTTCGGTGGGCGTAAAAATCCCGCTGGTAATTCCGCCGATAATTATGATCACAGTCATCAGCGCCGGAACACTCTTCACCACAATGTGCAGGCTCTCCCGAAAGGAATACCGGCGCTCCGCAGGATAATTCCGTTTTTTCGAGATTACCGCACTAATGCCAATAAGCACTGCCCCCACCAGTATCCCCGGAATGATCCCTCCCAAAAACAAATCTCCGATGGAAACTCCCGCTGCAATTCCATAGAGAACCAGAGGAATACTGGGGGGGATCATAATCCCAATCGTGGAGGAGGTAGCTGTCACCGCCACGGTAAAATCCTTGTCATAGCCCTTATTCACCATGGTGGGAATCAATATCCCTCCAATAGAAGAACTGTCCGAAGATGCGGTTCCCGTAATCCCGGCAAAAATCATGCTGGAAACCACATTGATGTAGGCCAGGCCGCCCCGCATCCATCCCACAAACACATTGGACAAGGCAATGAGATCCCGGGTCACTCCCCCAATAGCCATAATATGTCCCGTGAGCATAAACAGGGGAATTGCTATAAGAGTAAAAGAGTCCAGTCCATAAAACATCCGCTGTGCCACCACCATGACCGGAAGCTTTGCTGTGAGTATCACCCCTGCCAGAGTAGAAATGGAAAGAGCAAAGGAAATAGGAACCTTTAAAACCATTAGGACAATTAAGATTGCAAAGGTCCAGCCAGCCAAAACCATTACGTTTGTTATCATACAGCCTCCCCTCCCTCTTCTATGTGATCTTTATCTTTAGCAGTTATCCGATCCAGCAAGGTCACAATACTAAAGAGAACCACAAAGCCAAAACCCACCGGAACCGCCATGTAAAAACAGGACATGGAAATTTTCAATATGGGAGATCGCTGTTGAGAGACCACCTGCTGCACCTGAAATCCTGTATATGTAAGAACTGCGGAGGATACCATCACAAGGATCAGGGAAAAATAATCCAGTACTGTCTGTACCCTCTTTCCGAACTTGAGGTAAAAATAGTCAATGCTCAGATGCTGATTCTTCGCATAGGCCATAGCTGTGGCCAGCATGGAAAACCAGACAAACAAAAGCCTTCCAATTTCATCAGTCCATGTTACCCGGATGGGCAGATACCGGGCTGCAATTTGCAGCAAGATATCTGCCACCAGGACACTTCCGATGATTTTCAGCAAACCGGCCAGAATGACATCTATTAAAATATATTCTGCCTTTTTCATCTGCATCCTCCCCTGCTATTTCCCACCTTGAAAGAGCTTCAACAGGTCTTCTCCCACAACGTCCTTATATTCCTCATACAAAGGCGCCAGCGCCTCCTGGAAGGGTGCGGTGTCCTCCACCTCATTTACCATCATTCCTCCCTCACTGACCAGAAGGCTCTCATACTCCTCCTCTTTACTGGTCTCAATATCTGTGGCCACCTTTCCCGCCTCTTTTCCGATTTTGAGAACCAGTTCCTGGTATTCCGGGGAAAGGCTCTGGAACCAGTCCTCACCCACAATAAGTACATTGGGTGCGCACAGATGACCAGTTTTTGACAGATAGGAGGTCACCTCAAATTCTTTGCAGTTATAAATCTCCGCCACATTGTTCTCTGCCGCATCTACTACCCCGGTCTGCAGGGCCAGATACCGCTCGGCTGTTGCAATAGGCGTTGCCTTTGCTCCTAAAAGCTCCATAGCAGAAATCATAGCGCTGCTCTCCATGGTACGGATTTTCAGGTTTTTCCAGTCATCCAGCCCCTCAATGGGACCTTTTGCGCTGTACACATGCCGGGGTGTTCTGCACATCCAGCCGATCACACGTACATTGGCATTTTCAATAAGATCCTGATTGAGTATTTCCCCTGCCTCTCCCTCCAGAAGCTCATAGACAGCCTGCGCATTGTTAGGCGCCACATAGGGCAGGTCGAAAATAGAAAACTTAGGAGCTACTGTGGAAAGTACAGCCGCCGTGGCCTCCGCCACCTGAATGCTTCCCATCTGCAGGCTTCCAATATAATCGCTGTGAGATCCCAGCTGGGAGTTGGGGCTCACGGACCCGGTGATCTTTCCTCCCGTAGCCTTGCTGAGCTCAGCTATAAAATAATCCTGGGCAGAATCAAGGCTGTCTCCGTCCTGAGCCGCGTTTGCAATGGTGAGAAACATGGTCTCTCCCTCCACAGCTGCTTCCTCTAAAGATTCCGAATCCTCTGAAGCTTCCTGCTTCGGCTCTTCTACAGAAGCCTCCTGTTTGGGCTCCTCCGAGGAAGCATTTTCCTCTGCCTTCTGACCGCTGCAGGCTGCCAGAGATATGACCATAACAGCCGCCAATAAAAGTCCTATTCCCTTGTTTCTCATAGATCCATTTCCTCCTTTATACAAAATTCAGGTTTTCCTCCCAGTCCCAAGGGCATGCGCTTCTGCCTAGGGAGAGGGTGCTTTCCGTCCATATCCGGATATGGTCATAAGCACATTATTCCCTCCTTGCCTCTCTCTGTAAACAAAAAAATAAATGGATTATAAACATGTGAGCATTTTTTCCAATGAAATGTTTATAATCCATTTATTTTTATATAAATTGATAGGTTTTGCATAATCTCCCGAAATCTATTTCGGTATTAATTCCAATTTTTCTTTGTTTCTAAGGACGTCTATCGTCTTTTGTACTGACCAGGGGTAACTCCTGTGTACCGTTTAAAAACCCGGTTAAAGTTCTGGGCTGTGTGAAATCCCACCTGGTACCCTACCTCCTTTGCCGAGATATTGGTAATATCCAGTAGCTGCTTTGCCTTCTGTATCCGGTATTCATTCAGGTAATCCGTAAGACTTATATGCTGAGACTGTATAAACAGGGTGCTCAGATAGGAGGGATTGATCCTTACCTTCTCCGCAATCGCCACCAGAGAGAGATTGCTGTCCGAATAGCTCTCCTCGATAATCTCCTTGGTCTTTAAAACCGCCCGGTGGAACCGCTTGGATTTCTGCTTTTCCAGCTCCTTTAACACAAGATCCAGATAGTCCTTCATGTAGTCTGTCAGCTCCTGCCTGCTTTTCTTTTGGGCCAGATCCCCCAGAGGCCTTTTTCCCTCCATGCAATCCCCCTCCGGATTGCAGTTGTAGAGAAGAAGGAGCCGAACAAATTTCTCCGCAAGATACTGGCAGGCCTCCTGCACCGCCCTGGCATCCCCCTCCTTTGCCACGTCCTCTATGATCCGGTATCCCAGATCCCGGGAGGTTTCGGGAGAATCCGCCTCAATCTCCGCCTGGAGCTGCAAAAGCCGTTTTTCCAGCCAGGTCCCCGCTTTTTTCTCCGAAGCTTCCTCCATCCCCAAAGGCTCCTCCGCGCTGCGGATTTCTTCCTTAGACGCCCTGTAATAGCTTTCATGCTCCAGATCCCGAACCGCCTCCTGATAGGCATAGCGGATATCCTTCATATAATCGCAGGTATGATGGCTGCTGGTCAGCAGCGCCAGCCGGTGATACTGGGCATCCTCTCCCACCCGGTACATCACCTTCTTAAGGGCGCTCCTGCGGCGGCTTTCCTCCTCCCTTGCCGGAAAGCAAAGAATCAATACATACCGCTTCTGAAACATAAAAATACACAGGTTCCCCGATCCCTTTCCCAGAAGCTCTCCCAAGCTTTGCTTCCACTTGCTTAGCAGCACTTCCTCCTGGAGAGCTGTGAGAGGCTGGCCGTTTTCCTGGTTCATGGCAAACACCAACACCTCATAGGCCCCATATTGCTCCCAGCGGTTATCCGTACATTGAATCACATGGGCAATCTCCTCACTGCTGTACACCCTTCCATCCAGAATCCCATGAAAAAGGCTCTCCATAATTTTGGGAGAGTATTCTTCGATTAAGCTTTTCATCCGCAGCTGTTCCTGCTTGGTGGAACGATAGTAGGAATCCAGAAGCTCATATTCGTTTTGGGTGCTTTTGGCGTCATATCCCATGCCTTTCAGGAGCCGGCGCACCGGATTTGCCGATATTCTGGCCCCATAAAAAGACATACCTAAGCTTAACAGCAAAAATACCAGAAGAATGGGAAAGACCACATGGAGGAGGGAGGAGAGAAGCTTTAAAAAAGGCTCTGTCTGGTAGCTGTAATAATAATTCCATCCGTTGTATCCTGAACAGCGGGTAATCTGCTCCATGTTATTTTCATTTTCCACATAAGCGTGGTCCTGAAATCCAATCCTTCTTCCCTGCTCTGCCAATATGTAGATATAGGTCCCCTCCTCCTTCACAGATTGCAGGGCTTCCCGAATAAGCTCCATATTAATCTTGGCTGTCAGAGTGCCGATGGGTTGATTCAGGGAATAGAAAAAATCACAGAACATATAGAGCTGTTCCCCCATCATCTGCATGGTAATCCAATAGGAGGTGCCCAGCACAAACTCCACCTTCCGTCCGGCAATATGCTCCTCAATCACCCCATGATTCTCATACTGCTCCAGCTCCTGAAACCCGCCCTCACTGGAAAAGATCTTATTGTCCACCGCCGCATACAGGCTTAGAGACTCAATTCCCTGGTTCATGGCCGTCTCATTTCGCAGAGCCGTAAGAATACTGGAATTGCGCTCCAGGGCGTCCCGGCTTGGGAGAACGGTTCCCCGAACCACGTCCTCCAGCCGGGTAAATTTTACCAGACTCTTTTCCACATAAGAGAGCATGCCGTCCACCTCGGTGATTACCTGCTCCAGCTCGTTCACCCGCATCCGGTTGAGATTTTCCGTGGTCTCGCTGATCACAAAGCCGGAGATCACCGTACAGCAAACCATGGACAGTACGCTCAAAATCAACAAAAGCCCAATAAAATTCTGAGTAAACACGCTTTTAACCCGTAAAATCTGTCCCATCCGCCTTCTCTCCATCCGTTCTGTCCGCCATCCTATGTCGGACTTATGCGCGAATCTGCGTATCCGCAAGCTTCTGTACTTTTCTCCAGCAGCTCTTTCCTATAGCTCATCTTTTATTTCCCCCTCTTTCAGAATAAACGTTTTATTTTTGCTTAAGTGCTCCTTCATAATACTGGCAGCCCTTTTGCTGTCATGCTGCTCCATCGCTTCAATAAGCAACCCGTGATAGTGGAGCCCCAGTTCATATCCGATCCCGCTCACAATGTCCTCTATGGCGTCCCGAAGGGTGCTTTGCAGAATTTTCTCCGTCTTCACCACCAGATCATTTCTGGTCATCTCCCCCAGCTTCATATGGAATTCCAGATCCGCAGCTCCAAATTTTTTCGGGTTTCCCTGGCAGCGCTCCATTCTCTTTAGGATTTTTTGCAAAGCGGCGATATCCTCCCCGGTGGCCCGTTCCGCCGCCAGCTTTACGGATTCCACCTCCACAATCTCACGGAATTCTTCTACCTGCATCAGCATATCTCGGTTGAAAAGCACTGCTGGCAATAAGGCGTTCATGCTGTCCCCCGGCTCAATCTCCCGCACAAAGGAGCCCTCCCCCAGACGCGTCTCCAAAAGCCCCAGCACATTCAGCTTCTGCAGAGCCTGTCGAATCGTGATCCGGCTCACGCAAAACTCTTCTGCCAATTCATTCTCCGAGGGCAGCTTATCCCCCGGCTTCCACTCACCTCTCGTCATCATTCCCTTCATCTGCTCAAAAACCTGTTCGCTGACATTTACTTTTTTAATGGGTTTTATGCTCATCTTCCATGTTTCCCCCTTCCATCTCATAGATGACAGCTGATAGTTGTATGATAAGCAAAGCTCAGCTATTGTTTGTATTATCCGCTGGATATGGCCATATGTCAACCTATTTTCTCCCTCTGCTTTGGAAATCTATTTCATCTATGCTGCCGCTATCCTTGCCGTCTTTTGCTGTCACCTATTGCCTTTTCTCCCTTTCTATACTAGAATAGTGGAAAAGGAGCATATGTCATGGATAATTTGTATACCGCCTCTCTTATTCAGAAACTGAGCATCCGCAACAAAATTTTTATCTGCGGTCCCTCCCTGGAGAACACCAACAAGCCGTTTCAGGAAAACCATCTCCGGGTATATGCCAACGGCGGTATCCTCTGTCTCCTTCCTACCACCAAAGACTCTCTGATCAAAATACCCTCCTTCGCCTACCTGGGTCCGGAACAAGACTCCCAGGATCAGGAGGATCCCAGGGTCAGCGATGCCATTGAGGCGCACTTTTCCAGAACCACCAGGGATCCGGGTAAACTCTTATCTCCCCAAAAAATTCTTTCTGCAAAGGAACGTCACAATCAGATAGCCATCGCCCGGAATCACCGGGATTTTCATCCTGATCACAGGGAAACCGTGGTCTGCGATTTTGAAATGACGCTGCCCGAAGCATGGTATAAACGGGGTTCCCACAATCTGCAAATACCAGGCAAAAGGCATGCGAAATGCGATCTCGTCACCTTTTCCTGCGCCCAGAAGCCCTGGGTGATCTCCATCGTGGAATTAAAGTGCAACAAAAGAGCCTGCACAAGCTCTAAAAACGGGCTATCCGTCCACGCCAAAGAAATGACTCTCTGTATGGAGGAAACCAAACTCCACCAGGAATCCATGGTGGCTGTCCATAATCAGACCGATTACATCAAGGAGATCCTTCGGCGTCTGGGATATATGCTTGGGGCCGGACTGTTGGAAAATGCCCCCGCCGGGCTGGAAGCAAAGGTAAAGGAGCTGTCCCGCTCGGAGGACCGGGAATGGATTCGAAGCCAGGTCCAGCTGCGCTCCTGTTTTCTCTTCACCAGAGATGATACTATACCAGACGCCAGAGCAGCAGCCGATCTGTGCCAGAAGGCCGACTATCTCAACACCCATCTTGAGGATTTCTGTTACCAGTTCCAGGAGGACCCGGCCTTGATGGATCTGTCCAGAATGCAAAGCTGGGAAGAGTTTACCCGCTGAAAACTTATCATGGGTGATCCAAGTCAGCTGCGCCTGCTGCGGGAAAGCGCTGGATGCGTTAAGCTTCTCCATACTGGTAGCAATACTGAAAAAAGCTGAAGGATAAAAATTGAAGGCGCTATATCAAGAAGCAGTTGATAAGATTCGAGAGGATCATACAATCGGAGGAGCCAAAACCGGGGATTTGTCTGGTGTGTATGGATATGACATTTATTACAATAAAACAAATTATGAGCTGGCATATACCGTAGAGTATCTGGAGGATAAAGTAATTGTTGTGATTATGGCCGGAACCAGAGAGAACTTTTATGATCAGCTGAAACAGCCCCTTTCGGAGGATTCCGGCATTATACAGATCCTGCTTCCCTTTGAGATTTCATATTACCTAAAAATGAGTGCAAAAAAACACCCCAACAGATCTCTCTGCCAGGGTTTCAAAAGCAGGGCTACAAGGATTCGAACCTTGAAATGACGGAGTCAGAGTCCGTTGCCTTACCGTTTGGCGATAGCCCTTTACGTGTCAACAAATGATATTATAAAGCATCTTTCCGAAAAATGCAAGCACTTTTTTTATTTTCTTTTTTTGATCCGCGGTATTGCCTGCATTCTCCACCGCCTTCTCGATCCAGCTTCCTACATAAATCCTTTTCCATCCCTTTACTTCTACCCCTCAGCCACATAGCTTTTTTCCATGGTCATGACGCACTGAAACCGGGAATCCTCCTTCTTCAGCTCCTTCATGATCTGCTCCTGCAGCTCCTGCTGCCGTTTCTCCTGATAGGAAAAGGGCACCACCACATCGAAAATCAGGTTGATCTGCTTCTTCCCATCCACCATGCGGAAATCATGAATGGACAATTCCGGATCCAGCCTGTGAATGACTTCCTGCACTCGTTCCCTTGTTCGGTTTACATAATTATTGTGTGTCTCCACAGGATCCATATGGATCACCAGAAATATCCCCAGCTTCCTGGCTGCATCCCGCTCAATCCGGTCAATAATTTCATGGGATACCTCAATGTCCACATCATTGGGCACCTCCGCATGAATGGAGGCCAGGCTTCTGGTGGGACCATAGTTATGCACGATCAGATCGTGAGTTCCCACGATTCCCTCATAGCTCTCCACCAGCTCTGTCACCGCCTGGTAAACCTCCGGGGAAACCGCCTCTCCGATCAGAGGCTCCAGGGTATCCTTTGCAATGCTGATACCCGCCCACATAACAATAAGAGCCACTACAAGGCCCACATAGCCGTCAATATTCACTCCGGTAAAATGACTGATGCAAATGGAGCCAATAGTCGCTGAGGTGGTAATCACATCTCCCAGGGCATCTGTGGCTGTAGCCAGCATGACCTTTGACTGAATCCGTTTTCCAAGCTTTCTATTAAAATACGCCATCCAGAGCTTTACGCCGATGGACGCCAGCAGTACTGCCAGGGACACCGCCTGAAAGGAAATCTCCTCCGGATTGCAGATCTTCTCAAAGGCGTTCTTTAAAAAGGTAAAACCCACTTCAATAACCAGGAAGGAGACAATGAGGGCCGCTATGTATTCGATACGGCCATGCCCAAAGGGGTGATTCCGGTCTGCTGGCTTGCTGGCCATCTTTACACCGATAAAGCCAATTACGGAGGAAGCCGCATCTGACAGGTTATTAAAGGCATCCGCGGTAACGGAAATACTGTGCAGCACCAGGCCTGCGACAAGCTTGCCTCCGAATAAAAGAAGATTGCAGATAATCCCCACCACGCTGCCCAGCACTCCGTAAGCAGTACGCACTCCTGCGTCCTCTGTCTGCTCGTAATTTTTTATAAACCGATGTACAAAAAAATCTATCATCTCAACCTTCCTTTACTTCCATTCTGTCCCTTGCTCTTATTTCTACCTTCTCCTTCGCCCTTTCAGACCAAAAATGCGAGAATATCGTTACTGTAACATATATTTTCTTCTTTTTCAACGGTTACAAGGTTATTGTCCGCTCCGTTCCTGGTAACGCACAAATCGTTACTGTTCACCCCGTTCTCAGTAACATTCGCAAATCCTCTTTTTCCTGTAAAAACATTCCTGAAATCTTGCTATTTCAAGGTAAATATGCTATTATTTGTTAAATTATAAACATAGTTAGGCCGGTTGGCTGGCAGATACCGGCCTAACCACCGCAGCTTATCAAAAGCCTGGGAAAAGGAGAAACTTTCCGTTATGAGTACGATGAATTTAACTCTGATGACAGATCTGTATGAGTTGACCATGATGCAGGGATATTTCAAGAGCCAGACCAATGAGACCGTGGTTTTTGACATGTTTTACCGGCGCAACCCCTGCGGAAACGGCTTTGCCATCGCCGCAGGACTGGAGCAGGTGATGGATTATATTAAGAATCTCACATTTACCTCGGAGGATATTTCCTATCTCCGCAGCCTTCATCTTTTTGACGAGGATTTCCTGGATTATCTGAAGGAGTTTCATTTTTCCGGAGATATTTACGCCATTCCGGAGGGAACCGTAGTATTTCCCAGAGAGCCCCTTTTAAAGGTCATTGCTCCCATTATGGAGGCTCAGCTGGTGGAAACCGCCATTCTCACCATTATCAATCACCAGAGCCTGATCGCCACCAAGACCTCCCGGGTGGTTCACGCGGCCAAGGGAGACGGCATTATGGAATTCGGCCTGCGCCGGGCCCAGGGACCGGACGCGGGGATCTACGGCGCCCGGGCTGCCATGATCGGCGGCTGCATCGGCACCTCCAATGTACTGGCCGGGCAGCTCTTTGACGTGCCTGTAAAGGGAACCCACGCCCACAGCTGGATCATGAGCTTTCCCGATGAATATACTGCCTTTAAAACCTATGCGGACCTGTATCCCAACGCCTGTATTTTGCTGGCGGACACCTACGACACCTTAAAATCCGGGGTTCCCAACGCGATTCGGGTATTTCAGGAAATGCGGGACGCGGGAATTCCCCTTAACTTCTACGGAATCCGCCTGGATAGCGGGGATCTGGCCTATATGTCCAAAAAGGCAAGAAAAATGCTGGACGACGCAGGATTCCCGGACGCCGTGATTTCCGCCTCCAGCGATCTGGATGAATACCTGATTACAAGTTTAAAGGGCCAGGGAGCACAGATTACCTCCTGGGGCGTAGGCACCAACATGATTACCTCCAGCGACTGTCCTGCCTTTGGGGGCGTCTACAAGCTGGCCGCCGTACAGGATGAGGAGGGAGAATTTATTCCCAAGATTAAGCTGTCGGAAAATACGGAAAAGATCACCAACCCGGGAAACAAAACCATCTTCCGTATCTACGAGAAGGATACAGGGAAAATGAAGGCGGACCTGATCTGCCTGGCAGACGAAACCTTTGACGTATCTCAGGATCTTTTGATTTTTGATTCTATTGAGACCTGGAAGAAAACAAAGCTTAAGGGCGGCGCCTACACCATGCGGGAGCTTCTGGTTCCTGTCTTCCAGAAAGGGCATTGCGTATATCAATCCCCTTCGGTAATGGAAATCCGGGATTATTGCAAACAGGAGCAGGAAACTTTGTGGGATGAGAGCCGGCGGCTTACCAATCCCCACAAGGTTTATGTGGATCTGTCGGATAAGCTTTTCCGCATCAAATCCGGACTCCTGGATCAGATGAGCCAGACATTGTAAGTCCTTCGTTTTGCCTGATTTTTTCAGATTTTTCCCGTGTCAGTGTTTTGGCACCACTTTTAACCACCTGGTTACAACTTGTTACATTTTCGATACAAAATTGCAAATTCAGGGAAATACCACCTTGCTAAGATACGATCATCAGATGCAGGCCATGCCTGCAGTTCCTGAAATATCTGGCGAGGTGGTTTGATTATGTGCGGAATTTGCGGATTTATCGAAAAAACAAAAACAGACTATGACTCTCTTTTACATACGGAAAACACCATGGAGGCATCTGCTTCCCCTGAGGAAGTCGTTCTGGATCGCATGATGGCCGCCCTGGTTCACCGGGGTCCTGACCAGGGGCGCACCTGGATGTCCAGGCATGTGGCTCTGGGCTTCCGGCGCCTTAGCATCATTGATCTGGAGAGCGGTATGCAGCCCCTGACCAATGAAACCGGCGACAAGGTTCTGGTCTTTAATGGAGAAATCTACAACTACCAGGAGCTTCGACGGGAACTGGCCGCAGCCGGGCACCAGTTCTCCACAGAGGGCGATTCCGAGGTGCTGATCCATGGCTATGAGGAATGGGGAGAGCATCTTCCCGAGCATCTTCGGGGCATGTTCGCCTTTGCCATTTGGGACGAGACAAAGCAGCATCTCTATGCCGCACGGGACTTTTTCGGCATTAAGCCCTTCTACTATGCCCTGATCAACGGCAGCTTTATTTTTGCCTCGGAGATCAAAAGCATCCTGACCTATCCCGGCTATGAGAAAAAGCTGAATGAGGAGGCCCTGGAGCAGTATCTGTCCTTCCAGTATTCTGTGCTGGATGAAACCTTCTTTCAGGGCATTTACCAGCTCCGCCCCGGACATCACCTGAAATACCAACAGGACAGCGTGGTGCTGGAGCTCCGCCGGTATTTCACGCCCAAGCTGTTTCCGGAGAACCCCAATCTGGATCCCGCCTCGAATCTCAACTTCCTGCACCGGCAGGATCATTTGGAGCGAATCGAGCACGCCATTGAGGATTCGGTGAAGACCCATATGATCGCTGACGTGGAGGTGGGCACCTTTCTCTCCGGCGGCGTGGACTCCAGCCTTATTGCAGCAGAGTTTACCGGGGATAAATCCTTTACCGTAGGCTTCGGAAGCGAGCCCTCCCGCTACAATGAGGTCCCCCTGGCAAAGGATCTGTCTGAACAGCTGAACCTGGAGCATTACGGAAAGCGTATCTCGGAAAAGGAATTCTGGGATGCTGTGCCGGAGGTGCTGTACTATATGGATGAGCCCTTTGGAGATCCCTCGGCCGTGGCCCTGTATTTTGTGTCCCGGGAAGCTTCCCGCAAGGTGCGGGTGGTGGTTTCCGGGGAAGGTTCCGATGAGCTCTTCGGCGGCTACTGTATTTACTGCGAACCCAATGCCCTTCGGGGATATCAGAAGCTTCCCCTGTTTCTCCGCAAAGGTCTGGCGGCAGCTGCTGCCATTCTGCCGGATCTAAAGGGGAGAAGTTTCCTGATCCGTGGCAGCAAAACTGTGGAGGAACGATATATCGGCAATGTAAATCTGTTTTCCGAGAAAGAGCGTAAATCTCTTCTGAAGATCCGCACCCGGGCCCAGTCTCCCCAGGAGCTGCTGGCCCAGGATTACAAAAACGCTGGAAATCTGGACGACGCCAGCCGGATGCAGTACATTGATCTGCTTCACTGGCTCCCCGGAGACATTCTGCGCAAGGCTGACCGCATGAGCATGGCTCATTCTCTGGAGGTCCGGGTTCCCTATCTGGACCGGGAGGTTTTTGAAGCGGCCAGGGTCCTGCCGGCCCAATACAAGCAAAAGGACCAGGTCTCCAAAGAATTGTTCCGGGAGGCTGCCGCCCGTCATCTTCCCTGGGACACCAGCCAGCGCCGCAAGCTTGGCTTCCCGGTTCCCCTGGGCAGCTTCCTGAACTCAGAGCTGGGAAAGCAAAAACTGGAGGAAGCTTTTTCCTCCCCGGCTGCAAAAAAATATTTTAATCCTGATGCCCTGAAGGAGCTGTTGAAAGGAAAAGGCTGCGGCAGGGGACGGACCAACTACAAGATCTGGGCCATCTATTCCTTCCTGACCTGGTACAAAGTCTATTTCTCAGATCAGGAACAGGAGGTATGACGGCTCCGGCACTCTTTAAAGGCGTCTCCCTGGCAGGCGCCTTTCTCTCACTCCTTATTTTTTAAAGCTCCAGTATAGTACACCGTCTCTGCCCATATTCCGGAGCTATGCCCTCCCAGGTTTCCAGGAGTATTCGCCGGCTGCTCTCATCATATTCCATATGAATCAGGTTCTTAAGACCCTTATAGAGCAGCTGGCGCTCTCCCTCCAGAGGGGAATACAGGTACAGATTTACGGAGTTCACGGACAGCCCCTGCTGCAGCTCCCGAAGACTCCAAAACATTCCGGATTCCGGCTCTGTGTAGGCAGCTCCCTCCATGTTGGAAAGATAATAGCTCTCCTCGCTCACTGCCATCAAAATCCTCTGGCCGTCCAGACATTGAAAATCCAACAGCAAAGGGGACCAGTCCCTCTCTTCCTCAGGATTTTCCAGAATGGTCCAGGAGGTATTGTCCGATATAAAAAGCCTGTCTACCCTGCGGAAATTAAATAAATAGGAGATATATTTGTTATGCATGTCCAGTTCATACCCCAGATAGGGCAGGAAATCCCCCTGGGGACAATAAATATAAAACTCATTGAACTGGAAATTCTGCTCCTCCCACGAAGCGTCCGGCTCTGACAGCGGATACTGGAGCACACCCCGGAGCTGCGCTCTTCCATCCTCCTCGATAAAAAACAAACTCCCGGCTCCCTCCTGGTAATCAAAAATCTCTGCAGACAGCATTGGGACTTCTCCTCTGTAAATGCTCTCCAGCTCCTGATCCTGCATCCGGTGTCCCTTTGCATTCAGAACCGTCCGGGAATCCAAATCCAAAAATTCCCTGTCCGGATTCTTATACTGAACATCCTCCCGCCAGGTATCGTAGAGATAAATGCCGGAGGTATAGATTCCCATGGCGTCAAAGGTCACCCATCTCCCGCTCTCCGACCAGGAGCCCAGAGGCTTTTCCCACCATAATACGCTGTTCAGGTCCTCATTTTTCTCCCAAGACTCCTCCCCTCTTTGTGCATAGCCTTGTTCCTGAAGCTCCTTCACGCTCCGCTCATACAACAGATAAGCGGATTTGTCCTGAAAATTGTAAAGCCATATTCTTCCCACATCTCCGGCCTGGCTCTCCTCATAGAGCAAGGCCTGTTTCCCGGTAGGGGAAATCAGAATTTTATCCACATAGTAATCGCTGAGCTCCTCATAGCTCAGCTCTCCATCGGCGTCATAAAAACCGTAGCGGTAATCCACCTGACGGCTTTCCAGACACTGATTCACATAGCCGGATTCCAAAAGCCCAGAGCCGGAAGCCAGAATCCGCACCTCATGAGCCCCGCAATCCGCCAGAAAGGCGCTCCGATCCAGCATAGGGTCCGAATTGTAATCATAGGTGTAAATTCGTTTTACCGTAAAGTCATCCTGATCACTTTGCTGCTCCGTCTCCACCGCCTGGCTGTCCGGCAGCCTGATGGTTTTCTCCCTGGGCGTGCAGCCGGAAAGGAGGCCTGCCCCCATGCATACGGCCAAAATAAGAGCCGGCATCCGGGAATTCTTTCGTCTTTTGTTCTTTCTTTTTCTACCCTTCATGAATGTTCCGCCTCCGCTTCCTGTAATCGGAAATAAAACATGGTCTGCTCTCCCGGCTCGCTTTCCACCCCGATGGTCCCCCCATGCTCTCGCAGAATCTTCCGGCAGATGGAAAGGCCCAGGCCCGCGCTGCCCTGCTCCCGGGAATAGGCCTTGTCTGTCCGGTAAAAGGGCTCAAACACCCGGACCTTATCCTCGGCGTTAAGGCCCTTCCCGTGATTCCACACAGACATAAGCACAAATCCCTCCTTCCTCATTCCCTGGATCCGGATTTCCGTATGACTTTCCCCATACTTAATGGCATTGTCCACCAGATTAATCAGCACCTGGCGCAGCCGTTCCGGAAGCCCCAGCACAAAAAGCTCCTGGGGAAGCTCTGTGTCGATCCGCATGCCGTACCGCTCCGCCTTGATGGACATTGCCCCTGCCACGCTGCGGGCCACCTCCGCCAGGTTCAGCACCTGCTTCTCCATATAGAGATCCCTGTCTGACATCTCCAACAGCTGCAGCACCATCTGATGAAGCCTGGTGGACTCCTGTAGAATATGGTGCAGTCCCTGATCCGTAAGCTTTGCATCCGCTCCCTTGTCCGCCTCCATAAGCTGGGCGTAGCCCTGTATGGTGGTCAGAGGCGTCTTCAGCTCATGGGTTACATTATTATAGAACTCCTGGCGGCTGCCCAGAAGCTGTATAATCCGCTCCTGGTCGTCCCGCATCTTCTGAAACTGAGCCCCCAGAGTCTCCAGCATAATGCGGAAATTCCGGGACAGCTCCCCTACCTCATCCCGGCGGCGGGAATCTGCCAGTCCTGCCAGCATCTGGGTATCCACCTGCTCCCGCACCAGATCCTGCGTTACCTGCCGGGAAACCCAGGTAAGCTTCTGGATGGGCTGCAGCATTCTCCCCAAAAGCACCAAAAGCAAGAGAAGCGTCACCCCAAACACAACCACTGAGGTGCGCAAAACCAGATTTTCCGTCTGCTTTCCCTGGAGGAACAGCCAGGACTCGTCGATCTGATAGCGGACGATCCCCACGGTCCTCCCCTCAATTTCCATGGGCATAGAGAACCAGACGATCATCTGATCCTCCTGGGGATAGGTTATGGTGAAGGCAGCGGAGCCCTCCAGGGCAATCGTAAGGTCTTCTTTTGGCGCCTCCTGTAAAAAGCTGCTGCTCCCCTCCAGGTATTTGCCCTCCTTATCCAGCACATTCAGCATGCGGCCGCTCATGCTGTGCATCTCCTGGGCAATATCCCCGGCGATCTGCCGATAGCTGGCCTCGTCGTTGTTGGCATTGTTCATCATCAAAAGCTGACGCACGTAAATACGGGTGTTTTCCCGAATCTCCTGCATCTCCTGGGTAATCTGCTCCTCCTGGCTGCGCTGAATCTGCGTATGGATTTCCCAGTACATAGCCAGAACTCCGATCCAGAATACCACCAGGATCCCCATTGCCATCTGAAAGCGGATGCCAAACCGGATTTTTCCCTTTTTACGGAACATACTTATACCCCACTCCAAAAATCGTTACCAGGGTCTCGTCAAGCCCTGCTTTTTTGCGAATGCGCTGCACATGGATATCCACAGTCCGGGTATCCCCGGCAAAATCATATCCCCAAATCCGATCCAGCAGTATTCCTCTGGTAAACACCTGGCGGGGATGCTTGAGAAAAAACAGCAAAAGCTCATATTCCTTGGGCGTCAGGTTTAGAGTCTCCCCATTCCGGAAAACGCTGTGCTCCCGCTCCACCACCGTCAGTTCCCCAAAGACACAACGCTCCTCCTCTTCCCTTCCATTTGCCTTATCCAGCCTGCGCAAAATGGTCCGGACCCGCGCTACCACCTCCCTAAGGTCAAAGGGCTTTGTAATATAGTCGTCGGCTCCGGACTCCAGGCCGTACAGCTTATCCTCCATATTTCCCCGGGCCGTCAGCATCACAATGGGCAGGTTATACTGCTCCGTCAGCATACGGCACACATCCACGCCGCTTAAATCCGGAAGCATCCAGTCCAGCAGCACCAGATCCGGCGGCTCCTTGCAGGCCATGGCAAATCCCTCGCCCCCTGTGTAGGCGCACTCCACCAGAAAGCCCTCCTTCTCAAATCCATACTTTAAAATATTTGCAATGGGCTTTTCATCCTCAATAATCAAAATCTTCCGCTCGTCCATAACTCCCTCTTTTTCATTTCCAAATCTGTCTAATTTCCAAACCTGTCTATGCTCCTGATTTTAATCTACCAGATAAGTATAACCCCAAGATCTCCAAAATGTAAACATTCTGTATCGGCCTCATAGGGAACATCTTTGTGCCTGTCCCTGTCTGCTCTGTATCCTTGTCCCCAGCTGGTAACATTCACAAAGTAACTTTTTAGCAAATCTTACGCATAATCCACCATTTTTTACAAATAATAACTATCATCATAGACAACGAAGAAACAAGGGAGGCTTTACGCCTTCTGGAAGATGGAGGAGAGAGAATTGAAAGCGACTGGAATTGTTAGACGCATTGATGACCTGGGACGTGTGGTAATTCCCAAGGAAATCCGCAGAACACTCCGGATCCGTGAGGGGGATCCGCTGGAAATATTTACTGACCGTGAGGGGGAAATCATCCTGAAAAAATATTCTCCCATTGGAGAGCTTGGCCTGTTTGCCCGGCAGTATGCGGAAAGCCTGGCCCAAACCACAGGCCTTATGGTCTGTGTGGCCGACCGGGACGCGGTGATTGCGGCAGCCGGCGGCGCAAAAAAGGACTATCTGGGAAAACCCATCAGCAAACAGCTGGAAGATGTGATCCAGGAACGGGAGAGCCTGCAGGCTGGCTCCGGCGAGCGCAGATATGTGCGCATTATCAATGAGGATATGGAGGACTGCTATGCCCAGACTATCAGTCCCATCCTGTGTGAGGGAGACGCTATTGGCGCGGTTATTCTCTTTAGCCGGGATCCCCGGACAAAAATGGGGGATACAGAGCAGAAACTGGCTTTGTCGGCAGCCGGGTTTCTGGGAAGACAGATGGAACAGTAGGCGTGCTTTTTAGAAAATGGGAAGAGGCGCCGGGCAGGGGGCAGACAGATCTAAGGCAAACGGGGATCTCTGCCCGGCTGATTCCCGGCTGTTGCTGTTGATTCCGTTTTTCTTTTTCTTGCATTGGTTTTGTGAATTGGATATACTGGTATCAGCAGTTCTATCATTTTACATGGACAGAATTACAAGAAAAGGAGATTTTTCATGAAGGTTTTAGTATGCAATGCGGGAAGCACCTCTTTGAAGTTTAAGCTTTTTGATATGCCGGGTGATCTGGTCCTGGCTGAAGGCAAGGTGGAGCGGGTAGGCAGCCGCGACAGCGCTATATATCATTTCAGGAAGCCGGACGGTTTTAAGGTTTTTCGGGAAAACCTTTGTATCCCTACATATACCGAGGGAATCCGCATGTTTCTGGATTCCCTGCTGGATCCGGAAACCGGCGTGCTGAAAAACCTGGGGGAGCTTAAGCGGGTGGGCTTTAAGACCGTGCTGTCCAAGGGGTATTATGGAATCCACGAGCTGACCCCGGAGGTCCTGAAGGGCATGGAGGATTATCTGGTGGTTGCCCCGGCGCACAATATTCCCTATCTGGAGGCTATCCGGCAGTTTCAGGCCCTTACTCCCCAGGCCATGCTGGTAGGCGCCTTTGAGACAGCCTTTCACACCACCATTCCCCTGGAGCGCAAGCTCTACGGAATCCCCTATGAATGGTATGAAAAGTACGGCATTGAACGTCTCGGCTATCACGGAGCCTCTCACAGCTATGTGGCGGACACTCTGGCTAATAAATACGGCAGTACAGGGAAAGCCATCTCCTGCCATCTGGGAGGCAGCGGCTCTCTGTGCGCCATTGACGACGGAAAAAGCGTGGATACCAGCTTTGGCCTCTCCCTGCAGACAGGACTGATCCAGTCTAACCGAAACGGGGATATGGATCCCTTTATCATCCCCTTCCTGTTAAAAGAAGGCATGCCTTTGGATGAGGTGCTGGAAGGCCTGAGCAAAAAGGGCGGGCTCCTGGGAATCTCCGGAGTCAGCAATGACCTGCGTCTGGTGGAAGAGGCCGCGGATCAGGGAAATGAACGGGCTGCTCTGGCTATTGAGATTTTCTGCAACGGAATTATCCGTTATATCGGCTCCTACTATGCAGAGCTGGGGGGACTTGACCACCTGGTCTTTACGGGAGGCATCGGGGAGCACAGCGCCACGGTGCGGCAAAAGGTCTGCGATTCTCTGGGACACATGGGAATCTGGCTGGATCCTGCCAAAAATGTCTCCTACACAGAAAACGCCGTGATCTCCCTGCCGGATTCCCCGGTCGCCATCCATGTGATTCCGGCTAATGAGGAGCTGGGAGTGGCCCGGAAGACCTATGGCTGCCAAAGCTCCCGGAAAGGCTGAGACATCCTCAGGAGGATGTCCCAAAACTATGCATCATTGGGTTCATAGAAGAGGGACTTGTTCTCTTTTGCATATAGAGAACAAGTCCCGTGTTATCATCCGTTGCTCCAATTTCTGTATGGACCAGTCCTGAAAAGACAATAGATCCTCTCACTCTTTCTGTCCGGTCTCATGCTCCGCCTGTTCATTTTTAATCTCCCAGTGGATCAGAAAGGTCAGAGCCGCCCGCAGAGCTATGATGCTGGCCACAATCATGATCTCCGACATTTCCCGCACGATTACGGTGCGGAGCACCTCGCTTCCCAGCTTAAACTCCAGTCCCATAGCCATGCCCTTTGCCAGGTTAAGCCGGGTCAGGGGCTCATGCCGGATATAATCCATAATCCCCCGGATTCCAGACACAATGATCACCAAAACGCCCACAAATTCAAAGAGCAGGATGGCTCCGTCCACCAGTATATTTAACCATTCATGAAACAATTCCATGTTTTCCTCTTTCCCGACGTGTTCCTCACGCCATGTAGATTGAGAAGCTTACTTTATCTTCTCCCGAACCACATCCATGGCCGTCTGCAGCTGATTATCCTCCTCATGGGTAATAACGGCTTTGCCCCGGAGAGCCTCATCCAGCTCAACCTCCACATCCGGTTCGATTCCCTTCCCGTGAATGTCGTTTCCCTTGGGCGTGTAATATTTGGAAATGGTAAGCTTTATGGCTGTGCCATCCTCCAGCTGGAAGGGCTGCTGTACAATACCCTTTCCATAGGTTCTGGTCCCCACAATGCTTCCCACCTGGTAATCCTTGATGGCGCCTGCAAAGATCTCCGATGCGCTTGCGCTGTTTCCGTTTACCAGCACCGCCAGGGGAAGATCGAAGAAATGCTCTGCGTCTGACCGGGCCTCGCTGCGATTTCCGTATTTGTCCTCGGTGTACACGATCAGGCCCTCCGGCAGCATCCGGTCCGCCATCTCTGTCACAGCCCGCACCACACCGCCGCCGTTGTCCCGCAGGTCAATAATAAGGCCCTTCATGCCGTCGGCTTCCAGCTCCTCCAAAGCCGAACTGAACTGCTCGCTGGTCACAATGTCAAACTCGCTGACCGCAATATATCCGATCTGATCCTCCAGCATCTCCCACGCTACAGTAGGCACCTCTACCCGCTGCCTCTTCACGTCAAAGTCCAGATAGTCCGTCTCTCCCTCCCGTACCATGGTCAGGCGTACAGAGGTACCTTCCTCGCCCTTGATCTCCGACACCAGCTTGGTCAGATCCTGACCTGTGGCCTCCTGGCCCTCCACGGCGTACAAAATGTCTCCCGGCAAAAGACCGGCCTCCATGGCCGGACATCCCTCGTAGACCTTGACCACCGTAATGATTCCCGTATTCATATTTTGAGAGAACATGGCTCCGATCCCACAGTAGCTGCCGCTGCTGCCGTCCAGAAGGCTTGCATATTCTTCCGCCGTGTAATACGCCGCATAGGGATCCCCCAGGCCATAGAGCAATCCCGTATACAGATAACGCTCCACCAGCTCCTCATCCGTCTCATTGAGATAGTGGTCGTTAATGAGTCCTTCAATCTCCTCCAGCTTTTCCTGAACCTGCCGGTTGGTCACATCCAGCTGGCCTTCCTTCTTCTTGCCAAGGCCGGCAAACAGCCCTTCCTCCGGCATCTGCGCAATCTGAAAAACCAGAAACAGAATCAGAGCCACTCCCAGAGTGGCGCCGATTCCGCACAGAATTCCTTTTCGAAATAATTTCTGTCCTTCCATATAGTTCTCTTTTTGCTCCTTTTTATAAGCATACGCAGTTTCCCGCTGTCCAATACCTGTTCCCCGGGTTTTCTTCCCGGCCAGGACTTCCTGCCCGACTGAAAATCTGTCAGGTTTCCTGTATCACCCCACATATCCCAAAGGATTTACATAGGTTCCGTTTTTGATCACGCCGAAATGCAGATGGGGCGCGGTGGAATATCCTGTGGATCCCACCGCTGCAATGGTGTCTCCTTTATTCACCTGCTGGCCGCTGGACACATAGAGAGCCGAACAGTGCATATAAACCGTGGACAGTCCGCCGCCATGGGAAATCACAATATAATTTCCCGCAGACCCGCTGTAAGCCGCCGTTGTCACCACTCCGGAGCTGGCCGCCACAATAGCTGAACCGGTTCCCGCCCCAATATCAATGCCCTTGTGATAGGTGGAAGCGCCGGCCACAGGCGCGTTTCTGGGTCCAAAGCCGCTGGTAATCCGACGGCTTGCCGGACAGGGCCAGATGAGTCCTGAGGCGCCGCCGTCTCCGTCGCCTGCATTGGCATTGGCTGCAGCTGCTGCCGCAATGGCCGCTTCCGCCTGCTCCAGGGCTTTCTCCTGGGCCAGAAGCTGCTTCTCATAGTCCGCCGCGTCCGCGGAAGCCTCGTTGATCAGGCTCTGGTAATTGGCAATCTCCTTTGTCTTGGCGCTGATGAGCAGATCCACAGCCTCTTTCTGTTCCTGCAGCCCCTCAGACAAGGCCTCCAGCTCCTCTTCCTCCTGCTCCAGCTGCACCTTATACTGGGCAATGCTTTCTTTTATGGCAATATACTCATCCAGCATATTCCGGTCATATTCATTTATCTGCGCAATATAGTCAACCTTATTGAGAATATCCGAGATGCTCCGGGCCGTCAGGATCATTTCCAGGTAGGAGAACCCGCTGTTCTCATACATATACTGGATCCGAACCTTCATGCTCTCATACTGCTGGTCCGCCGTCTCCTGGGCAGCCTCCAGCTCCTTCTGGGTCTCCTCAATGTCCGCTTTCTTCTGACTGATTTCCTCCTCTACCTTCCTGATTTCCTCTCCCAGGCTTTTTGCCTCCGCATCCAGCTTATTGATATAGCTCTGCAGATTGCTCTTGGACTGCTCCAGCTCCGAAATCCGGTCCTTTACCGAATCAATGCTGTCCTTGATGTCATCAATCTTGTCCAACAATTCCTTGCGCTTCTGCTCCAGGGCGGTTGTGTCAATCTTAGGCCGCGACGTACTGCCTGTCCCGCCCCCGGAGGATCCGCTTGTGCCGCTGCTTCCGGAAGAGTCTCCTGTGTCTCCCGTCCCATTGCTTCCGGAGGATCCGCTGTCTGCTCCGCCTGTGCTGATGACCTTTTCCCCTGACTCTGTGGCCCGCACCTGTGTGCCTGCAAGCAGCGCCAGCAGCATAAGTACCGCAAAGCTCCGGTACAATCCCCGCTTTCCTTTATAGATCCAATCCTTCCTCTTTTCTTCCAAAATTTTCCTACTCCTCAGATCTCTTACTCCTCTGTATCTCTTTTCCCTGGAAATCTCCCCTGCTTTCTCCGCTTTCTGGCAGCGACCTAGTCCTTATCCAAGGAAGCCTGTTCTCTCTGCCGTTACACCCGCAGATGCTTGCGAATGGTGAAAAAGCTTCCGAAAAATCCAATGCCCACTCCCAACAGCATACCTGTGGGAAGCAGGATCTCAAAGAGCTCCTTTACCGGAATAAAATGCATAAACCCAGTCAGAAGATTAAACTGCTGTCCCAGATAAAGGGTGAGAGAATTGTAGAGGTAATACAAAAGTCCCAGGGGAAGCGCAGCCCCCATGAGGCCGATAAGAATTCCCTCCACCACAAAGGGCGCCTTAATAAAGGAATTGGTAGCTCCGATCAGACGCATAATACTGATCTCTTCCTTGCGAACCGCGATTCCAATGGTTACCGTGTTGCTGATGAGGAACACGGACACGCACAAAAGCAGCAGAATCACCGCTATGGAAATATATCCCACCAAAACATTGAAGTTGGACAGAATATCCGCTACCTCCTGGGAAGCCCGTACCCGGCGCACACCCTCCAGAGACTCGATATAGGTCACCAGATCCGCCTGCAGAGACACATCATCCAGATACACCTCATAGTGGGCGTAGTCTACCAGAGGATTGTCCGCCGCAAACCCCTCGGCCAGCTCCGGCCGCTCCTTAAAGTAGATTTCCTTAAATTCCTCCCAGGCTTCCTCGGCGGTGATAAACACCACGTCCGCCACGCCGTCCCGGCTTCGAATCTCCTCTCCCGCAGCGTCCATGATTTCCTGGGACGTCCCCTTCTCGAAATAGACGATCATGGTCACAGCCTCTTCCGCCTCTTTCACAATCGACTGGAAGTTCTGCACCACGGCAAAAAAGATGCCGAACAGAAAGATACAGGCCGACATGGTGGCAATGGACGCCAGAGAAAACATTTTATTTCTCCAGATATTTTTTAATCCCTGCTTCAGGCAGTATCCAATCGTACTAATCCGCATATGTATACCCAGCCTTTTGCTCGTCACTGACGATGACGCCTTTATCCAGCACAATCACACGTTTCTTCATATCGTCCACAATCTCCTGGTTGTGAGTCACCACCACCACTGTGGTTCCCCGCTCGTTGATAATCTCCAGCAGGCGCATAATCTCCTTGGAGTTCTTGGGGTCCAGGTTTCCCGTAGGCTCATCCGCCAGCAGAATGGCCGGGCTGTTTACCAGGGCTCTTGCCAGAGCCACCCGCTGCTGCTCACCTCCGGAAAGCTGCCGGGGAAAGGATTTGTATTTTTCAGCCAGTCCCACCAGGGAGAGCATAGCCGGCACATTCTTCCGGATCTGCTTGGTGGGTGTGATGACCACCCGCTGGGCAAAGGCAATATTGTCGTAGACATTCCGGTCCTTTAAAAGGCGGAAATCCTGGAACACCACTCCCAGCATTCGGCGATACTTGGGAATCGCCCGGTTCTTCATGCGTCCCAGGGTTATTCCGTTTACCTTAATCACGCCGGAGCTAGGCTCCAGCTCTTTGAGCAAAAGCTTAATCAGGGTGGATTTTCCGGAGCCGCTGCTCCCGGTAATAAACACAAATTCTCCCTTATCAATGTGCAGACTAATCCCATTCAGGGCATGAGTGCCCTTTGTATAGGCCTTTGTCACATTATCCAAATCAATCATGGTACGCGCACTCCTCCTAGTAATCCAGAGTCTCCATATACTTCATGTACTTCACCACCATCAGGGCAATCTTAAAGGTAATGGCGTCCTCAAACACCCGAAGATCCAGCCCTGTGCTCTTTTGCAGCTTATCCAGACGGTACACCAGGGTATTCCGGTGGATATACAGCTGTCTCGAGGTTTCCGACACATTCAGGCTGTTCTCGAAAAATTTGTTGATGGTAGTCAGAGTCTCCTCATCAAAATCGTCCGGAGATTTCCCCTCAAAAATTTCCCGGATAAACATCTTGCACAGCGGAATGGGCAGCTGATAAATCAGACGCCCGATTCCCAGAGCGCTGTAAGCGATAATATCCCGGTCATCGAAGAAAATCTTCCCCACATCCAGAGCCATCCGCGCCTCTTTGTAAGAGCGGGATACCTCCTTAATTTCATTCACAATGGTTCCGTATGCAATGTGTACGGACTCCTCTCCCTCCCCCAGAAGCAGGTCCTTGATAACTTTTGCGGTTTTGTACAGCTCGCCATAGCCCTCATTCATACCTACTTCTTTTACCACGATAATATTCTTCTCATCTACCGCGGTAATAAAATCCTTGGATTTGGAGCCAAACAGGGTGCGCACGCTCTCCAGAGCGTTAATATCCTTGTCCCGGCTGGTCTCAATGAGAAAGACCGCCCGGCGCACATCTGTCTGAATATGCAGCTTCTTGGCCCGGTTGTAAATATCCACCAGCAAGAGATTGTCCAGCAGCAGATTCTTAATAAAGTTGTCCTTATCAAAGCGCTCCTTGTAAGCTACCAAGAGATTCTGAATCTGGAATGTAGCGATTTTTCCCACCATATAGACATCATCACTGCCTCCATTGGCTAACAGGATGTACTCCAGCTGATTCTCATCAAAGATCTTGAAGAACTGATAGCCCTGAATCACCTGGCTGTCCGCCGGAGAGTCAATGAACGTCAATACCGATCCCGTATAATTCTCCGCCTCTGGAAAGGTGGAGGCCAGTACCTTCCCCTCTGTGTCAATGACGCACAGGTCAATTCTGGTAATTCCCTTTAAACCCTCGATGGTATTTTGAAGTATCTGGTTTGAAATCATAACACTCCGCTCCTTTGTCCTTGTATAGTTTGTGCATATCGCTGTACTTCCAAATTCTCGGCTTTTGGAAATATTGCTTATAAATCCACCCCATTTTTTTCAAAACAAAAAATACCTAATCTATATATTAATGCAAAACCACAAAAAAAGAAAGAGGAAATCCAAATAAATTTATGCATTTCCTCTCTTTTTTGTAAAATTTTGTAATTTTTATGTCTGTGCATAGTTCACAAAACTATATTTAGGACTCATATTCCTGAAATCCCTCTCCCAAAACCTCCCTGGCATCCGTCACAGTCAGGAAGGCAGCCGGATCCGCACGGAGCACCAGCTCCTTTAAGGTAACGATCTCTCTGCGCGACACCACACAGTACAGCATCTTGCGTTTCTGGCCGGAATACATGCCCACCGAGGGGATTCCCGTAACGCCCCGGCCCAGGTGCTCCATAAGCGCAGCCGCCATGCCTTCCGGATCCTCGGTGACAATCCAGGCTGCCTTGGCAAATTTCCGTCCCTCAATAATATCATCCGATATTTTGGAAACCAGGTAAATCGCCACAATGGCATACATGGCCACATGAACGCCAAAGAGAAACATGCCAAAAATCACCACCAGAGCGTCCACCACCTGCAGAATATCGGAAATGCTGTAGTGAGGCAGATATTTCTGGATAATGGCCGCAATGAGATCCGTTCCCCCTGTGGTGGCCTGAGCCAGGAATACCAGACCGACTCCGGCTCCGGTGATCACTCCTCCAAAAAGAGCTGTCAGTACCAGGTCTCCTTCCGCCAAAGGCAGTATGGGCAACACCTCCAGCCAGGCAGATAGAGCCAGGGTAGCTGCCAGAGTTTTGATCATATATCGCATCCCCTTTTGCTTAACAGCCGCCAGAAAAATGGGAACATTTAATATCAGGTTGGTAAGTCCCAGGGAAAGCCCTCCTCTCAGATAGGGCTCCGTCAGCTTTTTTAAAATAATGGCAAGACCTGATACGCCGCCGGTTACCATGCCCGCCGGATCATAAATGGAGCTGATGGCAAACGCCATAAGCCCTGTACCCGCCAAAATCAGCAGATAATCCAGAATCTCCTGCCTTCTCTTACGCTCCATAGACTACTCCTCTCAAACGCTCCCGCTCTTTAGCTCGTACTTCTAAAAACACTTTCCAAGCAGGATTACTCTTATTTTTTCGTATCTGCCCATAATTATGCGGTATAAAGCCCGCCCTCCCCACATACATTATAATAATCAATTTCAGGAGGCGTCTATGAACTCCAAAACTAAAATCGTAGTCCTTCGCATGAAGGAATTAATCTATACGGGCATCTTCGTGCTGCTGGGAATCCTGCTGATTCTGCTGCTGGTCACCATGTTTGCTCCTGGAAGGAAGGAAAAAGACACCGTGGCCGTGGTGGAAGAACCGGCACTGTATCAACCTGGCATCTACACCTCCTCCATTGTGCTGGGGGGAAATTCCATCGACCTGGAGGTCACTGTGGAAAAGGATTACATAGCTTCCATCCGGCTGGTCAACCTCAATGAGTCCATCACCACCATGTACCCGCTTATGGAGCCGGCCCTGGAGAATCTGACCACGCAGATTTACAGCGTCCAGTCATTGGATCATATCACGTATCCGGAAGAAAATCAATACACCTCTATGGTAATCCTGGACGCCATTAAAACAGCCCTTGACAAGGCCCGGCTTTCGGAAAGCGAAACCACAGGTACAGAAAACGACAGAGAAAACAACGGCTCTGAAAACAGCGGCTCCAAAAGTACCAGCTCTGAAAACAAGGACGCAGCAGGAACAGATTCTGGAAAAGAGAACTCTGAAAACAGCACCTCTGAAAACAGCGGCTCTGGATCCGAAAGCTCCAAAGACAAGGATTCCAAGAGCACCAGCAAACCATAGCCTGGGTTTTTAAAACACAGACAGCATAAAAAAGAGACTGTGCACGAATATCGTGGGCAGTCTCCTTTTGCAATAAAATTTTTTACAGACGCACCTTCAGCACAATCTTCCGGTAGGTTCCCGGTCCGTCAAGCTCCCGGCATGGCATATGTCCATCCTGGGGAAGTACCAGATAGAACATTCCCTTCTCAATCCGTGCCGGCTGTCCGCCGCCTTCATAAAAGACAATGTCCTTCTCCTCGCTGTAGGGATCCAGCTCTTTCAGTCCTTCCACGTCCGTATAGTACACAGTCTCGCCGCCTTCCAGCACAATCTGTACATCCAGATATTTCCGATGGGCCTCGATTCTGCCCTCCGCAAGGGGCTGGGTAGCGCCTGTTTGCACCATGGCGAACACGCTTCCCTGAGGAAGTGTCTCACACTCATATCTTCCTTCCGGATGATCCGAGAGGCTTAAGGCAAACTCCACAGCCTCCCGAAGATTTGGCATCAAGCCGTAATAGCTCTCCAGATTCTTGATTTTGTCGATAATCACAATCGTGTCCTCCTTTTTCCTATGGTTTTTCCTTCAGCACCATTTCATTAGAATACGCAGGGATGCCCCGAAGGACATCCCCAACGCCTGAATCTAAATGCTTCCGCAAATTTCTCAGCAGCTTATCCCGTATAGCCCATTAACATCTTGGGCAGGAACAGTACCACATCCGGGAAATAGGTAATAACTACAAGGACAATAAGCATAGTCACAAGGGGCCCTATGATTTCCTTGATTACATCCTTCAGAGGCGTGCCGGAAATACCGCTGGTAATAAACAGCAGCATACCAAAGGGCGGTGTGGACAGACCGATCATCATGTTGAAGATTACCACCAGTCCGAAATGCACCAAATCAATTCCAAATGCCTTTGCGATGGGCAGAAGGATGGGGATAAACACCACCTGAATTACAGAGGTATCAATAAACATTCCCAGGATCAGAATGGCAATATTCACGATCAACAGGAAGACATACTTGTTGTCTGTAAACCCGGTAATCCAGTTAGCCACAGTGGTAGCTACCTGCTCTTTTGCCACGATATAGGAAATGGTGGTGGCAGCGCCGATCATGATGGAGGTGGTTCCCGTAGCCTTTACGGTGTCGATGAGCACCTGCTTAAAGCCGTCCCATCTCAGCACCCGATATCCAAAGATTGCCACAACCAAAGCGTAGAGACCTGCCACAGCTCCCGCCTCCGTGGGAGTCATAACGCCGGTGTAAATACCAACCAGCAGGATCACCGGAGTCAAAATAGCAGGAATAGCGTTAAAGGTATAGCGGAGAAATGCTTTAAGCTTTACCTTTTCACTGATGGGGTAATTCCGCTTGTGAGCCACCATCATAATATACACCATAAGGGCGATTGCCAGCAAAATGCCGGGAATCATGCCGCCCATGAACAGGGCGCCTACGGAAGCGCCGGAAAGCATGGAATAGATAACCATGGGAATACTGGGCGGAAAGATGGGACCAATGGTTGCAGAGGCCGCCGTGATGGCACAGCTGAAGCCGTCGTCATAGCCCTCGTCTCTCATGGCGTCAATTTCCATTTTTCCAAGTCCGCTGGCGTCTGCGATAGCAGAACCGGTCATACCGGAGAATACCAGGGATGCCAGCACATTCACATGGCCCAAGCCGCCTTTAAAACGACCCACAAAGCCCATGGCAAAGCCAAATACCTTCTCTGTCACCTTTCCGCTGTTCATAACATTGGCCGCAAAGATAAAGAGGGGAACCGCAATGATGGTGTAGTTGGTGTAAAAGGTTTTCAGCGTCTGCTGAGCCACCATTTTGGTACTCTCACCGCTGATCAGGAAGTAAAATACGCATGCCGTCATCATACCCATGGGAATCGGCATCCGCAGAATGAAAATCAATACGAAAATCAACAAAAATACTAATAAGGCTGTACTTAATTCCATTACTTCTCCACCTCCTCACCTACGGCTGCTTCAATGGCTTCCTGTGTCTCGTTTTTCGTCTCATCCAGCATCTTTTTCACCGCGGCCTCTCCGCCGATGCCGGTGAACACCATGACCTCCAGCCACATATCGTATAAAATGTAGCACAGGATAATGATCATAAACGGGATAAACGGAAGGTACACAATGTTCAGTCCAATCTTGAACACACTGGTAACTTGAATTTTCATCTGGCCAATCATCTTGCAGGACGGCAAAAACATGGCAATATACGCAATCGCCATGAGAAGATTTCCTAGAAATCCGCAAATAGCCTTTCCCTTTACGGGAAGATTATCGTAAACCAGCGTAAACGTTACGTGGGACCGGTCCCGGTACGCATAGCAAGCTCCCAATACAACCATCCACAGATATCCCATGACCGTAACCTCATAGGCCCACTGAACCGGACTGTTGAAAACATACCGGGCCACAATCTGGATTACGAATACGCTAAACATGATTAAAAACGCCGCAATCGGTATGTACAGCTCCACACAATTGCGCAGAAAATTTCCGACCTTTTTTAATCCATCCATTGTAAAACCCCCTTTCGCATAAGCTCTTTCATCAAAAAGTTACTGTTCAGCCGCTTCCCTCTGTGTTTGGGCTGAACGTAAAACCCCCACATTCACACGGTGCCAGGAGCTGCGCCCCAGCTCGTGAATGTGGGGATCTCATCCTCTAATCAGCTGATTCTGTTATTTCCTCAAGCTTCCCTTCACCCGCCCCATTTCCAGGGACGCCTCCGGAGCTTTCAGACGGAAGTGTTCTTTTATTTAACGAATTGTGCTCCGATCTCGGAAACCTTGTCGTACATAGCCTGATCCCAGTCAGCAGAGATGTCGTTGCTCAGGTAGTAGTTCAGCACATGCTCCTGGAAGGTAGGAATGTCAGCCTCGTAAATCTTCAGACCCTGCTCCTCAAAGAAAGCGATCAGATCTTCTTCTTTCTGAAGGTTGGTGCTGTCGCAGAACTCTCTTCCTGCCTCAATACCCTGCATTATGATATCCTTCTGTGCATCGGTCAGAGATGCCCACTTGTCGTTGTTGATTGCCGGCCATACAGAGTCAATCAGGTGATGGGTCAGAGAAATGGACTTCTGCACCTCATAGAACTTGGCGCTCTCCACAGAACCCAGAGGATTGTCCTGTCCGTCTACAGCGCCTGTCTGCAGAGCCAGATACAGCTCGGAGAAGGACATGGGAGTGGGATTTGCGCCCAGAGCTTCGCCCAGGAACAGCCATGCTTCAGAGTTAGGCATTCTCAAGTTTACGCCCTTCAGGTCCTCCGGAGTCTTCACTGCCTTATCCTCAGACAGAGAAACCTCTCTGGACCCCAGATACCATGCGCCCAGGGGCAGCAGTCCCTGCTCGTCGGAAACCTTCTGGAATACTTCCTTACCTACCTCGCCGTTCAGGGTGGTGGTCATATGATCGTAGCTGTTGAACAGATATCCTGCGGTAAACATGGATACCCAGGGAGAACCTGTGGTAAGCCAGGATGCGCTGGTCAGGGTCATGTCAGCATCGCCCATAACAACGGCGGCCACCTCTTCCTCCTGGGAGAACAGCTGTGCGTCGGTGTAAACTTCTACGGAAATATTTCCTCCGGACAGACTCTCTACAGTCTCCTCAAACTTCTTCATAGCCTGTGCATGAGTATCCGTGGACACTGCTGTCAGGGTAACGGTCAGAGTAACCGGATCTCCCAGATCCCCAGCTGCTGCATCTGCGGCAGGAGCTTCTTCTTCGGGAGCTTCCTCTGCGGGAGCCTCCTCTGCAGGCGCTTCTGTTGCGGGAGCCTCCGCAGGCGCTTCGGGTTCAGTCTTGGAACCGCAGCCTGCCAGCATGGTTCCTACCATGGCAACAGCCAGTACCGTTGCTAATACTTTCTTCTTCATAGTTTTTCCTCCTGAAAAATTTGAAAATTTACTGTATCTATCTACTCGTCGCCTGGACGCTTAGACCTGTTGTTTGTCGCTGAGATAAATCCCAACATTTTTTAAAGAAACATACAGATGATCATACATGGCGTTCTCCGCCAGCACCGGGTCCCGCTCCTTTAAGGCCGTCAGAATATTGGTATGGCGCATAATCGCGTCTTCAATACCGCCCTCCAGAAAAATCCCCTTTTCAATCATCTCCACAAATATATTTCGCATTGCCCCTACCAGGATTTCCAGAAGCGGATTTCCCGCCGCACGGGCAATCAATACATGGAATTCAAAATCCAGTTCCCGCCGTTCTTTTACAGACAAGCTGCGGTCTTTCAGTCTCTCCAGCAGCCGCTCCATCTCATCCAGCTGTTCCTCTGTCACCGAAGCAGCGCACCTTTTACATGCAGCTGTCTCCAGAATAATCCGCACATCGTAGATTTCCCGATAATTAATTTTCTCTATGGCAACCATACGGCTGATTACGTCGGACAGATTCTCCACATCCGGCTTGGTCACATAGGAGCCTGTGCCGTTTCTGGAATCCACCAGCCCCCGCTCCTTTAAGAGCTTCAGCGCTTCCCGGACCACATTGCGGCTCACATTAAACTCCTCCGCCAAAGCCTGCTCTGACGGCAGCTTCTCCTGCTCCTTAAAATTGTGGGCAAGAATCCATTCCTCAAGCCTGCCCGCAATCTGCTCGTAGAGGTTTACCCTGGATACTGCAAAATCCTCTCCTGTTAACTTCATGCTTTTCTCCTCATGGTGTGCGTCTCATGTCAGCTTGGTAGGTTTGAAAATTTCTTCCTGTTTACTGTTTCCCGTCCATGCAATCCTTTACAAATTCCATGGTAGCCTGACATCCCATGCTGATATAGCTGATGTCATCTCCGCATCCCATAAAGGATACGCCCTTGCTCAACCAGTAGCTGATAGCCTCATGATCTCCTGCTCCCAGAGACACGCCAAAGGGCCGGTTCATCTCCTTGCAAATGGCGATAGCCTCTTCACAGAGAGCCCGCACCTCCGGATGAGCCGTATGGCCCAGATGACCGATGGATGCCGACAAATCGTTGGCTCCGATCAGGGGAAGGTCAATGCCCTCCACGTCCAGGATCTCCCGCAGATTGCGCACCGCGTCCACATGCTCGATCTGTACGATCCGCAGGAAGCTTTTTTCCGGATGATCCAGAAACTCCTCGTTGGACATGGCGCCGTATTTATTTGCCCGGCGCGGCCCAAAGCCCCGAACGCCCTGGGGCGGGTACATACAGGCTGCCACTGCCTTTTTGGCCTCCTCTGCCGTACACACCATAGGGAACAAAATTCCGTCTGGTCCCATTTCCAGAATAGGCTTTACAAGCACCGGATCATTCCAGGGCACACGCACGATGGACGCTGTGTCCGCCGCCGCCGCCGCCATAATATGGCTTAAGGTACTGGCCTTGTCAAAGGCCGAGTGCTCCCCGTCGATCCAGACAAATTCAAATCCGTGAAGTCCCAGAGCCTCCGTAATCGACGGATCCAGATAAAAGGTGTGGGCTCCGATTACGGTTTCTCCCCTGCTCATTTTTTCGCGAATCTGCTGCGCTTTACAGAATGTCGTCATAATTCTTCCTTCTTTCCCTACGCCTTCTGCGTCATTTCGCAAGCTCAAAAGCATGTGCTTTTGGCCTGCCTTTTCCCCATGCGGTCTTTACTTGCAGTAGGTCTCAAAGGTACGATTGCAGAGGCGGTCCATCATGCGTACCTCTTCCTTCCAGGTCTCAAACAGAAGAGAGTCGTCCTGCACCCGGCACTTGGTAGTGATGGGAAGTCCCTCAATCTCCTTCAGATGCCATTTTGCGTTTACTGGATACAGCTGGCGCTCAATGAGGGATGCTGCCATAAGCACCTCCTGCACCCGGTCTGCATTTTCCGCCTTGTCATTGTAGTGCTCGCAGAGCCATACCCACAGCTCAGGATGGAAGTTTGCCATAATTCCGCTGTAGCCGGCTGCGCCGTCCCGAATAGACTCCAGAGCTGTGGTGGCGTTGGCATTGTACAGCTTCAGGTTGGTTCCCTCAATGGCTTTCAGCTTCTCCCGGATATCCGCTGCCACACAGCAGGTATCCTTCAGAAAATAGAACCGGTTTGTCTTGGCGATCTCTGTGATCACCGGAATGGACAGAAGACGCTTATAGGGTCTGGGACACTCATAAACGCCAAGCTTGATCTCCGGATCAATCATAGCCTCCAGTTTATGATAATTCTCGATCCAAACCTGGTCGCTCTCGTCTTCCTTTGCCAGACGATTGGTCAGCAGAATCACTGCATCCACGCCAGTCTTCCACATGGCGTTGATATCCTTAGCCTGATCCTCCAGGCTGTCAGATGTGTGGCCGCTTGCCACCACCGGCACCCGTCCTGCGGCTGCCTCCACCGTAATCTTTGCGATGCGGATCCGCTCCTCAAAATTCATCTCATGAATCTCGCTGGACTGGCAGGACGCAAACAAACCCTTTACGCCATTGTCTATGTACCAGTCCACAAGAGCCCGAAGCCCCTTCTCATCAATCTGTCCGTCCTCGGTGAAAGGGGTCAGCATAACCGGCCAGACTCCTCCTGGAAAGTTATTCTTTGGATACTCCATAATTGATACCTCCCGTAATCTATTTCAGGCGCACCCTGTACACCTGTACTACAGCAATACTAGCATACTTCTATACACCTGTCTATTGACGAATTTGTAGGAATTGCAGGAGGAAAATTGTGCGATTTTCACAATACACTTCTGTAGGTTTTGTTTTCCCTGAATCCACAGGGATTAACACCCCCTTTTCCCTTCTATATTTTAGCAAGACACCCTCTGTTTTCCAACTGTACGGACAATTTCTTTATAAACTCTTTATATCCTCAGTAGACACGGAACCCACGCCCCCTGTCCACGGAGGGTACTGTCCGAAAACAAATCTATATGGTTTTCTGTAAAGCAAAAAACGGCACAGTCGTCTAAGACCATACCGTTTTTCTTGATTGAAAATTGAGCCCTTTATGTTCCGGCTATTTTGCTAAAACTCAAACACAGCCACCCCATAAGCCGGCAATGGATACGCAATGGAATAATCAAAGCCATCGCACTCCTGCTTTACTGCCTTGTAGAGTTCCGGCTTTTCCGCTCCGGAGCCGCCGAATTCCGCCGCGTCGCTGTCCAGGACCAGCTTATACTGCTTGCGCTTGGGCACGCCTACCCGGTAATCCTCTCTGGCCACCGGGGTAAAGTTGCACACAAAGAGCAGGCTGCGCCGTTTGGTTTTCCCATAGCGCACAAAGGAGAATATGCTGCGGAACCCGTCGTTGGGATTGATCCACTGGAAGCCCTCAGGCACGCAGTCCTGGTCGTACAGGGCCGGACGATCCCGGTATAGGTGGAGCAGCGCCTTCACGTAATTCTGCATCTGCTGATGCTTTTCCTCGCCCAGCAAATACCAATCCAGCTCTCTGGCCTCGCTCCACTCCTGGAACTGGGCAAAATCCTGGCCCATAAACAGAAGCTTCTTGCCTGGATGCCCTATCATAAAGGAATAGGCCACCTTCAGATTGGCAAATTTGTCGTCGTAGAGCCCTGGCATCTTGTTGATCATGGAGCACTTCAGATGCACCACCTCGTCATGGGAAAGCACCAGCACATAATTCTCGCTATAGGCATAAGTCATGGCAAAGGTCATAAGGTTGTGGGCTCCCTTGCGGAAATAGGGATCCAGCTTCATGTATTCCAGGAAGTCGTTCATCCATCCCATGTTCCATTTGAGAGAAAATCCCAGCCCGTCGTTCTCCGGCTTATCCGTCACCTGAGGCCAGGCCGTGGATTCCTCCGCGATCATTATTGCCCCCTGGTTCCGTCCCAACAGCACGGAATTCAGGTGCTTGAAGAATTCAATGGCCTCCAGATTTTTATTTCCTCCGTAAATATTAGGCAGCCATTGGCCGTCTTGCTTGCCGTAATCCAGATACAGCATGGACGCCACCGCATCCACTCTGAGACCATCCACATGGAACTGCTCCACCCAGTACAGGGCATTGGCGATGAGGAAATTCTTCACCTCATTCATCTCATAGTTAAAGATCTTGGTTCCCCAGTCCGGATGCTCCCCTCTGCGTGAATCAGGATGCTCATAGAGAGGGGCTCCGTCAAACCAGGACAGACCGTGAGCGTCCCGGGGGAAATGGGCCGGCACCCAGTCCAGGATCACGCCGATCTTCTGTTTGTGCAGATAATCCACCAGATACATAAAATCCTTGGGGGAACCATAGCGGGAGGTGGGAGCATAATATCCGGTCACCTGGTATCCCCAGGAGCCGTCAAAGGGATGCTCCGCAATGCCCATAAGCTCCACATGAGTGTATCCCATTTCCTTCACATAATCCGCCAGGCTGTGGGCCAGCTCCCGATAATTATAGAAGCCGTCCTCCTCCGGACCATGGGGGTGTTTTTTCCAGGAACCGGGATGCACCTCGTAGATAGACATGGGCTGTTCCTTCATCTGGAATCCCTTCCTCTTTTCCATCCAGTTCCGGTCGCTCCAGATATATCCCTCCAGATCCGCCACCCGGGAGGCATTGCCCGGACGCATTTCCGAAGAATAGGCATAGGGATCCGCCTTGTAATACAGCTCGTTATCGGCCCCTTCCACCAGATATTTATACAGCATGCCTTCCCAGGCCCCAGGCACAAAAATCTCGTAGATTCCCAGGGGCTCCAGCCGTTTCATCTCGTGCTCTTCCCCGTTCCAGCCGTTACATTCACCGATCAGCTTCACACTGTGGGCATGGGGCGCCCAGACTGCGAAATGTACGCCCTTCTTTCCGTCCAGCTCTGTGAGATGGGCGCCAAGCTTGCGGAAAATATCGTAGTGATTTCCCTGGCCGAACAGGTACTGGTCCAGATCTGACACAAAGCACTGGGGCATCTTAGGTCCTTGCGCCTGTTTCTTTGCTTTTCCCTTAGAGGTCTGAGTCCTGGTCTTCCCGACAGCTTTTGCTTTCCCGGAAGTCTTGGCCTGAGACTTGGAATTTTCGGCAGTCTTCTTTGGCCTCCCCCTTCTCTTGGCTCCATCAGCCGTCTTGCCTTTCTCCCCAGAAGCTGTCTTCTCTTTTTCCCCGCTCTTCCCGGCTGCTGCCGACTTGGCCTTGGCCTTTGTCTTTTCCTCTGTCTTTACCGCGTTTTTCGTCCCTGGCTTCTTCTCTTCCTGTTCCATGGCCTCCACATCCTTCTTGCTCTTTTCTTCCATTCCTACACATTCCTTATCCTTTTGTTTTTTATAGCAAATTTTCTAATTTGAATGTTATGCCCTGCGTATTTCTCCAATCACAGCTTAAAGGGAATACCCGGTTTTATCCGCCTCAGCGATCTCCCGTATCACCCGGCAGGGAGCTCCGGCTGCCACTGCCCGGGCCGGAATGTCCTCTGTCACTATGCTTCCGAAGGCTATGACTGCATAATCCCCAATGGTCACTCCCGGATGGATGTGTACTCCCGCTCCGATGCAGACATGATTTCCGATCCGCACAGGCCTTACACTGCAGGCTCCCGCTTCCCGTTCCTGGGCATCTATGGCATATTCTCTGGTATAAATGCCCACTCTGGGGCCAAAGCATACATGATCTCCGATGGTAATTTCCCCATCATCCACCAGCATGCAGTCAAAATCTCCGTAGAAATGATCCCCAATGGAAATCCCATCGCCAAAGGCACAGCGCAAGGAAGGCTCAAAGTGCACATCCTCTCCCACGGACTTCAGAAGCCGGCGCAAAATCTCTTCCCGCTCCCCGGCCGGACGTCCATAGCTTCCATTGTACTCATTAGCCAGGAAAACCGCCCGTTCCCGGGCCGCCTTCCTTTCCGAAGTCAGGTCTTTTTGCAAAGCCTGGGATTTCTGCCCCTTTTCGTCCCAGGCAGTCTGCTCATTTTCCGGGTTTGCCAGACCATCTTCCAGTTTTACCAGACCATCTTCCTGGTCTCTCTCCCTTTCCTGCGCATCCTCCACTGCCGTCTCTGCCACAGGCTCCTCTCTTCTCACGTGAGCCCCCAGCACAAACACTGCTGCGCTGTTTGGCTCCAGCATCATGCAGACCGTTCCGTTTTCCACCCGAATTTCCTTTCCTGTAAGCTCCTCAACCGCCCGGTCTCCGGCGCCTGGACAGGAAAACACCAATTCCGATCCCTGGTCGTCATTATTCACCGCTGTGATCACAGCCGTATCCCCCAGCACCCGTGCAAAGGCATACTGACGGTTTCGCAAAAGCAGCTCCCGATACGCGCCCTCTGTCAGCGCAGGCTCTTCTTTTTTAAGCCTTGCCAGCCTTTTAATCAGGGGAACCAGCTCCGGTCTGGACGGGTTTTCCCCCTGCTCGGTAAGCTTCAGTCTGGGCCGCATGGGATCGTCATTGGGCCCCTCCTTCTTTCCGGTAATCCCCCATTCGCTTCCATAATAAATAGAAGGAATTCCAGGAAGGGTAAACAACAAGGTCCACACAAGCTTGAGATGCTCCGGGTTATTTAGCTTGCTTGCCAGCCGGTCCACATCGTGATTGTCCACAAAGGAGTACAGCCGCCGTCCCTTGTAAATACCGCCGTTCTCATCAAACTGACGCCGGATGGTGTGAGCAATCTCAAAATAATTGTGATCATTATGTCCCGAATACAATCCTTTATGCAGCTCATAGTTGGTGACAGAGTGCAGAAGTCCCTCCTCAGTCCAGCGGGCGTAATCCCCGTGAATCACCTCTCCCATAAGCCAGAAATCCTCTTTCTCCTGGCCTGTCATACTGCGCATATCCCGCAGCAGCTGAAAATCCAGACAATCTGCACAGTCCAGGCGGATACCGTCTATGTCAAACTCCCGAATCCAGAAGCGGATCACATCAAAGAGATATTGCTTTACCTCGTCATTCCACTGATTCAGCGCCGGCAGCTCAAAGCAGTTGTGCCAGGCATTGTACCAGAATCCGTCGTGATAGTGGGTATCTCCCCCAAAATTCACATCCCGATACCAGTTTCGATAGCGGGAATTTTCCCGATTCCTGCGCAGATCCTGGAAGGCGAAAAACTCCCGGCCCGTATGGTTAAACACCCCGTCTACCACCACCCGCAGCCCTGCCTCATGGCATTTTTGGACAAACCGGACAAAATCCTCATTGCTCCCCAGCCTCCGGTCCACCTTCTTATAATCCCAGGTATCATATCCATGGCTGCCGGACTCAAACAAAGGTCCGATATAAACCGCCGTGCAGCCAAGCCCGGCCATATGAGGCACCCACTCCTCCAGTTCTGTAAACCGGTGAACGACCTCCTCCGACTCCTGGTATTTGGGAGCTCCCACAAGTCCCAGAGGATACATATGATAAAATACCGCCTCATCATACCACTTACTCATATTCTGTCATTCCTTTCCCGCTGTTTTCTTTCAACTTCCGTTTCCCTCGCCCCTGTTTTATACAGAGCGGCTGATTTGTTATGAATAGATCCCATGCATAAACTGGTGCACCAGAGAATAGATCTCCTGATTGGAAACATGGATTCCCTCGTCCTTGCTCTCCTCAAATTTCATCACAATAAAATAATGCACTAACCCGGAAAACCCAAGCCCAAACTGCCGTTGTCTGCCATGCATGTTTCCCAGCTGTCCTGAAGCCGCGTCAAAAATACTGCGGATCGTCCCCTGCTGGCGCAGAATATAGGGATGCACGCACCGGTAGGTCTCGCTTTGCTGGGGTGAATGAAACATAGAAAACAGCAGTCGGTAAAGCTTAGGCGTTTGTTCCGCAAAGTCCACAAACACCTGCACGCAATTACACAGAGTTTTCATCAAATCCCCAGTATACCTGGCCGCCTGCTCCAGACTTTTCAAAAAGGGATCGCAGCCCTGCTCCATAAGCTCCTGCAAAAGTCCATATTTACTTTTAAAATAATAATACAGCGTTGGCTTTGTCACGCCGGCGCACTCTGCGATCTCCTGTACTCCCACCGCATCATAGCCCCTGCTGCAAAACAATTCCAGCGCTTTTTTTAAGATTTCCTCTCGTTTTTCCATGCTATGCCCTCTGGGTTTATTATATACCGTTCGGTATAGAACGTCAAGGCGTTTCCGGAAAAACGCCCCCTAAGAAATCCTCCTGAAATTCCCCTGCTCTTGACGTTTCCACAATATTCCCGTATTCTAAAAGCAGAAGACCGCCTTGTGGAAGGCATAAGAATATACATAGGAGGCTGTTATGATCGTAACCATTACGCTGAATCCATGCATGGACAAAACCATTTATCTGGACCAGCTTTCCATAGGAAGCTATAACCGGGTGCAAAACACCCGCAGCGACTTGTCCGGAAAAGGTATTAACGTAAGCACTGCCCTCTCCCATTTTCGCGCCAAGACCCACTGTATGGGCCTGAATTTTCGCGGAAACGCCCAGATGCTGGAACGCATCCTGGACCAGCGGGGTCTCTCCCACGATTTCGTGCTGACAGACGGACAGATCCGCACCAACATAAAGCTTTTTGACAAATCCTTCCAGGTCATGACAGAGATCAATGAGGCGGGCCCCACGGTGCCCTCCCGGGCTGTGGATCTTCTGCTGGACAAAATCGAAGGAATCCTGGACCAGGCCTATCTGCTGGTGCTAAGCGGCAGTATCCCACCGGGAGTTCCCACAGATATTTACCAGAGAATCATCCGCATGGCTCACCGGAAGGATGTGAAAACTGTTCTGGACGCCGCAGGAGAACCCTTTCTGCTGGGTCTCTCTGAAAAGCCCTATCTCATTAAACCCAATCTCTATGAATTCGGCCAGGCCTTTCAGGAAGAGATCAAAGCTGGGAAAGAACCCCTGGAAATAGCCAGAGGCCTGGTGCGCAACGGCATCCCCTATATCTGCATTTCCATGGGAAGCGACGGCGCCCTGCTCATCGACAAGGATCACACCTACCGGGCCGCTCCCCTTTCCGTGGAAGCAAAGGGGCTCACCGGGGCCGGGGATTCCATGGTAGCTGGCATGTGCTATGCCATCCGGCGGCGCCTTAGCTCTGAGGATATGTTGCGCTACGCCATGGCTGCCTCCGCCGGTTCCGTGCGCCTGGAAGGCACCTTGCTGGCCTCCTGGAAGGATGTGGAGGAACTGCTGCCCCAGGTGGAGATTCAGGTGCTGTAGGCTGGCAGGAAATACAGAGCCTGGACGTGACAGTGGCATAGAAAGGAGCCGTTTTATGAAAATATTACAGGCACAGATTACCGTGCCCCACCGCAAGGAGGAAGCGCTGCAGGAAGCAGAGCGGGCCTGTGAGCAGGCTGCCCGGCAAGGGGCTCAGCTTCTCATGTTTCCGGAAATGTTCTGCTGTCCCTACGAGGCAAAAAATTTCCCCCTCTACGCCGAGGAGGAGGGCGGAACCATCTGGAGATGCTGTTCCCGGCTGGCAGAATCCTACCGCATCTACCTGTCCGCTGGCTCCATGCCAGAACAAGGATCCGACGGCCGGATCTACAACACGGCCTATGTGTTTGATCCCTGGGGCAGGCAGATTGCCAAACACCGGAAAATGCATCTGTTTGACATTAACGTAAAGGGCGGACAATCCTTCCGGGAATCGGACACCCTGACAGCCGGAAACCAGGCGACGGTCTTTGACACAGAATTTGGCCCCATGGGCCTTTGCATCTGCTATGACCTGCGATTTCCGGAACTTGTGCGGCTCATGGCGCTGGAGGGCGCCAGGCTCATCCTTGTCCCTGCAGCCTTCAACATGACCACCGGCCCGGCCCACTGGGAGCTGACCTTCCGGGCTCAGGCCATGTTTAACCAGTGTTTTCTTGCGGGGACAGCCCCGGCCCGGGATCTTTCCGCCAGCTATCACTCCTGGGGCCACAGCATCGTGGTAAATCCCTGGGGAGAGGTGATCTGTCAGATGAAGGAGGAGGCCGGATATCAGACAGCGGAGCTGGATTTAGCGGACGTGGAGCCTGTGCGGGAACAGCTTCCCCTGCTGCGGCACAGGAGGACGGATCTTTATTCCCTTAAGAAAAGAGGAACTCATGGAACTGAAAAAATTGGATTTTGATATTACCATATGCAAGCTAAGTGCAGAGGCAGACCTTGATCTGAGCAAGAGCTTTTATTTTATTGGGAAAACCGACCAGGAGCTCTCTCTGGTATGTCCCACGAAGGACACTCCGGCCAACACCATTGCCCGGGAGGACGGCTGGAGAGGTTTCCGGATTGAAGGCGTACTGGATTTTTCATTGGTGGGAATTCTTTCTGAGATCTCTGGTATTCTTGCCAGCCATGGCATTGGGATCTTTGCAGTCTCCACCTACAATACCGATTATATTCTCGTGAAAAAGGAAAATTTTTACAAGGCCATGGAGGCGCTGGCCCAGGCAGGATATGTGTAAAACAACGCCAACAGCAGCCATGTAAGCCAAAGTTGACAAATTGACAACCTTACTTGCTTGAATCAAAATGGATTTTCATATAGGATCAAGAAAAAGGAGGTAATGGAAAATGAAATTTCATGAAAAGCTATTAAAGCTAAGAAAAGAAAAAGGGCTCTCCCAGGAAGAGCTGGGAATGGAGATGCAGGTATCCAGGCAGACAATTTCCAAATGGGAATCGGGTCAGTCCTACCCGGATTTTACAAAATTGGTCATGCTAAGCGATTATTTTCATATGACCTTAGATGAACTTGTGAAGGATCTGGATGTGCAGGAGGTACGGGAAAACCCTCTTACAAATGAGAAAATCGATTCCATCTATCGGATTTCCCAGGAGGTAGATTCGGTACTCCAGAATAAAACGGCAAAAAACGTGGGAAAAGGAATCTGTTGGTTTCTCATAGGCAGCTGCATCTTTCTCTGCGTTGTTTTCCTGGTTTCGTTTATCCTGCATCTCATTTTTCCGGAATCCACCATGTTTTGGCGTACCTACTAATGGGTACGCCATGGGATTTTTTTCTTGCTTTTGTTAACCATTTCCCTTATGATAGACTGCAAAGGTGATTTCCATGAAAAAAGACTCAAAAACAATCCGGAAGGCCTTTCGCTGCGCCTTCCCTCACACTATTCCCATCTTTGCGGGCTTCTGGTTTCTGGGGCTGACCTATGGCGTTTACATGAATGTGTCCGGATTCAGCTTCTGGTATCCTGCCCTTATGAGCCTGACCATTTTTGCCGGTTCCATTGAGTTTGTGACTGTCAATATGCTGCTGGGAGCATTTAATCCTCTGCAGGCATTGGCAATGACATTGATGATCAATGCCAGGCATCTGTTTTATGGCATCTCCATGCTGGACCAATACAAAGGGACCGGCTGGAAAAAGTTTTATCTGATTTTTGGCATGTGTGATGAAAGCTTCTCCATCAACTATACGGCAGAAGTCCCAGACGACGTGGATCGAAGCTGGTTTATGTTTTTTGTGACCCTGCTCAATCATTTTTACTGGTTCTCCGGGGCAACCCTGGGAGGCATTTTCGGTTCTCTAATCCGCTTCAACACCGAGGGGTTGGACTTCGTTATGACCGCTATGTTTGTGGTGATCTTCATGGAGCAGTGGTTAAAGGAAGAGCGGCACACCAGCGCTCTGGTAGGAGTGGGGCTTTCTCTGCTATGCCTGCTGGCCTTTGGACAGGATGGGTTCCTTGTCCCGGCTATGGCCGCAATTCTGGTGGTCCTTACAGGTCTTAGGGGACAATTGGCGCAAAGGGAGGGGAAGGTATGACGTTTACGCAACAGCTTATCACCATTGGAATGGTAATTTTAGGGACAGTGCTGACACGGTTCCTGCCTTTTCTCCTCTTTCCCGCAGGAAAACCTACCCCAAAATATATCCAATATCTGGGTACGGTACTTCCCTCCGCTGTGTTCGGGCTGCTGGTGGTGTACTGCCTTAAAAATGTGAGCCTGTTCACCGGAAACCATGCAATTCCGGAAATCATTTCCATTGGGGCAGTGATTGGCCTCCATATCTGGAAACGGCAAATGCTGCTGTCCATTGCCGGGGGGACTGTGTGCTATATGGTATTGGTGCAGCTTGTATTTTAGTTGGGGCTGTCCCAAACTTGTGCTTTATTTATTAACTGCTTATTTCATAACAAAAATCCCCCGCAGGAGTTCCTATCTTTCTACAAACTCTTGCGGGGGCTTTCATTTCCCCACGCTTTTACAGTTCAAAATCCTTTTCCATCAGCACATAGTTGCCAAACTCGTCCTGCCGCCGCTTGGAGAAAAGCTTCTTGATTCCTCTTCGGCTGGAGCTGATGATCGCGTCGTCAATCATATCTTTGACCTCCGCCACATTGACCAGATGGTCGCTGGTCTGATTATTTCCGATCCGGTTGTACAGGGCCAGCACTGCCATTTCATCCAGCACATACCCCTGTTCCTGTCCATAGGATTTTCCAAAGGCCACCAGCTCATGGTTGGTGAACACCGGAATCTCAATGGTACGGTTAAATTTCGCCGCCAGGCTCTCGCAACGGGTAAAGAGACGCTTGATCTCTCCGGCGTCATCCTCCAGCACCACAAACAGATTATTGGTCTGGCCCAGCATGGCTCCGGACAGCTTGGCCGCTGTCTCCCCATTCAATCCGCCGGCATGCTCGATCACCAGCGCTCCGCCGGTCAGCTTACGCACCACCGCAGATACGTCTCTCTGATTTAAGCTTTCGCCGGTTACCTTGGCCATTCTGCTGTTCTTGGCTCCCCGAAGCTTCTGGATTGCCTTTACCAGATCCACGGCCAGGGTAGTCTTTCCGTTTCCACTCTCCCCGGTTACCACAATATTTCCGGTCACAGAGGTTCCATCCAGCTCCCGCTTTTCCTCTTCCTCCAAAAACTGCGAAAGCTGCCGGTTCATTCCATGAACGGAGGTAAAGTAGGCAAACAGCTTTTCCTGCTCTTCATTGAGCCTGCCGCCGCTCACATGCTTCAGCTCGTCCTCCAGCACCTTTTCCAGATCCCACATCATACTGGAAGCCGGCCCCTTCTTCCGCTTTCCGGATTTTCCGGTCTCCGCCGTCTCCGTTTCCTCAGAGGGATTTTTCTTTTCTACAGGCTCTGACACATTCTCACTGTCTGCAGTTTCACTCTTGTCCTCTTCCTGGGAATCTTGCACTGCCTGCTCCAGCTTTTCCTCCTGCTCCTGCTCGTCTTCCTGCTCCTCCATCAATTCCTCTGCAGGTTCTTGCTGCTCAGAGGCATACGGCTCCGCAAACAGGTCTCCGTTTTCCTCTATCTCCTCCTGCAGAGCCGCCCGCAGGATGGCTTCCAGCTCGTCCTCTTCCTCCTGCTGCTCCTGCTCCTCCTGGTCATTCACCAAAGCGAAGGGATCCTGATAGTTTTCCTCCCTTTCATAACCGTCCCCGTCATTTCCCCAAGCTTCCCAGGACTCATCCCCCTCGTCATAAGATTCGTCTTCCCAGAATTCTCCTTCTGCCTCCTCATCCCCATCATACTCTGTGGCAAAAGACTCTGTCTCCTCTCTATCATATTCCTCAGAAGAATCCTCAAAGGAATCCTGGTCTTCATAAAATTCCTGGTCTTCCCAGACTTCATAGGTCAGTTCCGCTGCTGTTTCGCAGGACTTCCCGGCAAACTCCAGGATTTCCCCCAGTTCTTCCGCCTCCTCCGCTGTCTTTGAAGGCTTTGCCGACTCTTTCTCCCACAAGAAGCCTGGCTGGCTGCGTTCGATGGGCTCCACAATAATTTTCACCGGCAGCTTACCCTCGATCTCATCCAAAAGCTGCTGCACATCCGGCGGAATCAAACACGCTTCCTCTGCTGCAGTCTCCCCCGCCTCCTGCTCCTGGCGAAGAGATTCCTTTCTGCGCTCTTCCTCCTGCACAGCCAGACGCTCCAGGGCGGCCTCCATTTTCTGCTTCTTATTCTCCCACTCCGCCATAATGTCGGCAATGCTCATCTGGCCTGTGATCTGCCGGTCCAGCACGCTCTCCTGGTCGTCAAAGGTCAGCTGACCATCCTCCCGCTGGCCCAGGTACAGCTTCTTTGCTCTGTCAGGAGAGGCGGATTCCTCAGAAGCCGCCTGCTTGGAGACTTCTTTTGCTTCCCCGTCCCTTTGGGCTGTCTCCGGCTGCTCTTCATAGCCTTCCTGGCCGCTCTTTTCATGCGTCTCCTGGGTATAAGCGTCTCCGGCGGCGCTTTCTGCGTATTCTCCTTCTGTATCGTCCTCTTGGCCCCAGGCTTCTATCGGGTATTCTCCCTCTGCATAACCAGCTTCGTCATAGCCTTCTGCATAGTCTCCTTCTACAGATCCCTCTTCTCCGTAAAGCTCTTCCTGATACTGCTCTTCACCATACTCTTCCCAGCCTTCTTCGTAGGTTCCTTCGGCATAACCTTCCTCACCGTAGATCTCTTCGGCATATTCCTCTTCCCCGTAAGATTCTTCTACATAGGACTCTTCTACATAACCCTGGTCTCCATAGGCTCCCGGGCCATACTCTTCTTCCCCATAGGTTCCTTCGGCATAGGACTCCTCTATATACTCCTCATCTCCATAGGCTCCTAGGGCATACTCTTCTTCCCCGTAGGACTCCTCGGCATAGGCTTCCTCTACATAACCCTGGTCTCCATAGGCTCCCGGGCCATACTCTTCTTCCCCGTAGGACTCCTCGGTATAGGCTTCCTCTACATAACCCTGGTCTCCATAGGCTCCCGGGGCATACTCTTCTTCCCCATAGGTTCCTTCGGCATAGGTTTCCGGGGCATACTCCTCTTCCCCATAAGCCCCTTCGGCATAGGTTTCCTCTATATAACCCTGGTCTCCATAGGCTTCCTCATAATACGCGTCCTCTCCATAGGCTTCTGCCTCGTATCCTTCCTCCGGATACTCCTCATATCCTGCCTCTCCATACCCGTCATACTCCTCCTGGGTATAGGCAGCGTCATTCACATCCAGAATGTCCCGCAGCCCGGCTGCCAGCTCCGCCTGGAGATTTATGGTGCTGTAACGCTCTTCCGGATCTACTGCCTGGATTTTAATGTCTTCCTGATCCGCATTCTCTGTAAAGGCCTGTCCCTGATCCCAGGCTGCTTCCTGGTCCGGCTCCTGGGCCCAGACCTCTCCGTCCGGATTCTCCATCCAAGCCGTTTCCGGTTTTTGGCCTGTCAAACGTCCGGTTCTGGCTTCGTTCAGCTTCCTACGAGCCTCAATTTCTCCCACCAGCAGCTGGTATTTCTGCTCCTGGGATGCTGTCAGGGGCTGTATGCGCATTTTCAGCTCCATGGCCCGGCGCACGTATTCACCCTCGCTGAACCACAGCACCAGATCGTCACATTCCTCCACGCACTTGTCGTTCATGCCCTCTTTGTAGTACAGAACCGCCAGCTCATAGGCCCATTTCTCATGGTATTCCCGGCTTTTAAATTCCTCCAGAATGGCTATCAGATCCTCCGTGGGAGCCCCTTTAGCCTCATAAATCTTGTATTTCAGAATATACCGGCTCAGATCATGGGGCGCAATCCGCACAAACTCCTTGTAGAGCTCCGTGGCCTCGTCAAAATCTTTCAGATAAGTGGCGATCTCCGCCATTTTATATACAATCATACGCCCGATGGGCGCACGGTCATAAGCCATGTTCAGAATCTCATAGCTGTCCTCATACCGTTTCAGCTTTTCATAGACCTCGCTAACCTGGGTCAGAAGCGCTACATTTTTGACCCGTCTCCAGTCGATCCCATCCGCGATTTTCGCAGCCATTTTATAATCCTTGCCTTCAATCAGCTTCTGGATCTGCTCTGCCTTTATTTTAAACTCATATTTATCCAAAAATATTCACCCCAATGTAGTATAAACACCAAATTTTGCCGCTATTCTCCGTTTGCGGACAAATTGCAGTACAATCAAAATCAGTGTATCACAGGCAGAGAACCTTGTCAAAAAATTATTCGGTTTTGTAGAAAAATGTCGAAAAACAGGCGTTCCTTTCTAAAGCGGCTCCTGTTCCTTGCATTTCGCAGAGTCCGTCACAAAATCAACCGCCCTGCCTGATATACCAGAACTGCCACCACCCAGGCAACCGCCAGCTGGAAAAAAGCCCCAAACACGGTCCACTTCCAGGAGCCTGTCTCTCTTTTTATGGTGGCAACAGCTGCCATACAGGGGGTGTACAGCAGGCAGAAGGTCATAAGAGCATAGGCGTTTCCCGCGGTAAAACCCACGCCGGCCAGGGCCGCTGCCATCTGTCCCATGCCGCTATGGGTGGCTGCATTGGAAATGCCGAACAGCACGCTCATGCTGGACACGACCACCTCCTTGGCTGCCAGGCCGGAGATAAGGGCCACCACAATCTGCCAGTATCCCAGGCCTGCCGGACCCATGACCGGTACCAGAAGCCTTCCAATCATTGCCCCAAAGCTCTGAGACATATCCGTCACCATGCCGCTGACGCCAAAGTTCAGCAGCACCCAGATCACAATGGATGCAACAAAAATGGTGGTCCCTGCCTTCCGCAGATAATCCTCCACCTTTTCCCAGGTATAGATGGCAATGCTGTGCAGGTTGGGCGTCTTATATTCCGGCAGCTCAATCAAGAGGCTGTTTATCTCTTTCTTTTTCGTAAACTGATTCATGATCAGGGCAATGATAATGGCTACCACAATTCCCAATACATACATGGAATAGGCTACCAGCATGGCGTAGCGCCCGAAAAACATCTGGGAAAACAGCACGTAAATGGGCAGCCTGGCGCTGCATGACATAAAGGGCGTGACCAAAATAGTTTTCAGCCTGTCCCTTGGATCCTCCAGAGCGCGGGAAGCCATGACTGCAGGCACCGTACAGCCAAAGCCCAGCAGCATGGGGATAAAGGCCCGGCCGGAAAGCCCAATCATGCCCATGATTCCATCCATCACATAGGCTACCCGGGCCATATAGCCGCTGTCCTCCAAAAATGCCAGGGCCAGAAACAGGATGAAAATATTGGGCAGGAAGGTAAGAATGCCTCCCACGCCGGCCAGAATCCCGTCCACCACCAGGGACTGAACCACAGGGCCGGTTCCCAGGGCCGCGAGACCATTCATAATCACAGCGGAAACCCCTTCGATCCCCTGCTCCATATAGCCTTTTAACCAGTCTCCTACCGTGAAAGTGAGGAAAAACACCAGGGCCATGATCCCCAGGAAAATGGGCACGCCCCAGATGCGGTTGGTGAGCCACTGGTCGATCTTGTCCGTAAACTGGGCCTTCTCACTCTTTCCCACCAGACATTCCTGGATAATCTCTTCTATAAAATCGTATTTCTCATTGATAATATCCGTCTCATAGCTGCGGTCCACTACGCCAGAAAGGTCCAGGGGATAGTTCTCCAGGATCTCCTGATCCTGCTCCAGATATTTAATGGCATACCAGCGAAGATTGGGCAGTTCCCCATAGGCTTCTGTGATTCGCTCGGAAATTAAGTCGATCTTGTCCTCGATTTCATCGCTGTACACCATGACAATATCTTTGTGATGGTCATGATGGTGATGGCTCTCATAAGGGTGGTCGTGCTCCAGGGCATCCAGTTCCTTATCCTTGTGGTGCAGCACTGCGTGCATGAGGATCTCCAGCCCCCGTTTCTGCCGGGCGCTGACCGGAATGCAGGGAACGCCCAGCATTTCCGGAAGACGGTGCAGATCAATGGCCATGCCCCGCTCCTCCACAATGTCCATCATATTTAAGGCCAGCACCACCGGCTTGCCAAGCTCAATGAGCTGCAGAGTCAGATAGAGGTTCCGCTCCAGGGAGGAGGCGTCCGCCACGTCAATGACCACATTTACTTCATCCCCCATAAGATAGCTGCGGGACACCTTTTCTTCCATAGTATAGGAGGTCAGGCTGTAAATACCTGGAAGATCCACCAGGCGGATCTTCTCTCCCTGATAGGAAAAGGAACCCTCCTTTTTCTCCACCGTCACCCCTGGCCAGTTGGCTACCTTGAGCCTGGCTCCCGTATAGGCGTTAAACAGGGTGGTTTTTCCGCAGTTTGGATTTCCGATAAACGCCACATGGGTCAGTTCCTTCATGCCTGCACTCCTTTCTGCTCCTCCCGCACCAGGATCCCTTCCGCCACCTGTCTTCCCGCAGCGAAACGGGTACCCCGCACTTTCATGATAATGGTTCCGCTTTTCTTGCGATTCAGAATCTCCACCCGTGTTCCCCGGGTCAATCCCAGGATTTGAAGCCGGCGCTTGATTGAATCCTCCAGCTGGATATCCTCTACCAGATATCCCTCTCTCATCTTTCCTTCCCGCAGCAGCATGTATTTTCCGCTTCCTTTCTTCTTCCTCGTTTTCTTTGCCGATTTATTTCTAGTTAACAGTGTCCTTCTATATACCTTTCATTTTGTACCATAATAGCACTGGGAATAAAAATCGTCAATATTTAATGAGAATAATTATCATTAATGAAAATGCGCTCCTTTCCAGGCGGAGCAGGTATGTCTTCTTCCTTGTCATATTCTTCGGATTCCTATATAATCTTCTGAGAGCTTGCCGTTTTGTACACACACATCTATTTTTATTTCCGTTTATTGAAAGAATCCGTTTCATATTCATTGTCATCCGTTTACCAAGATGACTCCTACCGCATACCGGAATATCTGGCATGAGCATCTCCCCGAAAGCTTGCAAGATGCGAACGGAGGTACCCCCCATGACAAAACGTGAAAACCTGGAAGCTTTTTTGAAGGCTGCGCATACATACGGCCGCTATTCAGCCCCCGTGGCCCTGTAACTGTATTGGCTCCACGCCCAAAGGCACTTAAAAATCCATTCAGGCTATAGACTTTAAATTCCGATTCTGCTAGAATCAACTACAGATGTGAGATTTTTAAGAGGAGAACAATACAAATGTACGAGATTATGAGTTCTGATGAGGCCATCCGGCTCATCCGGGACGGAGATTGTATCTGCGTCAATTCCTTTGTGGGCATTGAGAGCCCTGTGGAGCTCCACGAGGCTCTCTACAGGCGGTATCAGAGAATGCAGTCCCCCACCCATCTGACCATGGTTTCCAGCGCCGGGTTCGGCGTCTGGGACGAGGAGCGAAACGCGGAAGGGTATATTCGGGAGGGCGCCGTGGACCGGCTTATCTGCGGCCACTTCGGAGCCATGCTGAGCACGAAAAAGCTGGTGCTTGAAGACCGCTTCGAGGCCTATAACCTGCCCCTGGGCTGCATCTCCCACGCCATCCGCGCCCAGGCCGGAGGACTTCCGGGAGCTCTGTCCAAGGTAGGACTGGACATTTTCGTGGATCCCAGAAGGGAAGGTCCTGGCATCAACCGGATCTCCATTGACGACTCCCTGGTGAAATATGTGGAGGTGGACGGAGAGGAATTCCTCTACTACAAGCTTCCTAAGCTTACCATCGCCCTCATCAAAGGAACCGCGGCGGACCGAAAGGGCAATATTTCCTTTGACGATATGTTTATGTCCGGCGATGCCCTGTCCATCTGCCAGGCCGTAAAGGCCAACCACGGAAAGGTGATTGTGCAGGTAGACCGGCTGGTGGATACGCCCTCCCGACCCAGAAATGCCATTATCCCGGGATGTCTGGTGGATGCCATTGTGGTAACAGAGCCAGAAGCCCGCAATGAGGCCTACACGGCTCTCACCGGAAGCTTCGAGATTCCGTATGAGGAATGGAGCGTCTGGAACGAGAAAATCGACACGGCTTCTGAGACTCCCCCCAAGAGCAATGCCCCGGGAAACATCATCGGCAGGAGGGCTGCCATGGAGCTGCGGGTAGATGATATTGTCAATATCGGCATTGGAATTCCGGAAATGGTTTCCCGGCACGCCCGGAAAAACGGCATGCTGGATATGGTCACCCTCACAGTAGAATCCGGCGGCATCGGCGGCTTCCCTGTGTCTGGCCAGGCCTTTGGGGCCATGATCGGCGCCGCCTCCGTCTATGACATGGCAAACCAGTTTGATTTGTACAACAATGGCGGGCTGGACGTGTGCTTCATGGGCGCTCTGGAGGTGGACAGACAGGGAAATGTAAACGCTCACCGGGGCCCGGGGGCCTTTGCCGGCATTGGCGGCTTTGCAAACATCACAGCCAAAACACCCACTGTGGTATTCTGCATGACCTTTAACACCAAGGGTCTGGAGGTTTCTCAGAAAAAAGGGATTATCACCATCCATAAGGAGGGAACCGTCCCTAAATTTGTGGAGAAGGTCAGCAGCATCAGCTTCTCCGCCCGGCGGGCTATCGCAAACGGACAGAAAGTCCTATATGTAACCGAGCGCTGTGTCTTCCGGCTCACGCCCAAGGGTCTGAAGCTGATTGAAGCCTATCCCGGCGTGGATGTGGAAAAAGAGATTCTCTCACAGCTGCCCTTTGAAGTGGAAACATAAACATACCGCCGCCTGGCAAGGGATGCACATGCTCCCCTGTCAGACGGCGGTGTCATTTATTCTCAAATCTCATATTTTCTGTCCGGGTATGGTCTGGCAAAATACACGGAAATCCCGTTGGGAATCACCGTAACCTCCTCTGAGCCTGTCCATTTCCGGGCCATATCCAGGGCCTTTGGCAAGGTGGCTGCATACTCCATTTTCATTTCCCGGATTACAGACTCCCATTGTTGTTCCGTCACATAAATCACCTTTTTCTTTTCCAGGATTTTGGCAAGTATCTGGTACTGCCATTGATCCGGCACAGTCTCCTCCATAGGCGTGCTGCGAATCCGGGATAGCAGCATGGAAATGCTCTCACAGTCCTTCAAGGCCTGATAAAATGCATCTCCTCCAATGCCGTCCCCGCACTCTGCACAGATGATAATGACGCCGCCCTCCTCCGCCACATTGTCTGCGGTGCACAGGCCCTTTACGGTCTGATATACATTCTGATCCAGAGGCGCGCCCCCGTTGGAGGTTACCACAATGGGCGTCTTCTTTGGAACCTTTGCCTCACAATAGGACTTGAGGAATGTACATCCCTCCTCATGGGCCTGTTCCGGATCCCCTGCAAAGGCCGCCACAATCTGTTTCTCCTCGTCAATCACCACATTGAGAATATAGCCGAGCCCGGCCATGCGGGCTGCCGCGATCATATCCTCATGGATGGGATTGTTCTTTAGATTCCCGCTCCTGGCATGGGGATTGTCAATAAACCTGGCGCAGTGGTTTCCCAGAACCGTAACCCTGCTGCAGATCCCTGGCAAAATACTTTTTCTCCCTCCAGAAAACCCGGCGAAAAAATGAGGCTCTATAAAGCCCTCCGCCACCAGAAGGTCTGTCTCCACCGCCCTCCGGTTCAGCACCAGACGGGCCCCGGAAGGAAGGACGCCCAGATCCGTCAGCTGTTCCTGGTCGTCACAGTCGTGAACCAGAATCGTCTCCTCATCCACGATCTTCTGTCCCAGCTTCTCCACCAGCTCTTCCTTCTTTGTCCCCCTGTGGCAGCCTGTGGCAACCAGAAGGGTAATGACAATCTCCGGATTCCCCTGCCGCAGCTCCTCCAGCATAAACGGAATCATCTGTTTGCTTGGCACAGGTCTGGTATGATCGCTGATAATTACCGTGGCCGTTGCCTTTCCCCGGGCCAGCTCCCGCAAAGGCGGCGTCCCTATGGGATGTTCCATGGCCTGCCTGACAATCTCCTCCGGAGTTTGGGAACTCTTCATCTGGCCGATCCCAGACTCCAAAACCTGTGCCACACCCGTTTCTTCCATATATAGTTGCTTCTTTCCATAGGGAATCGCTATCACTTTAACTACCTCCTGTTAATGAAAACACCCTGGGCCTGGGTCTCTGAACGATCCAGGGAAAAACCTGCTCAATCCATATGAATTGTAATCCTGGTCTGTCCCCCGTTCACCGTAATCCCCTGAGCAAACACCAGCTCCACATCATTGCCGCCCTCAGGCAAAAGCCGTTCGTCCTCCACCCGGATCCAGCCGTCGTGTCCGGGCAGAATCCGATCCGCAGTCCTTACAATCTTTTCTAGGGAAGCCGCCGAGTCCGCCGGATTCAGAGACATCTGCACATCCCGGGTACACAGCTCCCCCCGATTCTTGGCCGCATCCCCGGCCAGTACCCAAGCCTCTCCATGATCCTGGTGAAGCACATAGGACACGCTTCCCGGCGTGTGTCCCGGAGTCATAAGGGCCGTGATTCCCGGCAATATCTGCTGTCCGTCCTCCTTCACAAAAATCTTTTTCGCATTCCGCATGGGCAGGATGGCGCTCTCCTGAATAAAGAGATCCCGGTTTTCCATGTCATTTGCATGCTCCCATTCCTTTTGAGACAATACAAAGACAGCGTTGGGAAGGAGATCCATATTGCAGACGTGGTCAAAATGCATGTGGGTCAGCAACACATAGTCTATGTCCTCTGCCCTTACCCCCTGCTCCTCCAATATTCTGTGAAAATTCAGCCGCAGCCCCACGCCTCCTGTATCCAGAAGAATATTGTGCTTTCCGTCCCGAATCAGTGCCCAGGTTCCCCAGCCGTGAGCGCAGTAGGGCAGTTTTCCGGAAAAGCCCGGAAATAAAATGGTTACTTCAAATCTCATAGTATTTTACATCCTTTTTCCTTTCTGTTCAACTGCATAAATCAAAACAGATACGCTCCTTAGTAACTGGCTTTACATACCGGTTTGCCACCTCCAGGTGGTCTGG
>JAAWJI010000024.1 GCA_022796795.1 Lachnospiraceae bacterium | reverse complement strand
ATTCAATTATACCATCAAGTGCAGGTTTGTGCCTTTTTTATGGACTAAAGTATTGATTTTTCAAGGTTCAGCACACCAATCGGTGTGGGAAGTTTGAGAAGTATATTTTTTAAACACCACGGAAAAATAGCTGGTGGTGGAAAAGCTTAAGGCCATGGACACGTCTGTAATGGATTGTCCGTCCAGGAGCAGGGTTTTGGCATGCTCTATTTTTTGCTGGTTTATGAAATTCCGGGGGGAGATTCCCAGCTGGTTTTTAAACTTGTATTTAAAATAGGAGGTGGACATATGGCAATGCTCTGCCAGGGTATCCAGGGAGATTTCCGAGGTTATGTGATCCAGAATGTAGTTGAGTGAATTGCCGATATCCGGAGTAAGGGGAAACTGGACCTCCCTGGAAAAATTAATCAGCAGATGCAGATAAATAATCAGATAGCTGGCGATCATCATCTCATTGCCGGGAGTCAGGGCCAGAGAAAAGGCTTTTGTAATGATGGCCTGGATTTCCTGATTGTCTGTGCGGATATTATGATTTTTTATGGAATACAGCTTCTGGATCAGCAGGGAAGCCGCCTCTTTGTCCAGAAACAGAAAGCGGGAGGCATGGCTTACATCCAGCTGGATCCAGTAAATTTTCCCCAGGGACATGGGTGTTTCGTTGGTGCTGTGTATTTCGTTTGGACAGACCAGGAATGCGTCCCCTCCGTTGACCTTGTACTCAATATTTTCCGCATAGAACAGGATGCTGCCCTTTGTCACATAGGTAATCTCAAAGGCGTCCTGGTGGAAATGGTTTTGGAGGGGAGAGATGGCTGCCTGCATATCATGCATGCCAAAAGTACGCACTCCTGGAATGTGGAGCTGTTCACTGGTCAGCACGATCCGCTGCTTGGAGGTGAAGTATTCATCTTTCCAGTTGATTGGCAAATCCATATTGTCTCCTTTTTAACAAATCATCAAAATTATACTCTGTACATATGTGATTGCGATTCGATTTTAATAATTATATAATCGAATATGTACAAAGTCAACAAAAGATAATGGTATTTATTGGAAAAAACTAACATTATTATCAAAGGAGGACATGGGGGATCAGGTGGAAGATCAGGTAAAGCGAATCATCCAGGATACCAGGGGCAGAGGGCTTATTGTCAGCTCCGGGTGCGCCCTGGGAGCAAACACAAAGCCAGAGAATGTGAGGGCCATGGTAGAGGCGGTGAAGCAATACGGAACACGGGAGAGACTGGAGGAACTGCAGGAATGGGATTAAAGGAATTGTATCACAGCGGAATGGGGTATGAGCCCTTGGTTATGACCCGGGACTGGCAGGTAGCCCAGCTGAACTATGCGCCGGAGCAGGAGCCGGATGCGTTGACCATGCTGGATCAACACGATTTTACAGACGAAACCTTTACCCCTCTGGAGGGGAGGGCCCTGCTGATCACCTATGATACGGAAGAGAAAAACGCAGAGCTTACCCCTTTAAAGCCTGGGATTACGTACAATGTTCCTGTTAGGGTCTGGCACAATATCGCCATGGAAAAGGGGAGCAAGGTAATCATCACCGAGGGACGGGACGCACATGTAAAGGGATGTGTCCAGATTTCCATGCCGGAAGAGGTAAGGGAGGAAGTGATTTCTTATACGAAGGCCCATTGGAGGAGCCTGGCAGAGGCTATAGGGAATCGGGACTGATTTACAAACAGGAAGAAATGAGAAACAAAAGGACACAAAGACAGACAGGAAAAAGGCTTTACATGCAGGAAGCAGATTGCTATACTATTTATAAACACAAGCTGCCCTCAGTGGGCAAAAGGACACATGGCAATCAAAAGCAGACGATCCTGTGCCCATGGTCTTGAAATTGACCAGCAGAGTAAAAGAAAAGAATGTAAGCATCCAAAGCTTAAGGCGATTAGGGTGCTTATTTCTTTGCTTTAGGGGAAATCGTGTCCTGTAAAGCGAAAACTATCCCGGGGATGCGATTGTTTGTGAAAGTCTAATTATGGAGGCATTTTCCTATGATAAAATTCTGCAAGAGAAAAATGGTTAAAATACTTCCCCTTTTCCTTGTTCTCCTTATTGCAATACCTTTGACAGCCTGTGGGGAATCCACTGCTACAGGCCCCGGATCTGTTGCGGAATCCGGGAAGCAGGATCCGGAGAGCCAGGCACAAGAGAAGAGCGTGGAAGGAGACCAGGAATCAGAGATAGAAGCATCTCAGAAAGAGGAGCAGAGATCAGAGGTTGGAGTATCCCAGGAAGAAGAGCAGGGATCAGAGACGGGAGTTGACATTCCTCCCTATGCCGGAGAGGCCTGTGTGGTACTCCAGGACAATATTCCTTTTTTTACAAGGGAAGATTTTCCAGATCAATCCTTTGCGTATTATTCTGAGCTGGATGAGCTTGGACGCTGTGGGCCTGCCTGGGCAAATATTGGACAGGACCTTATGCCCACGGAGGAACGGGGCAGCATTGGGCAGGTCAGGCCCACTGGCTGGCATACTGTCAAATATCCGGATCTGATCGACGGAAATTATCTGTACAACCGCTGCCATCTCATAGGCTATCAGTTAGCAGGGGAGAATGCCAATGAAAAAAACCTGATTACGGGCACCCGGTATTTGAACACAGAGGGAATGATTTCCTTTGAGAACCGGATCGCTGACTATGTAAGGGAAACAGGCAATCATGTTTTATACAGGGTAACCCCTGTTTTTGAGGAAGATGATTTGCTGGCCCAGGGAGTAATCCTGGAGGGGTGGTCTGTGGAGGATGAAGGGGAGGGAGTTTGTTTCAACGTATTTGCATACAATGTACAGCCCGGCATTGTCATAGACTATACAGACGGCAGCAGCTATGCGGAGGATCACACAGAGGCTTTCGGGCTTTCCGATCCGGCGCCCCAGGGGAAGGAGTACGTTCTTAATACCAACACGAAAAAGTTTCACGATCCGGATTGTAGCAGTGTGGAGGATATGGCAGAGAAGAATAAGCAGCCCTATACAGGGAATCGGGAGGATGTGATTACCATGGGATATGAGCCATGTAAAAGGTGTAATCCCTGAGGGTCCGGATAAAAAATTTTCAAATTTGTCATATTGTACATGCACGTCTGCTTACATTAATAGTAGACAAACGGAGGAGGATGAACCATGAGACGTTTACTGGCTTTTCTAACGGCAGTCGTGCTTATTTTGGAACCTCTGGCAGCGCAGGCGGCGCCCTTGCAGCAGCTTGGGGAAGAGGTTATGGGAGTGCAGGGAAGAATCCTGGCTTCGGAGGAGCTTCCCACAGAAGAATACGAGGATACGCAGGAACCAGTGGTTCCGGATACCGGAACCCAGGACCAGGCAATAGAGAGCAGCGCGCCGGGAACAGCAGATCCTTCCGGCTCAGAGGAAACGCCTGCGGAAGGAAGCGGCGCGCCGGAGGCCGGGATGCCTGCGGAGGGATCCTCCATGGGGATTTCCGCGCCTTCCGCCATATTGATGGAGGCCTCCACTGGTACGGTGATTGCGGAGAAAAACGCCCACCAGCAGCTTCCGCCGGCCAGCGTGACGAAAATCATGACGCTTCTCCTGATTTTCGACAATCTGGGAACCGGTAAAATCAAGCTGGAGGATTCGGTGATGACTTCGGCTTATGCGGCTTCTATGGGTGGTTCCCAGGTCTTCCTGGAGGAGGGGGAGACCCAGACTGTGGATACCATGATTAAATGTATTTCAGTGGCGTCGGCCAATGACGCCTCCGTTGCCATGGCCGAGCACATTGCCGGTTCTGAGGAGCTGTTTGTGGAGTGGATGAACGAGCGGGCCCAGGGCCTTGGCATGGCGGATACCCATTTTGTCAACTGCTGCGGACTGGACGTGGAGGGACACGTGACCTCTGCCTATGACATCGCCCTCATGTCCCGGGAGCTGATTACCAAATATCCCCAGATCCACAACTATTCTACCATCTGGATGGAGAATATCACCCATACTACCCGGCGGGGCAGCGAGGAATTCGGGCTTACCAACACCAACAAGCTGATCCGCCAGTACCCTTACGCCACCGGACTTAAGACAGGGTCCACCTCTCAGGCAAAATTCTGTCTCTCAGCCACAGCAGAGAAAGACGGCATTGAGTTGATCGCCGTGATTATGGCGGCGCCGGATCCCAAGATCCGTTTTGCGGACGCTAAAAATCTGCTGAATTATGGCTACAGCAAATGCAGTCTGTACAAGGATACGGATAAACTGCCGCCTGTTACCCTTCCGGTGGAACTGGGTGTGAAAGAAGAGATCAAGGGGGAATACGACGGCAGCTTTTCCTATCTGAGCACAACCGGGGAGGAATTAAAGAGCATTAAAAAGGAGTGGGTCTATAATCAGCTGGAGGCGCCGGTGGAAAAGGGAGCTCAGATCGGATGTATCCGCTATCTCTTAAATGGAAAAGAGCTGGGGCAGCTTCCCATCCTGGCTGCAGAGTCTGTGGAAAAGGCCGGATACCGGGATTATCTGCTGCGGACAGCAGGATATTGGCTGCTGTGATACAGGATGGAGGAGAGCATTTAAGGGGCTCTTGGGAAACAGATAACCCGATACAGGGGCAGGTGTAATCTGTGCGGATCACACCTGCCCCTGAAATTTAACCATTCCAGTTCCATTACTCCATTCCAGTGATAGTGATACTTCCTTAGGTAGCTTACTGCCTCTTTTATCATGCACAGCGGAAATCTGGACCGGATTGCAGAGACTGTGTCTGAGATTGGTTTTGCAGGAATCGAAGTGGACTATAAGCTAAATATCCCCAAAAAATAGCTCATATCATGCGGGGGGAAGCGCGGTATTGGTCCCAAAGGTCCCTCCTGCATCTTCTTTTTTGGAAAGCCTGGGGATGTGGTGAGAATCGGAGAAAGTGCTGCACATGTTTTACGGAAAGAATCTGGTAATTGGAGCAGGCTGCGCATTGCCGACAGGCACGTCGTCTCCAATGCCGACAATGCGCTTTTGGCAGTGGTAAGGCTCTTGCTAAGCATATTGCCGATCTTCTCAAAGCCGCCGCTCCGGGTGTGATGATGCTTCTGCGTATACGACGGCTTTTTTTTTGTCGTCGTGCGGCAGATCCAGAGCTTATTTAATCTATGGATCTACCTAATTCGTAAGCGGCAGATACTTCGGGCTTTCCCTCAATATCTCCTATGTCTCCGTTTCCACCGGCGAGAACATGACCGAGATTATTCCATTTCAAATGCCCCATCAAGTGATTGTAGTAAAGAAGAACATCTTCAAAGTCATGGCCTTCCGCAGCCATCAGCAAAGCAGACGCCCTTCCGTGCCCACGCAGGAGATTTCCGTCCCCTTCTTCTAACGCAAACAGGCGGTCAACAGTAGTCCTGATTTGCCCGCTCATATTCCAGTAGTAGAGAGGGCTGGCCAGTACGATCACATCGCACTCCCGCACTGCTGGATAAATTTTGTCCATATCGTCTCTCTGAACACAGGGACAATCCCTACCGCTGTGTCCACCAAAACAGCCTTTGCAACTGTGGATATCCATGGGGTCCAGAAAAAATTCTGTTACGGTATGACCGGCACTCTCCGCCCCATGGGTAAACGCATTGACCAGTACGGAAGTGTTGCCTTTTTTGCGGGGGCTGCCATTGAGAATGACAATTTTTTTAGGCATGATATTCTTCCTCCTTAAAATTTTTCCGCCAGAGCTGCAGCTTGCGTACAGCCGTTTGTCTTTGTGATATCTCCAACATGCAGAACGCCAGGAACAAAAACCTCACCAACCATCTTCCATTTCATTAGTGCGGCTGAGCGTTCCAGCGGAACACGAACTCCGTCAAAAACAGACATATCCTGTTCTTCACAGCAGGCAATAACCGCGCACTCTTTCCCGGCAATATCCTTCCCACCCACCACAAAGGAGAACAGACGGTCAATGACCCCTTTGATTTGCGCGGGGAAGGAATACCAATATACAGGCATGGAAAAAACAACCGCGTCAGCCTCCAAGATAGCGGGGGCAATCGTGTTGAAGTCATCATCAAAGGAGCAGGCTTTTCCGGCCTTAAAGCACGTTTCACAAGCCCGGCAACCGCCAACATTTTTTAGGGCGGCATCAAAGCGAGTGACAGTATGGCCCTTGGCCTCTGCCGCTTGAATAAATGCCTCTGTCATGGCAAAACTGTTGCCTTTCTTTCGAGGGCTTCCAGTAATAACAACTATTTTTTTGCCCATGTAAAGTACCTCCTAATTTTGCGGGCTTGACTTTGCCCGTTTCTGATAGTATCATTGTAGCGAGAATTGAAATAAAATCAAGTACGCACATATAAGTGCGATACTTACCTGGAGGAAAGCGTATGATGAACGAGAGATGTATTTCGCAAGAGTGCCTGAATGATACAGGTTTCAGCTATACCTTGTCTTTAATCAATGGCAAATATAAAATGACAATTCTCTATACCCTGATGGAATTCAAAGTTGTGCGCTTCAATGAAATGAAAAAATACATTAGGGAGATTTCCTATAAAACATTGAGTTCCACACTGAAAGAATTAGAAGCTGACAAACTGGTACACAGGGAGGAATATCCCCAAATCCCGCCTAAAGTCGAATACAGCTTAACGGAGCGGGGAAAATCTTTGATGCCTATTTTGGATGAAATGTGCGAATGGGGAGAGCATAATCGAATTTGACTGACGAGGAAATAATGTCCAAAATCTATGAGTCCTTATGGGTAAAGCCAGGTATTGTCAGCAGCTCCGCTTAAAACAGACCGGAAACCCATGGAGATTTACAAGGGCAGTGGAAAATGGGCCGGGAATATGAAGAGATTGTATTAAACTATCAGAATTTGCATGAAAGTTCGCAGATACGAACGCGTTTAAAGTAGCCCAGGAAGGCTGTCGGATTGCTGAAGACTACCTCCTTGTCTATGGGGGATATTGCAGAGCAGACAGGATTTTCTTCCCAAGCTTATTTCTCTAAAGTATTCAAGGAAAAAATGGGTTACGCAGCCAGCGATTATAAAGAATTTACCATAAAGAATTTTATTGCCTGTAGGGTTGTCCCATGGAAACAGCCTGTTTGACAGGATGCCGGAAACAGTGTATACTTTGTGGAAGCGGCGCAAAGCGCCTCTGAATAGAACAAGGAAAAACGGAGCTGGGAATGGCGGGATTTCGGATTCAATCATATCGTATCAAGACAGGGAAACTAAGGAGCGGAAGGGCTCTCACTTTTGTTATGCTGGCAGACCTGCACAATAAGGAATATGGTCAGGGAAATGAAGATCTGATCCGCGCCGTGAAGGCCCAGAAACCGGATGGAGTGCTGATTGCCGGGGATATGCTGGTAGGGAATACCCAGCACAGCTTTCTTCCTGCCCAGCGGCTTGTGCTGGCTCTTCAGGAGCAGGCTGGGCCTGTTTATTATGGAAATGGAAATCATGAATCCCGTATGCGGATTCAGACGGAAATCTATGGAAATCGTTATGAAGAATATATGGAGCCCTTGAGAAGGGCCGGGGTTCGGGTCCTGTCCAATGAAGGAACTCCCTTTGAGAGCAAGGGCTGCAGGGTATGGATCCATGGATTTGAGATGGATCTGTCTTATTATGGGAAGTTTGGAGAGCAGCCTCTAAAGACGGAGGCCCTGAAGGAGGCCTTGGGAGAATTAAAGTCGAAAGACTATCAGATTCTTCTGGCCCATAATCCGGTGTATTTTGCCCAGTATGCGGCCTGGGGGGCGGATCTCACCCTGTCTGGACATCTCCATGGCGGGGTGATTCGTGTGCCTTTTTTGGGCGGGGTAATCACGCCACAGGCCAGATTGTTTCCCAAATATGATAGAGGATTGTTCTGGAGGGGAGAAAAAGCCCTGATTGTGAGCCCTGGTTTGGGCACGCACACAGTAAACATTCGGATTTTTAATCCGGCGGAGCTGATTGTGATTCGTCTGGAGGGAGAGGCATGACAGGTATACCAGTAAAGCTGCCCGTATTTGAAGGACCCCTGGATCTTTTGCTGCATTTGATTGATACAAATAAAATAGATATCTACGATATTCCCATTGTGGAGATTACCGGGCAATATATGGAATATATTCGCTCCATGGAAACCAGGGATCTCAATGTCATGAGCGAATTTCTGGTCATGGCGGCCACTTTGCTGGAGATCAAGGCCAAAATGCTGCTGCCTGCGGAGGTGGACGAGGAGGGGGAGGAAATCGATCCCCGGGCCCAGCTGGTAGAGCAGCTGCTGGAATATAAGAAATACAAATATATGGCCGAAGAGTTGAGAGAGCGTCAGCAGATGGCTGGAGGAACTCTGTGCCGGGAGCCGGACATTCCACGGGAGGTATCGGCCTATATGGAGCCGGTGGACCTGGAAGAGCTTCTGGGAGATCTGACCTTGCAGAAGCTTCACGGGATTTTTCAGTCCCTTATGAAGCGGCAGGAGGACAAGATCGATCCGGTGCGGAGCAAGTTTGGAAAGATTGAGAAGGAAGAGGTGAGCCTGGAGGACAAGATGTGCTATGTGGAGAGGTATCTGACCAGTCACAGGTATTTCAGTTTTCGAAGTCTTCTCCAGGGGCAAAAAGGCAAGATGCAGCTGATTGTTACCTTCCTGGCCGTGCTGGAGCTGATTAAGATGGGGAAGGTTACAGCCTCCCAGGCAGGCACCTTTGACGACATTGTGCTGGAGGCCAAAGAGCAGAATCCCGGGGGAGACGGGGCGCAGCAGGGGGAGGAAGGGAAAGACCCGCAGACAGGAGAGTCTGCAGGAGAAGCTGAAGATCCACGGACAGAAGAGCCGGCAGAGAGTGTTGGACAACAGCAGCCGGCAGAAACAGATGGAAAATAAGAGAGGATAACAGATGGAATTGGAACGGATGGAGGCTGCCATAGAGGCGATTTTGTTTGCCATGGGAGATTCCGTGGAGACGGAAAAGCTGGCCGCAGCCATTGAGCAGGATGCAGGAACCACGAAAAAAATTGTACATAATTTAATGGATAAATACCAGGCCCAGGACCGGGGGATTCAGATTTTGGAGCTGGAGGATGCCTTTCAGCTGTGTACGAAAAAAGAGTATTATGAATACCTGGTCCGGGTAGCCAGACAACCTAAGAAATATGTGCTGACGGACGTGATTATGGAGACTCTGGCCATTGTGGCCTACCGGCAGCCGGTGACACGTTTGGAGATTGAAAAGATCCGGGGAGTTAAGTGCGATCATGCGGTGAACAAGCTGGTGGAATACGGATTGATTGAGGAGGTAGGCCGCCTGGACGCTCCTGGACGGCCTATTCTCTTTGGAACCACGGAAGAATTTCTGAGAAGCTTCGGTGTGAGCTCTGTGACAGAGCTGCCCTCCCTGCCTCTGGACCGATTGGCGGAGTTTCAGGAGGAAGCGGAAGCAGAGGCGGGGGTGCAGCCGGAACCTGCACCGCCAACGCAGCCGGAAGCTGTTTTGTCTGACTCATCAGCTGTAAAGAGATGAAAGATTCACCCGATACCGCCCAGTATAGCGCCTGCGACGAGAGCGGCAATAGCCAGATAACAGTAGACGTATTTAGCCAGTGGGTAGAACCAGCCTCCCACTGGTTTTTTTGCGCCCTGATTTACTGCCTGGAGCACATAGTCCTTCCCGGCAATCCAGAAGAACACAAATCCGGCCAGAAATGCTCCCAGAGGGCAGATATAGATGGAGATGCCGTCCATCCACTGAGAGGTAATGGGCTGAACCAGAATGGCAGCTGCGCATCCCAGAAGCAGAGTGGCTGCAGCGGCAGGGAGGCGTTTGAAATGAAAGCGTTCCTGGAGCATGGCAGCAGGCGCCTCATACATGTTTATAATAGAAGAAATACCTGCAAAGAGGACGCAGACATAGAAGACAATGCCGATTATGCGTCCGCCGGGCATGGCGTTCATCACATGGACCAGATAGATAAACATGAGTCCGGGACCGCCGTCCACCGTATTTACGTCTATACCGCTGGCGGCAATGGCCGGGACGATGACAAAGGCGGCCAACAAAGAGGCAATGGTGTCAAAGAGAGCCACTCTGCGGGCAGAGGAGGGAATGTCCACATCAGCAGGCAGATAGGAGCCGTAGATGACGGAACCATTGCCGGCCACGGACAGGGAGAAAAATGCCTGGCCAAAGGCAAAGATCCAAACCTCCGGATCCGCCAGCCCCTCCGGGCGGATGGTAAAAATAAACTGATAGCCCTCATGAGAGCCGGGGATGGTGAATATGTAGATCCCCAATGCGATAAAGAGAAAGAACAAGGTGGGAATCATGATCTTGTTTGCCTTCTCAATACCTCCGGCCACGCCCAGGGCAGTGATCACCAGCGTCACCAGCAAAATGGTCACGATCCAGGGAGCATTGTGGAGGGACGTGTACCCGAAGGTTTCCCCGATTCCGCCCATATCCGTTCCCATGGCGTAGAGTCCTCCGCTGACAGCCAGGAAGGTGTATTTGAGAATCCAGCTCAAGACTACGCTGTAGCCAATGGCAAGCCCCAAAGATCCTATGACGGGAATCCAGCCGATCGCTTCCCCCAGTCTTTTATTTCCCCTTCCTCTTTCCGTGCATTTGCCAAAGGCGCCAATGGGCCCGGCCTGGGCAGCCCGGCCCATGGCGAATTCCCCAATGATTCCGGTGGAACCCACCAAAACCACAAAGAGAAAATAGGGGATCAAAAAGGTCATGCCCCCGTATTTCGTGACTAAAATAGGAAATCTCCAGATATTTCCCATGCCTACGGCAGAGCCGATGCATGCCAGGATAAAGCCCCATCTGTTTTTGAATCCGTCCCGCGGCTCAGGTGTCTGATGTGAGTGTTTCATAAATGTCCCCCTCTTTTACAAGATGCCTTTCGTTCCGTCTGTTCCTAAGCAAGGTTGTGGATGAAAGGAATAGATATAATTGTAATCCGGCTGTATGCTGCTGTCAAGCATATCTAACGGCTGTGGCGCTAAAGGTGGCTGTAGAATTGACGTATTTGGCCATTTATGGTAAAATTTTTACGATCTCCAAGGAAGCGGGCTGGAGATGTTGTTCCGTCCGGACAGAAGTGAGCAGGATGCGAAGGAATGGGAGGGCGGAATGAGAAGCAGAAAGGAGAAACGAGCAAAACATGTTTGGATTTTTGAAAAAAAAGGATGGGGAAGAAAAAAAGCAGGCTGGTAGCGGCAAAGGACAGCAGGCCTCTGTCTATGAGGCCAAAATGGATCTGGCCGGGCTTTCTCAGGCCTACTATGAAATGGGAAAAGAATATGAGGAAAAAGGCGATTTGAGCCGGTCCAGGCTTTATCTGGAGCGGGCCTGTACCCTGTACAGCAATTTTGACCAGGTGTACGATGCGTGCCAGAGTTTTATGGATGATTGTGACGAGCGGATCGGGGATCTGGAGGAAGCGGATATCCTGACCAATGAGGTGCTCTGGCAGGTAGAGGAGCGGGCGGAGGAACTGACCAACGCCCAGAAATATCTGTGGGGCATGATGAGCCTTGCCCGGTTCCAGGTGATTTTCCAGCATCTGGCGGACTGTGAGAACTGCCGGATTCTGGGGGAATTGAGCAGGGTGCTGGATCTGCTGTACCGCACAGTGGGACAAAAAAGCGTGCAGGAGGATCTGGACTACAGCTTAAGCTTTATCACCCGCTTTTATGATTTCTGCGATTCCGAGGATTTCGTCAATACCAGGAATCAGGTGGAGCTGGATCAGGGAACAACCCTGCAGCTCTTTGATCTGAATGGAAATTCCACGGTTACCTGCCTGCACCTGTTTGTAGATAAGTTTATCTCGGTGCTGCAGGCTGGCTTTGAGACTGTGGAGGAGAACGAGGAGGCGGAGGTGGATTTCATTCCCTGCACCCTTATGGCAGACTACTATCTGCGGAATTTTGAGGAGGATTTACGGCAGATTCCCCAGGTACAGGCAGAGCTTGAGAGGATCTGGTCTGATTACGAGTTTGTGCGGGATGGAGCCAGTGTGGCGGACGTGATTCACCGGATTGAAAAATACCGGAGGATGGATATTCTGCGCTAAAAGACAGAATGAGGACGGGCCCCAAAGTTTTGAAACCGGGCCAAAGAGGGACTTCCTGACAGCAAAAAGCATGAAATGTCAGGAAGTCTTTTCTGTCTCCTGGTAGAATAGATCTTGCAGAACAGGAGGGATGGGATATGGAATGGATCAGAGGGATTCAAAAGGCCATTGACTATGTAGAGGATCATTTAACGGAAGAAGTGGATTATGAGGCTGTGGCGAAGGAGGCCTGTTCGTCCGCGTTTCATTTTCAGAGGGTCTTTGGGATTCTGTGCGGGTTTTCTCTGGGAGAGTATATCCGCATGAGGCGTCTTACCCTGGCGGCATCGGATTTGATCTGTACAGGCGACAAGGTCATAGACATTGCCCTGCGGTACGGGTATGATACTCCTGAGAGCTTTACCCGGGCTTTTGTCCGTTTCCACGGCGTTACGCCCACGGAGGCAAGACGGGGCAGTAACGTAAAATCCTTTTCCCGGCTTTCTGTAAAACTGATTTTAACAGGAGGTAACACCATGGATTACAGAATTGAGAGACTGGATGCCTTTCCGGTTGTCTGCAGGCGCAAAAACGTGAAAAAGCATGAGGGAGCAGATGCCACAGAGGATATCTCGGCGTTTTGGGCGCAATGCGGGGCGGACGGCTCCACAGAGAAGATCTTAAGCTTTTTTCCTAAAGAGCCTAAGCTTAAGGGGCTGCTTGGCATCTGCTTTTCCGGGGAGATGGAAGCGTCCCGGTTCCCCTATGGCATCGGCGTAGAGTACGACGGAAGGCCTATGGATCAGGAGGGGCTGGAGATTGTGAAGATTCCCGCTCACACTTATGCGGTTTTTACCTGCAGAGGGAAGATGCCGGATGCCTTTCGGGAAACTTATCAGAAGATTGTCACAGAATTTTTCCCGCAGAACAGCCAGTATACCTATGGCCAGGGAATCGAGCTGGAGGTGTATCCTTCAGACCGTGTCAGTGATCCGGATTATACCTGCGAGATCTGGATCGCGGTAAACGAGAAATAAACAGAAACAAAAGCAGTCAGGAGAGCCGCCGGCGCCCAAGAGGGATGCCGGCTGTTTTTCAGCCTTTGATCCAGACAGGGGAAAAACAGGTAATGAATGTTTGTGTTGAATTTGAAGAAAAACAAACATAAAACAAGAAAATAAATTTGGATTTTGTTGATTTTCTATTGACTATGGTTGGATTTGTGCTATACTGGTAATAGACAATATAGGATGACTAAGCAGCAAAGGTCTAAGCGGCGTCGTCATGGCTCAGGAGAAGCAGAAAAACGCGCCAGGATAAGGCGCAGAGCACATTTTTGAGCGGACATTCCAGGGATGTCCGGAAAAGGAGAGGATTACCATGAATCTGGAAGAAGCAAAGGCGTATGCAAAACAGAACATTCACAACCGCCCAAAGACCACAGGCCGTCTGGGCGGAAAGATCGCGATTGTAACCGGCGGAGCCCAGGGCTTTGGTTACGGCATTGCCCAGGAGATGTACCGGGAAGGAGCCAGCGTGGTGCTGGCAGACCTGAATGAAGAGCTGGCAAAGAATTCCGCGGCAGAGCTGGGAGAGCGGGCCGTGGGCATCAAGGTGGATGTGGGAAATCCGGAGTCTGTGGAAGAGCTTATGATCCGCACGGTGGAGCACTTCGGCGGCATTGATATCTTTGTCTCCAACGCCGGCGTGCTGAAGGCGGGAAGCCTGGCAGAGCTTACGGCAGCTCAGTTTGAGTTTGTGACAAAAGTGAATTACATGGGATATTTCTACTGTGCAAAATATGTGTCCGAGATTATGAAGGCCCAGCACGAGGCAGACGAGAATCTTTGGTTTGACATTGTGCAGATCAACTCCAAGTCTGGTCTTGTGGGCTCCAAAAATAATTTCGCCTATGCAGGCGGCAAATTTGGCGGCATTGGTCTGACCCAGAGCTTTGCCTTGGAGCTGGTGGGCTGGCAGATCAAGGTGAACGCCATCTGCCCGGGCAATTTCTATGACGGTCCTCTGTGGTCCGATCCGGAGAAAGGCCTCTTTGTACAGTATCTCCAGGCTGGAAAGGTACCGGGAGCCAAGACTGTGGAGGACGTGAAGGAATTTTATCTCTCCAAATCCCCCATCCGCAGAGGCTGCACGCCGGTGGATGTGTCCAGGGCTTTGTTCTACTGTGTGGAGCAGTGCTATGAGACCGGCCAGGCCATTCCGGTAACCGGCGGTCAGACCATGCTGAACTAGGGAGGAGCTCATGGAAAAATTCGTGGAAATGCAGGAAGCCCTGAAGCTTCTCAATGTGCCGGATCCGGCAGAGCGTTTGGCAAATCTGGCGATTCTCCTGGGAGAGGAAAAGCAGGCTCCCCAGGTAAAGCCTCAGTATGCAAACAATCATATCCATACCTGTTACTCCTTTTCCCCCTATTCTCCCACGGCGGCGGTGTACATGGCCCGGGCCGAGGGACTGCAGACAGCGGGAATCATGGATCATGACAGTATCGGCGGCGCGGAAGAGTTCCGCAAAGCCGGCAAGCTTGCCGGTATGGGCACCACCTGCGGCATGGAGTGCCGGGCGGATCTGTCCGCTACCTCCATGGCCTCTCGCAAGCTTAACAATCCGGATCAGGCGGGCATTGCCTATATGGCTATTCACAGCGTGCCGGCCACAGGCTTTGCCAGACTTCAGGAGGTGTTCGGTCCGCTTCGGGAAAAACGAAACCTGCGGAATCGAAAAATGGTGGATAATATCAACCAGATTATGGAGCCCTACGGGATTTTGGTGGATTTTGAGAAGGATGTGGTGCCTATTTCCTGCTATGCGGTGGGAGGCTCCATAACAGAGCGCCATTTGCTCTGCGCCTTAAGCCAGAAAATCATAGACAAGGCGGGAAAGGAGCAGTGCGCGGAATTTGTGGAGCAGAAGCTTGGCATCCCTCTGACAGAAAAGCAAAAGGGACAGCTTTCCGACCTGGCCAATCCCCATATGCTCTACGACCTTCTGGGCGTTATGAAGGCTCAGATGGTGGAAAAAATCTATGTGCCCGCCACAGAGGAGTGTATGCCTTTTGCAGATCTGGTAAAGCTTGCCGGGGAAGTGGGAGCCATTCTCTGCTATCCCTACCTGGGAGACGTGACAAATTCTGTCACCGGGGATAAAAAGGCGGCCAAGTTTGAGGACGATTTTCTGGAAGAGCTCTTTGAGATGCTGAAGGAGGAAGGCGTGCACGGCATTACCTACATGCCGGCCAGGAATACGGACGCTCAGATTGAGCGTTTGCAGGCTCTCTGCCGAAAATACCATATGACGGAGATCTCCGGGGAGGATGTGAATACCTCCCGGCAGAGCATGATCTGCCCACAGTTGGAGAAACCCCAGTTTACGCATCTGGTGGACATGGCCTGGAAGCTTGTGGAGCGAGAAAAAGGCTATCCGGTGTGAGAAATTTTTTGTCAGGACAGAGACGTCCCATGAGCGGATGGTTCCGGGGTTGAGCGTCCGAAAAATTGTCCTGGGAGAGCGGATGATTTCGGGTTGAGCAGCGAAAGCGTTGTCCGGAGAGAGAAGAAGACTTGAACGGCTGGTTTCGGGCTGGACAGCGAAAGCTTTGTCCCAAGAGAGCAGAAGATTTGAGTGACTGGTTTCGGGCTGGACAGTGAAAGCTTTGTCTGGAGAGAGCAGAAAAATAGAGCAGATTGTGCAGGTAAGACAGAAAGATAGAGAGATATAAGGAGCGCAAAAGGAAAGCGCGTAAATATTTCGGGAAAGGATGGAAAAGTAATGAAAACAAAAGCAGTACGGATACATGGGAAAATGGATTTGCGTCTGGAGGAGATGGAGCTTTCCGAGATTGGAGCCGACGGTGTGCGGGTGAAGATTATTTCGGATTCCCTGTGTATGAGCACCTACAAGGCGGCCGTGGAGGGCGAGGAGCATAAGCGTATTCCGGATCATGTGGCGGAAAATCCCACCATTGTGGGGCATGAGTTCTGCGGACAGATCGTGGAGGTGGGAGAAAACTGGAAGGATAAATTCAAACCGGGAGACGGCTTCTCCATTCAGCCGGCCCATTTCTACCAGGGCTCCTTAAAGGCTCCGGGATATTCCTATGCAGAGTGCGGCGGCGATTCCCAGTACGCAAACATTCCCATGGAGACTCTGGCTATGGACTGCTTGCTGAAATATGATTCCGATACCTATTTCTATGGATCTCTGGCAGAGCCCATGAGCTGTATCATCGGCACCTATCATGCCATGTATCACACCGTAGGCGGCAGCTACGAGCATCAGATGGGAATCGTGGAGGGTGGAAAGCTTGCCCTGCTGGCTTCCGTGGGCCCCATGGGTCTGGGCGCCATTGACTATGCCCTGCACTGCGACCGCCGTCCCTCTCTGCTGGTGATCACGGATATTGACGACGCGCGCCTGGAGCGGGCAGCCAGCATCTACACCGTGGAACACGCAAAAGAGATGGGCATTGAGCTCCACTATGTGAATACAGCCAAGGTTGAGGATCCGGTAGCCGTTCTTCGGGAGCTGACCGGGGGAACCGGCTACGACGATGTGATCTGCTTTGCTCCGGTGAAGCCGGTGGTTGAGCAGGCTGACGGAATTCTGGGCCATGACGGCTGCCTGAATTTCTTCGCAGGCCCCACCAACAGCCAGTTTAAGGCCGAGTTTAACTTCTACAACGTACATTACGCCTCCACTCATGTGGTGGGAACCAGCGGCGGAAACACCAGCGATATGCGGGAAGCTATTGCCCTTATGAACGCAGGCAAGATCGATCCGGCCGCCATGGTAACCCATATCGGCGGACTGGACGCAGTGGTGGAAACCACCCTGAACCTGCCCAAGATTCCGGGGGGCAAGAAGCTGATCTACAACCAGATCAGCCTGCCTTTGACAGCTCTGGCAGATTTTGAGGAGAAGGGCAAAGAGGATCCCATGTTTGCAGAGCTGGCAAAGATCGTGGCTGCAAACAACGGACTGTGGTGTGGTAAGGCAGAGAAGTATCTGCTGGCAAACGCCAAAAGCATTGACTAAGAGATCTGAAACGGGAAGCAGGCTTTTTGAGAAGGCCTAAATACTGCTTGCCAGAGAAAACAGATATAAAGGCTTCAGGGATCACCGCAGAAACATGCGGATGATCCGGTCCTTCCAGGGGGTATAGGGATGATAGCGCATGGGCAGATCCAGCCGGGTGGATTTTTTCACCACGCTGCGGAAGTGGGAGAAGGTGCGAAAGCTCTCATAACCGTGATAGCTGCCCATGCCGGAGGCGCCTACGCCTCCAAAGCCCATGTGGGGAGTGGCCAGGTGAATGACCGTATCATTGATGCAGCCTCCGCCAAAGGAGCAGGAGGAGAGAATCTGCTGCTGGGTTCGGCGGCTTTCTGTAAAGAGATAGAGAGCCAGAGGCTTCTCATGACTCTGAATATAGGAAATACACTCCTCAAGCTTCTCGTAGGTAAGGATGGGAAGAACAGGGCCGAAGATTTCCTCTTGCATAATGGGAGCATCCGGGGTCACGTCCACCAGCACCGTGGGCTCAATCTGCCGGGTATCTGGATTATAGCCGCCGCCTATGGCGGCTTTTTCCGGCTTCATAAGCCCTGTTACCCGGTTGAAATGCTTTTCGTTGACTAGAAAGGGCATATCCCTGAGGCTGCCATCAGGGAAAAATCCGTGAAGAGCCTTTTGATATTCCCGAAGAAAGGGCTCCAAGAGCCTTTTGGGCAGGAACAGATAGTCTGGAGCCACACAGGTCTGGCCTGCGTTCAGGATCTTGCCAAAGGCAATGCGGCGGGCGGCGATTTTTAAGTTTGCCGTTTCGTCCAGGATCACAGGGCTTTTTCCGCCCAGCTCCAGGGTAACGGGAGTCAAGTGCTTTGCGGCAGCTGCCATAACGGTTTTTCCCACGGACACGCTGCCGGTGAAAAAGATATAGTCGAACCGCTCCTGCAACAGGGTGCTGTTTTCTGCCCGGCCTCCCTCCACCACAGCAATGTATTCCGGCGGAAAGATGCCTTCAATCAGCTGACGGATTGCAGCGCTGGTGGCCGGAGCGTAGGCAGAGGGCTTTACCACCGCGCAGTTGCCGGCGCTGATAGCGCCAACCAGGGGTTCCAGGCAAAGCTGCAGGGGATAGTTCCAGGGCGTCATAATGAGTGCCACGCCATAAGGCTCCGGGGAAGTAAAACTGTGAGAATAAAATTGAGCCAGAGGAGTGGCCACGGTTTTTTCCTTCATCCACCGGGACAGGTGTTTGAGATGAAACCGAATTTCATCCAATACCAGGCCTGTCTCCGTCATATAGGTCTCCATGGGCGTTTTGCCCAGATCCTCCGTGAGGGCATGAATCAGAAGGGATTCCTGAGCCTTTATGGCGGCCTGGAGCTTTTGAAGAGCCAGCTGCCGGAAGGCAAGGTTTCGGGAGGCTCCCTTTAGAAAATATTCCCGTTGTCTGGCTACTAATGTATGAATATCCATGATGAATCCTCCTAGTGTACATAAGATCAATCTCTCAGAAATTCAGTATACTCTTGGGGCAGGCTGATTTCAATAAGGAAATATTCTTTTCAAAGGAATTGAAAAGGAATGGAAGAGGAATTGCTTTTAGAAAGCGGTTTCCTGGAAATTCTGCAGGAAGAAATGTTGGGAAAAATTGCATTGACAAATTCCTCAAAATAGCATATTATAGAAGTAAAAGAAAATGATAGTTGTTATCATTTGAAATAGAAAAGGAGATGAATATCATGATTGTGGATGTTTTGATTCTTGCAATCATCGGCGTTTTGCTGGCGGCCAGTATATTCTATATGGTGCAGAGAAAGAAAAAGGGCGGCTCTTCCTGTGGCTGCGGCTGCGGAGGCTGCAGAGGCTGTGGGAGCTACGGGGAGGATCAGGAGTAGGAGGAAAAAGAACAGGTGGCTCCTGTGTCAATGGCAGGTATTTTGCCCGGCCTTTGGACATATATTAGAGGGAAGAACGCACAGGCAGGAGAGCCCATGAAGCAGTGGTGGAAACAAATCCTTATGGGATGTATGGTACTTTTTCTGGTACTTCCCGTGGTTCCGTCCCGGGGACAGGCGACAGAAGTGCCGGAGGAATTGAATCAGCTGTACGCCCAGTCGGCGGTTCTTATGGACGCGGACTCCGGGCGTATTTTGTTTGAGAAAAACGGACAGGAGGTCCGGGCCATGGCCAGCACCACCAAAATTATGACTTTGATCATAACCCTGGAAAACGCGGACCTGGAGGGTCTGGTAACCATCTCTGAGTATGCGGCCGGCATGCCGGACGTGCAGCTCAATGCCAGAAAGGGAGAACAGTACCGGCTGGAGGATCTTCTGTGTTCCCTGATGCTGGAATCCCACAATGATTCCGCGGCGGCCATTGCGGAGCACGTGGCCTGGGAGCTGCGGCAAGAGAGGGTAGAAGAGAAGCCGTTGGAACCTGACGGGGGACAAAAGGAGCCGGAGGCACAGGAAACATCTGCCAAAGGACAAAAGGAACCAGAGAGGGGAGAACAGGAAAAAGCAGCGGCAGAGAACAGGAGCAAGGAGGAGAGCCGGGAGCTGATCAGGGAGTTTGCGTCTCTCATGAATGACAAGGCCCGGGATATAGGCTGCTATAATACCCACTTTGTGACGCCCAACGGCCTGGATGGGGAGGATGAGAATGGGCCTCATTCTACTACGGCGGAGGATCTGGCCCGGATTCTGCGATATTGCATTGTGCAGTCGCCCAAGCGGGAGGAGTTTCTGGAGATCACCAGGCGTCCCTCTCACACCTTCAGCGACAAGAGCCAAAGCCGCAGCTTCTCCGTGCAGAACCATAATGCCTTTCTCCAGATGATGGAGGGCGCTCTCACAGGGAAAACAGGATTTACTAACCAGGCGGGATACTGCTATGTGGGGGCTTTACAACGAGATGGAAAAACTTATATTGCAGCGCTTTTGGCCTGCGGCTGGCCCAATCACAAAAGCTATAAGTGGAGCGATATGCGAAAGCTTATGAATTACGGGCTGGAGCACTATACCTATCATCCTTTTATGGAGGTGGAACCAGATGTGGATCGCTTTGCTCCGATTCCCGTCGCAGGCGGTCGCGGGGAGGAGATCGGTCAGCCAGTCTACACCCAGGTGAAACGGGTAAAGGAGAACGGGGGGAGCGCTGGAAAACCAGCAGAGGGAGCTCCCGGGGCAGGAAGCCAGGGCAGGGAACAGGGAATTGAGGACAGAGAGGGCATTCTCCTGAGGGAGGATGAGAGTATCCAGGTAGAATGTCAGGTGGAGGAGCGCCTGGATGCGCCGGTGGAGGAGGGAACTCAAGTGGGTTTCATCCGATATCTGGTGGATGGCCAGGTATATAAGACAGAACTTCTGGTGGCCGGGGATACGGTGTACGGCATTGATTTTTCCTGGTGTGCAAAGCAGGTGTGGGAGCTGTTTTTGCTTCCCGGCGCGTGAGAACCGTAAGGCCAGAAATATTACTGTTCACTCCGTGACCAGTAACCCAGAAATACCAAGCAGGACGCGAACTTTACAACTCGGTTGACATGGATGGACAGCAGTAGTATGATGACAACAGGAAGGAAATTAGCTCTGTATAATAGGTGAGAGAAGGCTGGATCAGGATGCTGGCCCCAGAACAGGCGGCTCAGGAGGAGGACAATATGCAGAAGATAGATCAGGTATACCAGAAACGTCTGGAACGACATTTTGATGAGCTGAAATGGCTGTACATGGAGTTATACGGGAATGACGCCATGTTTCAGGAGCTGTGCAGGAATATGGAGCTCTTTTTTACAGACCGGGAGATGGACCTTAAGGAGCAGGACCTTAAGAGGGAGGCCCATGGAGACTGGTATAAAAAGAACGACATGCTGGGAATGATGTTTTATATTGACAATTTCGCCGGAAATATGGAAGGGGTTATGAAAAAGCTGGATTATATTTTGGCCTGCAATGTGAATTACCTCCATCTCATGCCCTTTCTGGAGACGCCCAAGGGCCGCTCGGACGGAGGCTATGCGGTTGCGGATTTCCGCAAAGTGCAGGAGAATCTGGGAACCATGGAGGACCTGGAGAAGCTGACGGCGGCCTGCCATAAGCGGGGGATCAGCGTGTGTATGGATTTCGTCATGAATCATACTTCAGAGGAGCATGTGTGGGCCAAACGCGCCCGCCAGGGAGAGGAGGAATACCGGAACCGCTACTTTTTCTATGGAAACCGGGAGATTCCGGATCAATATGAGCGGACAGTGCCCCAGGTATTCCCCACCACGGCGCCGGGGAATTTTACCTGGCTTGCAGATGCGGGTCAGTATGTAATGACCACCTTTTATCCTTATCAGTGGGACCTAAACTACCGGAATCCCCGGGTGTTCAATGAGATGATGTACAATTTCCTCTACCTGGCCAACCGGGGGGTGGATATTATCCGCATTGACGCGGTGCCCTATATCTGGAAGGAGCTGGGTACGCCCTGCCGGAATCTCAGGCAGGTGCATACTATTGTGCGCATGATGCGTATAATCGGAGAGATTGTGTGCCCAGGAATTCTGCTTCTAGGCGAGGTGGTCATGGAGCCGGAGAAGGTGGTTCCCTATTTTGGAACAGTGGAGAAACCCGAGTGCCATATGCTATACAATGTGACCACCATGGCTACTACCTGGCATACGGTGGCTACCCGGGATATCCGGCTTTTGAAGCGGCAGCTGGATATTGTGGATGGCCTGCCCAAGGAATATACGTTTTTGAATTATCTGCGCTGCCACGACGACATTGGCTGGGGCCTGGATTACCCCATGCTCATGGAGGAGGGCATCGGAGAGGTTTCCCACAAGAAGTATTTGAATGATTTCTTCCGGGGGTACACAGGCTCCAGCAACAGCCGGGGAGAATTGTACAACGAGGATTTTGTCACAGGAGACGCCAGGTTCTGCGGTACCACGGCCTCTATGTGCGGCATCGAGCGGGCGGGCTTTGAGCAGAATGAGGATATGATGCGCAGCGCCATTCAGCTGGATCTCATGCTCCATGCCTATATGTTTATGCAGTCCGGAATTCCTGTGCTGTACAGCGGGGATGAGATTGGACAGGTCAATGATTATACCTACAAGGAGGACCCGGATAAGAGTGCGGACTCCCGATATATACACCGGGGAGCGCTGAACTGGGAGCTGATCAAGACCATTCGGGATCCGGAGACTGTAGCGGGCCGGCTGTTCAGCGGCCTGGATCAGCTGGAACACATACGCAGGCGGGAAAAGGCTTTTATGTCCACGGCGGATACCTGGACCGTGGAGACCTGGGATCGGAGCGTGCTCTGTATTGGCCGGCAGTATGAGGGAGATAAGATTCTGGGTCTCTTCAATTTCAGCGAGTTTGACAAGACGGCCTGGATCAATGAGAAGGATGGCATGTATACGGATCTGATTTCCGGGCAGAGTATGGAGGCGGCGGGAGTGAATATTCCAGCCTACGGCTTCTATTATCTGAAGCGGAAACAGGAGGAGGTGTAAACGGGGGAATTTTATGAGAAAAACGGAACGGGAGATCAAATGGCATAAGCTGGACAATACGGCCAATGTGTTTCCGGTGATTTCCAATGAGGCTCTGAGCAGCGTTTTTCGGATTGGGGTAGTGCTAAAGGACCAGGTGGATCCCTTGCTGCTGGAGCAGGCTCTGTGCCGTATGCTCCCCTGGTTTGAGGGGATGCATGTGCGGCTTCGCCGGGGCATTTTCTGGTATTATTTTGAGACGAATCCCAAGGATCCGGTTTTGGGCAGGGAGATTACCTATCCCTGCCGTTATATTGATCCCTACAGCAGCAACCAATATCTGTTCCGGGTGAGTTATTACAAAAATAAGATCAATGTGGAGATTTTTCACGCCCTGACAGACGGCTATGGTGCCATTAATTTTCTAAAGGAACTGACGGCTCAGTATCTGCATTTGCGTTATAAGGACAAGCTGCCGCCTCTTCGGGAGCGGGCGGCAGAAAAGACCTCCTTTCAGGTAGAGGACAGCTATGAGAAATATTATGTGAAGGAACATGCCAAAGGCTATGGAGGGGTCATTGCCTACAAGCTTAAGGATGAGGAGCTTCCTCCGGGAGTCATGGGCGTTACCCACGGATTTCTGGATATTCCTTCCCTGAAGGAGATATGCAGGGAGTACGAGGTCAGCATAACCCAGTATCTTGCGGCGGTGTTGGTCTACTGTATTTATAAGGAATACGGGACCCGGCCTTCTGGGTCGGGGAAGACATCCCTTTGGCAAAGGCTTTGGAGCCGTGGACGGCAGCAGAAGCAGCGTCCGGTTCGGATTAATATTCCCGTGAATCTAAGGCAGTTTTTCCCCTCGGAAACCACTATGAACTTTTTCGGCGTGGTATTTGCGGAGATGCAGCTGGAGACTGGAAAGGAATATACTTTTCAGGATATGTTAAAGACGATCTCGGAGAATTTCTCCAGCCAGCTCACAAAGGAGCATATGCAGAAGCTTATTGCCTACAATGTGTCCAATGAGAAAAATAAATTTTTGCGTCTGACGCCTCTCTTTCTGAAAAATTTGGGAATCAGGCTTATTTACCAACGATCCTCCCGGGCATTTACCACGACCCTGTCTAATCTGGGGCTGATTCGTATGCTGCCTGCCTATGAGCCCTTTGTGGAGAGCTTTCATTTTATTATGGGGGCCTCCCCCAAGCAGCCTTTTAAATGCGTGGTCTGCTCCTACGGCTCCCAGCTGATTTTCACCTGCAGCTCCGCATTTGCAGACAACCGGCTGCAGCAGGCCTTTTTCCACCATTTGGAGGAGGATGGCGTAAGGCTTCGGGTAGAGGGAAACGGCGTCTATGAGGGAGAGAAGCCGGGAAAGATTCCCTATCCGGAGCGGGTTCAGGATGAGAAGCGGTACCATATGTGGACCAAGGGATATTTCTTGGTTTCTGTGATCCTGGGGATAATGCTTATAGGAATCAATATCCTGACATATCGGGGGATTCTCTGGTCTTTGATCAGTACGGGAGCCATTGTCTATTTTCTTTTAACCATGCGCTTTTCCGTGCATCACAACACAAATCCGGCGGCAAAGATTATGGTACAGACCCTGGCGGCTCAGGTGCTGTGCCTTTTGGCGGATCTGGATTTGGGATATCAGGGGTGGTCTGTGAATTATGCAATTCCGGCCTTTTTGCTGCTGGCAAACGGACTGAATCTGATTCTCATGGTCCGAAACTATATGAGCTGGCAGAGTTATCTCTTATTTCAGATCGAATATGTGGTTTTGGGGCTCATTCCGCTGGGCCTCTGGCTGGGAGGCGTGATTACCAGTCCGCTTTTAACCCTGGCAGCCCTTGGCAGCTCGGTGCTGATTTTGGGAATCAGCTTATGCCTGGGCGATAAGAAGGCAAAGGCGGAACTGAAGCGGAGATTTCACGTGTGATAAAGATGCTGGATGAGAGGGAAAGAATAGAAAGGAGCGTTTTGGGGTGAACGCGAAAATACAGCGGGATACGAGAGAACAGGAAGGACAAAGAGGCGAGAAAGGGAAGCAAAAAAAGCATCCCAGCTTAAGCGGTGTGCTGATGCGGGATCTGATCATGAATATCACGGCCACCAGTTCCGGTCATAAGCTGCAGAACGGGGAGTACCGGAAGCATCCGGTGGAGCCAAAATGGCGTTGTCCCCACAATTTTGAGATGGAAGAGCTGAGCATGCCGCATTTTTCCATGGAATACCTGACGCCCAGGCGCCTTAATAATGACAGGGTGGTGCTGCAGCTTCATGGGGGCGGATATATTGGGCCCATGAAGAATATTTATCGGACCTTTGCCACCTACTACAGCCGGGCTTTGCGGGGAGGCCGGGTGCTGACCATTGACTATCGGGTGGCGCCGGAGCATCCCTTTCCGGCGGCTTTGGAGGATGCCAGGGCCGCCTATGAGTGGCTTTTAACCCAGTATCCGGCAAAGAAGATTATTCTGGCCGGGGATTCGGCGGGAGGAGGCCTGGCCATGGCCCTGGTCCATAATCTGAAGGATCAGGGGAAACCGCTTCCGGCGGCCATCGTCGCCATGTCTCCCTGGACAGATATGACTGCGGGGGGAGAATCCTACGAGACCAATTATGAGAAAGATCCCCTGTTTGGCCGGACCGAGGACAGTATGCTGTTCAATCGGGACTATGTGGGGAGCCAGGATCCAAAGAATCCTTATATCTCACCTCTTTTCGGGGACTTTACTGGTTTTCCTCCCATGCTGATCCAGGTGGGAAGTCATGAGATGTTGCTGAGCGATTCTCTTCTTGTGGCTAAGAAGGCGCGAAAAGCAGGGGTGCGGGTGCGCTGTACGGTCTATGAGGGCATGTTTCATGTGTTCCAGATGGCGAAGGGAGCGATTCCGGAATCCCGGCAGGCCTGGAATGAGGTGTGGACTCTTCTGGAGCCGGGAAGACGGTTGTAGAAGATGGTGAAAAAGAGAAATTCTTGCAAACCAGCGGATTTTCGTTTAAGATGAAGTAGAAAAACTGCGGGGCTGTGGCAAGATGCAGCTTATATATAACAGCTGTTTTGCCACAGCCCCATAGGGAACGGTTTTTGAGGTCCCTGAAAAAGTTTTAGAAATTACAGGAGGTAAAAGAGATGGCAAAAGAAGTGATTTTTACAGAAAAGGCTCCGGCAGCGGTAGGTCCCTACATTCAGGCGGCCAGGGTAAACGGCATGGTGTACTGTTCCGGTCAGCTGGGGTTGATTCCGGAGAGTGGGGAGCTGGCAAAGGGTGTGGAGGCCCAGGCGCATCAGGCTATGAAAAATATGGGAGCTGTGCTGGAGGCTGCAGGCTCTGACTACAGCAAGGTGATTAAGACCACCATATTCCTGGCGGATATGAATGATTTTGGCGTGGTGAACGGAATCTATGAGTCCTATTTCGGCGGAAATTTCCCGGCTCGTTCCTGTGTGGAGGTGGCCAAGCTTCCCAAGGGAGGCTTGGTAGAGGTGGAATGTATCGCGGAAGCGTAAGCCCGGATTTTTCTCATAGACGAGAGGAAAGGCCGTCCAGGAGAAGGAAGGCTATCATTCATGGGCGCGGGATGAACGGACAATGATCCAGAATAATCCACAGAAAGAGAGAACAGGGGATTCAACATGAAAAAAAGAGGAATTTTAAATGCGCAGCTGGCCGGGTGTATTGCGGCTCTGGGACATCGGGATCTGTTTATGATTGGGGATGCGGGGATGCCTATTCCCAGGGGAGTTCCCATTGTGGACCTGGCTCTTTGCGGCGGGGTGCCTACCTTTGTGCAGACCATGGATGCGGTACTGGAGGAGGCCGGAGCAGAATTTTATACCCTGGCGGAGGAGATCAAGGAAATGAATCCGGAGCTTTTGGCCTATATTCAGGGGAAGCTTCCGGAAGTGGAGCATGAATTTATATCCCATGAGGATCTGAAGAAGATGTCGGCCAATGTGAAGTTTGCCATCCGGACAGGGGAGTTTACGCCCTATCCCAATATCATTCTTCGGGCGGGAGTGGCTTTTTAAAGAAAAATTTTTTATGAAAATATCTTGACAAGAATCCGAAAACGGACTACCATAAAAGAGTCCGTTTTCGGATTCTTTTATGGTAGGGAAATTTTCAAGGGAGAAAAAATCTTATCGGGATCATACGCATAGGCAGCGTCCTGTTTGGGAAGACGGATAGAAGGAGGAAGAATATGGATCAGAAGGAGATTCAAACGTATTTACTGGAGTTAAACCGGCTGGATAAAAGGCTGGGGGGGTTGTACCGAAGAGCAGCGGTTTCTCTGGGTATGTCGGATTGCGCCATGTGGATTCTCTATATGCTGCTGCTGGAGGATCATGAAATGACGCAGCAGGAGCTGGGAGAATATCTGCAGTTTCCCAAGCAGACCATCAACTCCTCTGTGGGGGCTTTGCGCCGGCAGGAATATGTGCAGCTTTGCCCGATTCCGGGAACAAAGAATAAAAAGGCTGTGTCCTTTACCGCAAAGGGCAGGCAGTTTGCAGGGGAGCAGGTAGGAAAAGCCATTGAGGCGGAGGGCAGGGCCATCAGCAGGATGTCCAGGGAAGGAATGGATCGGCTGATGGAGCTGTACAAAGAATATTTGGAACTGATGCAGGAGGAGTTTGAGAAGGAGGGCTTTTAGCGTCTAAAGCTTACAAGGACACATCCGCAAATACGGAAATGTTGATGATTAGGAGACGCTTTTATCCCTTAAGCTTACCAGAATACACCTGCAAATACAGAGGAAAAAAGGTTCCAGCCCTTATGCGGCGGGAAAAAGAGATTTCTGACAGGAGGTTTCGCTAAAATGAGAAAAAGAATATCTCTGGGAGAACATTTTACCTATGGAAAGTTAATTCGCTTTGCTCTGCCAAGCGTGGTTATGATGATTGTCACTTCCCTTTATACGGTAGTGGACGGTCTTTTTGTGTCCAACTTTGCGGGGAAAAACGCCTTTGCGTCCCTGAACTTGGTGTGGCCTTTTCTGCAGCTCATCAGCGCCGCAGGCTTCATGGTAGGCTCCGGGGGAAGCGCTTTGGTAGCTTTACATTTGGGGGAGAAAAGGCAGGAAAAGGCCAATCAGGTCTTTTCCATGCTGATTCAGTTTCTGGTTTTTTTAGGAGTTGTGATCTTTGTCATAAGCTTTCTTTTTATGCGGCAGATTTCTGCTTTTCTGGGAGCAGACCAGATTCTCATTGACGATTGCGTGGTCTATGGAAGGATTCTGTCTGTTTCCAATGTGTTTATGATGCTCCAGGCCGCCTACCAGAGCTTTTTGATCACCGCGGAAAAGCCCAAGCTGGGACTGGGGATTTCCATTTTGGCAGGGCTGGCCAATGTAGTCATGGACGCTCTGTTTGTCTGGATTTTTCGGTGGGGAATCTGGGGGGCCGCCCTGGCCACCGCCGTAAGCCAGCTGGTGGGCGGAATGGTTCCCACTCTGTATTTCCTGCGGAAAAACAACAGCGCTCTGCGCCTGGTGAAGACAAAACTGGATAGGAAGGCTCTTTGGAAGGCTTGCTCCAACGGCGCGTCGGAGATGATGACCAATCTTTCCGGGGCGGCGATTGGATTTCTATACAATCTTCAGCTGTTGAAGATAGCCGGGGAGAATGGGGTGGCGGCCTATGGGGCCATTATGTACATTTCCTTTATGTTTCAGGCGCTCTATTTTGGCTATGCCATGAGCGTTACCTCCATTGTGGGATACCATTACGGCGCTGCAAACCGGGTGGAGCTTAGAAATGTTCTGAAAAAGAGTCTGACCCTGACAGGCGTAACCGCCATTCTTTTGGCGTCTCTGGCAGGAGGATTCTCTTCCTGGATTGCCAGGATCTATGTAGGCTATGATCCCCTGCTCTGTGAAATGACCATAACAGGTATGCGGTTTTACGCGGTTTCCTATTTAACGTCAGGCTTTAATATATTTGCGTCGGCCTTTTTCACCGGGCTCAATAATGGAATGATTTCTGCTCTGATCTCGTTCCTGCGCACGCTGGTGATTCAGGTGGCGGCTATTTATGTGCTGCCGCTGTTCCTGGGACTAAACGGAATCTGGATGGCGGTGGCAGTGGCAGAGGGCGCCACCCTTTTGGTCTCCTCTGGCATGCTGTTGGGAAACAGGAAGCGGTATTTGGATCAGAAGATTTCTTCCTTGACAATCCAGAAAAAACGTGTTTAAATTAACATATGAACAAACAAACATATATTAAACATATAGAGAAAGGGGATTGTCATATGAGTGCAAGAGAGAAGGCCATGGGAGCTGCCTGCGGCTGCGGTCATGCCCATGTCCAAACTCAGGAAGCCTATGAGAACCAGGAAGGTCACGCCCATGGGGCTGCTTGCGGATGCGGCCATGAACATACCCATGTCCAGGAAGATCATGAGCACCACCAGGAAGGTCACGCCCATGGAAGCGCCTGTGGCTGTGGTCATGCCCATGTCCAAACCCAGGAAGCCCATGAGCATCACCAGGAAGGTCACGCTCACGGAAGCGCTTGCAGCTGCGGCCACGAACATGCTCATACCCAAACCCAGGAAGCCCACGAACATCATCAGGAAGGTCACGCTCACGGAAGCGCTTGCAGCTGCGGCCATGAACATACCCATGTCCTGGAAGATCACGAGCATCATCAGGAAAGGCACGCCCATGGGCCTGCCTGCGGATGCAGCCATGAACATACCCATGCCCAGGAAGCCCACGAACATCACCAGGAAAGGCATGGCCACAGCCACGCCAGAGGCCTGGCTGGTTATGGAGAAAAGGCCGTGTTTATTTTGGAGAATCTGGGATGCGCCCACTGCGCTTCCAAGATGGAGGCAAAGATTCAGGAGCTGCCTGGCGTAGAGGAAGCTGCTATTACCTATGCGACCAAACAGCTGCGGTTAGTGGCAGAGCATCCCTGGGAGCTGCTTCCGGAGATTGAGAAAATCTGTACTTCTATTGAATCAGAAGTGCGGGTGGTTCCCAAGGAGCAGAAGGCTTCTGCGGGCTGCAGAGCAAAGATTTATATGCTGGAAAATCTGGGATGCGCCCACTGCGCTTCCAAGATGGAAGCAAAAATTCAGGAGCTTCCCGGCGTGGAGGAGGCTGTCATTACCTACGCTACCAGGCAGCTGCGGGTTCTTGCCCAGGATCCGGAGGGCTTACTGCCGGAAATCCGCAGGATCTGTACTTCCATTGAGTCGGAAGTACTGGTGCGGGAGAAGGAAACGACTCTGGATAGAGGGAAGACAGGCAAAACGGAACAGGCAGGGGCAGGGAAGAAAGGGGATCAATCCCATGAATCGAAAGAGAAGCGGGAGCTGTTTGCCTTGATTCTGGGAGCCCTGCTTTTTGTTGCAGGAATCGGACTTAGCTGGGCAGGAGCAGGGGAGCTTTTGGTGCTGGCGGTTTATGTTGCAGCCTATCTGATCCTGGGAAGCAAAGTGCTTCTGGAGGCGTTTCGAAATCTTTCCCACGGGCAGATGTTTGATGAAAATTTCCTCATGAGCCTTGCCACCCTGGGAGCCTTTGCCATCCGGGAATATCCGGAGGCTGTGGGCATTATGCTGTTTTACCGGGTGGGAGAATATTTTGAACACAGGGCAGTGGAGAGAAGCCGGGGACAAATCATGGAGGCTGTGGATATGCGGCCGGAGGTGGTAAACCTGGTGCAAAGAGAAGAGGTTCAGGTGATTGCCGCCGGGGAAGCGCAGGTGGGAGATGTGCTGCTGATCCGTCCTGGAGACCGGATTCCACTGGACGGTGTGATTCTGGAGGGCGAGAGCAGACTGGATACCTCCCCCATCACCGGAGAGCCGGTGCCGGTGGCTGTGGCCCAAGGGGATCAAGTGACTTCTGGCTGTGTCAATACCTCCGGACAACTGAAAATGCGGGTGGAACGGCCCCTGGAGGAGTCCATGGTCACCAGGATTCTGGATTCCGTGGAAAATGCGGCGGCGAAAAAGCCAAAGATCGACAGGTTTATTACCCGGTTTTCCAGGATTTATACTCCGGTAGTGGTGGTTCTGGCGCTGGTAACGGCGATTCTCCCCTCGCTGGTCACGGGAGACTGGAATTACTGGATTTATACAGCCCTGACCTTCCTGGTCATGAGCTGCCCCTGCGCACTGGTTTTAAGCGTTCCCCTGGCCTTTTTCTCAGCTATCGGAGCAGGCTCCAGGCGGGGAATCCTTTTTAAAGGCGGGGCGTCCATGGAAGCCCTGGGGCGGCTGCGGGCTGTGGTGATGGATAAGACTGGTACGGTGACGGAGGGAAATTTCCAGCTGCAAAGGGTGGTTTCCGCCGGGGCTTACCCGGAAGAAGAGCTGCTGCGCATCTGTGCCAGCTGTGAGCAATATTCTACGCATCCCATTGCAGGCAGTATTACGGCAGCTGCCTGGGAGAGAGGGATTTCCCTTGAGAAGCCTCTAACCCTGGAGGAGATTGCGGGACACGGCATTACGGCAGAGCTGCCGGTGGGAGAGGTACTCTGCGGAAATCGAAAGCTTCTGGCGGAAAAGAAGATTCAGGTGCCAACGCTGGAGGAGGGCGCTTATGGAGCGGAGGTATTTCTGGCTGTAAACGGCAGCTTTGAGGGGTATTTTCTGATTTCCGACACTATTAAGCCGGATGCACAGTCTGCCGTAAATCGTCTGAAAGCCATGGGACTACACACAGCTATGTTGACAGGAGACTCTGTGGACAGCGCTGAGGCCGTGGCACGGGAGACGGGCATGGACGACGTATATGCCAAGCTTTTGCCTCAGGATAAGCTTGATATTTTGACCAAAATTCGGCAGGAGCAGGGATCCGTTATGTTTGTGGGAGACGGCATCAACGACGCTCCGGTACTGGCTGGAGCCGATGTGGGAGCCGCCATGGGAAGCGGAGCCGATGCGGCCATCGAGGCGGCCGATGCGGTGTTCATGACCTCCAGCGTAGAGTCCATTCCCCAGGCCATTGTCATTGCCAAGAGAGCAAACCGCATTGCGGTGCAGAATGTGGTATTTGCCCTGGCGGTCAAGGTGGCGGTGATGATCCTGGGTCTTGTGGGGTTTGCCAATATGTGGATGGCAGTGTTTGCCGATACGGGAGTGGCCATGATCTGCGTGCTCAATTCTGTACGGGTTTTGTATCAAAAGTGAGTGAAAGGGGCCTGTTTTTCAAAGCGCCGGCTCCTGTATAGAAAGCAGGCAATCCAAAGCCAGGGCGGTGCCGTCCGTAAAATAGATCTTTCGGCTGTAGGCGTCAATTTTTTTCAGACGTCCCCGAAAGCTCACACAGGCGCCGCCCTCCTTTTTTTCATCCGGACGGAAATAAATCACCTCTATCTCAGGCTGCTCCTTCAGGGATTCCCCAAGGAGCGCCAGTTTTTGGTCCAATAGTTCCTTCTGATCCTCCCCCAGCTCCGGAAAAGCTTCCGTGAGACGTTCCGCTTCCAAAATGGCGTCCTCATGCCCGGTGAGGGCGGCAAAGGGGGAAAACTGAGCCGCCCGGTTTAAGAGAGGCATGGGAGGATGCCTCCGGGATACGGGATGGGGGAGATGGATGATATCTTCGTATTGAGCTTGCTGTTTCTGAGTCATATTAGGGAAACCTCCTTTCCATAACTGGATTTTCTTTGTTTTTTCTTTTAAGCTTTATGTCCTCCGATCTGACGGTTGCGTTCTCTGGCCGTAGCTCCCTCCTGGAGATTCATGCCCTTTAGAATGGCGTTTTTCCCATATTTCTTTTTCACGGACAACAGGGCCTCCTGGAGTTTTCGCTCCCTGGCCAGCCGGGCTTTTTCCTCCTTTCGCTCCTGTTCCTGAGCATAATAATCCGTGAACAGCTCCAGCTGTTCAAAGCTCTCCGCCTTGCGTTTCCCTGCTTCCTCCTCAGAGATCAGATGGCTGGCTGCCAGAGTGACACGTCTGAGGTACAGCTGGGGATTTACGATGCGGTGGTATAAATCTGTCACAGCCTCTGTGATTGCCTGGGTGGAGGAGGTGAAAGCTTTTAAATGGACAGAACCGTGGGCGTGCTTGGGAACGCTTCGGCCATAGCGGTCTGTGGTGATTTCTCCTCTATAGCTCTTTCGGATTTGGGGATCTGCCAGATTGTCTTTGTCATAACCGATGGTAAGTGTCAGCTGGTCTGTCACCAGCCGTTTTTCCACCAGCTCCAGAGCCAGAAGATCCGCCATTTCACGAACCACCAGCCTTCCCTTGTCAAAGTCATAGGGGGTCAGAAGCACCTGGCCGGAGCAAATACTATTTTCCTCCGGCTCATAGGCCTTGATCTGGGCCATGGTGACGGGCTCAAAACCCCAGGCGTGGTCAATGAGCAGCTCTGCGTTGACGCCAAACATGCGGTAGAGGAGTTCCTCGTTGTGGTAGTCTCTATCGCTGCCCATAGAACAGCGGGCGATGTCGCCCATGGTGAAAAGCCCGGCGGCCTCCAGCTTTTTCTGATAGCCGTGTCCTACCCGCCAGAAATCCGTCAGGGGCCGATGGCTCCACAGAAGTTCCCGGTAGTTCATCTCATCCAGCTGGGCAATGCGCACCCCATTTTCGTCCGGCATGACATGCTTTGCCACAATGTCCATAGCCACCTTGCACAGATAGAGATTGGTGCCGATGCCGGCAGCGGCGGTGATGCCCGTGGTTTCCCGCACATCCTGAATGATCCGGGAGGCCAGCTCTTTTGCGGTCATGCCATAGGTATTCAGGTAATGGGAGACATCCAGGAACACCTCGTCAATGGAGTACACATGCATATCCTCCGGGGCGATGTATTTCAGATAAATATTGTAAATCCGGATACTGTATTCCAGGTAAAGGGTCATGCGGGGCGGGGCTGTAATATAGTCCAATGCAAGCTCCGGGTGGTCGGCAAGCTCCTGTGCGCAAAAGGAGGAGCCGGTAAACATTCCTCCCGGGGCCTTTTGCCGCCGCTCCCTATTGATTTTTTCCACCTGTTGTATCACCTGAAAGAGCCTGGCTCTGCCCGGGATGCCATAGGCCTTCAGGGAAGGGGATACGGCCAGGCAGATGGTTTTTGCGGTCCTTTCCGGATCAGCCACCACCAGGTGGGTGTCCAGGGAATCCAGCTTTCGCTCCACACACTCTACAGAGGCATAAAAGGATTTTAGGTCGATGGCAAGATAGACCGGGGAATGTTGCATGTGGATTCTCCTTTCTGTCAGGGATACAATTCCTGATCCTTATTATAACAGAACGTTAGTTCGAAATCAAGGCTTGATACACACTTATTTTATGAAATTGCTGTCCATTTATCCCATGTCCATTTGTAATGGCGTTTCCAGCGCTTTCCCGCAGCAGACGCAGCGAACTTTGCGCATAAACAGCGCATAAACGGGCGCTCTGATAATTTAGTGAAACACCAGCTTTTCAGGCGTATGAAAAAATGGTATACTGAAGCAAAGACAGGATACCAGGGGGAAAATATATGGGATGGTTTAAAAAGACACCGCGGGATTTATATCTGGAGGCTGGATGGTACTATGTGGAAAAGCGCAATTACCGTCAGGCGCTGGCTCTTTACCAGGAGGCGGCCAGCAAGGGAGAACCCAGTGCGCAGTTTCAGTGCGGTTGGATGTATGAGCATGGGGAGGGGACCAGTGTGGATAAAGCCAGGGCCTTGTTTTGGTATGAGGAATCCGCCAGGAACGGGATTCTCCAGGGCATGATTAACTGCGGCAGGATGTATTCAAAGGGAGATGGCGTGGACAAGGATGAGGCGAAGAGCCTGAAGTGGCGGTTGGAGGCAGCCCAGAGGGGGGATGCGGTTGCCCAGTATAATTGCGGATTCATGTACGGCCATGGTAAGGGAACGAAAGAGGATAAGGAGCAGGCTCTGTATTGGTATCAGAAAGCGGCGGCCCAGGGAAAAGCTTCCGCCCAGTACATGTGCGGCCTCTATTGCGAATATGGCTGGGGGACGAAGAAGGATGAGGGGAAGGCCCTGGAGTGGTATGAAAAATCAGCGGCACAGGGAGATGAGGATGCCAAGAAGAAGATAAAGGCCTTTCAGGCCAGGCGGGAAGAGCGGGAACTATATTGGAACCGGGGGATAGCCGCCTGGAATGAGGAACGGTATGAGGAGGCTCTGCCGGATCTTCTGAAAGTGGCGGAGACAGGGGATGCCCAGGCTCAGTTTTTTTGCGGCAATACCTATTTGCGGCTTCCCAGGGAAGACGCTTTTCAACAGTCGGTATACTGGTATAAGAAAAGCGCAGAAGGCGGCAACATGTATGCGCAGGAATGTTTGGGATATCTCTATGCAGGGCAGAAGACAGAGGAACATGAGGAAAAGGCCATTGATTGGTTTCAAAAGGCTGCCGCCCAGGGAAGCGAAGGCGCCCGGGAGGAATTGGACAAGATTCTGAAAAAGCGGCGGGTAAAATCAGAGCTGTGCTTTCAGCAGGGGCAGGCTGCCTATAACCGGGAACATTATGGGGAGGCTTTGCCGGATCTTTTGAAAGCTGCCAGGCTTGGCCATGTGCAGGCCCAGGGCCTTAGCGGCAGCATATATTTCTTTGGACAGGGAGTGAAAAGGGACAGGACACAGGGGCTTTACTGGATGGAAAAGGCGGCGGAGCAGGGAAATGCCGTGCATCAGAATTTGTGCGGGGAACTCTATCTGGCGGATTGCATGAGCGCCCAGGATGTGAAAAGGGCTCTCTACTGGTTCGAAAAGGCGGCGGTCCAGGGGCATGCCCAGGCTCAGTTTCGTCTGGGCTGCATGTATTATCACCTGGAGGAAGCGGAAAATGAAGAGGTGGGAGAGGAATACAACCGGATTTTCAGCGTTGAAAAGGCGAAAAAGTGGCTGAATCTGGCGCGCCAGAATGGACAGGAGGAAGCGGCGGAGGCCTTGATGAAGATAGAGCTGATCGATAAGAAGCTTCAGTGCATAGACAGTATCTTAGGACGTTGAGGAAGCGAAACATACTTTTTTGAGAGCTTTCTTTTTGGAGCTTTCTTTTTTAGGAAAAGCAGGGCTCTTGCTGTTTTTTCCGATTCGTAGTATAATCAGTGTCAAACATCTGGAGCTAAAACCAGTCCGGGCGGAGGAAGGCAGGAGACGCAAGGAACCGCCGGACAAGGGGGACTGGGGACAGTTTGGGCGGAAGAAGGCGAAAGACAGTGCTATTACATCAGACAGCCAGGAAGGTGGATTTTGGAACGGGCAGTGTGAAGCGGCAGATTCTCAATCTTGCGCTTCCCATGACGTTGGCCCAGGTGGTGAGTCTTCTCTACAATCTGGTGGATCGTATTTATATAGGAAGAATGGACGGAGGCGATTCCCTGGCTCTCACGAGTCTGGGACTTGCGCTTCCGTTTATTATTCTTGTGACAGGATTTTCCAATCTCTTTGGAACGGGAGGCTCCGCCCTGTTTTCTATTGTGCGGGGCTCCGGAGATCAGGAGGAGGCTGCCCGCTGCATGGGGAACTCCTTTACGCTTTTGGTTGGCGTGGGTCTTCTGCTCATGCTTTTGGGGGAGGCGTTTAAGGAGCCCTTGCTGCTCCTGTTTGGAGCCAGCCAGGATACCCTTTCCATGGCCCGGGAATATACGGAAATCTACCTTTTGGGCACGGTTTTCGTTATGCTGTCCCTGGGCATGAACAGCTTTATCAATGCCCAGGGGCAGGGAGCTCTGGGCATGGCTACCGTCTGGATTGGAGCCATCCTGAATATGGTGCTGGATCCCCTGTTTATTTTTAAGCTGGACATGGGGCTTAAGGGGGCGGCTATTGCCACGGTGCTGTCCCAGATGGTTTCCGCGGCCTGGACCTTCTATGTGCTGGTTCTGGGCGGACACGTGGAAATCCGACTTAGGAAATCCTATCTTTCTCTGAAACTTGACCGGGTAAAGAGTATTGTTACCCTGGGCATGTCTGGGTTTATTATGTCTGCTACCAACGGACTGGTGCAGATTGTCTGTAATACCACCTTGCAGACCTACGGTGGGGACGTGTATGTGGGAGCCATGACCGTGATTGGATCTGTTCGGGAGCTGGTCTCCATGCCGGTCATGGGCCTTACCAGCAGCGCCCAGCCGGTGATGGGGTATAATTACGGCGCAAAAAAATATGATCGGGTCCGGGAGGCCATCCGCTTTGAGTCTGTGGTCAGCATTGTGTATACTCTGGTGGTGTGGGGGATTCTTCATCAATTTCCGGAGCCCTTTGTACGAATATTCAATGACAGCCCGGAGCTGGTAAAGGCCTGTGTGCCGGCCATGAAGATCTATTATTTCGGATTCTTTATGATGGCCCTGCAGTTTGCGGGGCAGACTGCCTTTGTAGCCCTGGGAAAGGCCCGCCAGGCAGTGATCTTTTCCATTCTGCGAAAAGGGGTGATTGTGGCTCCTCTGACCGTGCTGCTGCCGCGGATTTCCGGCATTGGCATTCACGGGGTATTTCTGGCAGAGCCCATTTCCAACTTTATCGGAGGGACTGCATGCTTTGTGACCATGATGATTACGGTGTACCGGAAGATGTCCAGGGAGGAAATTTCGGCAGAGAAAGGGCAGTGAAACAAGAGCCTGGCTGGCAAAACCAGGGGAAAAAATAAGGGTGTATCCCCTTTTGGGGGGAAGGCGGGAAAAAAACAGAAAAAACAGAAGATTAAGGGAAAAGGGGAATGAATCTATGGATACATTTACGCTGGCAAATCAGGTGGAGATTCCGGTAATCGGTTTTGGCACCTATAAAACCACGGACGGATCGGACTGCGCGGTGGTACGGCAGGCCATAGAAGCGGGGTACCGGTATCTGGACACAGCTGCCTTCTATGAAAATGAGGAGGCTATCGGGCAGGCGGTTCGGGAGAGCGGCGTGGCCCGGGAGGAGTTATTTCTTTGCTCTAAGGTGTGGCGGGAGCGCATGGGATATGAGAATACCCAGGAGGATTTTGAAAGCACGCTTGAAAAGCTTGGAACAGAGTATCTGGATTTGTACCTGATACACTGGCCCAGACCCAAGGATCTCTCTGTGGACTGGAAGCCTCTGGTTTTGGACACCTGGAGGGCCATGGAAGAGCTATACCTGGCGGGCCGGGTCCGGGGGATCGGCGTGAGCAATTTCCTGCCCCATCACTTAAATTACCTCATGGAGCATACCTCCATACTGCCGGTGGTGGATCAGATGGAGTTTCATCCGGGATATATTCAGAAAACAGCCGTGGATTTTTGCAGGAATCTGGGCATTCAGGTCATGGCCTGGAGTCCCATGGGACGTACCCGGGTGTTAAAGGAACCCTTTTTGATGGAGCTGGCAAAAAAATATCAGGTCTCCGTGGCTCAGCTGTGCATCCGCTTTGCGCTGCAGTGCGGGGTGCTGCCTCTGCCCAAATCCTCTTCTTTGGAGCGAATGCGGCAGAATCTGGATGTGTTTGGCTTTGAGATTGAGAGGGATGATATGTACCAAATTTTGACTTTGCCTCAGCTGGGATGGTCCGGAGAGCATCCGGACCGGGAGCGAATGCCGGCCCAGGTTTGCGGGGAATAGAAGAAGGGGAATAGAATAAGGATTGAAAATTCTCTATAGATAGCGTATAATGAGCTACTAGAGCGGCAGATACTTTTGTTACTGCCAGGGGGGAACAGTAATTATTTTGAGAGGAGGCGAAATATATGGCAGTCTATGGCAGCGTTACGGAATTGATTGGAAGGACTCCTCTTCTGGAGCCAAGGCGGCTGGAGCAAAGGCTTGAGGCTAAGGCGGTGATTCTGGCCAAGCTTGAGTCTTTTAACCCGGCAGGAAGCGCCAAGGACCGGGTGGCCCTGGCTATGATTGAACGGGCGGAGGAGCAGGGAAAGCTGGTGCCGGGCAGCGTGATTATTGAGCCTACCAGCGGAAATACAGGTATTGGATTGGCCAGCGTGGCCTCTTCCAAGGGATATCAGGTGATTCTCACCATGCCGGATACCATGAGTGTGGAGCGGCGTCAGCTTTTGAGGGCCTATGGAGCCCAGGTGGTCCTGACCCCAGGGGCAAAGGGGATGGCAGGCGCCATAGAGAAGGCTGTGGAATTGGCGGATTCCATGGAAAATGCCTTTATCCCAGGGCAGTTTTCTAATCCGGCAAATCCAGAGGCCCACTATGCCACCACAGGGCCTGAGATCTGGGAGGATACGGAAGGGAATGTGGATATTTTTGTGGCAGGCGTAGGCACAGGGGGAACCCTGACCGGTGTGGGCAAATATCTGAAGGGACAGAACAGCCAGGTTCGTGTGGTGGCGGTGGAGCCAGCCGGTTCCCCTCTGCTTTCCTGCGGGATTGCAGGCCCACACGGACTCCAGGGAATCGGGGCCAATTTCATTCCGGATATTCTGGATACCAGCCTCTATGACGAGGTGATGACGGTTCAGGAGGAGGATGCCTACCGGATGGCACGTCTTTTGGCAGCGCAGGAGGGGATTCTGGCAGGAATTACCTCTGGGGCAGCCTTACATGCGGCTTTCCAGCTGGCCAGACGGCCGGAGAATCAGGGAAAGACCATCGTGGCCCTGCTTCCCGATACAGGAGAACATTATCTATCCACCCCGCTCTTTGCGAAGGAAGAGGGTTGAACGGACGGGTGAAACTTTTAGGAGAAAGATTGGCATGAAAAGAAGGTACTTTCCTGCCGTGTGTCTGCTGTTTCTTTTGATGGGAATAGAGGCGGGCTGTGGGAAAAAGGAGGAAGCCGTGGTCTTCGTGGAGGAGGCTGCGGAGGAGGATACAGCGGCTCCGGAGGAGGAGTTTCTGGATGAGGGAAATGAGGACGCTGTGAAGGAGAAGCCGGCGGGCTTGACGGAGCCTGGTTCTGTGCTGGGGGAGGAGCAGATGTTCCTGTATGTGGGAGAAGAGGAGCGGGAGCTGACTCTGCGCCGGGTGCAGGGATCTTTTGGGTATTCCCTGGCCTTTGATCCGGAGGTCTATGCCCTGGAAATCGGGGAAGAAAAGGACGCGGTGTTAATCCTGGACGTTACGGCCCAGGAACAGGAGGGGCAGGACACACAGGAGCTGGATCAGAGCAGGGTATTAATGACCATATCGGAGAACCTGGACTATGCCCTGGAGGAGCTGGCGGACGAGCTGGTGTGGAATTGTGATGAGGAGTGCTTGGTAGAGGAGCTGACTATTGGGGAGGAAGAATATCCATCCATCTGGATTACCTACACCACAGAGCAGGCGGGGGAGATTCGTCAGGTGGATATTTATCTGGTGGGATTTGAGACTCATGTGTTTGAGATTCAGATGGAGTGTTTGGATCAGGAGCTTGGAACAAGAGGGGCGGATCAGCAGGTAATACTCTCCACACTGCGCTTTGACTCGGTGGCGGAGGGGTAGGGGATGATCCCTTACTTAAAAAAAGAATTGTAAGGCTTTATGATGACGAGGCGATGAATTTCATATGATTGGAAACAGATAATGATAGGAGTTTGTGTATTTTCATAATACGCAGGCTCCTATTTCAAGAAGATGCTTTAAAGTCATATTTTCGCAGTACAAATTGTAAGACACCTCCATTAAAAAAGCTAGATGAGATGGCAGCAGCATTAGGTAAGCAAACATATGAATTAATTAAGGAGGTAAAGGCAAATGAGAAAACAGATACCTGAAAAATTAAGGGTGCGATTAAATAGAATTAAGCCGGCTATTGAAGGTGTACCTAATACGGTTCCAAACGAAATGCGAACAACTTTTAATTTTAAGGGCAGGAAATCTCCTGTTATAGCGGAAAGGGTTCTGGAAGCAATAAGCGATGGTACTGACATGATGTATGACCCCTTTATGGGCTCTGGTTCCTTTGTATATGCTGCCATGGGAAAGGTAAAAAAGATTTATGCAACGGAATTGGACAATTATACATTTAATGCCGTAAGTGCATTGATGACTAAGGTAGATCTGTCAAAATTAAGCGAATTATTTGATGCTGTTAAAAAAGATGTATATGGACAAATCATGTCGTTATATGAAACCTCCTGCTGTGGCTGCAGGAATTATATAAGTAAAGTTTTATTTGACCCTGAAAATGGAAGGGAAGGGTATTTTGATCCGTCTAGTAATCGGGAAATAGTAGCTGGTAAAAACATAAAATTGCTTGAGAGATGTCCGGTGTGTGGCGGGAAAGCTAAAAAATTTGATCAGGATGATTATGAAAAGTTAGTTAGTCTGGAAAAAATAAATGTAGAAAGATTTCCTAAAAAGCAATATATCGTAAACAGCAGAATTAATATTACGTCATCTACAGGCGCAGATAAATATGACAGAATTTTCACACAAAGGAATAAAATCGCCTTATTGGTTTTGCAGGATGCAATTAACAGACTGGAACCATCCGATGAAAGAGATGTGCTGGAACAGGTTTTGGTTGCATCTATTTCTCTTGCAAGAATTGCAATGTATGGTTCCAGTACAGATATATTGTATCATGTAGTGGGACGTGGAGCGCAGGATATGAATGTCTGGCTTCTTTTTGAGGAAAAATATAAAAATTTCTGCAGGTTTAAGACCGCATACAGGCATAAGCAAATCGGAACCACAGATTCAGAGGTTATCCTTGTTAATAAGGATTATGCATCGTATATGAAAGAAAATCCTGATTGGAAGGTAGATATGATCTATACGGATTTTCCGTATACAGATCAGGTTCCGTATTTGGAAAGAAATCAATTATATCGTATTTGGCTGGAAGAATTTTATGATTCGAAATACGCGTTGACAGAAGATATGTTGAAACAGGAAATTGTTCTGACCAATGCCGACACAAGACTAGAAAAAAGAGAGATACAAAATTACTATAAGGATATTGATACGATGTTTTCTCATTTTCACAGGGTATTGAAGGAAGACGGACTGGTATTTTTTACCATGAAATTGGGGAAAGCAAAGTATTTCAAGACTTATATCGAAATCGTGAATTTGGCCAGAAAGAATGGTTTTGAGTACGCATATCAAATCGGAATAGAAAAGAAAGATCCTACAGTAAGAAAACAATCAGCATTCACCAATACATTAATGAATGAGATGCTAGTTGTCTTCTATAAATTGCCAGAGAAGGATAGATATTGGTATATGGGCAATGAAAATTACGAATTTTTGCTTGTTAAAAAGGTATATTCCTATCTGATTCGTGCAAAAAGCTATGTAACATTATCAAGTGCCATAGCTCTGATTTGTAATGATTTAAGGTCAAAATATTTATATTTGCCCAACGAGGAGGATCTGGTAAAGATCAATACCTTGTTACAGCAATATTTTAAGGTAGATGCGGGCTGTATACAAGTTGATAATAATCAATTATATTTGGATATTGAGGATACAACGGATTTATATACAAAATTATACGATTTAATGCCAATTTTTATTAGGCAGCTTTTAGATAACAAAGGGAAATTTGTATTGGAAGATGTCTATTTTGAACTGGTGAATGCGTTATGCGATGGCAATCCCAAAACGATTGTACAAATTTTAGAGGATGAAAACCATCAGAGAGATATTGAACATTTAATATTAAATTATTGTGACAGAGATGGGCAATATTATGTGGAAAGAAAAGATATCCGGAAACCTAATGAAGATGCCGTTGATATATCCACATTAAGCGGTACGGATTTTGAAGTTTTGGTACAAGGCTTGTTGAAAAGGGAGGGATATGAAAATGTTATAAAAATGGGAGGAACAGGAGATCTGGGGGTTGATATTATGGCCTCTAAGCGGCAACAGGATCGATTGCATCATTATATATTCCAATGCAAGCGCTGGGCATCAAATGTTGGTTCTGATCCCATACAGAGACTCTATGCTGAAAGGATGAGAAGAGGATTGGACTATGCAGTCTGTGTGACAACCTCCGGGTATACCAAGGATGGGAAAAAGGTGGCCGTTGATCTTGAGGTTGAGACTATTGACGGAAATCAATTGATGCAGCGTCTTAACAAATATTTTCCGGGAGAATATTATAACGGAATGAAAGACATATAGGAAAGGGAGAGCGTTGTAAAATCATCTATTGCGATGATTTTACAACGCTCTTCATTTGCCATTTAGCTGTAGAGGAATCCCAGGTCAAATGCTTATCGAATAAATCAACCAGGGAAGAATACTTACTGGAAAGTTTGGATAGCCAGCCATTCTGAATCAAAATTTCCATAAGTCCGTTGTCATACAATTCAGGAGTAGATAGAGGACCATTGGTTTTTACCATAAATTTGGCTTGCCGGATAATATTGTGTTCAATTTCGGACAGATCTTCCTCGGCATTGTGCTTAATTGGAACAGCGCTTTTAGAAAAGATTAGGATAGAGTCACCGTTTAATGATTTCTTTGGGCTGATGATATTTTTTAATGTGACTGTTTTATCAATGTGTATTTGAGTAATAAATCTAAAACAATTATTTTCCAGGATTGTGATCAATTCGTTCCAGACAGTCAAATTTGAATCATGAAAATATAAGCATAAATAATGATTCCGTTTCAGTTTCTGTGAACATACCTTAAAAACCTTTTCCAATAAATAAAAATAGTCGCTTCGGCTCTTGCTGCGAGAAGGGGCAGAGGAAACAATGATTTCATCTTCTAGGTTATAATCAAAATTTAAAAATGGTTTATACAGCTGCATATATTCGGAATACAGAACTTGTTCCAAATATGGAGGATCGGTGATGATTAAATCCACTCCATCATCGGGGATATCCTGCTGCGTTATAAACTGGCTGCCCTTTTGCAGCAATAAGCATTTGCCGGGAGATAGGGCGCTATAGGATTCCACGATTTCAGAGTCCGTATAATTCTCCTTCATAAATGGGATAACTTCATAAAATTTCCTGATTTTTTTTATATAAATATCTATAATATTTTTCTCAACACAATCCGTTTTAGGTATCCATAATGGCCACTGCGAATTAGAATGTTTATCGGTTATTTTGCAAAGATGCAGGATGGACATGAGAATATATTTTAGAATCCCTTGATAAGTTTCATCATAATTGTAAATGATACTTAATATTTCGTCTAATACAGATAAGTTGCGTCCTGTAAATATATTTTTAATGTCGTCATTTTCAGCAACCGCTATTTTTGAGTTCTGTAATAAAATAGTGCTGTGAATGTTTTTTAATACGGGAGTAACATTCATTTTTTCATAGTCGTTTTCTGAAGCAGGCTTAACCCCCTTTTTTGTGCACTTGCATGTGTAATGGACAGCTTTGATGCGTATTTTTGAGCCTGTCCGCTCAGGCTTGTCGAATATTACTTTTGATATGGAGCCTGTTTCATTACAGATTGGACATGTGGTCTCATAATAGTGAAGGAAAGGGGTCAGCTCTGATACAAAATTTTCAAGCTCTTTTTCAATATCTGAAATGCCAGGAACAGATAACAATAATTTTGAGATAAATAAGGGCATATCATTGATATCACAGCCGATGGAACAGCGTGACAAATTTTTTTTAATAGCTTCCAGCATAGTTACTCCTGAGCCAAGAAATGGATCAAAAACAACATCCCCTCTATTTGACAGAGATTCTATCAATACATCACAGATGTTAAAGGATTTTTGCGACCAGTACATGTGAGAGTTGTACATGGGATTGTTTTTGCTGGGCAATAAATCGCCTAAAGATTTTTTAAGTGAATCTATATTGACCTGATACAAATTTTTATTGCCGCATAGTATCAAATATTCCAGGACCTTTTTTGGTTTACTGTTTCGATGATTTGCATGACTATAAGATTGCATTACTACATGGACGCAGGCATTTGTGTAATATTTTTGCGCCAGCTCTACCAGTTCGTCAATGGAAATGGTATATCTATTTGTGGCTTGTGTTTCCCTGTCTTGAGGATAGGCATAGCTAAGAGCCAGGTTTGTATGTGTGCGCGCGCAAAAGCTGATTAAATTCTCTAAGACTTGTTTGGCGGCGCCGTGCTGGCTTAATTTAGACTGATAGCGTCCTTCTGTATATAAACCTTTGGTATACCCATTTTTTGTAACCGTTAATAATGGGTACTCATATCTGGCGGCCACATTCAGCAGATGATAATATCTGGAATATTGCATGTCTGTATAGGGGGGATCTGCGTAAACCAATCCCACATTCGAAAAAAGCTTTTCGTCTAATAATTCCTCAAAGTTAGAATTGAATACCATGTTCTTCCCTGAAAATTTAGATAAAGGAATACGGATATATTCCTTGAATTTTTTTGAAAATAATTCATAAATATTCTTTTTTCGCTGTACAAAAAGGCGTTTCTGATTTTTTTCAAGACTAAGGGGCTGCGCCATATGCCCATCCTTAGAAAAAACTGCTTCCTTCATGGCATAAAACAAACAAGAAAGCAGAGCAGTTTTGTATTTCGCGAAGCTTGTATGAATGATTTTGATCAGACAATCAATAGCTAGAGCTTGAATGATCCCGTAATAGTTCGTGGCATAGTATGTGGTAAATAGATAAAAATCCTTTAATTGCTTTATTTTCTCCACAGTCAAAGGAGAATTTGTTATATTGGAGTATCGATTGTTCCAAACAGTTGGATAGGAATGATACAGAGCGGTTAATTCGTCATAGCTTTCTTCTTTTACTGCCTGCTGTTCTTGGTTGATAAAATCTATAATAGGAGCCCCTTGCTTTTTAAAAGCAGCAGTAAATTCTGATTCCAGAGAAAGAAGTAGGCTGGAAGGAGATGCTATTTCTGCTTGATTCAAAATAGCGTCAGCAATAATACTTGCATAGCATTCTGAATCGTTTGCAAAAACCTGATGGTTGTCTCTGAACATATTGCAAACAGCACCAGAACCTGAAAAGATATCTAAGATTGCTTTTCCATCTTGTATATAAGGCGCTATATTTTTTTGTATAAAATTACTAAGACTGCTCTTGCTGCCTTGGTAATTTAAGATCGTAAAATTCTCCATGATAAAATCCTCCGTCTATCATTATACGGTGGACAAAGGCAAAAAGCAAACACAAATAAAAAAATACTCATTTTTTTTTATCATCGAGAAAATTTTCCCGGGCAACTGCCATCTATAGAGGGAAAATGACCAGTTATAGCAAAACCATTGCAGAGCGTTGCCGTATTTTCTATAATGGGCCTCAGAAGAGGAAAGGAGGATGTTTCATGCAGGTAGAAATCAAAATCGACAGCTCCTGCACAGAGCCCAGGCTTATAATACTAACTGCGTCCATGACGGAGGAGGTCTTAAGCCTAGCAAAGAAGCTGTCGGAGCATGTTCCGCAGATTCTTACAGGAATCAGAAACGACAAGGTGGAGGTGCTGGAGCAGTCCTCGCTGATTCGGGTTTATGCAAATGGGGGCAAGGTTTTTGCAGCCACGGACCAGGGGGAGTATGTGCTGCGTCTGCGGCTCTATGAGCTGGAGGAACGTCTGGACGGGCAGAAATTTGTCCGTATTTCCAACTCGGAGATTATTAATCTGGGCAAAGTGAAAAATTTTGATCTGAGCTTTACGGGAACGATCTGCGTGAAGCTTGCGGACGGAGCCGTGACCTATGTGTCCAGGCGGTATGTTTCCAAAATCAAAAAAATACTAGGAGTATGAGGTGAACAGGTATGAAAAAGAATTGTGTGAAGCGGGGAATATTTGGATTTTGCATGGGAATCGGAATCGGACATCTGATCAGCATCGGACTTTCCCTTGCGTGGGGAAACGGGTATTATTCTCCCTGCGAGCCCCAGCTGGTTCAGTCTGTGGGAAATGAAGTTCTGGCAGTGCTTTTGCAGGCGTTTCTCTGCGGGCTGCTGGGAGCGGGGTGTGCGGCAGGTTCTGTGGTATGGGAGCTGGAGCGCTGGAGCATTGCCAGGCAGACTGGGGTATATTTTCTGATTCTCTCGGTGATTATGCTGCCTACCGCTTATGTATTGTACTGGATGGAGCACAGCCTGGGAGGATTTCTGGGGTATCTGGGAATTTTTGTGCTGATTTTCCTGATTATGTGGGTGGTGGAGTACAACATTTGCCGGTACAACGTGAAGCGGATGAATAGAAACCTGAATAAAATAGAACGGTAAGTAAGAATTGTAAAATGGACCGCAGGAATGGAAATATTCCCCATTCTTGCGGCTTTTTTATGCACAGGCCCATGCAGAGGAAGTTTGCCGCTAACGCGGCGCATGGGCCGCGCGGGAGTGGGGAGAAAATCTTCCCTACCCGATTATAAAAAGAGAAAATTTACACAAAGAAATAATAAATGCTTGCAAAATACCCATAGGGGGTATATAATGAGCCTATGATAAAGCTTTGACAAAGAAGGAGGCGATTTTATGGATCAATATACGGTGACAGGTATGAGCTGTGCCGCCTGCAGCGCCCGGGTGGAGAAAGCGGTGTCCCAAGTGCCGGGAGTGACCTCCTGCTCTGTGAGCCTGTTGACCAACTCCATGGGTGTGGAGGGCACGGCTTCGGCCCAGGATGTGATCACAGCTGTGGAGAACGCGGGCTACGGAGCGGCCGAGAAGGCAGCGCCGGCGGCGGGAAAGGGCGCTGGGCCCGGGGCTGTCCCAGGGGAGGAGCTCTTAAAGGATCAGGAGACGCCTAGGCTTAAGAAGCGGCTCCTGGCATCTCTGGGCTTTTTGATCGTGCTCATGTATTTTTCTATGGGACATATGATGTGGAACTGGCCGGCTCCGGCATGTTTGGCGAAAAATCATGTGGCTATGGGGCTTTTGCAGCTGCTGTTGACCGCGGCGGTCATGGTGATTAACCAGAAGTTTTTTGTCAGCGGATTTCGGGGCCTCATGCACCGGGCTCCCAATATGGATACCCTGGTGGCTCTGGGGGCGGGAGCGTCCTTTGTGTACAGCACCTACGCCCTGTTTGCTATGACCGACGCTCAGATGCAGGGAGACATGGCCAGGGTTATGGAATACATGCATGAGTTTTATTTTGAGTCTGCGGCCATGATTTTGACCCTGATTACCGTGGGAAAAATGCTGGAGGCCCGGTCCAAGGGTAAGACCACGGACGCTCTGAAGAGCCTGATGAAGCTGGCGCCCAAGACAGCCACGGTGCTGCGGGATGGCGTGGAAACGGTAGTTTCCATTGACCAGGTGCAAAAGGGAGATTTCTTTGTGGTGCGGCCCGGGGAAAATATTCCCGTGGACGGCGTGGTCGTAGAGGGAAGCAGCGCGGTCAATGAGTCGGCCCTTACGGGAGAGAGCATCCCGGTGGATAAGGAGGCGGGGGACCAAGTATCTGCAGCTACTGTGAACCAGTCCGGCTTTCTCAAATGCCAGGCTCAGCGGGTGGGAGAGGATACTACTCTGTCCCAGATTATCCAGATGGTCAGCGATGCGGCGGCCACCAAGGCGCCCATTGCCAAGGTGGCGGACCGGGTGTCCGGGGTCTTTGTGCCTGCGGTCATTGCCATTGCGGCAGCCACCATTGTGATCTGGCTTTTGGCCGGGCAGACCTTTGGCTTTGCCCTGGCCAGGGGAATCTCCGTGCTGGTTATCAGTTGTCCCTGCGCCCTGGGGCTTGCCACGCCGGTGGCTATTATGGTGGGCAATGGAATGGGGGCCAGGCACGGCATTATGTTTAAGACGGCCGTGTCCCTGGAGGAGACAGGCAAAATGCAGATTGTGGCCCTGGATAAAACAGGGACCATTACCAGCGGGGAGCCCAGGGTAACGGATCTTTTGCCTGCAGAGGACTTTACGGAAGAAGAACTTTTAGGATTTGCCTATTCCCTGGAGAAGAAGAGCGAGCATCCCCTGGCCAGAGCCATCCTTACAAAGGCGCAGGAACAAGGGCTTGAAGCAAAAGAGGTGGAGGGATTTCAGGCTATGCCTGGAAACGGCCTTACAGCGGTGCTGGAGGGAGCCAGACTCTGGGGCGGAAACCTGACTTTTATGGAGAAGCAGGCCCAGGTGCCAGAGAAGCTGCGGAGTAAGGCTTTGGATCTTGCGGGCACAGGAAAGACTCCCCTGTTTTTCAGCAGAGACGGAAAGCTTTTGGGAATCATCGCCGTGGCGGATGTGATCAAGGAGGATAGTCCCCGGGCTGTTCAGGAGCTGAAGAATATGGGGATCCATGTGGTCATGCTTACCGGAGACAATGAGCGGACCGCCCGGGCCATCGGAGCCCAGGCCGGCGTGGATGAGGTGATTGCCGGGGTTCTGCCGGAAGGTAAGGAGGCGGTGATCCGCTCGTTAAAGGAAAAGGGCAAGGTAGCCATGGTGGGCGACGGCATCAACGATGCGCCGGCTCTCACCCGGGCGGATATGGGCATTGCCATCGGGGCGGGCACGGATATTGCCATTGACGCGGCGGACGTGGTTCTCATGAAGAGCCGGTTAAGCGACGTGCCGGCAGCCATCCGCTTAAGCCGGGCCACCCTTAAGAATATCCATGAGAATCTGTTCTGGGCATTTTTCTATAACGTAGTGGGGATTCCCCTGGCAGCCGGATTGTGGTATCCTATTTTTGGCTGGAAGCTGAACCCCATGTTCGGGGCGGCGGCCATGAGCCTTTCCAGCTTCTGCGTGGTGACTAATGCCCTGCGATTGAATCTGTTCCGGCTCTATGATGCCGCCAGAGATAAAAAGTTGAAAAACGGACTGCCAGCAGGAGATTTTCTGCAGGAAACCAAAAAGGAAGAGGAACAAGGGGCAGATCCGGAAGAAAAAAAGGAGGAACCAACCATGACAAAGACTATGAAAATTGAAGGAATGATGTGCGGACACTGCGAGGCGCGGGTAAAGAAATGCCTGGAGGCCTTGGCAGAGGTATCGGAGGCAGCTGTAAGCCATGAGACAGGGACTGCAGTGGTGACATTGACTGCTGAGGTGGCAGACGAGGTGCTGAGGAAGACCGTGGAGGATCAGGACTATAAGGTGCTGGAGATCCAGTAAAGGACCCAGAAAAAACAGGGAGCCTGATGTATCTGGCAGTTAGAGCCGGGACATTTTGGCTCCCTGTTTCTGTTCATAGAATTGGGAAAAGCCTGGACTTCTAAAGTTCCAGTTGCAAAATTTCCCATGGGAATCTATAATCTAATAGGAAAGCCTTGCGCAGCCATTTTCACGCAGGAGGGGCAGGGCGGACGGAAAAGGAACAAAGGAGGTTCCCATGAAGGTACTGTTTATTTCCCTGGGATGTGACAAGAATCTGGTGGATTCGGAAAACATGCTGGGGCTTTTAACGAAAAACGGGTATATATTAACAGACGACCAGGCAGAGGCAGAGGTGATTGTGATCAATACCTGTTGTTTTGTAAATGACGCCAAGGAGGAGAGCATCAACACTATTTTGGAGATGTCCGCCTGCCGGAGAGAGGGCAGCTGCAAGGCCCTGATCGTGGCCGGATGCCTGGCTCAGCGTTACCGGCAGGAGATCCTGGATGAGATTGAGGAAGTGGATGCGGTGCTGGGAACCACCTGCTTTGACCAGCTCATAGAGACGATTGACAAGGTACTGGAGGGAGAGAAGGCCGGGGTACAGGTGGACAGCCTTGATAAGCTTCCCCAGGTGGAGGCCAGGCGTATTTTGACCACCGGGGGACATTACGCCCACTTAAAAATCGCTGAAGGGTGCGATAAGCGCTGTACCTACTGCATTATTCCCAAGATCCGGGGAAATTACCGGAGCATTCCCATGGAGAAGCTTCTCACAGAGGCGGAGGAATTGGCAAAGGAAGGGGTGCGGGAACTGATTCTGGTGGCCCAGGAGACCACGGTGTACGGGGTGGACCTCTACGGAAAGAAGATGTTGCCGAAACTTTTGCAGGAGCTTTGCCGGATTCCCGGTCTCGCCTGGATCCGGCTGCAATATTGTTATCCGGAGGAAATCACAGAGGAGCTGATACAGACCATTGGCCAGGAGCCTAAAATCTGTCACTATCTGGATATGCCAATCCAGCACGCCAGTGATAAGATCCTACGGCGTATGGGACGGCGTACCACCCGGGCCCAGATTCAGGATATGGTGGTCCGTCTTCGCCGGGAGATTCCGGATATCTGCCTGCGCACCACCCTGATCAGCGGATTTCCAGGAGAGACGCCAGAGGATCATGAGGAGCTGCTGGAGTTTGTGGATACCTGTGAATTTGACCGGCTGGGAGTCTTTGCCTACTCGGAGGAGGAGGGCACGCCGGCGGCGGAAATGCCGGATCAGGTGCCGGAGGAGATCCGGCAGGAGCGGCGGGATGAGATTATGGAACTGCAGCAGGAGATCTCCTTTGACCGGGCGGGCGATATGGTCGGCCGGGAGCTGGTGGTTATGATTGAGGGCCAGGTGGCAGGGGAGAACACTTACGTGGCCCGGACCTACCGGGATGCGCCGGATGTGGATGGCTATTTGTTCCTGAATACCCAGGAAACCCTTGTTTCTGGGGATTTTGCCCGGGTCCGGGTGACAGGAGCCCTGGAATATGATTTGATCGGAGAATTATTAGAGGGATGAGCCGGATGGGGTTCTCCCCAAGGATGCGCCATTTACTGTGAAAGGAGTTAACGATGAATCTTCCAAATAAACTGACATTGCTGCGGGTGTTTATGATCCCCTTTTTTGTGGTATTTCTCTTGACAGACCTGGGGGGAAGCGCCGGAAACTACATTGCTCTGGCAATTTTTATCGCGGCCAGCCTGACGGATTTTTTGGACGGCAAAATTGCACGGAAATACAACCTGGTGACCAATTTTGGCAAGTTTATGGATCCCCTGGCGGATAAGCTTCTGGTGTGCGCGGCTTTGATCTGCCTCATTGAGACAGGGAAGCTTGCGGCCTGGATGGTGATTGTGATTATCAGCCGGGAGTTTATCATCAGCGGATTTCGCCTCATTGCCTCGGATAATGGGGTGGTGATTGCGGCAAGCTATTGGGGAAAGTTTAAGACTACATTTCAGATCCTGATGATCTGCCTTTTGATTGCGGATTTGGGCGAAGCCTTTGTGTGGCTGGAGCAGGCCGTGACCTGGATTGCTCTGGGGCTTACGGTGATTTCCCTGGTGGATTATCTGCTGAAGAATCGGGATGTACTGAAGGAGGGAGAAAGATGATTGCAGAGTTAATATCTGTGGGAACAGAAATTTTGCTGGGAAATATTGTAAATACAAATGCGGCTTTTTTGTCAGAAAAGTGTGCGCAGCTGGGGCTGTCCCTTTACTATCAGACGGTGGTAGGAGATAACCCGGAGCGTCTGCGGGAAACGCTGACCCTTGCCCTGGGCCGCTCTGACCTGGTGATCCTGGGCGGGGGCCTGGGGCCTACCCAGGATGATCTGACCAAGGAAATTGCGGCGCAGGTTTTTGGGCGGGTATTAAAGGAGGATCCCCATACAAGAGAGCGGATTGAGGGATTCTTTAAGCTTCGGGGAACAAAGCCGGAGGAGATTACGGAAAACAACTGGAAGCAGGCGCTGGCTCCGGAGGGCGCCGTGATTGTGGACAATGAAAACGGTACGGCACCCGGTTTGATCCTGGAGGGAAACGGGAAAACAGCCATTCTTCTGCCAGGCCCTCCTAACGAAATGATCCCCATGTTTAACCAGAAAATTTTCCCCTATCTGCGGGAAAAGCAGCCGGAGATCATTGTATCGGAGATGATTAAGATCTGCGGCATCGGGGAGAGCCGGGTGGAGAGCATGATTTCAGACCTTATTGCGGCCCAGAACAATCCCACTGTGGCCACCTACGCCAAGACTGGGGAGGTGCATCTGCGGGTGACGGCCAAGGCCGGGAATGAGGCAGAGGCGCGGAAGCTTATTAAGCCCATGGTCCGGGAGCTGAAGGTGCGCTTTGGAAATAAAATCTATAGCACGGAGGAGCATGTGACCCTGGAGGAGGCTGTGGTGTCCCTTCTGAAGGAGGGCGGCATGAGCCTGACTACCGTGGAGTCCTGCACCGGAGGGCTTTTTACCGGACGGCTGGTGAATGTGCAGGGAGCCTCGGAGGTTTTGAAGCAGGGCTTTATCACCTATTCTAATAAATCTAAGAGAAAGCTTGTGGGCGTGAAAAAGCTGACCTTAAAGGAATTCGGTGCGGTCAGCGAGAAGACGGCCAGGGAGATGGCAAAGGGCGCCCGGATGGTGACGGGAAGCGATGTGTCCGTATCTATCACCGGTCTTGCAGGGCCTGACGGGGGCACAGAGGAAAAGCCTGTGGGCCTGGTCTATATTGCGGTGGCTGTAAAGGATAACATGAAGGTTCAGGAATACCGGTTTTCGGGAAACAGGGCAAAGATCCGGGAGAGCGCTGTGGTGGCGGCTTTGACGCAGCTGCGGATGAGTATTTTGGAGAATATTCAGCTGTAGGAGTTGTATCCCAATGCAAGCACAGGCCCGGGAGACAGAGGAGTTAAGAGATGAAACCAATACGAATTAAATACTTTACCAATGATATAGAACGTCTTGCATATATTGACGGCAAGTCGGACTGGATTGATTTGCGGGCGGCAAAAGAGGTTTCCCTGAAGGCAGGGGAATTTTGCCTGATTCCTCTGGGGATTGCGTTGGAGCTGCCTGCAGGGTTTGAGGCCCATGTGGTGCCAAGAAGCAGCACCTTTAAGAATTTTGGGATCATCCAGACCAATAGTATGGGGGTTATTGACGAGACCTATTGTGGGGACAATGATCAGTGGCATATGCCGGTTTTGGCCATGCGGGATACGGTGATCCATGTGAATGACAGGATCTGTCAGTTTCGGATTATGGAGCATCAGCCCGCTTTGATGTTTGAGGAAGTGGAGGAGCTTGGCAACCGGGACCGGGGCGGTTTTGGCAGTACGGGGAAGGCTTAGGACAGGCGCTTTCAGGAAAGCACAAAACCGGGCGGTTTGGGGAGCAAGAAAGAGCGTCTGTGAAAGGCAAGGCCTGGCTTGACAAGGAAATCGGAAGTAACAGATTAGGGGAGGCATAAGAAGGTGCAGATTACAGTATTTGCGGGAATCGATATCGGTTCTTACGAGGTGGGGATGAAGATTTTTGAGCTTTCCTCCCGCCGGGGTATGCGGCAGCTGGATCATGTGCGGTACAATCTGGAGCTGGGGAAGGACACCTATGTGACCGGGAAAATCAGCAACGAGCATCTGGAGGAGCTGTGTGAGGTGCTGCTGGATTTCCGGCGCATTATGCAGGAGTATCAGGTGGATGCCTACCGGGCCTGCGCCACCAGCGCCATTCGGGAGACGAAAAATGTGCTGCTGATTCTGGATAAGATCCGGGTGCGTACCGGGATTGATGTGGAGGTTTTGAGTAATTCGGAGCAGCGGTTCCTGGGCTATAAATCCATTGCCTCTGTGGAGGAGGATTTCAGGGGGATGATCCAGAACAGCACAGCCATTGTGGACGTGGGGGGCGGAAGCATCCAGATCTCCCTGTTTGACAAGGACGTACTGGTCACCACCCAGAATCTTCGGATCGGAGCCCTGCGGATCCGGGAGCGCCTGGCGGACGTGGAGAGCAGGACCATGCATTTTGCCAGCGTGCTCAATGAGATGATTGGAAGCGAGCTGCGAAGCTTTAAAAAGCTTTATTTGAAGGACCAGAAGATTCAGAATATCATTCTCACAGGAGACTATGTAAGCCAGTTTTTCCGGCAGCACGCTAAGGAGGGACGGGCGGCTGTCATGAGTCGGAAAGAGTTTATGGAGCTGTATCAGAAGGCGGTTTCCATAACTTCTACCCAGATAGCGGCCCATTTCGGACTGCCCATGGAACATGCCACCCTGATTCTTCCGTCTCTGGTGCTGTACCGGCGTTTTATCGAGGATACGGGGGCGGAAAGCATCTGGCTGCCGGGCCATAATCTGAGCGACGGCCTGGCCTATGATTATGGGGAGCGGAAAAAGATTCTCAGATCCACCCATAATTTTGAGAATGATATTGTGGAGGCGGCCAAGAATATTTCCAAGCGCTACCAGAGCAGCAAAGGTCATATTGCAGGCACGGAATACCTGGCTTTGACCATTTTTGACAAGATGAAAAGTATTCATGGCATGGGAAAGAGGGAGCGGCTGCTTTTGCAGATTTCCGTGATTCTTCATGACTGCGGCAAATACATCAATATGAACCGGACGGCAGAGTGTTCTTACAGTATTATTATGGCCACGGAGATCATCGGCCTTTCTCATCGGGAGCGGGAGATTATTGCCAATGCGGTCCGTTTTAATACCCGGGAGTTTGCAAGCTTTGAGGAAATCTCCTACGGATCCTCCCTGGAGCGGTCCGATTACCTGCTGATCGCCAAGATCAGCGCCATTTTGCGGGTGGCAAACGCCATGGACCGCAGTCACGACCAGAAATTCAAGCATGTGAAGGTGACCTTAAAGGAAAAGGAGCTGGTGGTGCTGGTGGATACGGTGGCGGATATTACCCTGGAGAAGGGACTGTTTTCCGACAAGGCGGAATTCTTTGAGACTGTATTCAGTATCCGGCCGGTGATCCGGCAGAAAAAGCAGCTGTAGGTGAAACATGAATAAAGAAAGGCGGCACAAGCAGCGATGGACGCGATAGATGTAAAGAGCTATGAATATTATACCAACCGGGAATTGAGCTGGCTGAAATTCAACAGCCGGGTTTTGGAGGAGGCCAGGGATAAGACCATACCCCTCTTTGAGCGACTGAAATTCTTAAGCATAACGGCCTCCAATTTGGATGAGTTTTTTATGATTCGTGTGGCCTCCTTAAAGGATATGGTCAATGCCAAGTATACCAGGAGGGATATTGCAGGTCTAACGCCCCAGGAGCAGCTGGATCAGATTCTTTCGGCCACCCGGGAGCTTTTGGATCTGCAGTATTCCACGTATTCCCGTTCCCTGCTTCCCCTTCTGCGCCAGCACGGCCTTCTGGTGGTGCAGGAGCACGAGGATCTGACCATGGAGCAGAAAATCTTTGTGGATCAGTATTTCCGGGAGAACGTGTACCCAGTGCTGACCCCCATGGCCGTGGATTCCTCCAGGCCTTTTCCCCTGATCCGCAATAAGAGTCTGAATATCGGCGCTCTTCTGGCGAAAAAGGCTGGGCGGAGTCTGGATGGCTCTGTAGGGACGGACCAGGCTTCGGAGAAGGTTAAGGGCAAAGAGAAGAAGAATAAGGAGAGGGAGCAGGGACCGGAGCTGGAATTTGCCACGGTTCAGGTACCTTCCGGCCTTCCCAGGATTGTGCGTCTGCCGGACGAAAAGGACGGTACCCAGGTGGTGATCCTGTTGGAAGAAATTATTGAGCGCAATATGGGGCAGCTGTTTTTAAGCTACGATGTGGTCTGCGCCCATCCCTACCGGATTATGCGGAATGCAGATCTGACCATTGAGGAGGATGAGGCGGAGGATCTCTTAAAGGAGATTCAAAAGCAGTTGAAAAAGCGTCAGTGGGGGGAGGCCATCCGGCTGGAGGCGGAGGAGAAAATGGACCGGCGGCTGTTGAAGCTGCTGCGCCGGGAGCTGTCCATTAAGGAGGACTCTATTTTCGAGATCAACGGTCCTCTGGATCTGACTTTTCTCATGAAGATGTATGGCATGGATGGTTTTGCGGAACTGAAAAATCCCAGGCATGTGCCGGCTCCTGTGAAGGAGCTGCCCGGAGACTGCGATATTTTTGAGGAAATCCGCAAGGGGGATATTCTGCTTCACCATCCCTTCCAGACCTTTGACCCTGTGGTGCGCTTTGTACAGCAGGCGGCCCGGGATCCCCAGGTGCTGGCTATCAAACAGACCCTGTATCGGGTCAGCGGCAATTCTCCCATTATCGCAGCTCTGGCTCAGGCGGCGGAGAACGGAAAGCAGGTGTCTGTGCTGGTGGAGCTGAAGGCACGCTTTGATGAGGAAAATAATATTATCTGGGCCAAGATGCTGGAGAAAGCAGGCTGTCACGTGATCTACGGCTTGGTGGGTTTAAAAACCCACAGCAAGATTACTCTGGTGGTGCGCCGGGAGGAGGACGGAATCCGCCGCTACGTGCATCTGGGCACGGGAAACTACAACGATTCCACAGCCAAGCTTTACACGGACCTGGGGCTTCTCACCTGCTCTGCCCTGATCGGGGAGGATGCCACGGCAGTGTTTAATATGCTTTCCGGATATTCGGAGCCGGTGAGCTGGCACAAGTTATCCCTGGCACCTCTGTGGCTGCGGGACAGCTTCATACAGCTGATCCGCAGGGAAAAGGAGCATGCGAAGAATGGAAGAGAGGCCTGTATCCGGGCCAAGATGAATTCCCTGTGTGATCCCCAGATTATCGGGGAACTCTATGAAGCGGCTATGGCAGGGGTGAAGATTGATCTGATTATCCGGGGAATCTGCTGTCTGAAGACAGGGATTCCCGGAGTCAGCGAAAATATTACGGTGCGCTCCATTGTGGGAAATTTCCTGGAGCACAGCAGAATCTTTTATTTTGCCAACGACGGACAGGAAGAGGTCTACTGTGCCAGCGCAGACTGGATGCCCCGGAACCTGGACCGGAGGGTGGAGATTTTGTTTCCCATAGAACGGCCAGAGCTGAAGCAGGAGATTTTGCACATTCTGGAGATCCTGCTTACAGATAATGTGAAGGCCCACGTGCTTAAGAGCGATGGAAGTTACGAGAAGATTGACCGCCGGGGCAAGATCTCCCTGGATTCTCAGGAGTATTTCACCCAGGAGGCAAGGGAGAAAGCACGGCAGGAAAAGCAGGAGCTGCCAAGCCGGGTATTTATTCCAGAGGAGCATATAGAGGAGTAGGGCGTCAAAGGGACAAAATATGGGTACCTTGACTTGCGATAAGGAAGTGAACAGAGAAAGAATGGTCAGGGAGGAAACAGCATGAGGCTTAAGGAGCTTCTGAAATTTGACCGGATTGTAGTGCAATGCCATGACAATCCGGATGCGGACGCCATTGCCAGCGGCTTTGGCATCTGCGCCTATCTGGAGAGCAGGGGAAAGCAGGTACGCTTTATTTACGGAGGCAGATACCGGATTCAGAAGAGCAATCTGGTTCTCATGATCTCGGAGCTTGAGATTCCCCTGGAGTATGTGGAGGAGCTGGAGCCTCCGGACCTTTTGATCACCGTGGATTGCCAGTACGGGGAGGGGAATGTGACCCGTTTTGAGGCGGGAAAGGTAGCGGTTATTGATCATCATCAGGTATCCGGCCAGCTTCCCGGTTTACACGAGGTGCGCAGCAATCTGGGGGCCTGCTCCACGGTGGTTTGGGATCTTTTGGATGCGGAGGGCTTTGATGTGAACAGGGACCGGAAGCTGGCTACGGCCCTGTACTATGGACTGCTGACAGACACCAACAATTTTACAGAGGTTTCTCATCCCCTGGACAAGGATTTGCGGGATGACGCGCTCTTTGAGAGAAGTCTGGTGACCCGGTTCCGCAATGCAAACTTGTCTCTGGAAGAGCTGGAAATCGCTGGCATGGCACTTATGGGATACTCCTATCAGGAGGCCTACCGGTATGCGGTGGCAGAGGCAAAGCCCTGTGATCCCAATATTCTGGGTATGATCAG
>JAAWJI010000064.1 GCA_022796795.1 Lachnospiraceae bacterium | reverse complement strand
GGAAAAGTAGCTGGCTCTATTTTCAACATCATATTAACATCACAGAGATATAAAAAGGACTGAAAACCCTTATTTTATCAGGTTTTCAGTCCAAATGTCCACTATTCGAACTCAATCGTAGCCGGCGGCTTCGGTGACATATCATAGCACACCCGGTTCACGTTCTCCACCTCTGCCAGGATCCGGTTTGTTATCCGCTCCAGTATCTCCCAGTCTATCTTTTCTATTGTAGCCGTCATAGCGTCCACTGTATTAATAGCCCGGATAATCACCAGATATTCAAAGCACCTGGCATTGTTCTTCACGCCCACGGACTTGAAGTCCGGCACCACCGTAAAGTACTGCCACACCTTTTTATTCAGTCCCGCTTTTTCAAATTCCTCCCGCAGGATTGCGTCTGATTCCCTTACAGCCTCCAGACGGTCTCTGGTGATGGCTCCCAGACAGCGCACGCCCAGTCCTGGTCCCGGGAAGGGCTGGCGGTATACCATGGCGGCTGGCAGGCCAAGCTCCAGACCACAAGCGCGCACTTCGTCCTTAAAGAGCTGCTTTAAGGGCTCCACAAGGGCAAACTGCAGGTCCTCCGGAAGGCCGCCTACATTGTGGTGGGATTTTACCATTTTGGCTGTCTTGGTTCCGCTCTCGATTATGTCTGGGTAAATCGTTCCCTGGCCCAGGAATTCGATTCCCTCCAGCTTCCGTGCTTCCTCCTCAAATACGCGGATGAACTCGCTGCCGATGATTTTGCGCTTCTGCTCCGGATCTGCCACTCCTGCCAGCTTGCCCAGAAAGCGCTCGGTGGCGTCCACATAGATGAGATTGGCGTGAAGCTGATTCTGAAATACCTCCACAACGCTTTCGGACTCATTTTTTCGCATGAGTCCGTGGTTTACATGGACGCACACCAGCTGCTTTCCGATTGCCCGGATCAGCATGGCTGCCACCACGGAGGAGTCCACGCCTCCGGACAGAGCCAGGAGCACCTTTTTGTCGCCCACCTGCTGCCGAATCAGCTCTACCTGATCCTCGATAAAGTTTTTCATATTCCAGTTGGCCTGAGCCTTACAGGTCTCAAATACAAATTCCCTAAGGGCCGCCTCATCTGGCAAATTCTCCAGCTTCTTTTCACACTGGGCTGTGGGATGATCCACGGCCAGCATAGGGTAGCCGGCGCCATACAGCGCAGGATCGATGTCTACCGCAGCCCCGTCTACCATTCGATTCTCCCCGCCGTTTAACACAATCCCTTTTACATTCTGCAGCTTTTCCAGATCCTGGAACGTAATATCATGGGGATGAATCTCACTGTACACTCCCATGTCGCGAATCATACGGGCAATGGTGGTATTTTCCGTACTGCCCAGATCCAAAATCACAATCATATCCTGCTTCATGCTGTTTTCTCCTTTTACTTGGTCTTTTTTTCTATTATACTGAAATTTGTCCAAAACTCAACCAGTTTTCTTCCTGTCCTGTAAGCAAAACAATTTCCCCTCTCAAACCTTACCACACAAGCTCTGGCTCTATGTTTCCCTCTTCACACCAGGAAATCTGTTTCTGAGGCAGATTGGCCAGCCTGCACAGCCTTCTCACCTGGCTCATCTTCATTCCTGTGTTGGAAGATGTTCCGATCCAGTAGGTTTTTCCTCCTGCAGAAATTTCTTTGGGCCCTGCCCGGAAATATCCGTCTCTGCGCACTGCCTGTTCGCTGTTAGCGCTGATCCAGGGAAGTTCTTCCTTCTGCAGCATTTCCTCCAGGGCCGGCTCCTGATTCAGGATATACTCTACGGTCTGCCTCATGCCCTCTGCCATGGTTTTTACCGGAATCTTTTTCTCATTCAGTATAATATAGGCCGACCCTGCTCCTGTCCGCACATTTCCCCCATCCTCTTTCTTTACGCTGCCCGTCTGTTCCTCCGGCAGTTTCAAAGGCAGCTCCACGCCCATTAGCTGGGCCCATTTTTCAAAAAGCAGATAGAGAAGCTCCTTGTACTCCTTCACCGGATCCGAAACCGGGGCGGATACTTCCCGCTTCCACCGGGCCATTTCCCTGATCTTTGCAAGCAATTTTTTATATACCCTGCTCTTTTTAAAGAGATTGGAATCAATCTCCTCATCCTCCATCTCATTTTGGATAAAGAGGCTTGTGAGCTGGGCAAAATAACGGATTGCCTCGGGAAGCTTATCCGAAATGTTGTCGTACCTGGCGTCAAATTGGGAAAAATCAGGGATTTCTCTCCCGCCCTTTTGGGGCAGCATACGAAATCCGTTTAGCAGCTGTACCAGAAGCGCTGTAAAATACCATTTTCCATTCCCAATCACAGCCTGGAGCTCCTGGCTCTCTCCGGATATCGTCTTTCTCTGCGCCTCATATCCCCGGGCTGCCTGATGGGCAAACCAAACCGCCCCATAGTGCCGCCGGAATGCACCCTCTTCTTCCTCCTCCGAAGCCTGCTCCCATTCCCTCACAAAGATTCCTTCCTGCCGGAAATGATAATATCCGTCTTCTCCCGGGGCAGATTTTAAGAGTATCTTGGCCCCATGATTTCTGGCCTCTCCAGGTTCTCCGATACAGGCTTTTCTGGCCCTGGCAAAGGAATGTAGCTCCATCTGCCTGCCGCCCTCCAGGTTGTCTCCCCGTCGGATCAGCTGGAACCCTGCCTGCTGGAAGGGACCCTTTCGCTCCAGATACCGGGTCAGCTTTTCTACAAAGGGCGTGGTAAAAGCAATATCCTCCATTTTGATGGGTTTTTGACGGTTCAGGGCTACGCTGATCTCTTTGGCCATTTTTAAGGCTTTTGACTCATCTGTCTCAGAAATGCGGATAATTCGCAGAAGCACCTCTGCTTCCTTTGCCTCTTTCAGCTCTTTCTCCAGCTTCTCCTTTTCCTTTGGGTCAATGCCCTCTCTTCGAACCCGGTACTCCGCCTCATAGAAATACCTGGTAGCTGCTGTAATGGTCTGGGCCCCGTTAATCACAGAAAAGGACAGCTTCCGGCCTGCCTCGACCTGATCCAGACACAAAGCTTCCGCACGTTTCAGGGAAAAATCCGGATTCTGCACCAATATGGTGATGCCGTTGTTTTTGAACCAGAATCGTTCCGGCTCCTTTTCCAGGGTCTCGCAGATTGCCTGATCCACCCCCAGCATCTCGTTGATTCCCAGCCTTACATTGTGCTGAAAAATCCGGTCTCCCACCAGGTTATAGATCTCTACCAGCTGAAACAGCTTCACTGTAAAAGCCATGCCGCAAAGGGGATCTGGTTGTCCAGGTTCGCTGTTCTTTCGGTCCTCCAGATTCATACGCCCTTCCAGGGGCGGAACCTGCACCATTTCAAACCGCCGCAAATTCCCAATCGTTGCCGCCTGCTCCTCATACTCCTGGTCCAGCACGTAGGTACAGTCAAAAGGCAGGCTCTTCCCCGCTCTCTCGGCTTTCAGCTTGGCGTGGATTCTGGCTTTCATTCCTGGATCAAAGGCCTTCTCCAGGCAAATCCGGTTTTTCATATCCTTCACGAAAAATATCAGATGCAGATGATCTACCTCCGGCTCTGCCAGGGACAGGACGCGCTCCTCTGTCAATGCAAGAAATTCCCGCTCCTGTTCCTGGGCCCTGTAAGCAGCAAAAACCATCACATCCGGTCCGTCCAGACCCAACTCTCTGGAATCGCAGATTCTGTCCTCCTCAAGATTTGAAAAATCCTCCAGCACAGCCTGGGCCTTGGGCTCCAGCCACCATTCGTAATCACAATCCATCTCCTGATTATCCAGAATCCGGTTCATATGGTCGCGAAACCTGTCGGTTCGCTGTATTCTTTTGCTCTTGATCTGCATCCTCTTTTGTCCCTTCTTTCTAAACCATCTCCGGGATTTCCAGGGCCTCCCTGGAAAACTCTCCCAGCCCATAATTCTTTGCCGCCTGAAAAAACTGCTCGACCAACTGGTTGTATCCCCCAATCACTGTCCTGCATTCCTGCGCTCCTAAAAGCTGCTGCCGATCCTTTTGCAGCACCTCCAGAATTCCTCTCCGGTAGCTGTCCGTCACCCGCTCAATGTGCAGGAGGATCTGCTCCATATGTTCCACGCCGCTTCGCTTCTGCTCCAGCGCATACTCCAGATAATAGCCAAGCTCCCTCTCTAAAAGCCGCAGGGCCTGCCGCAGCTCATTGCCGCAAGTAAACTCCTCCGTATTAATCTTCCGGCTCTTACTGCTCAGCTCCTCCACCAGGTTGATAATCTCCGGATAAATGCTGCCTGTGTGAATTCCAAACAACTGCTTTAGCTCTTTTCGGATCCTGGCTTTTGCCTCCTGGGGAATCCGGATTCCGCAGTACAGGCATTCCGGCAGGCTCTCCGGCTCTCTGCCCGGAAACAGAACAAACGCTCCCTGCTGGGCCACGATCCGATTGTTCAGCTTTGTATGATCAATAAACTTATGATTTTTCTCAAACAGGGAATTCCCCTGATACCATTCCTGATCCTGGAGAATCATGGCCTCGTATGCGGCGTTGGTGTTCCCTGCGCTGGGACTAAAAAGCTCATGGAAAAAGAAAATGTACACCATGCCGTCCCTGTCATCCATGGAATCCTCCGTCTGGTGATAATAGGGAGTCACTGCAAAATACAGGGCTGTCAGGCAGTTATAAGACACGTCCAGCAGACGACTGGGAAATTCCCCGTGCTGCGCGTCAATAGCATTGTCCAGATAGCGCTCCTCCCCGCTCAGCTTATTCTGCCGCATGGCGTCAAACAGGTTCTTCTCGAAAAACTGATTGCCGCTCAGCACTCCCCGCCGGAAAATATTGGGACGGCAGGGCCTGTCGTACACATCCGGCTCTCCCCGGTATACCAGAATATCCTCACTGGAGCTTCGCTCCCGGATACATGCGTTTACCCGGCTTAGGTATCCGGACACATCACAGATCTCCTGTATTTCTTCTGATTCCCTTACCACTTTCTCTTTCGGTAGCATCCTGTTTTCTGAAACACTCATAAACGTCTCCATTTCTCTGTCCTTGGATTCTCCAGCCGGCGCAGCTCATTGCTGCCCTATATATTTTACCACAAAAGACACTCCTTCACAACAAGACCATAGTCTTGTGTGAACAGCAGTGTAAACAGTAACCGAAAATCCCTCTTCCTTTTCACTTATTCTGTGGAAAACGCAGAAAATACAAAAATCCTTGCGGTTTTCCCAAATTCCGATATAATAGGTAACAGAGAAAATTTAAGAGCGGGAGGATACATTATGCCAAAAAGAACAGATATCCACAAAGTTCTCATCATCGGTTCTGGTCCTATTATTATCGGACAGGCCTGTGAATTCGATTACTCCGGCACCCAGGCCTGCAAGGCCCTGCGGAAGCTGGGTTATGAGATTGTCCTGGTAAACTCCAATCCGGCTACCATTATGACGGATCCGGAGACAGCCGATGTTACCTATATTGAGCCTCTGAACGTGGAGCGTTTGGAGCAGATCATTGCCAAAGAGCGGCCCGATGCTCTGTTGCCCAATCTGGGTGGACAGTCCGGGCTCAATCTATGTGCAGAGCTGTACAAAGAGGGAATTCTGGACAAGTACCAGGTGAAGGTCATCGGCGTACAGGTGGACGCCATTGAGCGGGGCGAAGACCGGATCGAGTTTAAAAAGGCCATGAACGCCCTGGGCATTGAGATGGCCCGCAGCGAGGTTGCCTACTCTGTGGAGGAAGCCCTGAAAATTGCCGACGGCCTGGGATATCCGGTAGTACTCCGCCCTGCCTATACCATGGGCGGCGCAGGCGGCGGCCTGGTATATAATAAGGAAGAGTTAAAGACGGTCTGTGCCAGAGGTTTGCAGGCCAGCCTGGTGGGACAGGTCCTGGTGGAGGAATCCATTCTGGGCTGGGAAGAGCTGGAGCTGGAGGTTGTCCGGGATGCGGACAACAATATGATTACCGTCTGCTTTATCGAAAATATTGATCCTCTGGGCGTTCACACCGGAGATTCCTTCTGTTCTGCGCCCATGCTGACCATTTCTAAGGAATGTCAGAAGCGTCTCCAGGAGCAGGCCTACAAAATTGTGGAGTCTGTACAGGTCATCGGCGGAACAAACGTGCAGTTTGCCCATGATCCGGTGTCGGACCGCATTATTGTCATTGAAATCAATCCCCGCACCTCCCGCTCCTCTGCTCTGGCAAGCAAGGCCACCGGCTTCCCCATTGCCCTGGTGTCCGCCATGCTGGCGGCAGGGCTCACCTTAAAGGATATTCCCTGCGGGAAATACAAAACCCTGGACAAATATGTGCCGGACGGAGACTATGTAGTGATTAAATTCGCCCGCTGGGCCTTTGAAAAGTTCAAGGGCGTGGAGGACAAGCTGGGCACCCAGATGCGCGCCGTGGGCGAGGTCATGAGTATCGGCAAGACCTACAAAGAGGCTTTCCAGAAGGCTATCCGAAGTCTGGAGACAGGCCGCTACGGTCTGGGACACGCCAAAGATTTTGACTCCCAGTCAAAAGAACAGCTGCTGAAACTGCTTATCACCCCTTCTAGCGAACGTCATTTTATCATGTATGAAGCTCTGCGCAAGGGCGCTACGGTGGAAGAAATCCACGAGTTGACCAAGGTAAAGACCTGGTTTATCCAGCAAATGAAGGAACTGGTGGAGGAAGAAGAGGCCCTGCTGGCCAACCGCGGCTCTCTGCCTGCAGACGAGCTGCTAACCACAGCCAAAAAGGACGGCTTCTCCGATAAATATTTGAGCCAGCTTCTGGAGATCCCCGAGGAGGACATTCGGAACCGCCGCATTGCCCTGGGGGTGGAGGAGGCCTGGGAGGGCGTGCATGTCAGCGGTACTCCGGACAATGCTTACTATTACTCCACCTACAATGCCCCGGACAAAAATCCGGTTTCCACGGATAAGCCCAAGATCATGATCCTGGGCGGCGGTCCCAACCGCATCGGACAGGGAATCGAGTTTGATTACTGTTGCGTCCACGCAGCCCTGGCCCTGAAAAAGCTGGGCTTTGAGACCATTATTGTAAACTGTAATCCGGAGACCGTATCCACAGACTACGACACCTCCGATAAGCTGTATTTCGAGCCTCTGACCCTGGAGGATGTGTTAAGCATCTATAAGAAAGAAAAGCCCCTGGGCGTCATCGCCCAGTTCGGCGGACAGACGCCTTTGAATCTGGCTGCAGATCTGGAAAAGAACGGCGTGAAGATTCTGGGAACCTCCCCCTCTGTCATTGATCTGGCCGAGGACCGGGATCAGTTCCGGGCCATGATGGAAAAACTGGAGATTCCCATGCCTGAGTCCGGTATGGCCACCACTGTGGAGGAAGCCTTGGAAATCGCCGCAGGCATTGGCTATCCTGTTATGGTACGCCCCTCCTATGTGTTAGGCGGCCGGGGCATGGAAGTAGTCTATGACGAGGAGAGCATGACTGGCTACATGAAGGCTGCCGTAGGCGTTACTCCGGATCGGCCCATTCTCATTGACCGGTTCCTGAATCATGCCACTGAGTGTGAGGCGGACGCCATCAGCGACGGCACTCACGCCTTTGTGCCTGCCGTTATGGAGCACATTGAGCTGGCCGGGGTTCACTCGGGAGACTCTGCCTGCATCATTCCCTCCGTGCATATTTCCCCTGAGAATGTGGCAACCATCAAGGAATACACCCGGAAAATCGCTGAGGAGATGCATGTAAAGGGCCTCATGAACATGCAGTACGCCATCGAAAAAGGCCGTGTCTATGTGCTGGAGGCAAACCCCAGGGCTTCCCGTACCGTTCCCCTGGTATCCAAGGTCTGCAACATTCGTATGGTGCCGCTGGCCACGGATATTATTACGGCAGAGCTAACGGGACGCCCCTCTCCCGTTCCCGAATTAAAGGAACAGGTGATCCCCAACTATGGGGTAAAAGAAGCTGTGTTCCCCTTCAATATGTTCCAGGAGGTAGACCCGGTCCTGGGACCTGAAATGCGCTCCACCGGAGAGGTGCTGGGATTATCCCGCTCTTACGGCGAGGCCTTCTACAAGGCCCAGGAGGCTACCCAGTCTAAGCTGCCTCTGGGTGGAACCGTACTGATCTCCGTAAACCGCAAGGACAAGGAGGAAGTGGTGGAGGTTGCCCGCAGCTTCCATGAGGACGGATTCTCCATTATTGCCACTGGCACCACCTATGAGCTGATCCACGAGGCTGGGATCCCTGCGGAAAAGGTGAAGAAGCTCTATGAGGGACGGCCCAATATTCTGGACCTGATCACCAATGGAAAAATCGATCTGATCGTGAATTCCCCGGTGGGCAAAGACAGTATGCATGACGACAGTTACCTGCGAAAGGCGGCTATCAAGGCCAAGATTCCTTATATGACCACCATAGCAGCCGCAAAAGCCACAGCCAGCGGAATCCGCTATGTAAATACTCACGGCCAGGGTGAAGTAAAATCTCTGCAGCAGCTGCACAGCGAGATTCACGAGAAAGCTTAAAATCCACAAGGCGAATATTCGCCCTATAAAGAAGAAAGCCGAACAAAAGAAACATTTTTGTTTCCTCTGATCGGCTTTCTCTTCATTACATAAAAGAAAAAGGAAATAAATATCTGTGAGGGTAATATCCTAGTATAACAGTTCAGCCAGACCCCAGACGGCTGGCAAATCCAGCTCGCTGGAATTTGACAGTTGCTCTGGGGTCTGAGGGAGCGCCCGTCTATGAGCAAAAAGAGCTGCGACAGCAGCGGAGAGCGCTGCAAGCGCGGTTTTGCGAATGGCCGCGGGCTGAACGGACGGCGATCATTAACGATTCTGGCTACAGTTCAGCCAGACCCCAGACGGCTGGCAAAAACAGCTGCGGGCATCTTACTAGATGAAAGGATTTATATGGACAAAGAATATCTGCTGCGGGAACGGCCAGGCCGGGCTCTGTTCCTCTTTGCGCTGCCTATGATTATCGGCAATCTCTTTCAGCAATTTTATACTATGGCGGACTCCATGGTGGTGGGACGCTATGTGAGCGAACACGCCCTGGCGGCAGTGGGGGCCTCCTACTCCCTGACCAATGTATTTATTTGTATTGCTATCGGCGGCGGGGTAGGGGCTTCTGTGCTCACCAGCCGATATTTCGGCTCCCGGGACTATGCCCGCATGAAGCAGTCTATCTCCACGGCTCTGCTGGCCTTTTTTGCCTTGAGTATCCTGCTGGCCCTGGTTGGCTTTTTTTGGGGAACGGAAATGATGGAAGCGCTTCGTACCCCCAAGGAACTGCTTCCCATGGCCTCAGAGTACCTGCGGATCTACTTTCTGGGGCTCCCCTTTTTGTTTCTGTACAATGTGCTCTCCGCCATGTTCAATGCCCTGGGAAGGTCCCGGATCCCGCTGTATCTGCTGATCTTTTCCTCCCTGTTTAACATCGCTTTGGATCTTTATATGGTCCGTTCTCTTCATATGGAAATCGCAGGGGTAGCCTGGGCTACGCTGATTGCCCAGGGTGTGGCGGCTTTGCTCTCCTTTTTTATTTTTCTGCGGGAGCTGCGGTTTTACCCTGTTGTATCCACTTCTGATGCTTCAGATGAAGGGAGCATGCAAAAACCCACGGAATCTGAAAAAAAGCCCCCGGCCATCTCCTCTTATTTCAGCCCCCGGGAGCTGGCCGCTATGTGCAGGGTGGCGCTTCCCTCTATCTTCCAGCAGTCTACTGTCTCCATCGGTATGATGCTGGTCCAGTCTGTGGTCAATAGCTTTGGCCCCCAGATGCTGGCTGGTTTTTCCGCTGGTATGCGGGTGGAAAGTATTTGTATCGTGCCCATGGCGGCTCTGGGAAACGCTATGTCCTCCTACACAGCCCAAAATCTGGGTTCCGGACAGCAGGAGCGGGTAAGGCTGGGCTATAGGGCGGCCCTTAGGCTCACCTTGTTCTTTGCCCTGCTTCTGTGCGTCGCTCTGGAGCTCTTTCACCGGCCTATTATGGCCAGCTTCCTGGGCAGCGACGGGACTGCCCTGGCTCTGGAAACGGGCAGCAATTATCTGCGGTTTATTGGTTTCTTCTTCCTCCTGATCGGCATGAAAATGTCCACGGACGGCCTGCTCCGAGGCGCCGCGGACATGAAAATGTTTACCATTGCCAACCTGACCAACCTGTCCTTGCGGGTGATTCTGGCCGTAACCCTGGCCCCCCGCTTCGGCATTGCCATGGTCTGGTACGCCGTTCCCCTGGGCTGGCTGGCAAATTTCCTGATATCCTATGGGGAATACCGAACAAACCGGTGGAGAGGCTAATTCACCCAGTAGGAAACCGCCTGCCCAAGGAACACCGCGCAGCCTGGCACCTCCCGGTCATAATACTGGGTAAATCGCTCATCGGCGGTATACAAAGCAGCAATCCCTACATGGGCCTCCTTTGTATACTGCTTCCAGGTCATTTCCAACCACTCCTTGTGGAGCAGGACAATCTGGCGGGCCTCCTCACTCTCCGGGGATATACCAGCTTGCACCGCCTCCTGAAGCCGCCGAAGAATCTCTGCCTCCAGCTTCTGAAACCGCATCCACTCCTCCTCTGACATCTTGAGAAGCTTGCGGTTGCTGGCCTCCACCTGCTCCTCCCCGTATTTTTCACGGATCTCCTTTCCATAGGCCTCCTCATTCTCTCTTACCTTCTGTTCCTTAAAGGCCTCAAACCGTTCCTTATCGCTCATGCTATACTCTCCCTTCATGGATAAAATCGTCTGTTTCACAGTCCGGATCATGGCATCTACATGGAGCCTCTGGTCTTCCAGCTCCCCCAGGTGATCCTTAAGCGCCTCCATCAGATCAAACTCTTCCTCATAGAGGATTCTCCGGATCTGTCGAAGCTCAAAGCCCCGCTGCCGGTAAAACAAAATCTGCTGCAAAAGCACAAGTTCTTCCTGTCCATAATACCGGTAGCCGGATTCACTGGTATACAAGGGTTTCAAAAGGCCGATCTCATCATAGTAGCGCAGTGTGCGTGCACTCACACCGGCCAGCTCTGACAATTCCCGGATTCCATACTCCATGCCGCTTCCTCCTCTGGACCATGCTATTTGTGAGACCTGGTCTCATCTTCTCTACTCTAACACTTGACGCCGCGTCAAAGTCAAGCGCATTTTGAAAATTTTTCTTTTTCATTAAACCATTTCAAGCTGCTTTCTGCCGCACCACATAAAAACCATGAGAGAATATTGCAAAAGAGCCCCGAAACCACTGGGTTCCGGGGCCAGGATGATTCTCCTTTTTCAGATAAACTCCTCTCCTATCCTTCGATGGCAATATACTTCTTCTGCTCCACTGCCTGCCGGTCCGTTTTGGGTACGGACAGGCGTAAAATTCCATCCTCAAATCTGGCGTGGATCTCATTCTGGGTAACGCCTTGACCCACATAGAAGCTGCGGCTCATTGTTCCTCCGTAGCGCTCTCTGCGGATGTATTTTCCCTGGCTATCCTTCAGGTCCTTATTCTCCGTCTTTGCAGCCTGGATAGTCAGATATCCGTTTTCCAGCTGAGCCTTTACATCTTCCTTCTTGTAACCCGGCAGATCAATATCCAGTTCATATCCTTTCTCCGTCTCCCGGATATCCGTCTTCATCACGTTCTGGGTGCGGGTACCATACAGGGCTTTATCCATATCTGAGAACGGAAAGTCCATCCAGTTGTTAAATAAAGAATCTCCAAAAATACTAGGCATCAACATATGTCATTCCTCCTCTTCTTATTCTTTCACATATGTGCCAACACTTGTTATTATTCTGAACGAAAAGGATGCTTTTTATTCCTGATTGCTTTCCTTCTGTTCAAGTATAGTTATATCACTTGTTGTTAGCACTGTCAAGAGATGAGTGCTAATATTGTATGAAAATTCTATAAATTATTTATAAAATAAAACGAAATATAGATTTAACAATATCGTTTATATTCAACTCTTACTCCCACACCTGCCTCCAGCACTCCGGAAGCTCTGCTTCTTCCAAGCGCACCGGTTCCGGATACTCCTGGCCGAACAGTTCCACCTCCACCCGCTGAATCTTCTGGGGAACTACCGGCCGGTTTACCTCAATCTCTGGATTGGGATAGGTGGTCACCGGCTCCAGCTCCAGAGATCTTAAGCGCAGCAGCTCCTCCCGCCCCTCCAGCACCCGGCCGAATACAGGATAGATTCCCTTATGCTCTGGACAGGGACGAAGGGGAAAGAAAAATTCACAGCCGGCCTGTCCCTGCTCTCCGTAGCCGCCCATGCAGACCCAGCCAAAGTCCGAGTCCAGAGGGGTGATCTGGGGATTCAGGGTATATTCCCAGGGAATCAGGTACTGGCCCTCCCGCTTCTGAAAGCCTGTGTAACTCACATCAATCCAGTCTTTTGGCACGATCCGTTCAATCACATGCCCGTCAAAGACACCTTTTCTGGCTGCCCAGAGAAAGCTGTTTACCGTATTGGGAGCTGCCTTTGGCAAAAGCTCCATTTTTATCTGATTTCCGTTTTCCATATAGATCACTGCCACTGGATTTCTCATTGCCTGTTTCCTCTTTTCTTATCATAAATATCCTTGTCACAGATTCCTTCCCCTGACTCTGCCAGAAAGATATAGAGAAGGGCCATGGGATGTTCCCAGTATACCACACTCCCCCCATCCTTTCTACCCTCTGTTTCCCGTCTTCTGTCTTTGCCCTTTCTGTGTTCTTACTCTTGCCTTCCTTTTCGATCCCCTTGCCAACGGAGGATAAGATTAGTAACTCTACTCAAACTTCCCACACCGATTGGTGTGCTGAACCTTGAAAAATCAATACTTTAGTCCATAAAAAAGGCACAAACCTGCACTTGATGGTATAATTGAA
>JAAWJI010000063.1 GCA_022796795.1 Lachnospiraceae bacterium | reverse complement strand
CTTTTGTGAGGGTTTTGGTTGAGCTCTTATACTCTATCACAAAAAGGGGTTCCCTTTCTATATCTATTTTTCACCCGAAGAAAATTTTACACTATCATTCCATTTTTCCAACTCTTTCCTGCGAAAAATAAAATCCCCTTCTTGACAAACTCTGTTTTTCTGCTATGATAAGAAAAGAAATCAATAATTATTATTATTATTAAATAAGTGTATAGATAGCATCATTACCTATAGAAAAAGAAAGGAGCAAGGAATGTCCACATTAAAATACAGCCGGCAGAGAGAATCCATCAAACAGTTTCTCATGCAGCGCAGGGATCATCCCACTGCGGATACGGTCTATATGAATGTCCGGGAAACATTTCCCCACATTAGTCTGGGCACTGTATACCGCAACCTTTCGCTGCTGGCAGAGCTGGGGGAGATCACAAAAATTTCCACAGATGGCCCAGACCGCTTCGATGCCAACCAGGAGCCCCATTACCATTTTATCTGTAGGCATTGCCATGCAGTGCTGGACCTGGAGCTTCCTTATATGGAGGATCTGGAAGCCCTGGCCGGACAAGCTTTCTGCGGAAGCATTGAGGCCCACACAGCCACCTTCTACGGTCTCTGTCCCCAGTGCAGGGAAGCTGCCGCTGCCTCTGACCAGTTGGCGTAAATCCCATTGGCGCAGCAAATTTTAAATGGATTTGCAATACAAAAATCTATTTAAAAAAAGGTTGACAAGCTGCTGAACTTGTGTTAATTTAATATCAGTAATTATTACTGATATCTAAAAAATAAATCATAAAAAGAAAAGGAGACTTCAATCATGAAAAAATTTGTATGCAGCGTTTGCGGTTATGTACACGAGGGAGATTCCGCTCCTGAGAAATGCCCCCAGTGCGGCGTTGGCGCTGATAAGTTTACCGAGCAGGCAGAAGGATTAAGCTGGGCTGCTGAGCATGTAGTAGGCGTGGCGCAGGGCGTAAGCGAGGATATTATAGAAGATCTGAGAGCAAACTTCAACGGAGAGTGCTCTGAGGTTGGTATGTATCTGGCTATGGCAAGAGTTGCCCACAGAGAAGGATATCCGGAGATCGGCCTGTACTGGGAGAAGGCTGCCTATGAGGAAGCTGAGCATGCTGCGAAGTTTGCAGAACTCCTGGGCGAGGTTGTTACCGACAGCACCAAGAAGAATCTGGAGATGAGAGTTGCCGCTGAGAACGGAGCTACCGCAGGCAAATTTGATCTGGCAAAACGTGCAAAGGCTGCAAATCTGGATGCAATCCATGACACCGTTCATGAGATGGCAAGAGACGAGGCTCGTCACGGCAAGGCCTTCCAGGGACTGCTGGAGAGATATTTCGGTTAATCAGAAATACGGAAAAATCAACGTTTTTGAGGATTTGGGGTATGTTGGAGCAATCCGGCATACCCTTTTTTGTGGAAGCGGTTGTGTCTGGATGTGGGTTTTGATTTTTGGATTTACAGGTATTATAAGAAACAAACAGGAATCTGCCCCATTACATAGGCGTTCCTACTTCAATCAAATTGCCGTCCAAATCGTAAAATCGGACGACCTTCTGTCCCCAGCTATGGGTCATGAGTCGATTTACATATTGGACGTCAGGATATAGGTTTTCCAGTTTTTCAAGGAATGCTTCTATATCTTGCTCTTCAAAATACAGTTCGCAAGAATTACTTTTTGGAATACTACCTTTTTCCAAAAACTTCTCCCATATTTTTTTCTCCTGGAGTACAAGGCCTTCCGTTAAAATCATGTTGCCGTCATGGTCAAGCAACACATCCAGACCAAACAGGTCGTGGTAAAATTGTCTTGACCTTTCAATTTCTTTCACAACTATTAAAATGTTCTTTAGTTTCATTTGCATATCTCCTCAAATTCCGTTTATTAAAATGAATGATAACATAATTTCTTTGATCATAACACGGTATCACTATTGTATCAATGGTTCCCAATGACAATTTTTGTATTGACTTTTCCTTCCCTTTGGTATAGTATTTATATATCTTACATATAGTATTGAAAACTACATGTCGAAATATAGACACTATACAGGAGGTATGACTCATGAAATTTCAGATTAAAGACCCCGGAAGCGCAATCACACATTTTATCGGCATGATGATGGCCCTGTTTGCTTCCACGCCCCTGTTGATTAAGGCGGCGCGGAATCCAGATCAGATCCACACCATTTCCCTGGCTGTTTTCATCGGCAGCATGATCGCCCTGTATGCGGCCAGCACCACCTACCACACCTTAAACATCTCAGAAAAATGGAACCGCATCCTGCGCAAAATTGACCATATGATGATCTTTGTGCTTATCGCCGGCTCCTACACTCCCATTTGCCTGGTTGCTCTGGGAGACCGGAGGGGATACATGCTCTGTGCTCTGGTCTGGGGAATCGCCCTCCTGGGGATTGTGATTAAGGCCTGCTGGATTACCTGTCCCAAGTGGTTTTCCTCTGTGTTGTATATTGCTATGGGCTGGGTCTGCGTTCTGGCCTTTACGCAGATTTTAAATTCTCTTTCTGCAGCTGCCTTTGGCTGGCTGCTGGCCGGAGGAATTATCTACACCATTGGCGGAATTATCTATGCGCTGAAGCTGCCCATTTTCAATTCCCGTCACAAGAACTTTGGCTCCCATGAGATTTTTCATCTGTTTGTCATGGGAGGCAGCATCTGTCATTTTATTGTAATGTATGTTTTTATCGCAGGGATGCCTCTGTAAGGAGGCTTTCCCATTTCCCCAAAGATTGATCCGATATTTTATCCCTGGCAGTCTCCCAGCAGAGGAGACCCAACCAGGGATCTTTCCCTGTATGGAGGACTTGTATGAATTACACTTACATCCTCCAGTGTGGTGACGGAAGCCTCTACACCGGCTGGACAAACCATCTGGAAAAGCGTATCAACATGCATAAAACAGGCAGAGGCGCTAAGTATACCAAAGCGCATCTGCCTGTTAAGCTTGTCTATTGTGAATCTTTTCCCACGAAGGAGGAGGCCATGCACCGGGAGTGGGAAATTAAACAGCTCTCCCGCCGCCAAAAGCTTGCGCTTATTGCAAAAACTCCTTGGGATCCACAGGATCCCCATCCTTCAGAATCTTGAAGTATACATTGGCGCCCTCTTTGCTGTAATACCGGCTGGGCTCGCCAATTGCACCCAGCTTCAGTCCGGACTGAACCTGGCTTCCCTCTTCCACGGTCACATCCTTCAGCTGTCCGTAAACGCCTTCATAGCCGCTGCCAAAGTCTATGGTCACTGTGGTTCCCAGCTCATCGCTCTCTTCAATCTTTGCCACCTGTCCGTCTGCGCCGCACAGCACCTCCTGGTCCACCCGACCCTGTATAATCACTGCCGGATTGTATTTGTACTGATCCAGGGTTTCAAAATATATGGTCTTGTCCATACTAAAGTCCAGGAGAATCCTTCCGGAAATAGGCCACAAAAGCTTGTCCGTCTCCGGGGAAAAGCTGTGTACAATCGCTGCTGACTCCTGGGAAATGGCATCCTGCATGGCTGCAGCTTCTGCCTCCGCGTCCAAAGCCGCCTGTTCCTCTGGCGACAGAATATCCACGGAAGGCTCCATGGTTGCAAAATCACTCTCCAGCTCTGCCTGAATTTCCTCCTTTTGTACAGGCACCTGGAACTCTGCCTGAGCCTCACCGGAGGAAGCCTGTTGCGTCTCCTCCTGCCGTTGCTTTTCTTCCTCTTCCCGCTGCTTCTGGGCCTCCTCGAAGGCCTTTTCCGCCTCTTCCACCTTCCTGGCCAGCTGTTCCTCCTTGAGACGCTGCTCATTTCTTCCTACCGTATACATACCTATCATACCGGCAGCGGCCAGCAGACCCAGGCTCAGCGCCGCCGACAGAATCCGCCCGCGCACGGGATTCTTTCTTGTTCTCTTTTTTGTTGTTGCCATAAGCTCACCTCATCTTTTTTTCTACCCATAGGATAGCCAGATTAGGAAAAGCTTATACACTCCATTCCCGTATAGAAATATTCTAAAATTTCCAGAAATGTTTTTCCCTGGCAGGCCTGAAGCCTAGCCTGATACATGCTGAGGCCAAAGCCGTGTCCCAGCCCTTTGGTGGTCATGATCCTGCCATTTTCCTGCTCCTGGAGAGTAAAACAGCTGGAGGCCAAATTGTGTGCCTGCCGGAACTCCTCCCCTGCCATAATGGTCTCTCCCTGACGAATCTCTGTCACATACTCCGCCTCGTCCCGGGAAAGGATCTCCAGCTCTTCCCCGGTCTCCAGCCGGACAAGCTGCAAAAAGTTTTCCGCTTCCAGATCCCCGGGGCACTCCACAGCCTTCAGATAAGAATATCCTTCCCCCAGCAATTCTCCGTCCCGGGTCTTCCCGGCGCTGACTGCATGGTAGGGCAGGTCCACATATCGCCCCTCATAAGTCAGAACCATGCCTTGCGTCTCCTGAACGGCCTGGAAAATTTTCTCATAATATTCATCAAAAAGCGTCTCTCCCCAAATTTCCATCAGTTCTGTAAGGGAATAGTGCAAGATCTCCCAGCGGTCCAGAGCCTCCGGGCTTAGCTCCTCCGGCTCCATGCCCTCCTCCTGAAGACAAAAGGCCAGGTTGCTGCGAATCAGAACAGCCTGAGCCTTCAAAGCTTCCAGCTCATAGGTCACAGGCATCTGGGCAGGTAGAATCTCCATCACCCACTGTTCCAGGACCCCTGGCTCCTCCTTGGCGTCTGCCGCCAGGATCTTGTATCCCTTTTCCTCCGGACTGCGCCCGGTCAGCATGACGCACACATAGGGGAAGAGCAGTAAGATTAAAAAAATCGAACCTATCGTCTTTAATTTCTCCATATCATATTTTATCAGTTTCCATGGGAAATATAACTAGGATTTCCTGTAAAAAAGAACCCCCGCAAACTTGCGAGGGTCCTTCCATATTTTTCTATTTTTACAGTGTCACCGTAATCTTATCCAGATGCCAGATCTCATCCACATACTCCTGGATGGTCCGGTCTGAGGTAAATTTGCCGCTGCAGGCTACGTTGAGAATGGCTTTCTTCGCCCAGCCCTTCTCATCCCGGTAAGCTTCCTCCACCTTCTTCTGGGCTTCTGCGTAGGGCTTAAAGTCTTTGAGACTAAAGTAGGTGTCCGCCCGGTCGCTGCTGTTGGTATTCAGCAGGGAATCGTAAATATCCCGGAAACGCTCCGGATCATTGGGGGCATACTGGCCGTTAATGAGCTGCATGAGCACCTTGCGGATCTCCTGATCGCTGTTGAAGATATCCATGGGATGATATCCGCCGTTTTTCTCAAAGTTGATTACTTCATCGGAGGTGAGGCCGAAGATAAAGGCATTCTCCTCTCCTACCTCCTCCACAATCTCTACATTGGCTCCGTCCATGGTTCCCAGGGTTACGGCGCCGTTGAGCATGAACTTCATGTTTCCGGTACCGGAGGCCTCCTTGCTGGCTGTGGAAATCTGCTCAGACACGTCTGCGGCTGCAAAAATCCACTCTGCGTTGGATACCCGATAATCCTCAATAAACACTACCTTCAGCTTTCCGTTGATGGAGGGATCGTTATTGATCACATCCGCCACGGAGTTGATAAGCTTAATAGTAAGCTTAGCCCGGTGGTAACCTGCTGCCGCCTTGGCTCCGAAGATAAAAGTTCTGGGATAGAAGGGCATCTCCGGTTTTTCCTTGATCTCATTGTACAGGTGCATCACATGGAGAATATTCAAAAGCTGACGCTTATACTCGTGGAGACGCTTCACCTGCACGTCAAAGATGGAGCGGGGATCCACATCCACATTGTTGTGCTCCTTAATATATTTTGCCAGACGCACTTTATTCTGATACTTGATCTGCATAAACTCCTGCTGGGCCTTTTCATCATCTGCATAGATGGCCAGCTTCTTAATCTGGGACAGATCTGTAATCCACTCGTCTCCAATATGATCCGTCACCCAGGAAGCCAGCAGTGGATTTCCGTGAAGCAGGAAGCGGCGCTGGGTAATGCCGTTTGTCTTGTTGTTGAACTTCTCCGGGAACATCTCGTAGAAGTCCTTCAGCTCCTGATTCTTCAGAATCTCTGTGTGCAGCCGGGCCACGCCATTGACGGAATAGCCTGCCGCTATAGCCAGATGAGCCATCTTTACCTGTCCGTCATAGATAATTGCCATCTTGCGGATCTTTTCATTGTCACCGGGATATTTTTCCTGGATAGCCAGGATAAACCGGCGGTTGATCTCCTCCACGATTTGATATACCCGGGGAAGCAGACGGGAGAACAGCTCAATGGGCCATTTCTCCAGAGCCTCAGCCATAATGGTATGGTTGGTGTAAGCACAGGTCTTTGTGGTTACATTCCAGGCCTCGTCCCAGCTCAGTCCCTCGTCATCCATAAGCACACGCATCAGCTCCGCCACAGCCACGGTGGGATGGGTGTCGTTCAGCTGGAAGGTGGCCTTCTCATAGAATTTGCGCACATCGCTGTGATTTTTCTTGTATTTCTCCACGGCTGTCTGCACGCTGGCAGAGATAAAGAAGTACTGCTGGCGCAGACGCAGTTCCTTGCCTGCCATATGGTTGTCGTTGGGGTAAAGCACCTCCACGATGTTGCGGGCCAGGTTCTCCTCCTCCACAGCCTTCTGGTAATCGCCCTTGTCAAAGGACTCCAGCCGGAAGGAGTTCATGGGCTCTGCATCCCAGATCCGTAAGGTGTTTACCATATTATTTCCGTAGCCTACTACGGGCATATCACAGGGAACGGCCCGGACAGCCTGATAGCCCTCCTGGACAAATTTGTGATGGCCTTTCTCGTCTGTTTCCACCCTTACATAGCCGCCGAATTTGACGATCTTCTCATACTCCTGCCGGCGCAGCTCAAAGGGATTGCCATTTTTCAACCATTCATCGGGCACTTCCACCTGATAGCCGTCTTTGATTTTCTGTTTGAACATGCCGTAACGATAACGGATCCCGCAGCCATAGGCAGAATATCCCAGGGTAGCCAGGGAATCCAGAAAACAGGCTGCCAGCCGTCCCAGGCCGCCGTTTCCAAGAGCCGCATCCGGCTCCTGATCCTCCACCACGTTCAGATCGCAGCCCAGCTCCTCCAGAGCTTCCCTGACCTCATCATAATAGGTCAGGTTAATCAGGTTATTTCCCATGGCTCTTCCCATCAGGAACTCCATGGACATATAGTACACAATCTTCGGATCTTCTTTTTCCATTTCATCCTGGGTAGCCAGCCAGGCGTCAATGATAGCATCCTTGGTGGCCAGAGCTACTGCATGGAATATCTGCTGCTGGGTAGCTTCATCAATATTTCTGCGGTACAAGGTTTTTACATTGTACACCACGCTCCGCTTAAACATTTCCTTGTCAAAAGGTCTCTTATTTGCCATCTGCTTCTCCTTTTCCTTACCTAGAATTTTATTTCTTTTCCACCCCGATGATCACGGTTTCCCCATTTACATTCCATTCCTTTGAAATGGCGGTCTGCTGTTCCTCTACCACATCATCCGCCAGCACCTTCTCCTGGATGGCTCTCTGATTCTTCCCCACGATTTCTGCAATACGGTCGTTTCCTGCAATAAATACCGTGATATGATCCATAACCTCAAAGCCCGCATCCTTGCGCATGGTCTGAATCTTGCTGATGATCTCGTAGACAAAGCCCTCTTCAATCAGTTCCGGCGTCAGATTTGTGTCCAAAACAACGGTTACAGAGTTATCTGCTTCGGACACATATCCTTCCTTCTGAGTCATTTCAATTAAAAGGTCCTCTTTATACAATACCACTTCTGAGCCCTGGATGTCAAATTTTAATGAGCCGCCCGCATTCAGCTCATCCATGGCCTTATTGCCGTCCAGAGCCTCCAGCTCTTTCTTGATTCCGCCCAGAAGCTTTCCATATTTTGGTCCCACGGTTTTCAGCTGCGGCTTAAAGGTGTAGGAGGTAAATTCCCGCACATCCTCTGTAAACACCACCTGCTTTACATTCAGCTCATCCTCCACGATTTCCTTGTAGTACTCCGGGAAGCTGTAGGAAGCCTTGATAAACATAGTTCCGATGGGCTGACGGTTTTTCATATTGGCGGCATTGCGGCAGGCGCGGCCCTTGACCACCACGTCCAGCACCTCTTTCATGTACTCTTCCAGCTGGCTGTCCATCCACTCCTCCCGCACAGCAGGGAAGTCGCACAGATGAATGCTCTCCGGCGCATTCTTGTCAATGCTGCACACCAGATTGCGGTAGATGTCCTCGGTCATAAAGGGAATCATGGGCGCAGCAGCCTTGCAGATCTCCACCAGAGCCGTATACAGTGTCATATAGGCATTGATCTTGTCCTGCTCCATGCCCTTGGCCCAGAAGCGTTCCCGGCTTCGGCGCACATACCAGTTGCTCATGTCGTCCACAAACTCCTGCAGGGCTCTGGCAGCCTCGGGGATCCGGTAATTCTCCAGATCATTGTCCACCTCTTTCACAGTGGTGTTAAGCCGGGACAAAAGCCACCGGTCCATTACTGTCAGCTTCTGGTAATCCAATTCATATTTTGTGGCGTCAAATTCGTCAATATTTGCATACAGCACAAAGAAGGCATAGGTATTCCAAAGAGTACCCATAAATTTCCTCTGCCCCTCTGTCACCGCCTTGCCATGGAACCGGTTGGGCAGCCAGGGAGCGCTATTGATATAGAAATACCAGCGGATCGCATCTGCCCCATAGGTGGCCAGGGCGTCAAAGGGATCCACAGCATTTCCCTTGGATTTGCTCATCTTTTGTCCGTTCTCATCCTGTACATGGCCCAGCACGATTACATTCTCATAGGGAGCCTTGTTGAAGATCAGCGTGGATTCCGCCAGCAGGGAGTAAAACCATCCCCGGGTCTGGTCCACGGCCTCAGAGATAAACTGGGCCGGAAACTGCTGCTCAAACAGCTCCTTGTTCTCAAAGGGATAGTGATGCTGGGCAAAGGGCATGGCCCCGGAATCAAACCAGCAGTCAATCACCTCCGGCACCCGATGCATGGGCTTGCCGCACTTGGGGCAGGGGAAGGTAAACTCGTCGATATAGGGGCGGTGCAGCTCCACGGTCTTGGCCGCCTCATTTTTGCTAAGCTCATACAGCTCCTGCCGGCTTCCCACCGCATGCAGATGGCCGCACTCACATTCCCACACATTCAGGGGAGTGCCCCAATAGCGGTTCCGGGAAATGCCCCAGTCCTGAATATTCTCCAGCCAGTCTCCGAACCGGCCCTTGCCGATGCTCTCCGGAATCCAGTTGATAGTATTGTTGTTGCGGATCAGATCCTCCTTCACCGCTGTCATCTTGATAAACCAGGATTCCCGGGCATAATAGATCAGCGGGGTATCGCAGCGCCAGCAGTGGGGATAATCATGCTCAAACTTGGGTGCGGAAAACAGCTTGTCTTCCTTGTCCAAATCCACCAGGATCAGGGGATCCGCATCCTTCACAAATTTTCCCTCATAGGGAGTGTCTTTTGTCATATTTCCCTTGCCGTCCACAAACTGAATAAAGGGCAGGTCGTAATTTCTGCCAATGCGGGCGTCGTCCTCACCGAAAGCCGGCGCAATGTGAACGATTCCCGTACCGTCTGTCATCGTTACATAGTGGTCGCTGGTGACAAAATGCGCCTTTTTGCCCTGTTTTTTGGCAGCCTCCCCTGCGCAGGTAAAGAGGGGCTCATACTCCCGGCCCTCCAGCTCCTTCCCCACATAGGTTTCCAGCACCTCATAGGCAGGCGTTCCTTCCTGGGCCAGATCTCCCAGCACCCGATCCAGCAGAGCCTGGGCCATATAGTAGGTCCGTCCGTCCGCTGCCTTTACCTTTACGTAAGTCTCATCGGGATTTACGCAAAGAGCCGTATTGGAGGGCAGGGTCCAGGGGGTGGTGGTCCATGCCAGGAAATAGGCGTCCTCTCCCACCGCCTTAAACCGCACCACAGCGGAGCGCTCCTTTACCGCCCGGTAGCCCTGAGCCACCTCATGGGAGGACAAGGGCGTGCCGCAGCGGGGACAATAGGGCACAATCTTAAAGCCTTTGTACAAAAGTCCCTTATTCCAGATCTCCTTCAGCGCCCACCATTCCGACTCAATGAAATCATCGTGATAGGTCACATAGGGATCATCCATATCTGCCCAGAAGCCTACGGTGCTGGAGAAATCCTCCCACATCCCCTTATATTTCCACACGCTTTCCTTGCATTTGGTAATAAAGGGATCCAGGCCATATTCCTCAATCTGCTCCTTGCCGTCCAGGCCCAAAAGCTTCTCCACCTCCAGCTCCACCGGAAGACCATGGGTATCCCATCCGGCCTTGCGAGGCACCATATACCCCTTCATGGTCCGATAGCGGGGAATCATATCCTTAATAACCCTAGTCAATACATGGCCGATATGAGGCTTTCCATTGGCCGTAGGCGGCCCGTCATAAAAGGTGTAGGTCTGCCCCTCCTTTCGATTTTCCATGCTTTTGCGGAAAATATCATGTTCCTTCCAGAATGCTTCTACCTGTTTTTCCCGATCCACAAAATTCAGGTCTGTTGATACCTTCTCGTACATCCTTATCGTGCTCCTTTCTTTCCTGAAATATAAATTAAGAAACCTGTCTCCTTCACCTTCACCTTTCCAGATCCTCCGAAATCCATGCTGAAACATAAACCCCATAGACTCACGGCTGGCCAGTCCTTCCGGGAATCCTTTCAATTCTGAAAAAGCTCTTGAAACAAAAAAACTCCCGTCCCGTAATAGGACGAAAGCTTCGCTTCGTTGTACCACCTGTTACAGCATGCCGTCACATGCGCTCCTGATAACGGAGGATCCCGTCAGTGCCTACTTAATTCCTTCAGCCTGAAGCTCCGAAGTGATATTCAGAAAAATTCTACTCGCGCCAGGCTCTCACCCTCCCCGGCTCGCTTTGCCTTTTGAAAAAATCCTACTGTCTTCCTCAACGCTTTTACTGGTTTTACTCATTCCGCATTATATAATGAAAGGAAAGGGTTTGTCAAGAGCTTCCAGGGGATTCCAGGGGAACTATTTTGTCGAAATTTTTAAATATTTTCCAGATTTGGCCCCTTGCCAGCCTTTGTAAAATAACATATAATAAGTGCTAAGTAATATTTTGGCAACATTTTTGTAAGATTTTCAATTAAGGAGATTTCATGAGGATTAAATATAGATTTCTGGCGGGTCTCTTGACCTGCTCTCTTTCTTTTACTATTTTCGCTTGTCCCCTCTCTGTAGAAGCCAAACGTCAAACCGCTGCGGAAAAAGCCGCCGCAGAGCAGGCTGCCGCGGAAAAGGAGGCGGAACGTCAAGCCTACTATGAAAAGGAAATCAACTCCAACAGTATTCCAAACTGGCCCCAGGGGCCCCAGATCTATGCGGACGCTGCCGTGATCATGGAAGCTTCCACCGGAACCATTCTCTACAATAAGGATATGGACAAGGCCGAATATCCGGCCAGTATTACCAAGATCATGACCGCCCTGGTTGCCCTGGAAAACAGCTCTCTGGACGACGTGATCAATTATTCCTATTATGCCACCCATTCCATAGACCGTGGAAGCAGCAGTATCGGAACCACAGAGGGGGAGGAGCTGACCGTGGAGGAATCTCTCTACGCCCTGCTTCTGGCCTCCGCCAACGAGTGCGGCAACGGCCTGGCCGAGCATGTGGCAGGCAGCGTAGAAGCCTTTGCGGATATGATGAACGCCAAAGCCGCGGAAATCGGCTGCACCAATACCCATTTTGTAAACGCCCACGGACTTCACGACGAAAATCACTATACTACCCCTCACGACATGGCTCTGATCACCCGGGAAGCCTTGAAAAACGAGACCTTTTTGACCATTTCCGGCACGCCCTCCTATGAGCTGCGCACCACAAATAAGAGAGATACCGTCACCTTCATGCCCAATCACCACAAAATGATTTACCCCTACAAGGGCGATCAAAGCTACCTGGACGATACGGTCGTTTCCGGAAAAACCGGTGCCACTAACGCGGCCTTAAATACCTTGGTGACCGTGGCAGAGCGAAACGGCATGACCCTCATCGTGGTCACCATGCGCACCCACAGCATGGACGGGCCTCAGGTTCCTCTTTTTGAGGACACAGCTTTGCTGCTGGACTATGCCTCGGACAACTTCAGCAAAATCAATATTGCCGCCAACGAGTCCAACTTCTCCATGGATAATTCTAATATTTTTCACACCGGAAGCAGCATATTCGGAGGCTCCCGGGCCCTGGTGGCAGTGAATTCCGACGGTTACATCATCCTGCCTACCGGTGTGTCCTTCACCGAAGCCTCCCCCTCTCTGGAGTTCCAGAATCAGGAGGCAAACCCAGATGTGGTGGCTACTTTGTCCTACACCTACCAGGGACAGCCTGTGGGAGAGACCACCATAGAGCTGGTAAAGTCCGCCATTCAGGAATTCAACTTCAACAAGGAAACAGGCGAAGAGGAAAGCCCGGAAGCTTCCGCAGATGCGGACAGCGACCAGGAGGAAGCAGAAAAAAGCCCGAAAAAAACATTTATTAAAATAAATATCAAATGGGTATTGATTTTTGCAGCGGCCATTGTTATAGTAGTATTGCTGTTGTTACTTCTGCGCAAACTGTGGAAACATTTCTACTTCCGCATGCGCCTGCCTGACCGCCGGCGGAATATTCGCTCCAGACGAAACCGCCGTCGCAAAAAGAGCATGGGACCCAGACGCAGAAACAGTGCCCGTTACCAGCGGACTCCCAAAAACCGGGACCGATATTCCCATTTTTGATTTGTAATTGGGATGGAGTTCTGTTATAATAAGGTAGTGTGACAGATTGGTTGTTTGTTGTTCCCTTAATTCAATGGATATAACACGAGCCTCCTAATATCCCGGTCATCAAAGTCCGTGGAGGTAAAAAAGCTTTTTTCATAAACTTCATATCGTTCGAGTCCTCGTAGCTCAGATGGATAGAGCGACCGCCTCCTAAGGTGGCGTTACAACATACAACTCAGCAAAACTCAGTACGGGATTGCAGTTCGACTTTGGTCGGGCTATAATCATATATTAGACACGTCCATATAGCTCAGCTGGATAGAGCACTCGCCTCCTAAGAGAACCTACAACGGAAACTTTTTGGAGGAGCAGAAGCCGCAAGTCACACACAATTTTATACACGTTTCCGTAGCTC
>JAAWJI010000023.1 GCA_022796795.1 Lachnospiraceae bacterium | reverse complement strand
CATAATCACTTGAAAATGCGTGATTACAAGGCATTCGGAGCCTTATAATTTTTATACAGTTATTTCAAATGCAAACTTCGCTTACATTCCCATCTGCTTCGCCACCTCAGCCGCAAAGTCCTCATTCTTCTTCTCCAAACCTTCGCCAGTCTCGAAGCGCACAAAACCTTTAATCGTAATGTTTGCGCTGTTCTCCTTTGCCACCTGGGCCACATATGCAGCCACAGACTGCTTGCCGTCCTCTGCCTTTACATATACCTGATCAAGCAGACAGATCTCCTTCAACTCTTTGTTGATACGGCCCTTGATCATGCCCTCGATGACCTTTGCCGGCTTCTGGGACTCCTTGGGATCGTTCTGGATCTGCGCCATCAGGATGGCCTTCTCTTTTTCAATGTAATCTGCATCCACTTCTTTGTCGCTGGTGTACAGAGGCTTCAGCGCTGCTGCCTGCATTGCCACGTTCTTGGCCATTTCTTTTACGGCATCATTGATCACATCGGTCTCCACGTCTACCAGTACGCCGATCTTTCCACCTGCATGAATGTAGGAAGAAATGAAACCGTTCTCCTCCACCATCTGCTGGAAGCGGCGGATATTCATGTTCTCACCAATGATGGCGATCTGGGAAGCCAGAGCCTCTTTTACGGTGAGCGTGGTGTCTTTCTCCCAAGTCTCCTCCATAAATGCATCGATGTCTGCGGCTGTGGTCTTTACTGCCTGAGCTGCCACATCTGCCACATAGGACTGGAATTTTTCATTCTTTGCCACAAAGTCTGTTTCGGCATTTACCTCAACCACAACAGCCTTCTTGTCATCATTTACCAGGCAGGTAGCTACAATGCCCTCTGCCGCAATACGGCCAGCCTTCTTCTGAGCGCTTGCAAGACCTTTCTCTCTCAGCCAGTCAACAGCGGCATCCATGTTGCCCTCTGTTGCAGTCAGAGCCTTCTTGCAGTCCATCATGCCGGCGCCTGTCATCTCTCTTAACTCTTTTACCATTCCTGCTGTAATTGCCATGGTATTTTCCCTCCATTACGAAATCTTTTCTTCTACCCGGTTCCGTTTCTGACAGCTGCTCTTCTTCAGCCATCCTTCCGTTTCCGAACATCCCATATTATTCTGCTGCGTTCTCTTCCTCTGCGTAAGCCTCTTCCTCATACACTTCCTCAGCTGCACCCTGGTTTGCCTCCACCACTGCGTCTGCCATCTTGGAAACAATCAGTTTTACGGCGCGGATTGCGTCGTCATTGCCCGGAATTACGTAATCCAGCTCTTCCGGATCGCAGTTGGTATCTGCAATACCGATCAGAGGAATTCCCAGGGTATGAGCCTCCTGCACGCAGATACGCTCCTTCTTGGGATCTACCACGAAAATAGCATCCGGCAGTCTCTTCATTTCCTTGATACCGCCCAGATTCTTCTGCAGCTTCTCTAATTCTTTCTTAAGAGCAATTACTTCCTTCTTGGGCAGAACGTCAAAGGTTCCATCCTCCTGCATGGCCTCGATCTCTTTCAGTCTGGCTACTCTGCTCTGGATAGTCTTGAAGTTGGTCAGCATTCCCCCCAGCCATCTCTCATTGACATAGAACATTCCGCAACGCTCTGCCTCTACCTGAATGGCATCCTGAGCCTGCTTCTTGGTTCCTACAAACAGGATGGTTCCGCCGTTTGCTGCAATATCAGCAACTGCGTTATAGGCCTCGTCCACCTTGCCCACAGACTTCTGCAAATCAATGATGTAAATCCCGTTGCGCTCTGTGTAAATATAGGGAGCCATTTTGGGGTTCCATCTTCTCGTCTGATGTCCGAAATGAACACCTGCTTCCAGTAACTGCTTCATTGAAATTACGCTCATGTTTCTCTCCTCCGTTTTGGTTGTTCTTCCGCAGGCTTCCGCTTCCTTGAAGACCAAAGCTGTGCTCTGGCACCATTCTTGGTTCCACCTGCGTGCTTTTTACGCTAACTAGAAAAGTATATCATGGAACTTCGTCTCTTTCAAGCATTTTTGTGAAATTATTTTTCGAAATTATTTTTCGATGTGAATTATTTTTCGATTTATTTTCACCTTTATTTTTTCACTTAACAAGATGGAAGTTACCTTTTCCTCTCACCTTTATTTTTCATCTTTTCTATTTATTTAATTACCTGTATGCAGCAGATCCCGACACCGCAGACGGTAGTAGAAAAATCCGGCCAGATCCGCCAGGATCCATCCAATAGGTATGGAAATCCAGATGCCCATGACCCCTATGAAAGCAGAAAGGATATATGCCAGCAATACCCGGGTTCCCAGGGAAATGACAGTGAGAATCACAGACATGCCTGGCTTCTTAATGGCCCGGTAGAGGCCGTAGAGCAGGAACAGGCAGCCGATGCCCCAGTAAAAGGAACCCTCCACCCGAAGATATTCAACGCCTATGGAGAGAATCTTTGTTTCCGTCGGCTTTACGAAAATCAACAGCAACGGACGGGCCAGCAGAAAAACCACCAGGGAAATCACCAGGCAAAACAGGACGGATACCCGGACGGCACAGGAGATTCCCCGACGGATCCTGTCATCTTCCTTTGCCCCATAGTTCTGGGCGATAAACGTGGAAAAGGCGTTTCCGAAATCCTGCACTGGCATATAGGCAAAGGAATCAATTTTTACAGCGGCAGCAAAGGCTGCCATGACAGCTGGACCAAAGCTGTTTACTAATCCCTGTACCATTAAAATGCCAAAATTCATCACCGACTGCTGGGCACAGGTGAGAGCGGAAAATTGGGTAATCTCCACAAAGACGCTGGGTTTCCAGGACATATGCCGGCGCTGGGGACGAAACTGGGGACAATGGATTATTGTATAGACAGCAATGCCTATACCAGCCACAAACTGGGAAATCACAGTAGCCAGGGCCGCCCCGCCCACTCCCTTTTCCAGCTCCAGAACAAAATACAAATCCAGGCCGATATTCAAAAGAGCAGAGACGCCTAAGAAAACCAAAGGAATCACAGAGTTGCCCACGGCCCGCAGAAGACAGGCAAAATAATTGTAGAGAAAGGTAGCGCTGATGCCAAAGAAAATAATCCAGAGATATTCCCGCATCAGGGCATAGATTTCTTCGGGTACATTTAAAAAGACCATAATCGGATCAATCCAGAAGAAAACAGCCAGGTTGATCAAAAGAGTAATGACGGCAATGAGGATAAAAGAAACAAACAGGCTGTTTTTCAGCTGGTCCGTTTGCCTAGCGCCAAATTGAATGGAAAAAAGAGCTCCACAGCCCATACACAGGCCCAAAAGAATGGAGGTTAGAAAAATCATGAGAGTGTAGGCCGAGCCCACGGCGGCTAAAGCCTGACTACCCAAAAACTTTCCCACGATCAGCGTATCCGCTATATTATAGAACTGCTGCAACAGATTTCCTGCAATCATCGGCAGGGCAAAGAGCAGCATGGTTTTTAAAATAGGCCCCTTTGTCAAGTCCTGGTTCATGATAACTTCCGCCTTTCACATAGGTTTTGCAAGGCCTATTTTATCATAGAGAGAACAGGATGACAACAGGGGCAGAATTTTATGGGACGAATTTTTACTCCTCCAGAGTATCCACAGCATCCTGAATGGCGTCCGCCACTGGAGTCTGTTCCTTATCCTTCTTTCCCGTTACCTTATCCACAATATCCGGCACCATATCCAGGATTTTGGTAATGGTATCCTGATTTTTCACATTGACAAGCTTGGTAGTTCCGTTGGAAATCACCAGAATAGCGCTGGGTGTGATCTTGGCCCCCAAACCGCCTCCCCCATTGTTTTTCTTATCGTCAGACCAGGCGCCGGCGCCTACGCCGAAGCTTACATCCACCAGGGGCAGAATAATGGTATCCCCAATATGAACCGCTTCCCCCACAACGGTTTTGGTTGTGACAAAGGAATCCATCCCTTTAAATAATGATGCTACTGTAGTCTCAAAGTTATTATTGCTGCTCATGAGAAACCTCCTTTATTTCTGTTCTTTCTGCGGTTAAATTCCGCTTTTGATTCTTTTATAGACGGCTTTGATATTTTTATCCCACCATAATCTCCAGGCAATCCCCACCAGGGTGATGAAGTGCAGGTGTCCCTTTACCCGGATCTCTCCTTCCAGCACCCGATTCTCAAAATCCGGCTGCAGCCTTAGCCTCACAGGAGATGCCGCATACAAAACACCGATCCCTGCCAGAATTTCTCCTGTGAGAGCCGGATCGCCGGTGCCAAAATGAATCCAGCCCTGTATTTTTCGGGGCCCAAGCTTTTTTAAGAGGTAGAGAAGCTGTCCCATCCCCCGGCCAAAGGCGGCCTTGGTGGTTTCCTCCAGTAAAAAGTTATGGACTTTACCTGCCTTTTTTATTGCTGCCCTTATTTTAGCACAGATGCCTCGAATTGTATATTTAAGTTTTTTTAATTTATCCCATATGAGAGAGAATATGCGTCCTGGAGAAATTTTTTTCTTTTCCGTCGCCTTTTTCTTTCCGGCTCCCCCCTGTTTTACCAGGCTTCCAGCTCTTGCAGCTTCTTCTTGTTCTTCCCAGCTTCCAGTTCTTTCAGCTCCCACCTGCTCCTTCTGGCCCCCAGTTCTTGCAACTTCATCCGGGTATTCTCGGCTTCCAGTTCTTTCAGCTCCCACCTGTTTTTCCAGGCTCCCAATTCTTGTGGCTTCTTCTTGTTCTTCCAGGCTTCCAGCTCTTGCAGCTTCTTCCGGGTATTCCCGGCTTCCAGCTCTTGCAGCTTCTCCCGGGTATTCTGTCTTCTCATTTCCGGGAAAGTCCGGTAAATCTCTTCCCCCGGCTCTTCCGCTCTCCTTTGGTTCGTCATCGGTTTCTCTTATTTCCCGGCAGCTCTCGGAACCGCATTCGATCTGTTTCTTGCTGTCTCGGGAACTCTCCTTCGTCTCCTCCTGACTCTTTCCGGATCTTTCCTCTTCCCGGCTGTCTCTGGAGACGCTTTCCCCCTGGGTGTCTTTCTTATCTGCCAGCAGATCTTTTACCGTAATGCCAAAAAGCTTCAGACGAAAAGAGAGCTCTCCCTTCTCATAAGCGATGGGAATACTTACCAGATGGAACAGCCAGGTAATCCGCCCCCGGCACCATAACTCCTCCTGCTTTTTTGCATGTGCCTGATAGCGCACCGGCACAAAAAGCGCCAGCAGTAAAAGCAACAAAATAAGGCCGAGAATCGTCAGCAGACTTATCCCTATGATTTTTAAAATCAGCACAATCACATGCCACATAGGATCCTCCTACCCTTTTGCCCGGGACGCTTTGGGCCGCATCCTCTTTCCTCTGCAGGAAAAAGAAAAATAATTCCGGACCGCAAACCCGCCTGTCTGCTCATAGATATCTGTAATCATCTGCAATGTAAGCTCCCTGGCCTCCTCCATCCCACAGGCAATTCCCACCACCTGAAGGTTCTGGCCGTAAAATGCAGGCTGCTTCAAATGAGCCGCATGAAAAATATCCAGCAGATTTTTCTCATTGGAGGCCAGGGTAATCAGATACACCTGGATCATTCCCACTCCCCGCTCTGCCTTCCGTATAATCTTGTCCTTTTTTCCTGCGGCGCTGTTGCTCACATATAAATTATCTGCCCATTCCATAGCAACTTCCTTACTGTAAAAGAGGCTGTTGCAAAACACAACAGCCCCTAAAAGTATTTCCGGTTTCCCCAAAGATTGCTCTTCTTTAAATCCAGATATTCATTGTAGGCCCGTTCCAGAATCTGCTTTTCATTGGAAAACTTCAACAAATGGTAAGCCTCATGAAATTTGTAATACCCGGAATCCACGAAATATTCCTCACGCTGTGGTTTACTGTAGTAGTTATCCGCCATCATCAAATACCAATGGACATCCTTCTCAACAGTATCTTCAGGAACATTAAACGAATATTGGCTCTTCCCAATATACTTAATAATGGCTGCATCCACTCCGGTTTCCTCCCGGACCTCACGAATAGCCGTATCCTTAAACTCCTCTCCCGGCTCCACCGTTCCTTTTGGAAGTACCCAGCCCTCATACCTGTTCTTATAGTTCTTGTACAAAAGCAGAATCTTCCCCCGAAATATTACCACACCGCCACAACTGGTTGCTTCAATCATTGCAAATCCTCCCGTTTACTGGTGTGTCCTCAGACTACCAAAAGTATACCTCTTTTTGGAAGGTTTGACAAGTCATTAATACTTTGATTTTATCCACAATAAGCGCTCTCCAGTCACTTGCCTGCAAATAATTAGCTAAAAATCTGAAAAATAATTTAAAAACTCCATCGTTTGTGGTATGATAAAGACAAATGCTACAACGACTCAAGGAGAATAGAATGAAAAAAACGCTGATAAAGGGAATCATCATCAGTCTGTCTGCACTCCTCCTGGCAGGCTGTTCCCCTGAAACCAAGGAGGAAACTCAATCGGAAGAACCGTCCAATCCCAGAGAATATACCCTGGCGGATCATTCCATACCTGTCGCCATTGATGATCTGGAAATCCTGGTAGGTCAGACCAAGCTTCAGGCCCTCTTGGATCAGGAGCTGCCGGTACAAATCGCAGAGTTTACGGAAAAAGGCTCTCTGCGGGACCGGGAAGTAGATCCGGAGGAACCCCTGGAGGCAAATACAAGCTTTGACAATGCTTTCTTCTGGATTACAGACGCCGCTTACATACATCTTACGCTGGAGGCCGGGGAACAGGAAATTCCCATAAAGGACGCCCTTATTACACGCCTGGAGCTACACCTGTCCCATAAGGCAGAAAAGCTGCCTGGAAATGTGAAGATTAACGGCATTCCTGTCACCGATATTTCCTTTGACCAGGCTGGGGAACAGTTCCCGGATTTTAAGGACAAGGATCTGACCCTGAAACAGCTGGGGGCAGACTATAGCTGCACTCTGAAGTTCAGCTCCAAAACCCAGAAGCTGTATAAGTTCTCCCTGCTGAAGGCTGATGAGACAGACATTGAGGATGAATACAACTATTATATGGAAGAGCCCTGGCAGCGGATCTGGTCGGATGAGGAGGAATAAACGCTTTCTTATCCGACACATATTTCAAAGAATGACCTTATAAAGAGGCCTGGAACGCTTTTATCACTACAATCAAAAAGTGTTCCAGGCCCTCTTGTATTTATTTTCGTTTCTATGTTCCTACAGACGAATTCTTACGATATCCGCTTTTGGTTCTTACCGCTGCACCCGGGCTCCTGCTCCGCCCATAATGGCTTCCACTTCCTTCTTGCTTGCCATGGTGGTATCGCCAGGTGTAGTCATTGCCAGAGCGCCGTGGGCTGCGCCGTAATTCACGGCAAGCTCTGCATCCCCGGTAGTCATAAGGCCGTAAATCAATCCGCTGGCAAAGGAATCACCGCCGCCTACCCGGTCCATAATCTCCAGTCCCTTGTAGTCCTTAGCCTTATAGATCTCGCCCTCCGCCCAGCAGATAGCGCTCCAGTCATTGATGGTTGCCGTCTTTACCTCACGCAGGGTTGTGGCCACCGCCTTAAAGTTGGGGTAGGTTCTGGCCGCCTCGTTGATCATCTTCTTGTAGCCTTCCAGATTCAGTTCCTTTAAGTTTGCGTCATTTCCCTCAATCTCAAAGCCCAGGCATGCGGTGAAATCCTCCTCGTTTCCGATCATCACATCCACATATCTGGCTACCTCTTTATTTACCTCCTGGGCCTTTGCCTGACCTCCGATAGCGCTCCACATGGAGGGACGGTAATTCAGGTCATAGGAGACAATGGTTCCGTACTTTTTGGCCGTCTTGATAGCTGCCAGCACCGTCTCACAGGACTGCTCGGAAAGAGCCGCGTAAATGCCGCCGGTGTGCAGCCAGCGCACGCCCAGCTCTCCAAAAATATACTCAAAGTCAAAATCCTCCGGAGTAGCCTTGGAAATGGCTGTGTTGGCCCGGTCTGAGCATCCCACAGCGCCCCGGATACCAAATCCCCGCTCTGTGAAATTGAGTCCGTTTCTGCAGATCCGGCCAATGCCGTCTGTCTTCATCCACTTGATCAGGGATGTGTCCACACCGCCCTGGAGAATGAAATCCTCCAGAAGCATGCCCACCTCGTTGTCTGCAAATGCCGTGATCACAGCAGTTTTCATGCCAAAGCATCTGCGGAGTCCCCGGACTACGTTATACTCGCCGCCCCCCTCCCAGGCGCGAAAAGAACGGGCTGTCCGGATCCGTCCCTCGCCGGGATCCAGGCGCAGCATAATCTCTCCCAGGGATACGGCGTCAAATTTACAGGTTTCCTTTGATCTCATCTTCAAATCCATGCTATTTGCCTCCTCTACTCGACTCCAGGATCGCTTCTCTTATCCCCGGATTTCCTTTGCAAGCGCAACCGCCTCTTTTGTCATCTCACAGATCTTGTCAAAAGCCCCGGCCTGAATCAGGTCGCCCTTTACCATCCAGCTTCCGCCGCAGGCAACAATCTTGTCGCAGCTCAGGTAATCCTTCAGGTTCTTTGCGCTTACGCCGCCGGTGGGCATAAATTTCACCATAGTATAGGGAGCTGCCAGGGCCTTGATGGTAGCTACTCCGCCAAACTGCTCCGCCGGGAAGAATTTCACCACCTTCAGTCCCCGCTTCACGGCCTGAGCAACCTCAGAGGGGGTAATGCATCCCGGAAAAACAGGAATATTCTGCTCCAGGCAGTAGTCTACGATTTCCGGATCAAAACCAGGGCTCACAATAAACTTTGCCCCTGCGCCTACAGCCCGCTTCACCTGCTCAATAGTCAGAACCGTGCCAGCGCCCACCAGCATGCTGGGATACTCCTGGGACATCTGACGAATAGACTCCTCCGCTGCATCTGTGCGGAAAGTCACCTCCGCACAGGGAAGCCCTCCTTCCACAAGTGCCTTTGCCAGCGGCAGCGCGTCCTTTGCATCATTTAGCACCACCACCGGAACAACGCCTAATTTTTGAAGCTGCTCCTGCATCTTTTCCATTTTCACTTCTCCTTTGCCACATAGGATTTTGTTTCCGATTCTCAAATCCCGCCATAAATGGTTTCCATTGGGGAATTCCCCACTGCTATCCTGCAAAAAATGTAAATGCTTACATTTAGATTAGTCTATTTTCTTGTTCTTGTCAATGTTTTTCCTTCAGTTTTTTCTTCATTTTCCCACTTTTTCCTGAGAATTCTCCGTGTAATTTGGCTGTTTTCCCCAGTTACAGTATCCTCTTTTTATCCAAAAAGAAAACCGTCTTCAGATGAATGTAAGCACTTACACTATTAATTTACATTTCTTTTATTCTCAGGCTCTTTGCCATAGAGCAATCCTTGTTCCCAGACCCTTTCCAGCGCCATTTGGCGTCATCCTATTTGTCATACTCCAAATAAGCGCCCTTCATGGGACTGGCTGCCAGCTGACTGAACAGCCGCAGCACACCCTTCTTATATTTAGAAGGACGAGGCTGCCATTTCTTTTTCCGCTCCTCCAAAATTTTCTCGATTTCCTCCATGGTCTTCCGCTCTCCTGCAATTCCCACAATATTAAGCTTCCGCTCCATTACGTCGATCTCGATCAAATCCCCCTCTTCCACCAGGGCAATCGGTCCTCCCTCCACAGCCTCCGGACTGCAGTGTCCGATCACAGGTCCCGTGGATGCGCCGGAAAACCGTCCGTCCGTGATCAGAGCAATGCTGCGGCCCAGCTCTTTATCGCTGCTGATAGCCTCTGAGGTGTAAAACATCTCCGGCATACCGCTGCCCTTGGGTCCTTCGTAGCGAATAAACACAGCGTCCCCTTTTTTCACCTGATGCTTCAGCACAGCATCCAGACATTCCTCCTCGCTGTCAAAGGGCCTTGCCCGCAGCACGGCCTGGAACATCTCTTTCGGGCATGCCGTATGCTTAATCACCGCGCCCTCCGGAGCCAGATTTCCCTTGAGAATGGCAATGCTTCCGTCGGTTCCAAGGGCTTTGTCATAGGGGCGAATAATATCCTCTCTTGTCACCTGTACCTGGTAACGGCTGTTAAAGTCCTCCAGCCATTTCTCACAGCGCTCATAGAAGCCATTTTTCTTCAGCTCCTCCAGGTTTTCACCCAGAGTCTTTCCTGTGATGGTCATGGCATCCAGATGCAAATGAGACTTGATCTCCTCCATAATCGCGGGAACTCCGCCGGCATAGTAGAATACCTCTGCCGGCCAGCGGCCTGCGGGACGCACATCCAGGAGATAATGAGCTCCCCGGTGCAATCTGTCAAAAGTATCCCCGGTGATTTCCAGACCAAACTCATGGGCCAAAGCCGGAATATGAAGCAGACAGTTGGTGCTTCCGGAAATGGCGGCGTGAACCAGAATGGCATTTTCAAAGCTGTCCATGGTCACAATCTGGCTGGGACGCATATTGGGCATCTGGGCAAGCTTCACAGCCTGCTCCCCGGCCTTTCTGGCGTAAGAAAGAAGGTCCGGACTGGTAGCCGGCATCAGGGCGCTTCCCGGAAGGGCCAGCCCCAAAGCCTCCGCCATAATCTGCATGGTGGACGCTGTACCGATAAAGGAACAGGCGCCACAGCTGGGACAGGCATTGCATTTGGCCCAGTTAAGCTTCTCCTCCTCGATCTCGCCTCTCTGATACTTGGCGCTATACATGCCCAGCTGCTCCAGAGTCAGCATTTCCGGCCCCGCATTCATGGTTCCCCCAGGCACTACCACAGCAGGAATATCCACCCGGGCAAGACCCATAAGATTGGCCGGCATGCCCTTATCGCAGCTTGCCAGATACACGCCCGCATCAAAAGGCGTGGCGTTGGCGTGTATTTCAATCATATTGGCAATCATCTCCCGGCTTGCCAGACTGTAGTTAATCCCGTCTGTGCCTTGGCTCTCGCCGTCGCAAATATCCGTGGCAAAGTACCGGGCTCCATGGCCACCAGCCGCCTCCACGCCTTTCCTCACTTCTTCCACCAACACATCCAAATGGCCGCTTCCCGGATGGCTGTCTCCAAAGGTGCTTTCAATCATAACCTGGACCTTTCCCAGGTCTTCCGGCTTCCAGCCAGTACCAATCCGCAGGGGATCCAGCTCCGGAGCCAGCTCCCGCATTTTCTGACTTACTAATTCCATCACATACTCCTCCATTCATGGCTTTATACCTGATTATTTCCTCAAATCCTCCAGGCTGCCCTTCACCTGCGTCCCTACCTCTTATACAAAGAATGAGATAATCAGCGCTACCAAAAATCCCGTTCCTCCCACTAAGGTTTCCATAATGGTCCAGGTCTTCAAGGTAGTCTTCTCATCCAATCCCACCAAAGATTTCACCAGCCAAAAGCCAGAGTCATTGAAGTGGGAGCATACCGTAGAACCTCCGGCCACAGCTGCGGTTACGCAGGCCAGATACATAGGAGAAAGCTCAGCAATGCCCGGCATAGCCGCAATAATCCCCGCCGCCATAGTCATGGCCACCGTGGCGGAGCCCACGCAGATCCGAACCAGGGCCGCTACCAAAAACGCTACCAGCACCAGAGGCAGATTTGCGGATGCCACTGCTTCTCCGATCACCTCTCCCAGTCCCGAATACTGAAGCATGTAGCGGAGCACGCCGCCGCAGGCGGTTACCAGAAGAATCAGTCCGGTAGGCTCCAGAGATTTTGTCATAATGTTTTCCAGCTCCGGCAGGGTATATCCGTGACGAGTTCCTAACAGGAACATAGCCACCAGCGTTGCGATTAAAAGAGCCATAAAAGGCTGGCCCAGGAAGGTCAGAACCGGTTCCGCCCCAGACAGGGCGGGAATCACGCTGGCCAGTGATTTCAGAACAATAAGTATCAGGGGAATCAGGATAATTCCCACTACCGTGCCGAAGCCCGGAAGCTTGGATTCATCAAAATCCTCCTGATTGGCCACGTGATCCGGAATAGCCACATCGTACTTCTTTCCGCAGATAGAACCCCAAACAGGCCCAGCCACGATCATGGCAAAGATTCCGCAGAAAATACCCACCAGAATCACCCATCCAAGATCCACTCCCAGCATGGTAGCCACCAACACCGGACCAGGCGTAGGGGGAATAAAGGCGTGGCCCACAGCCAGTCCTGCCAGCAGGGGAATCACATAAAACAAAGAAGAACGTTTTGTTCTTTTTGCCAGAGAAAAGGCCAGGGGAATCAGGATAATCAGTCCGGCGTCGAAAAATACCGGCATGGCAATCACTAAACCAGTAATTCCCAGAGCCCAGGCCGCCTTCTGGTCTCCGAATTTATTCACCATGGTCACTGCCAGAGTCTGGGCTCCTCCGGAAGCTTCCAGAATAGCGCCAAACATGGAACCAAGACCTACCAACAAAGCGATTCCCTTTAAGGTGTTTCCAATTCCGTCATCCACCGCCGTAACAATGTCCGAGAAAGGCATCCCCGCAATTAATCCGATTACCACCGCTCCAATGAGGATGGAAAGCATAGCATGAATCTTAAACTTGATAATTAACAGTAATAGCAGCGCCAGTCCTATTATTGCCGCTAGGACAAGTCTGGTTGGGTTGAGAGTTACAGCAGCGTCCATAACAGATCCTCCTTCTTGTTTCACTATTTGTGTAGTGTTTCGTTGCTTCTCATTAACATCTGACGTCATATGTTATCTAAAACAAATTATATATTTTCCCTCCTTTCCCGTCAATACATCTGATGTATTTTATGTCTTTTCTCCATGTTGAACAAAAAACAGCAAAACAATAGCAGATTTCCCCTTTATTTTTGTAAGTATTCACGATTTTTTCCTTACTCCTGTTTTCTCCTCCTTTGTTTTTTCAATGACATCTGATGACCAGTGCTAAAACATAGCCTCTATGCCTATTATTTTCCTCTCTTTTCTTTTGTATCCCGTTCGACATCTGACGTCTGTCAATCAGATGCAACTGGATTTGCTGTCCCTCTCCTTTCTTTTTCCTCCAGCATTTCCATCAGCATCTGCCGGTTGTAGGTCAGATGCATAATCATGGCGCATCGGGCCCCTACCGGATCCCCCTCCAGGATCGCCCGGGTCACCGCCTGGTGCGTCTCTATCGTTTCATCCAGAAGCTGCCGGTTTGTCAGATTCACAAAGGTGGCAATAGCGGTCTGAATAATAGGCTGCAAAAGCTCCACCACCCGGTTTCTGCTGCACTTAGCAATACAGGTGTGAAACTCAATATCTTTAGAGGTATGATTTTTTCCCGACCGATAAATCTGCTCCGTCTCCTGGCAAAGACGAAAAAGCTCCTCTTTTTCCTCCTTTGTGGCATAGTTGCTGGCCAATGCCGCAATCTCTGGCTCCAGCATGAGCCGAACCTCTAAAAGCTCCAGGGCCAGCTTATACTTGTCCTTAAATTTTGCCAGACCCAGGGGATCCTCCTCAAAGGTATTTTTACTGATTACATAGGTTCCAGACCCCCTGCGCACCTCCAAAATCCCTTTTGTCACCAGACTTTTAATCGTCTCCCGAATGGTACTCCTGCCTACGCCAAACCGTTCTGCCAGCTCATATTCATTGGGAATCTTCTCTCCAATCTCCACCGGTTCATGGAGAATATAATTCATCAGCTCCTCTTCTACCTGGGCAGCCAGAAGCTTTTTATTCATTTTCTCTATCTGATACATATAGTTGTCTCCCGTCTGACATATTTATAGCCTACCACAAATTTCCTGTAGCTTCAAGAACCCTCTATATAGCATTTTTCCACTACTTATCGCCTATTTTCCGCCTTTTCTCATTTCCGTCACGTGGATACCTCCCCATCTTCCTGCTTCTCTTCCGCCTGTGTCTTCGCGTTTTGTTCCGGCTCTCCCAGGATCCTCGCCCTGGTGTCCGGATCCTGCTCCTCTGTCCCACTGGTTTTGCTCCCATGAAGCAGATCCGCCACAAGAGTTATGGTAATATAGGCATTGGGATCAATGCTCTTGACCAGATTCTTGATTTTCACAATCTGAAATTGATTCACCACCACATAGAGAAGAGTCTTTGCCTCATTGGAGTAATACCCCCGGGCGTCGATCACTGTGATCCCTGTCCCAAATTCCTCCGAAATGGCCTTTCCCACCTCCTGAGGCTTTGTGGTGATAATCATGGCCGATTTTGCGCTGTCCAGCCCGTCCACAATAAAGTCCACCGTCTTGGATCCGGCCCAGTATGTAACAATGGAGTAAAGGGGGAGAATCCAGCTGCCGATTACAATACCGCAAATAATGTAGAGCAACACATTGTAAATCAACACAAAGGTGCCAACAGAAATCCCCATTCTCCTGGCAAACACCACGGCGATCACCTCAATGCCGTCCATGGCTCCTCCAAAACGAATGGCCATACCGCTGCCGATTCCGGAGATCAACCCGCCAAAAAGAGCACAGAGAAACAGATCTGTGCCAGCCAGGGGAGAGGCAATGCTCACATCCACCGACAGAATATCTGTAATCACCCAGGCGGCCAACGCATAGACGCATACGGCAAAAATGGCATAGACTGAAAATACAGCTCCCTGCCTCTTTAATCCATAAAGCAGCAGAGGAACATTGAGAATCATCAGAAAAAATGATAGAGAAAAATACTCTGGCGTAACCTGGGACAGCAATATGGAAGTCCCGGATATTCCGCTGTCATAAAGCTGAACCGGCGCAATAAAAATGGTAACGCCAATAGCGTTAACAATTCCCGCTAAAAATAAAAAGAAAAAATTACCTGGTACAAATTTCCTCATAGTCTGTGTAATAGATTGTTTCATTTTGCCCAAATCTAATACCTCCTGGTCAACGTTCTGTGGAATATGCTTCACCTGTTGCCTTCCGATCAAAACAACGACTCCTACATGACTTAATCGAACAGCAATATCGCCTTCTAACAACAATATTCCCTCAGGATAAATACCTCATTCTAACAGCAGTACTCCCTTAAGATAAATACCGCCACCTGACAAAGATTTATCTACATTGTCAAGTGACGGTACCAGTATAACACAAAACATCTGACCATTTCGAGAAAAAATGAAAAATGTATGCAAAATTTTAACGTTCAGGGGTACCCCCGTTATCTTTCCCATCTTCCTCCCGTAAAATCCGGTACCTCTACTACGGCTCCCCCTTTCTGAATCGACTGCTCAGAAAGCGCAGTGACAGCCATCCAGCTGGCAGCATCATAGACATCAATGGGCATGTCTGTTCCCTTTTCCAGAGCCTCAAAAAAAATCTGAAACTCCAGCCAGTCCATACCCTCATGGCCTCCCCGCACGCCTTCTATCAGATACTGTCTCCACAGCGGATGTTCATACGCCTCTTCATAGGCCTGCGCATTATCCACACAGCTCTTTCTCCAGTCATTATCGTGGGCTCTGTCTTCCTCCCTATCCAAAAAGATGGAATCCGTCGCCTCCTCATACATTCCTCTGGTGCCTCTCACGGTAAACCCCCGACTGTAATATCGGGGAAGGGTGGTATCCAGGGTAATGGTAATGGTCTCCCCTTTGGCGCAGGTAATAACCGTTGTCACAATATCCCCCTGGGCAAACCTTCTCTCTCTCAGCTCCTGATCCTCTGGCTTAAAGCGCTGAAGATAGTCCTGGAGTCCCGCCGCCTTTGAGGCTGTAGAAGAAAGGGTAAGCATGCGATTTCCATGATTAATTCCCAAAATCTTTGCGATGGGACCCAACTCATGGGTGGGATAATTCTCACAATTCCGCGTCAGGTAATTTCTCAGGCGATAGTGCCGGTTTTCTTTTCCATATGAAATTTCCTCCCGCAGATCATGGTGATAGCCGCCGCTGCAATGGACAATTTCTCCAAAAATTCCCTGCTCCGCCATGTAACGCACCATCATCTCCCGCCGTCCAAAGCAGCAGTTTTCCATAAACATAAAGGGAGTTCCTGTTTCTTCATAGGCCCGCACCAGAGAAAAGCATTGCTCCAAAGTATAAGCGCCTCCTACCTCCAAAGCCACAGCTTTTCCTGTCCGCATGGCGGCCACAGCAACCTCCGTATGGCTCTCCCATGCAGATGCGATAACCACTGTATTTACATTCCTATCCTCTAATAATTCTCTATAATCCAGATAAATCCTGGGCCTGGCCTGCCCTGCCTCTTCCGTAAGCTTAGCTCCCAAATCAGCCCGATCCTGGTAAGCGTCGCACACAGCTGTGACAGATCTCCCCTGTGCCAAAACCACATCCTTTAAAAGCAGCTGGCCCCGGCATCCCAATCCAATTAATCCTATTTTTATTGCATCCATTTTCTATCCTCTTTCCGCGTTTCCCAAACCCATATATTTTCTCTGTGCACAGCTATCCCTTTACAGCGCCTGTAGTCAATCCCTTTTGAATGGTATTCTGAAAAATACAGTAAATCACTGCCGCAGGAATAATCATAATCACATTGCTCGCCATAAGCGCTCCCCAGTCTACCCGATACTGAGATTGCTGGGTAAAAATTACAAGCCCTACCGGAATCGTCAGCTTTTCCGGCGTAGAGAGATAGGTCAGCGCCTTGTAATATTCATTCCAATAATCAATAAAGTTGATAATCATCACCGTTACCAGCCCAGAACGAGCCAAGGGAAACATAATCTGCCAGAAGGTCCGGAAATATCCTGCGCCATCCATGCGCGCCGCTTCCTCCAGCTCATGAGGAAGGGTCTCAAAAAATCCATAAAGCACAAAGGAGGCAAAGGGAACGGAAGAAAGTCCGTACACAAGGATCAGTCCCGGCAGAGAGTCCAGCAGCTTCAGGTGAATCAACATGAAATACTGAGGAATCAGAGAAATAATACTGGGAACCATAATCGCTGCCAGATAAATTTTCCGAAGCAGTCCCCTCCCAAGAAACCGATAACGGGAAAGCACATAGGCGGTTGTGGAGGAACAGGTCAGTCCCAGCAGCAGCGACCCGCAGGTCACAAGCAAGCTATTCCAAAGCCCGCTGCCCATGCTGCCTTTTTCCCAGGCTCTCCCATAATTTTCCCACATCCATTCTTTTGGAAGTCCCCAGACATTTGTATAAAAATCCTGATTACTTTTCAGTGAAGTCAGCAAAACCCAGACCAGGGGCATGACCACAGCAGCGGCTGCCAGACACAAAAGAAGCGTCCCCAGGACAGAGATTCCATTCATTTTCCTTCTGTTTCTACCTCGTTTGCCACCCATATTCTCACTCCCTCTCAAAACTCATAGGCTTCCGAACGAAAGATCTTATTCAAAAGACCGGAAATCAACAGCGTTACTGCTAAAATCAAGGTGCCAATCGCTGTGGCATATCCAAATTGATGGTAGTTAAACGCATTTGTGGTCATATAAGTTCCCAAAACCTCCGATGCGCTGTTTGGCCCCCCATTGGTCAATAATTTTACAAAGAGATAGGAGCCATTCATGGAGGATATCACCACATAGATGGCGCAAAAATTAATCTGGGGCCGCACAAGAGGGAGTATGATATCCTTTGTCTCTACCCACAAGCTCACTCCATCCATTTTCGCCGACTCAAACAGAGTTTCCGGAATAGAATCAATAGCCGAGATAAAAATAATCATATAAAATCCCACAGAGCACCACACAGCCGGAGGAATCGTGCTGTAAAGAGCGGTCCGGAAATCCCCCAGCCAGCCGGCATCTGGAATCGGAACTCCTATTACATCCAGCAGCAGATTTAATATGCCAAAGCTCGGATTATACAGCATCATCCAGACTGTACATACCACCACAGCCGAGAGCATGGTGGGAAAAAAGAGCAGGCTTCGAAAAAACCGGTTTCCTGGTACGTGGATTCTGGTGAGAATCAGGGCCAGCCCCAGGGACAGCAGCAGCGTAAATAGGAGACGGATCACCGCAGTCTTCAGATCATTGCCAAGGGCGGTCAGAATCACCGGGTCCGCCAAGAGACGTTTATAATTTTCCAATGCCACAAATGTCTTTTCTGAACTCAGGCCGTTCCAGGAAAAAAAGCTGTAATAAAGCCCCTGCAAAATTGGAATCAGGACAATCACGGAAAACAACGCCAGAGTCGGAACTGTAAAGCAAAACAGGAAACCATTCCGTGCACAAAACCATTTTTTTCTCAATAAAACCACCTCTCCAAAAAAGATACAGGGCAGTCTCCTCCTGACAGAAGAGAACCCCCTGTATCGCCTTTGCCTGCTAACGAATCGTAACTTTCACAATACTTTCGTCGCCTGCAATCCGTTCCACTTCCTTTGCAACATCCTCTAAAGCCTGCTCAGCTGTTTTCTGTCCCCCCAGAACAGCTGCAATGTTATTGTTAATTATGGTTCTCTGCTCTGCATAAGGCTCGAAATTTCCGGATCCGCCTACCTCGTTGATGATTTTCACCTCTCCCTTCGCAACCTGCTGCAGCACCGATGCGTTAGAGGGCGGAAGTTCTACTCCCTCCAGCTCATCGTTCATACAGGGAATTCCCATTCCGTACTCAGCCACAGCCTTCGTGATGTTTTTTGAAAAGATAACCTGTAGAAAAGCTTTTGCTGCCTCCGGGTTTTTGGTGTTTTCTGCAATAGAAATCCGGCAGGAAGCCCCAACGTAAACTGGGGTATTGTCACTGTCAAACCAGAAGGATGGACGAAATGCCATCTGAAAGCCCTCAGGAATATCGTTCGCCATTTCTCCCTCCAGCCAATTACCGCAGGGAATAAGAAAAGCCTTGTTCTGCAGCCACTCCATCTGCGCTTCCGTGTGTGTCAGAGAAAGCGCGCTTGGGGGAGCCCAATCATTTTCCCGGATAGTCTCATATTTCTGCCATGCCTTCAGGACTTCTTCGGAGCGATAGGTATCCGCATCCAGATTGCCCATGCTTACCAGAGTCTCTTTCCCATTGTCCACAGCAATTCCTGCCTGCATCAGTCCATATCCCATATAATCCGGATACTTGCCCTGATGAATAATGGGATAAATCCCCTGCTCCTTAATCTTCGGCGCAAGCTCACAAAAATCATCCCAGTTTACAGGAGGCTCCCAGCCGTATTCCTCTGCCATTCCTACATTATAATAATATCCCCATACGCTATAGGCAAAGGACATGCCGTAAATATCCCCGTTCTGCTCATTAAAAATCTCCGCGCCCATATGATCCTTCAGGAGTCCGCCATACCCCAGAGCCTCTGCAGTCTCATAGAAGTCATTCAGCTTCATGAATTTTCTGTCTCCTGTCAGAGCCTGCTCATCCATGTTGGCATTCCCCCCCATATAATATACATCCGGAGGATTATCCGAAACAAACCGCGGTCTCATAGATTCCTCAATCTTCGGGTTCGCAATGAGAGTAACCTCGCAGTCCGGATTAAGACTGTTAAACTCTGCCACCACCTTATCCCAAAACTGATCCATCAGATCTCCATTGGAAAAAACAGCTACCTCCAGACTTCCGGATATCTCCGTCCCCTTTCCACCTTCTATGGATTCCTGAGCCGCTTCCTCTGTATTGTCAGCCTGTTTCGCAGGCGCTTCCGCCTCTTTTTTTCCGCATCCAACTAAGCCTGCCGCTATGATGCAGCCTGCCAATACCAGCGCCATAATTCTGTTTTTCATATTCTTCTCCTTTATTTAAACCCCATTTTCATTTTTTATCCGTTTTCTACTTTGGCTCATTGCTCCAGCCATAACAGCGCCCGATTGTACCTCCTTCAAAAAATTCAGCCTGCTGCATCCAACGGCAGGGATAGTCCTTTCTCCCCTCTTCCATCCCCTTAAAAAGCTGTACCATCCCCTCCTTCATCCAGTCCTCCTCATCAAGGTAAAACACGGAGAGCTTTGGATTGGAAAGCATGACCAGGTCATTCATGCCGTAGCTTACCAGGCTTTTCTGTTCCGGAACCCGGATTCCATGCTGGCGGAGCCAATTTAACGCTCCGAACTGAACCGTTGGATTTGCACAGATTGCAGCTGTATAGGGAATATTCAAATATTCCATCCGGGCTGCCAGCTCTTCCCCATCCTGGGTACTGCTTACCTGTACAAGAGAAGGCTCAAAGTCGATTCCTGCCTCTTCCAGCGTCTCCCGGTATCCTCTTAAAATATTCCGCTGCTGCTGAAATTCCAGGGGCAGTGCAAATAAGGCAATCCTCTGATGTCCATAGGAGATCAGCTTCTTTACTGCCTGCTTCATGATACTGCATGTATCCGGGCTGCAGCAATTTTCCCATTCTCCCTCCAGCTCTGAAAAAATGATGTAGGGAATGGAAATCCGGCGAATCTGTGGCATCAGAGAAATATCGGTTAAACCAAAGATTACCAGACCAGCAGCCTCTTTACTCTCTACATAATCAAAGAATCGTTTCAGAGAACGGTCGCTGCCGGATACATTCATATACACCAGGTTATAGCCAAGTCGTCCCACATAGTCATCAATCCAGTTAATGCTTGTACTATTGGTACTCCGTGAAGTTTTGTCGTTCACATTAAATAATGCAAAACAAATTTTTTTTGAGCTCTCTCCCAACCGCTGAAACGGATATCCCAGCTCCCGTGCCGTCTCAAAAATTTTTTCCTGTGTCTTTTTAGAAAGCGTACACTTGGGGGAATGATTCAGCGCCAGGGATACTGCTGTCCTGGAAATTCCCAGATGATTTGCAATATCCTGTTTTGTTACTTCCAAAAGGTCCTCCTTTCCTAGAATATAACGTCCGTTATTTTTATCTATTATAACGCCGAAATATTCTTCTGTCAATCCTTATTTTGTTTTCTATATTTTTTGAATAATCTTATATAATTCTCTTATTTCTCACAGAACTCTCCTTCTTTTTGCAGGCGATCCCCGTCTCAATTCGGCGATCAATATAACGCTTATTGAAAATCGTTATATTCCTACGGCGTCCACCCTATCACTGCACTTTCATGCCTTTCCAGATAAACCGTAAAAACTCCCCCTTTATAGCTTCCGCCTTTTTCACAGTGCAGGGTTTCCGGTGGAATCAGCCCATATTCTGCAAAGGAAAAGGTTATTCTTTGGGCCGTATCTTCATGATTCACCAACAGCAGTCTGCACTCCTGCTCTCCCTCCAGATACCAGCATCCGGACACATCCCTTTCTCCCAGATCCAAAGGAACGGCAGCTGTTTTTGCTGGTTTCAGATGCGTATAGAGCAATTCCATCCCCTGTTCATTCAGCATGGACAGGCGATCCGATAATATCAGATTCCCCCCGGAAAACACGACTATATTGGCCCAGGTCTCTGCTTCCAGCTTGTCAAAGACCTCTCCCCGGCGCCAGCGATTGGACGCAGCTCCCTCTCGATATGGAACATTTGCAAAAGGATTATATACATTTGTCTCTTTCTCCCGGGAGGTTTCCTTGCCACGCACAATGAGAAAATCCGGATCTATGCGAAAAAGCCTTCCATTTTCCCAAAAGGACAGCTGTAAATACTCCAGCACCCAGCGTACATGCCCCCAATGATTATGGATATCCACGCCAATCCGGCAGGAATCCGTATATCCAGCTCCACATTCAGCCGGATAAGAACATCCAATAATATGGCTGTCCCTTCCTGTGGATTTTCTAACGATCGTAAATATTCTTCGAATTACGTCATAAGGCCCGCAGTCTGTATCAAAAAAGCAGCTTCCCTCTAAAATAGAATCCACAAAATCTACCTTAAAAGCCCGGAACCCATATTGATAAAGCCTCGTATAGATTTCAGAGAGATATTCTGCTCCCATAGGATGGGTAGGATCCACTACATACATCCCATTCACCTTCAAGGGAACTCCATGGATATCCTTCAAAAGCATTTCTCCCATCCGCAGAGCCGGGTAGGAAAGCTCCTGCACCTGACAGCCATTGGTCCATATGCCCGGAATCATTCCGCTCTTTTGGATTTCCTCTGCCAGGTATTCCAGCCCCTCCGGAAACCGGTAATTAGGATACCACTCTCCCTCCCGATTCTGCCAGCCATCATCCACAAAAAAATACTTTATAGCAGTACGAAGCCTGGGATCCCTCCCAATCATCTCTAAGTTTTCCTGAATATCCGCCTGACTTACCGCAGAAAAATAGTAATCCCAGCTGGACCATCCCACCAGCGGCGCTGCAAAGCTTTCTTCCTCCAGAAGCGGTACATGGCTACCATACTCCTGCAGCGCCTCCCGGGGCGTCAGTCCCAGCAGCAAAAGAGTTTCCTCTGATTCCAGCTCTGTCTTTTTCTGCTGGCCTTCCGGAAAGCTTGTCACTGCTCGGAACAAAACTGTATCCTTTTCCAACAGCTTCGTTTCGTAGAGATGAATATTTTTCTGAGGAATCCGACTTCCTAAAAAGATGCAAGGACTCTTTGCATCGAGAAACAGGCCGGATAACCTTGTATCCGGCTTACTCCCCCTTTTTTCCCCTATTCCATGAAGGCCGGAATCTGCCACATATTTTCCCATACAGGGGACCCGGCCTGCGGAAAGATCCTTCCCTTTATCCTGATATTTCAGACTCCAGCCAAGCTTTTCGCAAAAAAGCGGCTTTGCTCCCCTAAGCTTCAACTGCATCCATGTGCCATTACCGTCTTTTTGAAAGCGAACCTCCAGCTCCATTCCCTCAAAAGCCCCACAAAACAGCATACTGTCTCCCTGCCGTTTTCTTTCCTGCAGTCCAAAATCACCTCCAAGCAGGCGGCGTCCGCCTTCCTGAAGAATAATTTCAGGCTCCAGAGCAACGATTCTGTCCCCCAGGAATCCCATCACATTCATAGCAGCCTCCATATATAACGTTCGTTATTTTATTGTAACATGAGGCTATCGGATTGTCAACGCGTATTCCACACACAGAAAAACCAAAAACAACCTTAATTTAGGCCAAAGTTCCCATTGTAAGCAATCACTTGACTCATTGCTCACAGAAATAAAATACCGCTGTCCGGCAGAGATATGCATCCCTTACCATACAGCGGTAACAGCGTTATGCACCCAATTTTTACACAAGCTCTTTTGCGAACCCATTCTCCTCCTTCACAAATCCCATTTTTTTCAAATAACCTATATGCTTTTCGGCCTCCCGATAAAAAGTAAGCTTCCGGATTCCCTGTCCGGATAACTGCTCGTAGAGAAAGGCTCCCACAGAGCAGTCCCGGTATTCCGGCGTCGTATAATCCAGATAAATCTCCAATGTGCCATTCTCTCTGTGACTTCCCAGCAGGACTCCAGCCAAAACCGCATCGTGACACACCAGATATATGCCGTCGATTCCTGACGCTTCCAGCTCAGTTCCCGGAAAATAAACCTGAATATCTTCCCGGTAAAAGTTGAGAAAATGTTGGACAAAGGGATCCTCCAGCTTTCCCTTCACCACAGAATAGCGATGGCTTGACCTGGTCAGACGCATTAAATAATAGATATTAATACCAATCAGACAAAAATTCATGAATGCAGTGGGATAAGAGTGAATAATCAGTGCGTAAATGGCAAAAATCAAGGCTCCCACAGAGTTTACCACCCGCAGCTTTACCACAGAAGACATCAAAAAGGAAATCAACACCAGCAGAGATCCCAAATAGCCCACCATTTCAATTATCATTTCCCCAGTCACCAAGATTCCTCCCTTTCTTATGCAAATGCTCTCCTCCGTGGACAAGAATACCTTTCACACATGGCTCCCCTCCACAGACAAGGAAATACACTTTAAACCTGGCTCTTTCCATCCTGCGACTTCCAAAGAAGAATCCGGGACAACCTTTCCCGCACTCCAGCCTCCTGTCCCTGATCTGTGGGCCTGTAATAGCGCCGATCCCTCAAAGCCTCTGGCAGGCATTGCATGCGGGACAGCTTTTCCGCTGTATCATGAGCGTAGATATAGCCCTCCCCATAGCGAAGCTCCTTCATCAGGCTCGTAGGGGCATTGCAGAGATGAAGGGGCACCGGCTCCGCCGGCATCTGACGAATATCCTGCTTGCACTGTTCACAGGCCTGGTATAAGGCGTTAGACTTAGGCGCCATGGCAAGGTAAGTGACAGCATGGGTCAGATGTACATCACATTCCGGCATCCCTAAGAAATGACAAGCCTGATAGGCTGCCACGGCAACCTGCAAAGCCTGTGAATCCGCCATTCCCACGTCCTCGCTGGCAAAACGAACCAGTCTCCTGGCAATATACAGAGGATCCTCCCCACCGTCCAGCATCCGGCACATCCAGTAGACTGCCGCATCCGGATCGCTGTTGCGCATGGATTTGTGCAATGCAGAAATCAGATTATAATGCTCCTCTCCATTTTTGTCGTACAGAAGAGAACGTCGGTTCATACACTCTGCCAGCACTTCATCTGTCACCAGGATCCTGCCGTCCTGTTGAATCTGGCTGTTCAACACTGCCATTTCCAGAGTGTTCAAAGCTGTCCTGGCATCCCCGTTGGCAAAGCGCGCAATGGCCACCCGCTGTTCCTCTTCCAGGACAATCTCCTGATTTCCCAGTCCCTTGGGGCTCTCCAGAGCCAGCTCTAAAAGCCGGGCAATCTCCCCAGTCTCCAGGGCCTTCAGCACAAACACCTTACATCGGGAAAGCAACGCCGAATTAATCTCAAAGGAAGGATTTTCTGTAGTGGCTCCCACCAGAAGAACGCTGCCCTTTTCCACAAAGGGCAAAAACGCGTCCTGCTGGGCTTTATTAAACCGGTGTATCTCATCCACAAATAAAAGAGTACGAAGTCCCATTTGGCGGCTGTGTTCCGCCCGGTTCATCACATCCTTAATCTCCCGAATCCCGCTGGTCACAGCGCTGAATTCCACAAAATCCGCTCGGGTTTTACCCGCAATGATCCGGGCCAGCGTGGTCTTCCCCACCCCTGGCGGCCCCCAGAAAATCATGGAAGAAATCTGATCCCGCTCAATCAGACGACGAAGAACCTTTCCCTTTCCCAGCAGATGTTCCTGGCCCACGTATTCCTCCAGGGTTTCCGGGCGCAGCCTGCTTGCAAGAGGCGCCTGCATCGTCCGGTCATCAAACAAACTTAATTGCTCCACAAGCTACTCCTTCCTGAACAACCGATATGCAGCTACACAAGAAAGCCGCAAAACCTGATTGTTTCATCCAGAACCCGCACGGATTTCCCTGTCTTTCCGGAACATTTTCCGACAGCAATGCATATGCTGTTAATAAGCAATAAGGATGGTGAGCCTCCATGAAACAACTAATTGGATTTGTATTATTCTGGATGGGAATTGGAATCCTTCTCACCTTCTTTATGCCCTCGGAAGGCTGGTTTCTGCGGGCCCTTGCCGCCTTTCTTCTCATTCTGATCGGATATAATCTGTTTTCCCACTGCTGAATCATGGGAAATGCTCCTCTGTATAATAGGGCAATATCAAATATTGTCCGGAAATAATACAATCCTCGGATGATAGAGAATTGATCCGGATAACCTCTTTAATATAAGCGCTCTTGGACGCATAAACCGAATCCCCATAGGTATCCGCCAGCTCCCACAGGGTATCCCCAGACTGAATCTGAACGCTGGTATAGCGTTTCTGACCGGATACATTTCTGTCCTTGCCTTTCGCTTTGGACAGAAAGCTGCCGCATGTAAGCCCTAAAATAAACACCAGACACAGGGTCACAATACTGATTACCAAAAACTTATGTCTCTCTGCTCTTCTTCTCCTCTTCATAACACGCCCCCAAAACCAAACATTTATTCCGAACATTCGTTTCGTTTATTATTATATTTCACAAACATTTGTTTGTCAATACATTTGTTCGAAAAACGTTCGGTTTTTGTTCGTGTTAGTTACTTTTCACACCCATGCCAATCACTCCGCTGATTGGCGTGGAGCCAATGCAGTTATGGGGCCGAAGGCGAGAGGCAGTCCCTGTTACAATTCGCACCTTTATCAAATGAAAACTTTTCAAAAACTGGCGTGGGTGTGAATTGTAACTCGTGTTATTCTAGCTCTTGCTCCGAATTACCGCATCTAAGGTCTGGAATAGCTTATCTACCTCCACCGGCTTAGACAAATGCCCGTTCATTCCACATTCCACAGACTTCTTCAAATCATCATCAAAAGCATTGGCAGACATGGCAATAATCGGTATGGTATGACAGTCCTCTCTCTCCATACTCCGGATCGTACTTGTGGCCTCCAATCCGTTCATCACCGGCATCATAATATCCATCAGGATCACATCATAGGCGCCCGGTTGTGTGGAACGGATGCGCTCTACCGCCTGTGCGCCATTATATACACAATCCACCTCAAACTCCCGCTCTTCCAACAAACACTGGGCAATTTCCGCATTCAACTCATTGTCTTCCACCACCAGAATCCGGTATCCCTGGAAAGAAAGCTTCTCCTTCTTTGTTTCCTCTTTCTGATTTTCTCCTGGCATAAGTGGAATCGAGAAGCTGAAGGTGCTGCCTTGGCCAGGAGCGCTATCTAACTGAATACAACTGCCCATCATCTGCACCAGACGATTGCTGATGGAAAGTCCAAGGCCTGTTCCTGCCTGTTTGGAAGGGTTTGTGCCTCCAGCCTGCTCAAAGGAGCGAAATACACGGTCCTGATCTTCTTTCGCAATTCCAATTCCCGTATCGCTAACCGCAAAATAGACCAGGACTTTCTCCGCAGATATCTTTTCCTGCACTGTCAGCGTGATTTTTCCTCCCTCAGGGGTAAATTTAACCGCATTGCCCAGCAAATTGATCAATACCTGGCTGATGCGCATCCTGTCTGCGAGAAACCACTGATGATTTAACTGGATATTCTGAACAAACTCGATGTGTTTCGCCGCTGTTTGCGACAAAATCAGCTCCCGGATGGTATCCAGCATGTCATAGATATTAAAGTTAACAGGCTCCAGCTTCATTTTGCCGCTCTCAATCTTTGACATATCAAGAATATCGTTGATTAAGCCCAGCAAATAATCAGAAGAAGATTGTATTTTCTGCAGACAGTCCATAACCCTCTCCTGACTTTGGCCCTGTTGCAGAGCAATGGCTGTCATGCCGATGATCCCGTTCATAGGTGTGCGGATTTCATGGCTCATACGAGAGAGAAATTCAGATTTTGCCTTGCTGGCAATATCATGCTGCTGTTGGTTCAGCTGTCCCTCAATGACTCTTCCCAGTTCCTTAAGATTCTGATATTCTTCCGAATTTTCCAAAATATCCGCTTCCACGCCAAGAATACAGAGATTTCCTATATAAATTCCATTATCATACATGGGAAGCAAGATCCCTCGCTGCCCTGGCGTAATACTCAGGAAACACTGAAGCGCCGGCTGCTTGCTGTCTTCCTCTGAAAAATACCGAACCTCTGACCTTCCCAGCCAGCTATAAAACTCCGCCCGCTCCTTTTCCCTGTACTTTCGCACAGTTTCCTTTTCTATCTCTCCATTCTGATGCCACTGATAATTCAGATAGTTGGAATTGAAATCTGCTTTCACCAGAGACACCAACACCTGGCTGGCCCCGTAAAATCTGCCGATTTTCCGGACCATCAGCATCATTTGTGCTGGAAAATCAGCTCCCTTTCCAAACAAATTCAAGGCCACAGAAACCAGACTTACGTCTTCGCTATAGTCCAGGCTATTGATCTCCTTGCCCTGAAGGGGAGGTAAGGTCTTTTTGTTTTCCGAAGGAATATCCTCATAAAAAACACTCCTCTGACTGCCTTCTGGAAGAGGATAGCTCTTGGCCAGCCGCGCCCGGCGGATCAACTCCTCGCAGGACTCCTCTTTTTTGCCACAAGAAAGACCGGCATATATGCGAATCTGGAATGTTTCTTCCTCAAAGCATGCGGCAATTCTTTCCACCAAAGCTTCGAAAAATTCTTTTCCCTGTTCCTTAGACTCACTCTCCAGCCACACCACAAATTCATCCAGGTTCAACCGCAGAGCCACTGACCTTTTTCCCGTCTCTTCCGAAAATCTTTTGCATGCCTCCCGAAGGATACTGCCAGCCTCCTCCAGAATCATGTCTCCAAAAACAATGCCGTTTTTTTCATTCACATACTTGAGCCGGTCTAAATACAGATCCATCATCACGCCGGCCGGATGAACACTCCTGTATTCCCTGAGACGCTCCATTCCAGCGCTGAACACATAGAGACCGGTAACCCCGTCTGTTGTATTTTTCCGCAACAGCTCTGCATCCCGCTCTTTTTGCTCCTGAATATTCCGAATACTCCCCACGATCTTCCAGCGCCTGTCATCCGTATCGTACACAGCCTTACCTGTGAGAGCCACCCAGGTAAATTCCGTCTCTCCCGGCCAGCGCATACGAAATTCCGCATAGGGATTATCTGCGTCCTGCTGCAGCTCCTCCAAAGCCTTCTCTCTGTCTTCCTCAAAGATAAAGTCTGTGTGAATCAAGCTGCCCTGGACCCTTGGGAACTGCCACTGCCCATTCATGGTTTTATGATTGACCAAATCCAGGGTTTCCTTTTGCAGGTCATAGCTGAAAAAGATATCCTTTGAGGATTCCAATGCCACTTTATAGCGTTCCTTTTCCTCCAAAAGAATATTTTCCACCTTTTTTTGTTGTTCCGTCAGATTATCCACCACATGATAAAGCGCGTCTACCTCCAGAATATTGGTGGCTTTAAACTCTTTCAGGCCTGCGCTGCCTGCGCTGATACACTGCATCAGCCGCTGAATAGGCCTGGTCAGGTGGCGTACCACAGCATAAATGCCAAATACGCCGAAAGCCAGACCTGCCAATACCGCCACCACCATCCAGAAATAAAGCTGGCGACTCATCCCAAACAGATCTTCTTCTGTATCCAATCCTAAGAGAACCCATTCCGTATTTTCATAGGGAACATTGTTGCTGTAAAGCTTCAAAGGACATACCACGGCATACACGCCCTGACCGTTTAACCAGGCGTCTTTTACCAAAGACAGATTGGCATAATTTGTTTCCCTTAAAGAAAACCTCCCATTCAGAGAACGGACTAAATCATATAAAATCCCCTTACCTGTCAGAGAGGAATAATCTCCGTCCTTGTCCCGAACAGCCAGCATATATCCCGACTGCTGGGAATCATTTAACTCCGCAACAGGAAAATAGCTGTACAGCCTTCGACATGAGATCTCCACACCAAATACTCCATACACCTGTCCCTGATAGCGAAGCGGCAGGGAGTATGTAATCATTTCATAGGAATCTGTCTGATCCTTTCCCAGGGAAAAAGGCCCAGACCAATATCCCAGATCTTCCGTATCCGCATCTTCATGCTCCATTCCGGCTCTCCAGGGCTCATAGAAATAATTTTCACTGGCTGTCTGTCCCTGTCCATCCATGCGAAACCGGGTGGTCCATCCGGTGTCCAAAGGAATATCCCAGGATCTGGAAAGCTGTTTACTCCCCCGTTCCAGCAAAAGATCCGTATAATTTACCGGATTTTTATCAGGATCAGAATCCCGGACAAAAAAGCCGTCAAATTCCCCTGCCCCAGTCATATCATTTCCCGTCAGAATCAAAAACAAACCTGTTGTGGAACTCCCCTGCAGAATTTCCAGGCATTCAGGAAACAACTGCTCCAACAGCCTGCCCTTGGCCTCCTCGGACTGGAGAGCCTCCTCCAGCTGAAGATTTTCCTCTTTCAGAAATTCTTCCAGAATCTCATTCAGCAAAATCTCCTGTTCCCGGACGGCAGCCCATCGCTGATTCATATCGTTTTGCAGGATCACTCTGCGGTTTTCCACAAGCCGGTTCATCATACTGCCGGAATATTCCTCCAGCGTCTCCGTAGTTTTCCTCACAACCAGAGTACCGATGGTGATAATGCTCTGCACCAGCATAATGGCGATCAAAGGATACAGAAAAATCCTGAATATCGTTGATTTTCTTTTCTTTTTCCTATTCTCATTCTTCATTTTATTCGTTCACCGCTTCGTCCAGTGCATCGTAAAAAGAATTGTACCAAGTCTCAAAGGCCTCTTCTGTCACAAAAGGCGCCGAAGCCTCCTCAAGATCCGCTCCCTGCTCCATGGCGGCTGTCACAGCTGCCCGGTCCGCCACAGCCTGATCTGCCAGATGATATTCCAAAACCTTTCTGGCTCTGGATCCATTTTTAAAGCTCTTGTTTGTATACAATGTCATGCTCTCCATCTCAGCAAAAATCGTAGTGAGACAGTCATATGTTTTTGGCGCAACGGTCAGCTCATGTTCCGCAATAACCTGGTCCAACTCCTGGGTACTGTTGGCTTCCTTTAGCACCGGCAGATAGCCGGACACACAGCCAAATCGCAGATTATTCTCCTCCTGGGTAAACCATTTCAGGAATTCCACCGCAGCGTACTCATGCGTTTCGTCGGACTTGCTGACCACCATGCCGGCTCCCTGCTGGACCGCAAAGTTTTGTCCTCCCTCAAACACCGGCGCCGGCATTACCAGATAGTCAATGGCATAGCTTTTGTCGTCCAGCTCCACCTGATCGGGAAAGTACATGGCGGATGAGGTCGATCCTGTGTAGGCCAGAATATCTCCTGTTTTCACATCATCTGAACGGAAGGATCCATAGGCTCCAAAATATCCCTTCACCATGGGAATATAGTAATGCTCCCAGAGGCGGCGCATTTCCTCCCTGGGCACATTCATGGTCATCTCCCCATTTTCCACCTGGAAGATCTCTACTCCAAGCTGCTGTAATCCAATGATAAAATAGTTGGCCACAGCATCTCGTCCGTAAAACGCCTTGCCGTCCCCGGCTATTTCGGGAGTCAGGCTGTCTGTCCACTCATAATAGGCCCTGGCTGTGGCGGCTACTCCCTCTATGGTCTGAAGATCCTCCAGAGAAGCCCCGGATTCCGCCGCAAAAGGCTCCCAATCCGTCTTGTTTATCATCATAATCTCCGTGGATTTTGCCGTGGGAAAAATCCGTAGACTGCCGTCTGATGCTATACATCCCTCTTCGATATAAGAATCCACAAATTGATCTAATTCTTCCTGGCTCAGGTAATCGGACAGGTTTGCCAGAGCTCCCGCCTGTTCCACCTCATAGGCAGTGTCCGCATAGGAAGAAAAAATATCCGGCATGGCATCCGCTCCCACTTTTCCCGCAAGAGCATCCCGCACCGCGGTCTCCAGATCTGCCACCGAGCCCTGGGAAGCTCCCTGGACATAAATTCCCTTCTCTCTGCCAACCGTGTCATTAAACTCCTCCACCAAGGTATCAAAGGCTGTCTGCTGAGAGCCATTATAATAATGCCATACCGTGAGAGAAACCGGATTTTTGGGATCCAGAGGACTCTTTTTTCCACATCCTCCCAGGCCCAAAATTATCGTTACTGCCAAACAAAACAGACTCAGCTTCTTGAACACACTCTCTGTATTACTCATCTGTTAACCCTCCTCGCTCCATTGAACCATCTTTTATGCGAACTTTTTATCCCTCTGTTTATTAGTGTATCATATGATGGAGTATTTTACAATCCTGGGCTCACCCCATCTGGGCTCACCCCGTCATTGAATGAGCATGGCGTCTCCAAAAGAGAAAAATCGGTAGCGCTGCCTCACCGCCTCCTCATAGGCGGCCAAAATCCGTTCCTGTCCGCAAAGGGCGGACACCAGCATGAGAAGCGTGGACTCAGGCAGATGAAAATTGGTGATGAGCCCATCCAGGATTTTAAATTCATAGCCCGGATAAATGAAAATGTCTGTCCAGCCGCTTCCGGCCCGCAAGGTTCCGTCGGCTTCTGCCGCAGACTCCAGGGTCCGGCAGCTGGTGGTTCCCACACAGATCACGCGTCCCCCCGAAGCCTTTGTCTCATTGATCACACGGGCCTCTTCCTCCTCCACCACATAGAATTCTGTGTGCATATGATGCTCCGTTACCTCCTCCACCTTCACAGGCCGAAAGGTTCCAAGCCCTACATGGAGAGTCACATGAGCCAGCTTTACCCCCTTTTTCTGTATTTCCTCCAGAAGCTCCGGCGTAAAGTGAAGGCCTGCCGTAGGCGCAGCCGCCGAGCCCTCATGCTTTGCATAGACGGTCTGATAACGATTTTTGTCCTTCAGCTGGTGCGTAATATAGGGGGGCAGGGGCATTTGTCCAAGCTGGTCCAGAATTTCCTCGAAAATCCCCTCATAGGTAAACCGGATCAGTCGGTTTCCCTCTTCCACCACCTCCAGTACCTCTCCCGTTAATATCCCGCCTCCAAACAAGATCCTGGCGCCGGGTCTTGCCTTTTTCCCCGGCTTCACCAGAGTCTCCCACACGGTTTCCCCGGGATTTCCCTCTCGTCGCTTCAAAAGCAGCACCTCGATACCGGCTCCTGTTCCCTCCTTCTCCCCCATGAGACGGGCCGGGATCACTTTTGTGTCATTGACCACCAGGCAGTCCCCGGGATGAAGGTATTCCAGAATATCCCGAAAGCTCCGGTGCTCCCACTCCCCGGTTTCCCGGTGTAAAACCAGAAGCCGGGAGCTGCTGCGGTCCTCCAGGGGATCCTGGGCGATGAGCTCCTGGGGTAAATCATAGTAAAAATCCGATGTCTTCATATCTTTCCCAATTCCTTTCTCAGGCAAAAATCCATGATCTGTCAGGCCCTACAGCATTTTCTTTTTCTTCAGCAGGATCAACACCACAATGCAGATCACCAGGGTAATCAGGCAGATCCAGTAAAATCCGTAGGAAACCGTGGCCAGAGGCATCCAGCGCACGTCCACATTCATGCCATAAATGCCTGAAATAATGGTGGGAATAGCCATGACCAGGGTAATAGAGGCCAGAAATTTCATTACGTTGTTAAGCCGGTTGCTGATAACCGCGGACAAAAGCTCCCGGGTACCATTGATAATATCCCGGTATATGGTAGCCATCTCAATGGCCTGGTGATTCTCCACAATCACGTCATCCAAAAGCTCCTGATCATCGGGATACTGCTCCAACCGTTTATAACGAGTAAGCCGCTCCAGCACAGCCGCGTTGGCCCGAAGAGAAGTGGCAAAGTAAACCAGCGTGGACTCCAGCTCATGAAGGGCAATCAGGTCAATATCATCTGTATTTCCCAGCACGCACTCCTCGATTTCCACCCGCTTTTTATCCAGAAACCGCAGGTTGTTCTGATACAGGGTAGCCACCCGGAAGAGAATCTGATACACAAAGCGCAATTTTTTCTTGGTACTGAACTCCCGCACCCGATCCTGGGTAAAACACTGGAGAATGGAGGTATCCTCTGTACAAACAGTGATAATCAGGGACTGGGTCAATATAATTCCCAGAGGAATGGTGGTAAAGGTCTTATTTGCATGGCGCACCTCCTGGGTGGGAATATCCACCAGGATCAGTGTATAGCCGTCCTCCAGCTCAATACGGGAGCTTTCCTCCTCGTCCAGGGCAGCCATAAGATCCTGGATGTCCACATGCGTGAGCTCGCTGATCTGCTCCAGCTCCTGCCGGGAAGGCTGGATCAGCTGCACCCAGACTCCATCCTCCAGCTTCTCCCTCTCATGGATATGCTGATCGTCTGTCCTGTATATTTTCATCATACCGGATTCCCCCTTTGTTTCATCCAAGACCTGTCCAAAAACCCAGACAGCCTTTCCTCTCTATTCTACAGCCTGCCCCTACATCTGCCGGCGCACAATTCTATACTCATCATTATATTGGAAATAGGGGCAGTTGTCAAAGCGGCCTGTCAAAAAACGCCCCATTTCATCCTCATCCAGATCCATCTCGCAGGTATAACACTCATAATCCTCGTCATACACATAATTAATGCAGCATTCACAGCCGCCTTTTGCCTCTCCCATATCCGTTCCTTTCTCCTGTCATCGGCCCCACCGCTTCCTGAAAGCTCTGTTCCGGTCCATGACCCGTCCAGGGAAACAGAATGTCCCCGTGGCTGCCGTCCAATATCACAGTAAAACGTCCCGACGGCAAATCCCTCCGGATACGCCGCCGAGACACCTGTATTTTCTTGCCTGAACCCCCTTACCTGCGGACTCAGGACTTGGCTCCTTCCAGTCTTGTTTTCTTACTGGCGCAGCTCAATCCCCATAGACTCCAGCCCGTGAAGAATCTTCTTCATAGCTGCGGACACATCAGCTTCCTCCAGGGTCCGGTCCTTTGCCCGGAATACAATGGAGTAGGCAAGGGATTTGTATCCCTCCTTGATCTGGCTGCCCTCATAGATATCAAACAGACGATAGCTCTCCAGATATTTCCCACCTCTCTGGGCAATCATAGCCTCGATCTGCCCCGCCAGGATCTCCCTAGGAACCACCATGGAAATATCCCGGTTCACTGCCGGGTACCGGGCAACGCCCTGGTATTTCCGGTCAAAGGTGGCAAAGGGCAGAATAGACGGCATATCCAGCACGGCCAGGTAAACCCGTTCGCCGATGCCGTAGGCGTCGGCCACCGTGGGATGAAGCTCTCCCAGATAGCCAATGTTCGTTCCTTCATACAGGATGTTGGCCTGGCGTCCCGGGTGCAGGTAATTTCTCCCTGCACGGGGGTCGTAAACGGGCCTTTTGTCCATTCCGATCCGGTCAAAGAATTCCTCCACCACACCCTTCATGGTAAAGAAGTCTCCTTCCCCATACATGCCCAAGGTAAACTGCATTCTCTCTTCCGGAAGCTCCGTCACCGGAAGCTCCTTAGGCAGGTAAATATTTCCCAGCTCGTACAGCCGCACATCCTTATTTCTGCGGTTGTAGTTGGTGGCAAGGGAGGTGAGCATGCCGTTGAGGGAAATGGTGCGCATGATGCTGAAATCCTCCCCCAAAGGATTGGAAATAGGCACTGCCCGGCGCAGGGGATCCTGCCCATCCAGGCGCAGCTTGTCGAACACCTTGGGACTCTCAAAGGAATAGCACATTCCCTGAGAGAATCCGCAGAATTCCGCAATATTCCGGGCCTCCTCCTCAATCCTAAGCTTAAAGGGCAGCTTTCCTGTAGTGGCTTCCCCTCTGGGCAGCGTCACAGGAATATTGTCGTATCCGAAAAACCGGGCCACTTCCTCTGCCAGGTCTGCGGTGCGCTCCACATCCTGCCGGAAGGTAGGCACCAGAATCTCCTCTGTCTTCCTGTCATAGACAAGCTCCAGCATATCAAAATACTCCAGCATCTGCTCCCGTGAAATCTTTGTCCCCAACAAAGCATTGATTTCCTCCGGCTCAAAGGGCACGCGCACCGGCTCCTTCACTCCCGGATACACATCCACCATGCCGTCCACCACCTCTCCGGCTCCCAGCTCCTCAATAAGCTGGCAGGCCCGGTCAATGGCCTCCTTAGCATTGTTGGGATCCAGCCCCTTCTCAAACTTGCCGGAGGCGTCGGTGCGAAGACCGATCTTCTTGGATGAGAGACGGATATTTGTACCGTCAAAGCAGGCAGCCTCAAAGAGCAGGGTCTGCACGCTGTCCGTAATCATGGAATTCTCTCCTCCCATGATACCCGCAATGCCCACAGCCTTTTCCCCGTCGCAGATCATGAGCACAGAATCGTCCATGACACGCTCCTGACCGTCCAGGGTCACGAACTTCTCCCCGTTCTCTGCCCGGCGTACCAGGATCCGATGCCCGGCAATGGTATCCAGGTCATAGGCGTGCATGGGCTGTCCATACTCCTCCATCACATAGTTGGTAATATCCACAAGGTTATTGATGGGCCGAATACCATTTACTGCCAGGCGCTGCTGCATCCACTTAGGGGAGGGGGCAAGCTTAATATTTTTCACCACCCGGGCACAGTATCGGGGACAGAGATCCACGTCCTTCACATCCACCTGAATGTAGTCGTTTACGTCTCCGCCGGAGCCCTTTACCTCCACCACTGGTGGCACAAATTTTTTGCGGAAGGTAGCCGCCGCCTCCCGGGCAATGCCGATAACGCTGTAGCAGTCCACCCGGTTGGAAGTGATCTCATACTCAAAAATCACATCGTCCAGTCCCAGGGCATGAACAGCGCTTTCTCCCACTGTCACGTCCTGGGGAAAAATATAAATGCCGTTCTCCGGAGCCTCGGGAAACAGTTCCCGGGTCTGACCCAGCTCCTCAATCGAGCACATCATTCCGTCAGACTCCACGCCCCTAAGCTTTCCTTTCTTAATGGGGACGCCTCCTGGAGTCATCTTGCCGTCGTGGCCTCCTGCCACCCGGCCTCCGTCCAGCACCACAGGAACCTTCTGTCCCTCCTCCACATTGGGCGCTCCGGTGACAATCTGGATGGGTGCGTCTCCTCCCACATCCACCTGACATACCACCAGCTTATCCGCATCCGGGTGGCGCTCTATTTTTTTGATCTGTCCAATGACAATCCGATCCAGATCGGCGTCCAGTCTCTGGAAGCCCTCCACCTTCGTTCCGGATAAGGTCATGGCGTCCGTATATTCCTGGGCCGTCACCTCCAGGTCCGGCACATATGCTTTAATCCATGATAACGATGTATCCATAATTTTATTTCCTTTCCACTTTCTGGCTAAACTGTTTCTCTAACATAGATGGCCCATTCATCCCATGGCAACTTCAGGGGAGCACGATTTGGCGCGCATCTTTATCTGGGTGAACAAGATAACTAAAACTGCTTTAAAAACCGGGTGTCATTCTCATAGAGGAGGCGCATATCGTCAATCTCATATTTCAACAGGGCAATGCGCTCCAGGCCCACGCCGAAGGCAAAGCCTGTATACACCTGCGGGTCAATGCCGCACATCTCCAGAACATGAGGATGCACCATGCCGCAGCCCAAAATCTCGATCCAGCCGCTTCCCTTGCAGAATCTGCAGCCCTTGCCGCCGCATTTAAAACAGCTCACATCCACCTCTGCACTGGGCTCCGTAAAGGGGAAATGATGGGGCCGGAACTTGGTCCTGGTATCTGGTCCGAAAAGCTCCCTTGCAAACTCCTCCAGAGTTCCCTTCAGGTCCGCAAAGGTAATATTTTTGTCCACCACCAGTCCCTCGATCTGATGGAAGGATGGGGAATGGGTGGCGTCCACCTCGTCGGAACGGAACACGCGTCCCGGGGCGATCATGCGAATGGGAAGCTTTCCCTGCTCCATAACCCGGGCCTGAACGGGAGAGGTCTGCGTCCGCAGCACAATCTCCTTATTAATATAGAAGGTATCCTGCTCGTCCTTGGCCGGGTGATTGGCCGGAATGTTAAGCTTCTCAAAATTGTACAGGTCATACTCCACATCAGGACCTTCCACCACCTCATAGCCCATACCGATGAAAATACGCTCCACTTCCTCCAGGGCAATGGTGTTGGGATGTCTATGCCCCAATTCATTTTTCCTGGCAGGCAGAGTCACATCAATGACCTCTGCCTTCAGCTTGGCCTCCCGCAGAGCGGCCTCCATGGACCCCTTGGCTTCTTCCAGCATCTTCTCGATCTCTCCCCGCACGTCGTTGACCATCTGGCCTACCTTGGGGCGCTCCTCAGCCGCCACATCCTTCATACTTTTCAGCACAGAGGTCAGCTCGCCTTTTTTTCCCAACACGCTGACACGCACCTCGTTCAACGCGGCCAGATCCGCTGCCGCCTGGATCCGGGCAGTGGCCTCCTGCCGGATTTTCTGTAATTTTTCTTTCATTACTATTCTCCTTTTTCTTGTATCTGGATACCCTCAGTGGACAAAGGGATACACGGTTTTGTCCTCTGAGGGTAACAATAAAGCTTCGTCTCCTATGAAGGGACGAAGCTTTTTTCGCGGTACCACCCTTGTTCCTGTCTTTCACAGACAGGCACCTCAAGTCTCTGCGTAACGTGCAGGCTACGTCGCCGCTTACTCTCAGTTTCAGCGGCGCTGCTCCAGTGGGAATTTCAATCATAATCGGAACCGGAGACTGCTTTCAGCCGGTGACAGCCTCTCTCTGACGGGATGATTGTGATCTACTGACACTTTCACTGCATTTTTCTATGTTAAGAGATATTCTAGCATAAAACCCGGGGATGTCAAGTTTTTTATCGAAAAAATTCAGCATGAAAACTTCAGCAAAAAATGTTACGAAAAAAGCTTTGCGAAAAAGCTTGCAATGTCTGGTTTTCCAAGTATAATGATACATACGGCCTTCCGCTTCCTGCGGGATGGCAAAGCTTCCTCCCTGCCAAGCCGGCCGGGTACATGCAAATGAAAGGAGTCCGGGTATGAACAACGAAAAAATCAGCTGGGGAAATTTCTTCCGCACCGTGTTTACCATTGCACTGCCTATTGCCCTGCAAAATTTCCTGTCCACCACGGCAAGTATGGTGGATACCATCATGATTGGAAGCCAGGGCGAATTGTCTGTAGCCGCAGTGGGTATCTGCGCTCAGATCAGCTCCCTATTCTTTTCCTGCTACTTCGGTTTTGCAAGCGGAGGTCTGCTGTTTTTCTCCCAGTATTGGGGCGCCCGCAATGAGAAGGGCATCAACCGGGTCTTTGGCCTTGCCCTCACCTGTATGCTGGTTGTGTCACTGCTCTTTGGGGGAGCTGCGGTAATCAACCCAGAATTTATTCTGGGAATCTACACGGATAAAGAAAAAATCATTGCCATCGGCGCTCCCTACATCCGCATTGTGGGCTTTGCCTACCCGCTACAGGTGCTGGCCATGATTATAAGCTTCCTCATGCGTTCCACAGAACGGGTGAAGCCGCCTCTGGTCAGCTCCATCCTTGCCCTGATTACCAATTTTATTCTGAATTGGATCCTGATCTACGGGCGTTTCGGCATGCCCAAAATGGGAGCTGCCGGTGCGGCAGTGGGTACTCTGGTATCCGGTATGGTCAATGTACTTGCTCTGTTCTTCTTCCTTTTAAAGGATCAGAAAACCGTTGCCCTGAGAGTAAAAGAGCTATTCTCCTGGCGTGACGGATTTTTCCAGGAATATATGGGAAAATGCTTCCCTATTATCTGCAATGAACTGTTTTACGGAATCGGCCAGATGCTCATCAATATTGTAATCGGTCATCAATCGGAATCCGCCATTGCGGCCATGGCTGCCTTCCGCGTGCTGGAGGGATTTGTCTTTGCCTTCTTTGCAGGCTTGGCGGACGCTTCCTCCGTGGTGGTGGGAAAGGAGGTGGGCTCCGGCCGCCTGATGAACGGATTCCAGTATATGAAGAAATTTGCCCTGCTGTGCCCGGCCATTACCTTCTGTATCTGCCTTACGGGTCTATTGCTGAATAAGCCCCTGCTCTCCCTGTTCGGGCTGGGGGCAGAGGCCATGTTTTATGGAAAATATATGCTTCTCATTTACCTGGCAGCCGGAACCGTCCGTACCTGCAATTATATTATGAACAGCTGCTACCGGGCCGGAGGAGAAGCCGTATTCGGAACGCTGTTGGAGATTATCTGCCTCTTTGCAGTCAGCGTCCCGGCAACCTGGGCAGCCGGCATGATCTGGCATCTTCCCTTCCTGGCCGTATTTTCCTTCCTGTACACAGATGAGCTGATCCGTCTTGCCTTTGAATTATGGTATACCAGAAGCGGAAAATGGATCAAGCCAGTGACGGACCTGGGGCGGGCGGCCCTGCCGGAATTCCGGGCGGCCCTAGCTCAAGGAAGGCAAACTTCCTAAAAGCAGGCGCCCTATTCTCTCATTGTGATCTCCGCCTGAGACATCTTCCGGTAATACCAGGGTATTAAAAATACCGTGGAACCCAGCCAGGCCGCCACCTCCGCGCCGAAAATACCCGGAGCAAAGCCAGTCAGACCTACCAAAACGGCTGCGCCTACCCGCATACCGAACTCAATAAGGCCCGCTTCCATGGTAAGCAGCGTGTGGCCCATACCCTGAAGAGCCGCCAGGTATACGTGCAGAATATACAGAATGGACAGACACACGCTCATGGTATAGAGGTACTGACAGGCTGTGTCCGAGGCCTTTGTCGCCACCATGGGATCCTGGGAGGAGATAAACACCATGGTAATATCCCGGCCAAAAACCAGCATGACTATTGTAATCGCTAGAGATGTGACCAGAGACAGAAAAACCGCTGTCCGCACGCCTTCCCGGATCCGCCTTATCTTTCCCGCCCCGTAATTTTGTCCCACATAGGTGGTGACCGCATATCCATAGGACACAGCCGCAGTCTCCAACAGGCCGTAAAGCTTGTTGGTGGCTGTAAAGCCTGCGATAAAGCTCATGCCAAAACCGTTTACAATGGTCTGGACCACCATGCCCCCCAGGTTAATCATCAGATTCTTTCCTGCCACCGGAAGACCGATCTTCATAAGACTCCTCTCAAGTCCTCTGTTCTTTTTCAAATGTGCTCTTCCAAAATGAAGCTCTGGAGTGCGGTAAATTTTCCCGGCGCACCACAAGCCGGAAAAGCACTGGGAAAAGACCGTGGCCCCGGCAGCTCCGGCAATGCCCCAGCCAAACTCAAAGACCACAATCCAATCCAGCACCACATTGGTCACAGCCGCCGTAGTCATGGCCAGAAGGGGCGTCCGGCTGTCCCCCACGGCCCGAAGCACAGAAGAGCAATAGTTAAAAAAGACTGTGGCGGGAAAGCCTCCCAAAAGGATACGCATATACAGAGACGCCAGGCCCCGAACCTCCGCCGGCACCCGAAGCACCTGGAGAAACAGAGGCAATGACATCTCTCCCATGACCAGGCCTGCCACGGCAATCAGGATGGAAAGCCGGGCAGAGCTTCCGATTACAGCCTTCATCCCCGTCAAATCCCTCTCCCCGTATTTCTGGGACACCAACACTGCAAAGCCCTGGGGAAATCCCTGGGCAGTCCCCAAAAACAACCAGTTGAGCCAGTCCACGCTGCCAAGCGCCGCCAGGGCATCCATTCCCACACCCTGACCTACGATGGCTGTGTCCGCCACTGTATATAAATGCTGGAATACATTTCCAAACATTAAGGGCAGCGCAAAGAAAAATAAAAGCTTCAGCGGCTGCCCTTTGGTCATATCCTGATTTTCTGTCATTCCTGATCCTACCCTCTCCTGTACCCTGCAGCTCATATTTTGAACTGCTTCATCCGTGTATTTGACTTCATGGGACCTATTGTATCCTGTTTTCTCATGGGCGTCAAGCGGATTTCCAGGACATTCCCAGGCGTTTTCCTGTAAAACCTAAACACGCTTTAACAGGCAGGGGCTTCTTCGCCCCTGCCTGCTCTCACCGTACTCTTACAGCCAGCATCTCTTTGTAATCACCGCATCATACCCATGAATCTTAATTTTATCTCCCACATGAAGCTTATCCTTTTTTGCCAGGATATAGCCGTTGTTGACCTCCTTCACATAGGAGTACACCAGCTTGGACACCCGTCCTACTTCTTCCTCCTCGCCCTCTATGAAGACGGGTTCTCCGGGACCTCCGTACTGCTTGGAACGGATATAAATATCTGCCTCCGGAACCTCAAAGCCCACCATCTCTCTGGCAGGACCTTCTTCCTTTACCTTCAAAAGGGCTTCCTTGCCTATAAAATTCTTTTCCCAGTTGATGCCTCCAGCCATGTCCACCTCAAAGGGATTGGTGTGGGCCAGATCCCTCATGTAGAAGAAGCCTGCCTCTGTGGGAAGGGTCCAGGCCATAATCTGGAACTCTGTCACCTCTTTCCCGCCGGCTTTTTCTACCGCAGGCTTCAAGAGTTTTTCCAAAGCCTCCCCGTCTTCCTGGCTCACATAGATCTCATAGCCCAGCTTTTCACCTGTAAATCCGCCCCGGTTGATCAGACAGGGAATTCCCTCAATCTCCGCGTCCCTATGAGCAAAGAATTTCAGATCTTTCACGGAATCCTTCACCAGACTTTCCACTACCTCCTGGGACTTCGGCCCCTGTACCGCGTACATGGCCCAGTCCTCTGTGACCTCGGTCCATTCCACATCATAATCTCCCTGGTGGTAATACCACCAGTCGTCGGTTTTGGAGGCAAACAGGGTGGACACCCAGTATTTGTCCTCTGCCCTCCGCATAATGACCACATCGTCAATGATCTCTCCCTGCTCGTTGAGCATGGTGGTATAGCGGTCCCGGCCTACCGCCAGGTTCCCGATTTTGTTGGGATACATGTATTCCAGGAAAGCAGTCGCATCCGGCCCTGTGATCTCCAAAATCTGGTGGGTCCAAAAATACCAGCCCACGGTGTTCCGGACTGCCATGTGCTCAGAGCGTTTCATTTCATCATACTTAAAAATATTCTTATACATTTTCCCCTCCTCCTTTCCTACATGAATTTATCAATTTTTTTGGCAATCTTCACCCGCATCTTGCCTGTGGGGGAATCCTCCTCCCATACAGACCACTGGGTATTTACCAGAGTTTTTACCATGCCCTGCCACATCCACAGATGAGCCTCAGGCACGTCCCGGGTGGCTGTGATTTCCAGACCGGCCCGGTCGATAACCAGGATTACCTCCTCCTTATTGAAGGCCTCTATCTCATATTTGCAGACCAGGGATTGCAGCAGTACTTCCATAAGCCCGCCCAGGATTCGTCCGTCCTCGCCTACGGAATCCGGCACGCCCAACCAGTCCCTGCAGGCCTTGATCGCGTAGCGCTCGCCAAACATAGCCTTCCCTGCCGCCTCCAGTACGCATTTCAGAATGTGGTTGGCCTGCTCTCTTGTCACATACCCCCGCTTTACGCTTTCCGAAATAGCAGGCAGAATGTAGAGGGAGGCAGCCGTGGACATGTTGATCATCTGGTTGCTGGAATCCGTCTCGTTGTTGGTGCCGTTTACAAAGTGATAATCACATTCCTCCCGGAACATCATAGACTCGGATACGCAGTCCTCTTCCTCTGTATATTTCTTATATTCCTCTGTGACAGCAGGTCCGAAGCTTTCCCACAGGGCGTGAGGAGGCGCCGGATATTTCTCCCTGGACTCTGCGATAATGCGGCAGTGACGATCCCCGCAGCCCTTTGCCTCCACCATAAGATAGTCCATGGTCGGGCCGCTCCTTCTGCGCTCTGCCGAAGCGTTGGCCTGTCCCTGGAGGGACATGGTGGTAGTCCGGCAAAGCTCGGAGCCGCAGATATCCCAGTCGCACACATCCAGCTCCTTCTCCGCCCGGTAGGTGCCAAAATCCTGGCAGCGGCCGCACATCAAAAGAGCGTCGTCTCCCTTATCACCAATAAGGGCTCCTGCAAACTGGCCGCAGAAGAAGGGATGAATCCCAAAACCGTCGTCATCTCCATAATATTTTCCCGTGGCGTAAAGTCTGGCGTAGGCCTCCTCGCACATAAGCTGTGCCCGCTCCGCATAATCCGGCACAATGATCCGCAGAGCCTGGGTGGCGGCTGCGCTGAGCACGGACTCAAACCGGCTGGCATAATGCAGGGACTCCTGATAGGAATATATTTTATTCCAGGGAGACCGAACACCAAAGTAACTTTTAAAATATGCTCCTTCCCCGCTGCTCTGGGGAATTCTTTCCTCTATTTTTTTACTCATACCTTCCTCTTTTCTGACGCGTGGCGTCTTCTGACAGCTTCAGACATGTTTTTTCCAAAGCTTTTTTCTGGTCCTTTTATTCCTCAAGCTCCTCCGGGTACTGGTCAATGGCCGGTTGATATTTCACGATATTGTGGGACATGCCCCAGTCTGCCGTAACGATCTCCCCTGTCATACCGTCGGACATGGGCGTGCTCATGGCATAGGCCACAATGGCTACCGTATCCACGGGCTGCTGGCTGTCGCTCTGCCACACCATTAGCTCCTCGTAAAATTCATCCTGCTTCTCCTCCGGCAAATCTTTGGCGCACATATTGGTGGACGCTCCTGCTGTCACCATTCCGCCGGGAGCCACCACATTTACCATGATTCCAAAGCGCTTCAGCTCCTTGGCCGCCTCAATGGCCAGGGAATTGACGCCTCCCTTGGAGGATGCGTAGTGGGGATAGCCTCCGAATACCGGATAGGGAAGCCATGCGGCGTTGGAGGAGATTAGGGTGATTTTCCCCTTAATCTTGTGCTCGATCATATATTTGCTGGCATGTTTAATCCCCAAAAACGCTCCGCTTACATTTACGTCCAGTACCCGGCGGAATTCCTCTGCGGACAGATCGTAGATGTGAGCATAGCTCCACACAGCCGCACTGTTTACATAAATGTCAAGAGAACCAAATTTCTCATCCGCTGTTTTGATCAGGTTCTCCATATCCCTTTCATCCGCCACATTGGTTCTGCAAAACACCACCCGGTCAGGTCCAAAGCCTGCCTCCTCCAGAATAGGAAGCGCATACTCTCCCTTAATCTTGGAGCTTCCGGCAATTACCACATTGGCTCCGCCCTGAAGCATCCGAAGAGCAATATTGAATCCCAGTCCGGAAGTGGCTCCTGTCACTACCGCCACCTTTCCCTTTACGGAAAACATTTCTTCCATAGGCCTTGCTGCACTTACATACCCCTTCAGCATGGCCGCATTGGCCCCATTTACATCATACCCCATATCTTTTCAACCTCCTGGTCTTAATTTTTCCTGGCAGTTCCTCCATGAATTTTCACATAGACGAATATTTCTCTGCTCTGTGTATTCCCGGGATTGAATACTGTTTTTTATTATGGATGGTATGTCCCTATTTTGAAATCCTGCTGTTTATATGTTTTTATCCTTCTTTCCCCATTAAAAATAAGGGGTGTCACTTGCTTTTTCCTGCCGTTCCCTTATAATAGAAACCAAAGGGGGAATGGGGATATGGAACTAAACGCATATATTTTGTCTGAGCATTTGAGCCGCAAGTATACCGTGGAACTGTACGGGGAGGCCAGCAGGAAGCTGCATCTGCTTGCCCCTGAGCTTTATATGGATCACACTCTGCGCTTTCACTCCAACCATGTATATCTGGCCACAGTGGAGCATCTGCCCCAAAGGCCGGTTATAGAAAGAAATACGGTCCTCATCTGCATTGGGGAAAATTCGCGGTTGAATTACTACAAAGAGCATGCCGCAGTCATTCTGATTAAGAAGAAGGTGGACTTTTTTGAGGTCTACAAAAGTCTCCAGGAAATCTACGAGCTGTTTTACATGTGGGAGAGCCGGCTTTTGAAGCTGTTTCTAAAAGCTCCCGCCATACAGGATATTCTGCTGTGCTCCTATCCTGTTTTTGAACGCTCTATGTTCGTCCTCAACAACTCCTTCCAATATGTGGCGTCCACCCTCTCCCCCCAAAGGGGAAGCGTGACTCCCTCCCACCCGGAGCTGGATTTGGAATCCTTTCTCCTCTTTTTAAAGCAAAAGGATCCCCGCATGGATACCCATGGTTCTTTTATGGTGGAGCTGAAAGAGGCGCATGTGCTCTGCGTCAATCTCTTCGATTCCAGCGACAACTATATGGGCTGCCTTTATATGGAACAGTCAGGACATCCCTTCATCGCCGGAGAGGAGCTCTTTGCAGAGCAGCTGGCCGGAATGATTGAGAAGGCCGCGGAGCTGTCTCCCGCCCTCTTTTCCAATGAGCTTGGCTCCCTGAAAAAAATCCTGCAAAATCTCATGAATGAGATGCCTCTGGGACCTAACCAGAGGATGCTGCTGAAATCCTCCCGCTACAAACAAACCCATGTCTGCATCTCCATTCACTGCCTGAAACAGTTTTCCGCCCTTCCTGTCGCCTATATCTGCTCTGTAATGGAATCCCTGTTTTCGGACAGCCTCTTTTGGGAGCAAAACAACACCATTCTGGGTCTGATCCCGGCCCGTCATTTCAGTGAGGACTCGGATAAAGCCAGGGAAATTCTTACAAAGGTATCCGCTATGATGAAGGAAATGCAGCTCTGTGCCGGAATCAGCAACGATTTCCCGGACCTCTACATGCTGCGCACCTATTATTTCCAGGCAGAGGCCGCCATAGAAAACGGACAGCTCTATGCTCCGGGACAGAATCTCTATGTTTTTTCTGACTACGCCCTCATGGAAATGGTGACAAATTCCCTGGGCGGCTTTCCCATCGAGGCCTATTTCCCCACCGGGTTTCGAAAGCTTCTGGATCACGACCGGGAATCTGAGGTCTCCTACCTGGAAACCCTTTCCGCCTTTCTTCAGGAAAACATGTCCTACGCCAAGGCCGCCCGCAGGCTGTTTATCCATCGAAGTACCCTGATCGAGCGGATCTCCCGGATCCAGCAGGATCTCTTTGTGGACCTGATGGATCCTGACAAACGCCTGCAGCTGCAGATCATCCTGAAGGCCCTGCTAATGGAGTCTACCCTGAATGAATGTTGATCCTAACATTCACCAGGATTCCTCCCTTGCCTTTCTGTTTACCAATTGCACCAAAAAGAGCCGCGGCATGGCGGCCCTTTGGATTTGATATGGAAAAGTCTTATTCCTGGGGCAGTCTCTATGGAGCGCCACAGAAAAGCTTTGTTACCTGGAGCATGCCTTTAAGTCCGCGTCGATCTCATCTGCGTGTACAGCCACCTCTGCAGACTCCGGATAGCTAAGAAGCTTGCGGTAGGTCAGCGCTCCCACCAGCTTCATGCTGGGGTTTGAGGTGGAACCGGGAGCCCATTTCTCCATCACAGCTCGTCCCTCTTCCGATCTCATGATTTCCTTGATTTTCGAATCCAGTGATAATGCCATAGTAAAACCTCCTGATTTGTTTTATAAATTCTTTCCCGGGAATTCATGGTATTCATTATAGGAGGTCTTTTTTGCATTTACCACCCGACAAACAAAGCTTTTTTCGCGCTGTGGGCCCGCTTTTTGTAGGGTTCTGCCTTAAGGTCATTCCCTTTTCTGATATTTAATACCTTTGCTTTTGATACACCTGATAAGATTCCAAGGCGATTATGGCTACCAGAAGAATCCCCCGGATCGCCGTCTGGTAGTAGGAATACACCCGCAATATATTCAGCGCATTGGTCAGCACATTGAAAAACAGGATTCCCACCATGGTCTTCCACACATTTCCCACGCCTCCCACCAGGCTGGTTCCCCCGATTACCGTGCCGGTGATCACCGAAAGGGCCAGCGTCTCCCCATGGGTGGCAGCCCCTGTATTCAGTCGGGAGGCGTTTAATATGCCCGCAATGCCGGCAGTGAAGCCGCAGATGATGAATATGACGGTCTTGCACTTTACCACAGAAATACCGCTGTTGTGGGCCACCTCACTGCTTCCCCCAATGGTATAGACATTTCTTCCAAAACGAGTCTGCCGCAATATATAAGCTGTGGCCAATACGCAGGCCAAAAGTACCCAGACCATCACGGGGATCCCAAGGAGCCAGCCGTTTCCGATCTTCTGATACCAGGCACAGGCGCTTTGTACCGGCCGGCCGTCGCTGATCCGAAGGGCCACTCCCTTGATAATATACATGGTGCCGATGGTAGCTATAAAGGAGTTGATTTTACACCTGGCAATCAAAAAACCGTTGAGAGCCCCGGCCAGACACGCTGCCAGAAGGGCCGCAAAAATAGCCGGAATCTGGCCCAGCGCCGGCTCCAATACCACGCTCAAAAGCCCGGTCATAGCCATGGTAGAGCCTACGGAAAGGTCAAATTCTCCGCCGATAATGGCAAAGGTCATGCCGCAGGCTGTGATTCCGTAGATGGAAACCTGGATAAGGACTGCCGTAAGATTTGCCCCTGTGAGGAACACATTGGAAAAAATACTCATGAAAATACACAGGATAAGAAGCGCCAGCAGTGTTTTCTGTTCTCCCAAAATTTGTTTTGTTCTGTTCATGTTCTGCCTCCTACGCCTTTCCCAGCTGCTTGCGGTTCCAGGTATCAAATGCAATAGCCAGGATCAGCACCACGCCTTTCACAATGGTCTGATCATAGGTTCCAAAGCCGATCAGGTTCATGGCATTGGATAAAACCTGAAAGGTAATCACGCCCAAGACTGCCCGGGGCACGCTCCCCTTTCCCCCTGCAAGACTGATTCCGCCTAAAACCGCCGCAATAATGGCGTCCATCTCATAGCCGTCCCCTGCCGTAGGGTTGGCTCCGGATACGCGGGAGGTTAAGAGAATGGCGGCCACTGCAGACATTACCCCCATGATCATATAGGAGGCAAGGATATGCCGGGAAGGCTTGATTCCGGAAAGCCTGGTGCACTCCTCGTTGTATCCCGTCATATGGATGGCCCGTCCGAATATTGTCCTTCCCTCCAGCACCCCAAGCAAAAGAGCCAGGAGGACAAAGATTACCATGGAATAGGAAATATACCGGCCAACCGATCCTATGGGCAGGGTACCGATGCCGATCTGCTCATAAAATGCGGAGTCGCTGCCCTCCAGGGTAAATCCCTGGGTGTAAATCAGACTCATGGCCGAAAATAAAAGCCCTGTGCCGTATGTGATCATAAGAGATCCTCCGGAATTGGCATGAAACAAAACCACCACCAGACCGTTTAACATGCCCAGGAAACAGCCTGCCAGCAGCGCTGCCAGAATGGCCAGTCCCACCGGCAGTTCCTTTTGCAAAGCGATCACCAGAAGCCCAGTAAAGCTTACCTGGGCTCCGATAGACAGATCCATGTGTCCGGAAATCAGGATGTTGGATAACCCAATGGTAAGGACACCCAGGATACAGCTTTGCTTTAGAATATTGGATAGATTTCGGGCGGAAAAGAAGCTGCTGGAAAAGGCTGCCGCAACCAGACAGAGCAGCGCCAGCAAAAGCAGGTTTGCATACCTGCCAAGAAATCTCTGGTATTTTTTCATGCCCCTTCTCCCCCTTTTAATATAGCCATTTTCATAATGGTCTCCGCCGTCATATTCTCTCCGGTCAGTTCTCCCTTTAGCTCTCCTTCATGGATGACCAGCAGCCGGTCGCATAAAGCTATCACCTCCGGCAGCTCGCTGGATATGAGAATCACGGACAGGCCTTGTTCCATCAATTCATAAATCAGCTGGTAAATCTCATATTTCGCCCCTACATCTATCCCCCGGGTGGGCTCATCCAGGATCAAGATCTCCGCCTCTGTGTACAGCCACTTTGCCAGTACCACCTTCTGCTGATTTCCCCCGCTTAAGGTTACGCAGCCGGTACGGATCCCCGGCGCCTTAATGCGAAGCTGCTCCAGATAGCCTTTGGCTACTTCCTCCTCCTGATTTCTCTTCAGGAATCACCCGGCCGCCACGCCTCTTAATTTTGCCAGAGAAATATTTTTTGCAATGCTCTCTTCCAGCTCCCGCCCCACCATCTTGGTGATAATCTGCTCTCTGGTAAGCTCCCCCATGGCTTTGGTGTCAATCACTTGCCCGTCCCGGAGTATGGTAACCCTGTCGCACAGCTTAAAAATCTCATCCAGCCTGTGGGAAATATAGATTACGGTAATCCCTTCCCGCTTCAAGACTTCCACAATATCAAACAGATGCCTTTGTTCCTTCTCCGTCAGAGTGGCGGAGGGCTCATCCATAACGATGAGCCGCGCCTGAAAGGACAGCGCCTTTGCGATTTCCACCATCTGCTTCTCCGCAATGCTTAAGAGCTCCACCTTAACCCCAGGATTTTTCTTTAGGCCCACCTTTTCCAGAAGCTCCTCCGCATTTCTCTGGACTTCCTTCCACTGAATTCCCCAAATCCCCTTTTTTGGCAGACGCCCTACGAAAATATTTTCCGCAATGCTGAGGGAATCCACCAGGTTCATTTCCTGAAAAATAATACTCAGTCCAAGCTTCTGCGCCTCCAGGGGGTTGGAAATTCTGGCCTCCGTTCCGTTGATCCGGATACTGCCGCTGTCCCTCTGGTACACGCCGGTTAATATTTTCATCAGGGTAGATTTCCCTGCGCCGTTTTCCCCCACCAGCCCCATGATTTCCCCACGTTTCACCTCCATGGTCACGTGGCTTAAGGCCTTTACCCCTGGAAAAGCTTTGCTGATATCCGTAAGCTCCAAAATATAATCTTCCATGAAAGTCTCCCTGTCATCCCTTCCTCCGCCCGGATTTTACCAGAGCAGAGACTTATCGTAAGTCTTTAAGGTATCCGCGTCCAGCGGAACGATCACGTCCTTATACCATCCGTTTAATTCTTCTCCATTTAATGCTTTCACCAGAGCCTTGATGCATCCACGGCCTTCCTCTACCAGAGGCTGCACCGCAGAAGCTACCATATATCCCTCCTCGATAAGCTTGGCTCCAGCAGCGCTTCCGCCGTATCCTACGATAATCACCTCTCCGCCTGTGTAGCCCAGCTCCTTTAAAGCCTGAGCCGCACCGGACGCCATGGTATCGTCATGACAAAATACCCCGGCCAGATCCGGATACCGGGTCAGCAGATCCTGCATGGTGTTCATTGCCGTGGCCTCGTCGTAATCCGCGCTGATCTTCGCTACCACCTCCAGATTGGAGCCCTCCAGGGCCCGCTCAAAGCCTGCCGTCCGGTTTACCTGGGCAGAGCTTCCGGCCGTTCCCTCAATGACCGCCACCTTTCCGCCGTCCTTCAGATGCTCCACCATAGCCTCTCCGCCGCAAAAACCTGCATCCTCATCATCCGGTCCCACAAAGGTTTCAATGTACCCGGCTCCGGACGCGTCAATATTCATGGCCCCTGTCACCACTGGAATTCCCGCGTCATGGGCTTCCTTGGCCGCAGCCACAAGAGAGGTGCCGTCCGAGGGATTCAGCACAATGGCGTCCACACCCTGCGCTATAAGCTCGCTCATCTGATTGGCCTGGGTGGTAGCGTCAAAGTTTCCGTCCAACTCCACCAGAGTGATCCCCAGTTCCTGGGCCTCGGCCTGAATTCCCTGGGCAAACACCTTTACGGCCGGAGCGCTCAAGAGACAATAGGACACGCCGATGGTCATACCCTTTACAGACTCTTTTTCCGCATCCGTCAAAGTCAGGTCCGCATATGTAGCCGTCTCGTCATCCTTTGCCGGCTCCTGGACTTCCGTCTGCTCCTGGGCTTTTGGCTCTGCATCCTGGGCTTCTTTTTCCGGTTCCTTTGTCTCCTCCTGGGCCGGAGCCTGCGTCTCTTCCTTCTGGCTCTGGCATCCGGTTATCAGGCTGGATGCCAACACAACGGATAACAATACTCCCAACAGTTTTTTCTTCATAAAGATACCTCCTGTCTACTCTATTACAAAAGCCCTGTTTGGCCTTTTGTATCTCTTATAAGGTTTCCCGAAACCAGTCTGTAATATCTGCAAAAATCAAATTTCTCTGAGGATCTATGGGCATGTTGTGCTCCACTCCCGGATATTCCTTCATTTTCTTCTTTTGTGAGAGAACCGCATTATACATTCTCTGAGAATTTTCCTTTGGCACCAGCGTATCCTCTCCTCCTGTCAGGAAGAAAATCGGCTGGGTAATACCCGGACAATGCTCCACAGGCTTGTACATCAAAAGCTCCTGCATTACGTGCCAGGCAATATACTCAGAATTGTTTGCGTCAAAGACAGCCTCCAATACGGCATGATCCCGATCCTTCCGGGACATATGATACATCTCCAGCACATTTACCACGTGGGCATTCCCTGTGGCGGCGGAAATCCTGGCCTGCTCATAGACGCTTTTCACAAATTCCCCAAAGTCTCCTCCCTGACTGTCCCATACGTAGTGGAGCCACTCCCGGCAATCCGCGATTCCGGACATGGCGGCCACGGACTTGATTCTCTCGTCCATTCCGGCCGTATACACTACCGTGCAGGCTCCCATACTGATTCCCGCCGCACCAATTCTGGCTCGGTCCACAAAGGGCAGGCTTTCTGCATAATTCACTGCCTGAACCAAATCCCTGGGCCACTCTGACGCACAATATTCAAAATATTTGTGAGCCGCATGCTCTCCGCAGCCGCGAAAATCAAACCGCAGGGTGACAAATCCCTGTTCGTTCAGCGTTTCCGCCAACACCTGCAAACCGTCGTTTCGATGACGGCTAAAGCCATGGCAGAGAATCACCGCCGGAAATTGTTTCCCCTCTGTCATTCCCTTGGGCAGACCAACTTCCAGATCTGTAGGAGTTCCATACAGATATAAAGTCTTACTATACTCCATATTTTTCCCTCACTGTTTCCTGATTTTTCTTTTGTTGTTTTCTTATTTTATCAGACTTTTCTCTCGTCTTCAATAATTTTTAGTTTCGTTTCAATGAAACGTTTTAATCTAAAAATGCCAGTATTCCCACATTTGGCATTTAAAAGTCCTGACAAGTTGCGAGCAAAAAGAAAAGGATGCCAAAGCCTGACAAGCTTCTGCATCCTTTTCTCTATTCTTTCCTCTATGCTTTCTTACATTTTTATAACTGCATCATGTCCCGCTGCATATCCCGCAAAACCTGGGCAACCTGTTCCCGGTCCACACTCTGTCCCCAGACCGTCTGCTCCATAAGCGGCCGCAAATACTGGTAAATTTTAGTCTCCACCAGCTTTTCACTGAGAATCCCTCCGTTCCTCGAAATAGGCGCCCTGCGGAGCCTGGCATTTTCCATTTCCTGCAATCCCTTGGGAAGCCAGGGATACAGGGTAACCAGATCATAATTCTGGTAAACGGACAGCTTGGGGGACTGGCCGCCCAGAATGGTGTGAGGCACGGAAATCTCCATTCCGGAAGCCCACTGTATAAACTGAAAGGCTGATTCCGCCTTTTTCGTATGCCTGCTTAAGGCCAGAGACCAGCCAGACAACACCGGATTTCCCGGCAGATGAGTATAGCCGAACTTATCTGTAACCTTTGATTTTACCCAGTCCTGAATCCCAGTGGCATAGTTATAATATACATTCACCATGGCTGTCTTCCCCTCGATGAAATGATTCAGGGTACTGATGGGCCTTTGCCCCAGCTCGTCCGGCACAGCGTACTTCAATCCCTCCAGAAGATTGCACACGGCCCGTTCCACCTGCCTTGTGTCGCATTGAATATATCCCTCCTCCGAGTAGAGATCCCCCTTTTGCTCCCACAACCGGGGCATAAGATTGCAGATCAGCTCCTCCGGATAGGACACAGACATGGAATGCCCATACTCCACAGGAGAATCTGGATTAAAGCTTCTGGTGAAAAACCTAGCAATGGTATTATATTTCGCCCAGCTCACAGGAGGCCGCAGAGGAATCATATTCTGCTCTTCAAACTTGCGCACCAAATACTCGTCCTGAAATACATCTCTGCGGTAAAACAAAAGCTGGGTACAGACCATAAAAGGCAGGGCATAAAGCTTCCCCTTGTATTCCCCATAATGTTCCAGCGCATGGGGAATAAATCCCTCCCGCTCCAGACTATGCCTCTGTGCCAGCTCCTCCAGGCACAGCAGATATCCGCTTTCCGCCATATATGGCCGCCAGGAAATGTCAATGAGAAACACGTCAATATCGTCCCGGCCGCTTTTGTGGTACTCCTCGATATAATCAAACATATGCTCCGGGAGCACCCGGACAATCTCTACCCGGATACGGGTCTTTTCATAAAAATCCACCAACAGGCTGGACATTCCGCTGATGGCATTTTCATCGTCCAGCAAAAGCACCCGGATACAGTCCCGAAAGGAGTATTCGTTCCCCTTAAGATGCTTTCCTTTGGGATATTCCAGGCTTCCTGGGTCAAAGGTATCCTGTATACAATACTGCTGCTTTTCAAAGACAATGGGGGATTCCATATTTTCCAGAAGGATGCGGCTGGATTTCTCTCCCACTTCATAGGCGCTTCGGTAGGTTTTTTTGATGCTCTCATCAAAGTAAAACACGTCGTGAAGGGAGTCTCCTGTGGTGATAAGCTTCATATCATCCTTCAGATTCAGGTGATTCCAGGCATAGGCATAGCGAATCCCTTCTGCCAGCCGGTAGGAGGTAGTCAGCAAAATATTGGGAATCTGCCTGGTATCCTGCAGAAAATGAATTCCGGCGCGAAACCCGTTTTCCCGAATCATCTTGCAGTGATACAGATACTCTTCTCGCAGCGGTACCCCGCTGACCCCAAGGGCGTCCCGATAGCCGTCCAGGGCATATTGATTCTCGTCATATTCCAGAGGCCCTGTGATCAGGGCAATATCCTTATAGCCTGCCTCACAATAGTGCTTCACCACCTTGTAGAACAGAGCATAGTTGTCCATATAAATAAAATTGCAATCCAGCTTCTTGGGTCTTCGATCAATGAGAACATAAGGAATTTTACTGTTTTCCAGCTTTTGAAATATTTCCTGTCTGCCAGGCTGACAGGAATACAGAATGATCCCGGATACATTCCGGCCTATGTAATTTAATAATACGGTCTCTTCCTTTTCCGGATTGTGGTCGGTGAGGGCTATCTCTATGGAATACCGGGATCCATGCAAATCCATATATCCTTTGATACTGCTGATCACCTTCTCAAAATACGGTTCTGAAATATTGGGAAAGATGACGCCCAACACATTAATTTTCCCCTGCCGAAGCTCCCGCCCGGAGCTCTGCACCACATAGTTAAGCTTTTGAATGGCCTCCGTTATTTTCTTTGCTGTCTTTTCGCTGATATTTGTTTTTCTGTTCAGATAATTGGACACTGTTCCTATGGATACCCCAGCCTCCAGCGCCACATCCTTTATGGTAGCCATTCATTCTCTTCCTTTCTTCTCCCCATGCCTGGCCTGCTTCCTGGCCTGCCGAAGCTGATAGAACTGATCCTCAAAATAGGCGTTCAGCTCCGCGCCGATAAGCATAATGTACATACAGGCATAAAGCCACAACATCACCAGGATTATAGTGGTCAGGCTGCCGTACATATTGGTAAAGCTGGCGGATACATCCACATAAATGGAAAAACAGGTGGAAAATGCAAACCATCCAAGAGACGTAAACAGGGCGCCCGGCACCTGGCTTGCCAGCGTGGCTTTTCGGTTAGGGACAAACCGATAAATCACCACGAAAAAGCTGGTGAAAACTCCCAGAGAAATGATATTTTTCAGTCCGATAATAGATCCTGTAATAACCCCCAGAATGGGGATATAGCGCAGAATCATATGGTGAATACTGTTTCCAAACACCAAAAGCACCAGGGACAGGATAATGGCAACCACAAACAGAAAGGTATAGAGCGTGGCCCGCAGGCGCAGCATCAGATAATTGCGGCGCTCCTCCACATCATAGATCACGTTCATGCCCCGGATCAGGGACAAAAAAGCCTTGGCCGCAGACCAGGTAGCCATGACCGCGGACAGGGAAATCGCCAGGGCGCCCCGGTTGTACACCTCATCCACGATTCCGATGACAAACCGGTCCAGACTATCTGGAAGGATGGTCTGGGCTACTGCATACAGATTTTCCTTTGTCAGCGCCGTATACTGAAGCAGTGTCAAGAGAAGGAGCACAAAGGGAATAAAGGAAAGCATAGTAAAATAAGCTGCCTGGGCTGCATAGGCGCTCACATGGTCCCGCTTCATTTCCTTCAAAAATTCCCTCACATATTTGATCACAGCAGACAGCATGTTACCCTCCCTCAAAGCCTACTGTCTAGTATAACGCAGAGACAGGCGTCAAATCAACCCCCGTATAAAAAAACTTCAGGATTTCCGAATAATTCCAACCCTCCTTTGCCATCTGATTTGCCCCGTTTTGGCTCATGCCCACTCCATGACCCAGGCCGCCTCCCTGGAACAAGAAGCCCACAAGCTCCTCCCCCTCATATTCCGGAGTAATGGTAAAATAGCCGCTGGGAAGCAGAGCTCCACCCTTGGCCTGGCTGCCATCTCCCCGATAAAAGATTTCTCTATTTCCGTTTAACAGGGCGCGAATATTATACTCTGTCATAATCTGTACGGTCCGGCGGCTCCCCCGAACCTCAATTTTCTGCAGAACGCCCCCGGCTCCCCGCTCCAGCACCTGGATTTCCTGAATCTTTCCCACGCTCTTCACCGGAGCGCTGACAAATTTTCCACCCCGCCAGTTTACGATAGCCTCCGGATTTGCCTGATACCGGGACATCAACCCTTCATTCATGTGATCGGACAGGGTATCCACATCTATATGGGCCTCCCAACGGTACCAGCTCATATCACGGTCATAGCATCCCTCATCCTCCTGCTCCAAAAAGGCGGCAAAATCTTCCTCCCCGGACAAATCCAGGACTTCCCCGCTTCCATTTACAGACTTTCCCTGAAGGTAGGGGGTCTGGAAGGAATCTCCGTTCCACCATACATCCTCATTTCCTGTATGCCCGCAGGAGGTGGAAAAATAGTAAGCGTTGATTACCTGTCCCTCATAGGTCATGACCTGCCCTTCCGTCTCCGCCACTGCCTGGCTGGATTGTTCTCCCTCCTCCAGATTGTGATAGACCTGAAATCCCACACTGTCGTCCACATGGGCCAGGTAATCCGGATAGGCATAGGCTCCCATCTGCATACAGGCATAGGTTCGGGCGCAGACTGCCTGGGCCTTCAAAGCCTCCAACTCATAGGATGCAGGCATTTCGCTGGGCACCACATATTTCAGATATTTCTCCAAAGACAGCTCATTGACCAGTACAAAGCCTTCCCCAGTTCCATAAACCTCCAGGCTCCCCTCATAAGCCGGCTGCCCGCAGGCCCGCTCCAGAGAGGACAGGGTAAGACGTCCGTCTTCAGAGGCCTCCAGGCGCATGGGAAGCGCACTGTCCTTTAAAGGCTCCCCATTGAGATAATATGTATCCCCCTCTTTTTGGAAACTCCAGCTCTGTTCCCCATCTGTGATCTGGACCTCCTCATGATACACTCCCCCGTAATCCTTTGTCTTTAGCAATACCCGGATCCTACCATTGTACTCGGGAATTGGAATCGGCTTAGGCTCCACCTGAGCCTGAGGCGGCTCCTGGGGCAGATGGTTCTCCTCCCCCGGCATCTCAGCTGGCTCCCTTTCCCGTTCCATCCCCTTTTTTCCTGCCAGCACCAGGACAATCAACAGCAGAATCCCCAATAAAAGCCAGATTAGTTTCTTTCTCCATTCCTGTTCCATCTTGGCATCCCTTCTCTATAGCGTCAGCAAATCAAAGGCAGCGCCTGTGTGCTGATGCAGTCTCAAACAACCATGATTTCTATGAATTAAAAAAGCATCTGCAAGCAGATGCTTTTTTTCTTTTGTAATCCCAAAATGCCGTTTCCACTATTTTGACGCCTAGCTAGTGCTAGGTGGGTAACCGCAACAGACCTTACTGCCTTCCACTGCAAACGGAGGCTTGGCATCCAGCCTGCAATATAGGAATCCCATAAACGTAAATGTAGGTTCAAAATAAGCGGATTGTCGAACATCCCAGGAATCTACAACTTTTCTATACTCCATATTATAGCGGATATAGAAACATTTTTCAACCTGAAATTGCGGTTTCTTTTCTTACAGGTTTTTACAAATAGTATATACCTCTCTTTTTCGATTATCCTGTCAATTTTATGAAGCAGGGCCAGGACGATCCAGGACGCAATTTTCTGAAATAGAAAGAAAGATGCCCGGCGGGAAACCCGCGGACATCTCTCTTTCTATCTTTACAAAAGAATCATTTTTCATCTAACGATTAGCCCAGCTCATCCACAACCTTCTGGATTGCTGCCAGAGCCTCATCCGGAAGCTTATCATAGCCACCCTTGGCTGTCTCAAATTCCTTGATCTCATTGACACGGTCCTGCATACGTGCCTTCAGCTGAGATACATAATCGGAATCGTTCATATCCGGCACAAAGCCTTCCCAATCCAGGATCTCGATATCAGAGAAGGGACCCCACTGCTTAAACTCAGCGGTCTTCTCTACGATAGCCTCCAGGATTCCCAGGGTATCCTTGGGCTGAACCTTCTTGCCCATGAAATCACCGGTGTTAATGATATAGCAGTCTACGTTCTTCTCCTCTACCAGCTTCTTAAACTTCTCATAATCGTGAGCCAGCGGATAGGTACGGAACGGATTCGCATAGGGAACCACTACCAGCTTGTTGGGATCTACGCCAGGAGCCAGACGCTCAGCGGAGGATCTCTTGGTAGCCAGGGTTGCGCCCATAACAGATGCCAGAGCGGAACCTTTCAGCTTTACTACAGGCGGAATGGTAGGATCCTTCATAATCCAGAAAATAGAGTTCACCGGGGAATCAATGCGATCCACACGGTTGGGAGACCACAGCTTGGACTTGATAGCACGTCCGTTTCCGTTGCGGATATCCTCGGTAACCAGCTGAATCTTTCCATCTTCATCCAGAGTTGCGGAGCAGTTCTGCGCAGTCAGCAGATACTGGTTATCCGGGCATCCGGTGGGGTAATCGGCAGTCTTGTCAAAGTAGGTGGGCTCCAGAGCGATGGATGCACAGGTATCTGTATTGATTACAAAGGCATCATCATGCAGTACGGTCACGCCATACTTTCCGCCATGCTTTGCATGGGTCAGAGTGGACTTTCCGGATCCGGACAGACCGAACACAGATGCCACATACTTGGAACCATCCTTCAGAGTGTACTCCTTCTGTCCGCCGTGGCAGGATGCATAACCATTGCGGTTTGCGATTGCCCATGCCATGGTCAGAGTACCCTTCTTGTGCTCTCCGAAGTATCTCATACCCAGGATACAGGCGCAGTTGGTATTGGTATTGAAATAGCACAGGGTCTTCTTAGCGGGATCGCTGAGAGCCTCGAAGCTTACGCCCGGATACTCTACAGGAGTCCACTGGGGATCGGAGAAAATAAAGATGTCTGCTTCCTTGCCGTCGCCTACGGGCTTGGAGTTCTTATACATCTTTACATACTCGTCAGACATATACTGGAAGTTCAGCATCCAGTTGTACAGGATGTTCTCCTCTCCTTCCGGCAGCATCAGATGAGCCTTTACCATAAACTCCGGATCCAGTCCCACGAATACCTCTGCGTGGTACATGTTCTTCCAGCGGCTATTGTAAATAGCGTCCATGGCAATCTTGTCCAGGGCCTCGCAGTCCACACCCGGCTCGCCGGCAATGCGGCGTGCAGTTGCATAACGTCCGGTGATAGCGCCGTCGTTAAACAGCAGAACCTTTGCGTCCTTCTCCAGACCAAACTCCTCGCCTCTGTACACCGGCATATCGGTGACAACGGTTCCCGGAGAATTCTTTGCTAATTCATAGGCTTCCTTTAAGGTGTTCACCTTAATTACATTGTTTCCATAAAAAGCAGCTTCAATAATGGAACGGGTTTTGGAAAATCCAGGCTTATCCTTGCCAATTTCACTAAGGGGATAATAAGCTTTCGTTGACATTTCAATGACTCCTCCTTTTGTTCATATGTGCTAGTATTATCTCATTTCGTCAAATAAATGTCAAGACAGGAAATCTAACTTTTTCCAGCTGTTTTTTGTTGAAATGTGACAGTTCATCCCCAGGCGGCGGCAAAAAAACACCCTCCCCGCAGCCTGCCTGCCGCGGAAAAGGGCGTCCTTTTTCCTCTGTTTAGTTGTCCAGAAGCTTGTCCTCTCCGTTCCAGCTGTAAAGCTTGCGGATTTCTTTTCCTACCTGCTCTGCGGGATGCTCTGCAGCCAGCTTACGCATAGCCTTGAAATGAGCCTGTCCTCCAGCCGGGGACATATCCAGCAGGAATTCCTTGGCAAAGGAACCGTCCTGGATGTCCTTGAGGATCTTCTTCATGGTCTTCTTGGTTTCCTCGGTGATAAGCTTGGGTCCGGTTACATAGTCGCCGTACTCCGCCGTGTTGGAGATAGAGTAGCGCATGCCCTCAAAGCCGGACTGATAAATCAGGTCCACGATCAGCTTCATCTCATGGATACACTCGAAATAGGCATTCCGGGGATCATAGCCTGCCTCAATCAGGGTCTCAAAGCCTGCCTGCATCAGAGCGCAGACGCCGCCGCAGAGCACGGCCTGCTCACCGAAGAGATCGGTTTCGGTCTCGGTGCGGAAGGTGGTCTCCAGCACGCCCGCCCGGGCGCCGCCGATAGCCAGTGCATAGGCCAGAGCCTTGTCCAGAGCCTTGCCTGTAGCATCCTGATGTACAGCTACCAGACAGGGAACTCCCTTGCCTGCCTGATACTCGCTTCTCACGGTATGTCCCGGTCCCTTGGGAGCGATCATGGTTACGTCCACATTCTTGGGAGGCACAATCTGTCCGAAATGAATGTTAAAGCCATGGGCGAACATGAGCATATTTCCCTCTTCCAGGTTGGGTTCAATGTCCTTCTTATACATATTTGCCTGCAGCTCATCATTGATGAGAATCATAATGATATCTGCCTTTTTGGCAGCCTCTGCAGCAGTATATACCTCAAACCCCTGCGCCTCTGCCCGTGCCCAGGATTTGCTGCCCTCATACAAACCGATAATCACATGACATCCGGACTCCTTTGCATTCAATGCATGGGCATGTCCCTGGCTGCCATAGCCGATCACTGCAATGGTTTTTCCTTCCAGCAGGGAAAGATTGCAGTCTTCCTGATAATAAATCTTTGCCATTTTTTCATTCCTCCATTAAATTTTAATTATATCCTAAAGGTTCATCGCCTAAAGTTCAATTTCATTGAAACCCGTAATCGATGAGATTTCCCTCCTCATCGTACATCTTTACATCAAAGGTTCCCCGGGAAAGTCCTGTGACTCCTGTCCGTGCCAGCTCCAGGATCTCATATCCCTCCAGCAGGTCGATAAAGGCATTGATTTTGCTGTGGTTTCCGATAAGCTCCACCATCACAGATTCTCTGGAAACGTCCACCACCTTGGCCCGGAACACATTCACCATGGAAAATACAGCCTGGCGTTCCTCCACATTGGCCTTAAGCTTCACCAGCACCAGCTCCCTGCAGATAGAGGTATCCGGCTGAAGGCGCTTGATATCAATCACGTCCACCAGCTTCTTCAGCTGCTTCTCGATCTGATCCAGGATGCTCTCATCCCCTTTGGCCACCACGGTAATCCGGGAATACCGTGGATCCGCCGTTACACCTACCGTCAAGCTGTCAATGTTATATCCGCGTCTGCTGAACAATCCGGAAATCCGGCTTAACACACCGGAAATATTATCCACCAGAATAGAAAATACCACCTTATCCATATGTTTCTCCTTCCACACGATTCACTTTTTCCATTTTAGCAAGATCCCTATTCTTTGTCAACTAGTGTACGATCTGTATTATATCTGGCCAACCTGTGCAGGTGATTTCTTCCCGGGCAAGGCGGATTTTCCTGCGTTTACAGAATCTGTTGAGAAAGCGAAATCCATAGTTCCTCTTCCCCATCCTCCCAGTTATTCCAGTCTGTGTGATAGGATGCCACCGCATCGTCTACCCCGTCCCTCACCATGACAAAGATCTCTGCCAAAGCGCTGGTTTTTCCTGGAAGGGTCCGTTCCTGGAATCCATAGAACAGCCAGTCCGGGTCGTCATAAATCTCGTAATCGTAGACCTCCCACACATCATCATATTCCACGCCGTCCACATACACCGCGTCTGCGGGATCTCCCCAGAATTTCGTATTACTTTTGTTCTCCACCTGGAACAGAAGCCGATAATATGTATAGTCCTCATAGGCCTCCAGAATATCCCCCTGGGGATTTTCCAGAGTAGTCCCCAACTCTTCACAGCCCAGATAGGTTACCTGAAGATAGGGCTGCTGATCCAGCTCAGAGCTTCCCGTCTCCTGTGTGGCTACAATGGCAAGGATTCCTATATATAAGAACGCAAACAGCAACAGAACGCCGCCAATAACGTATTTTACCGCTTTCATACTCTCCTCTTTTCTGACCTGTTCTCTGCTTGAAGCAGCCAGGACCCAGGCTCACTGCCCGTCTGTTTCCTCTGAAATTTCCAGCGTCACCTGATGAATCCTGGTAATCTTCTTTCTGTACTGTCCCTCCCGTTCCTCCAGACACAAGGTGATCCGGGACTGATCCTCGTCCACCAAAAAGGCAGCCCAGCCCTCCATCTCCCTGGCATCACAAAGGGCATAGGCTTCAAACCCTTCTCTTCGGAAAATCTCTCCATAGAATTCATAGTCATAAAAAGATACCTGCCAATAGCACACATCTTCCTCTGTGCGGATGTATAGCTCTGGCAGACGGTTCTCATCCTTCCACTTACCGTCTCCGCTTCCTGTCAGCCTCACAGCCACCAGCTTTTTCCCCAAAGGCAGATCCACATCCTCCCGGGTGGCCAGCAGCTGCGCCTCAGACACAGACAGCTGCAAATCCTGAAAGGCAAAGCTTACCCCAGGCTCATGGACCTGGGTCTCAGGCACAAAATCCAAAAGCTCCTGCTGTACTCTTTCCTCCTTGTTTACGCTGTATTGAACCGTAAAGATGGTTCCACCGATCAAAACCAGGAAAAACACCAACACGGAAATCACCAGAAAAGCCGTGCCTCCTTTCTGGTTCCGCCAGCTTTTCACCTCATGGATCATCACTGTGGGCTGAGGACGGCTGGGATAACCGCTTCCCTGCCGGGGGCCTCCCGGATAACCGCTTCCCTGTTGGGAGCCTCCCGGATAACCGTTTCCCTGCTGATAGCCTCCCGGATAACCGTTTCCCTGCTGATAGCCTCCCGGATAACCGTTTCCCTGCTGATAGCCTCCCG